>NZ_JAHKPN010000056.1 GCF_018860545.1 Winogradskyella psychrotolerans | reverse complement strand
GCCTTGGACGAAGTAACAGATTTAATGCGGTTTCATCAAAAGAAGACTAATTTTACGTTAATCTCATTTTCTATCACCTTCAAAATATTATCTTTACCACATAAATAAAATAATTATGTTTTTATTACAGATGGATTGGGATCCTATTAAGTTTATTGATTTAGGATTTTTTAAACTTCATTTTTACAGTATGATGTGGATTATTGCCTTTATTTTAGGCTTTTACATCACTAAGCGTATCTACAAAAAGGAAGGTTTAACTGATGAAGCCTTAGATTCGTTATTCATCTATTCTGTTTTAGGAATTATGCTAGGCGCCAGATTGGGCCATGTCATTTTTTACCAACCCGAATTAATTACCGAAGATTTTTTCAGCATCTTTTTACCTTTTAAGTTTGCTGGCGGATTTGAATTTACAGGCTTTCAGGGCTTGGCGAGTCACGGTGCAGCTATTGCCATGATTATTTCTATGTACATCTATAATAAAAAAGTATTGCACAAAACGGTACTTTGGATTTTAGATCGTGTTGTGATTCCTGTAGCATTAGGAGCTGTATTTGTAAGAATCGGTAATTTTATTAATTCTGAAATTATAGGAAAATACACTGGTAGTGATTATGGCGTTGTATTTAAACAATTAGGTGAAACCGCACCAAGACATCCTGCACAATTATATGAAGCCTTCTGCTATGTCTTTGTGTTCTTCATCCTCTTTTATTTTTATTGGAAAACAAAAAAATCGGAACAACAAGGCTTCTTATTCGGACTTTTCCTTGTATTACTTTGGACGGTAAGATTCTTTGTGGAATTTGTAAAGGAAGCTCAAAATATTGAACGTGCCGATTGGGTTTTAAATACTGGACAATGGTTAAGTATTCCTTTTATAATTATAGGACTTTACTTCATGTTTATTTATAAACCTAAAACAAAATTAAGCTAATGCGAATTCCACTGATTTTAAAATTTGTAGTGATTATTTTTGGACTTGTATTACTTTCATCTTGTAAAGAAGAAAAGAAAACCATTACCGAAGATAAAGTTGTAGTTAATTTTAAGAAAGAAGGCACACTTACACTAAAAAAAACAGATTCGGATTCTATTATAAAAACAATCGATATTGAGATTGCTGATGATGAATACACTACCCAAACTGGGTTAATGTATAGAACAAAGCTTGAAACCAATCATGGCATGTTATTTATATTTCCTAATGTGCAAATGCGTAGTTTCTATATGAAAAACACAAAAATTCCTTTAGATATTATTTATATAGATGACGATTTATCCATTGTTAGTTTTCAGAAGAACGCAAAACCCATGGACGAAACGTCGCTTCCTTCTGAAGCTCCTGCAAAATATGTTTTAGAAATTAATGGAGGACTCTCAGATGCGTGGCAATTGTCTATTGGAGATAAAATAAGTTTTACAGCGACTAATGACTAAACCAATAGGTTTAGATATTACAACTCCTTTAGGTCATCGCTTAGGTCTTTCTGTTTTTAAACCGAAATCCTCAAATAATAAAAGCATTATTATTTCTTCGGCAACAGGAGTATTGCAACATTTCTATTTTAAGTTTGCTAGCCATTTTTCAGAATTAGGTTACACGGTTTACACCTGTGATTATTCTGGTATTGGTCAATCAAATCCAAATACCACTCACTTAAAACAAAATACAATTAATCTTAAAGATTGGGGAGAAAATGACCAAACTGCAGTCATTAGTTATGCTAAGGTTAAAAATCCAAATCATAAATTAATCGTTATTACTCATAGTATTGGTGGACAAATTTTAGCCTTCAATAAACATATGGCTAACATAGATGCCATAATCACTGTGGCATCCCAAAGTGGCTATTGGAAATTTTGGAAAGGCTATGACCGTTTTAAAATGTTCGCGTTTTGGTATGTACTGATTCCTTCTCTTACACCCCTATTTGGATATTTTCCCGTTAAAAAAATTAAGCTATTTGAAAATCTTCCGAAACATATGGTGTATCAATAGAGACTTTGGGGAAAGCATAAAGACTACATATTAAGTGAATTTAATTTTGAAGATCTTCAGTTCAAAAAATTTAATAAACATGTATTAGTCTTAAGTTTTCCTAATGATGAATATGCTTCAAAACGTTCAGTAGATTGGTTAGCCGAACAATTTACTAATGCTAAAGTGAACAGACAACATATCATTCCTGAAGACTTAAACATAACCAATGTTGGACATTTTGGGTTCTTTAGAAGTCAGTTTAAAGAAACTCTATGGAAAATGACACAAGAATGGATTGAGAAAAACAGCTCTCAATAAAGAAAGGTGTTTTTGTTATCTATGACTCTATAACTTCACTATTTTTTTTATCACGTTTAGCCCAAATTGCTCATTAGAAATCTCTAATAAATAGGTCGATTGCCCTAATTCATCTAGATTTCTAATTGTGATTTGATTATTGCTAACTGAATGCTTATTATGGTAAACCCTACGACCATTTAAGTCATAAATAGTAATATTCAATTGACTTTCTGCTAAAATGGGTGGCACATTTATAACGAAGTAGTCATTAAATAGATTAGATGCTACTTTGATATCTTCTAAGCTAAAATCCTCTAAGCCTAACGTGTCGCCATCAACTCCATCACAGTTTTCATCAATCGCATTGCCTACAGAATCTTCTGCATCAGGATTAATTAATCCATCAGTATCGTTACAGTCTAAACCATTTGCAGCATATCCTAAAGGAGGAGTACTAGAACAATCTTCAATAGTACTATTAGGATCTCCATAACCATCACCATCTAAGTCTTCATAATACGTAACTGGAGGTGCACCCTCTTCGGCTACAGTAACACACACTTCCTTGGTATATTCACATCCAAAAACATCTACTGTTCTAAATGTGTAACAAAACTCACCTGCAGATTCTGGCGATACTGTAATTGTGTTGCCATTAACCTCAGTAATACTTGAGTCCGAATCCCAAGATTGTGATACCATAGTTGGAACAAAATCAAAATCTTGTAATTGTAAATTAGGATCAAAATTTAGTTCCCAAGAAAATATATACCCATTATCTGCAGCTAAATTATCAAAAATAGTAATTGTCCAATTCCCATTTAATGGGGAACCTAATAGCCCGTCTAAAGGATTTACAGAACTATAATTCCCTTCTGGCACAAAATTATCTACATACGTATTTGGACCATCACCTGTAGGAAAAACACCTCCTGTTTGCAAACCATCAACCATTGTTGGAAATCCACCATTAGGCACAAAACAATAATCAAACCCAGTCCCTGGCGTCACATCAAGACTATTACCATCCACAGTGCCTGTGGCCCACGGAATACCTAAATTAGCAGAACCACCGCCTTGATCATGTAACCTT
The DNA here is from genome assembly GCF_018860545.1 of Winogradskyella psychrotolerans. Lineage (GTDB taxonomy): Bacteria > Bacteroidota > Bacteroidia > Flavobacteriales > Flavobacteriaceae > Winogradskyella > Winogradskyella psychrotolerans_A. The sequence continues at coordinate 64,754 of NZ_JAHKPN010000056.1, read as the reverse complement.
ACTACTTGACCATTAGGCGATACAATTTCAATATCTAAATCCCCTAAATACGAATGTTCCATATTTAAACAAATGCTTTCAATCTGACTAATATCAGTTAAAATTTGAGTAGGATCAAAGCATGTGACATTTATAGATGTACTATAAGCTGTACCAGTACCATCAGGTAAAAAAGTGACTTCGCTTTCAGGTGGAGGACAATTATAAACTAAGGTTAATGGATTTACAACACCTTCTAAAACTGTTGATTCACCAAAGCACAAGGTGCTATCTGTCGCTTGCGTATCTAAAAAATCAGGCTCTCCAGAAACGCGTATTACTAAATTTATACTATTTGTATTGGGGCAACCTTGTACTATGTTATCTATATTAGTATCTCTGATATCTAAGTTTACTAAATACACACCAGGCATATCATAAGTCACACTAGCTGATTGACCAAAAGCAAAACTTCCATCTCCCAAATCCCATGTATAATTAGCCCCTGTCCCATCAACCTCAAAAATTCCGCTACCATTTAGGTTAATCGTATTACCAACGCAAACCTCTATTATCCCCTCACTAGTGGCTGCAGGTAACGTTGAATCTAATTGCGCTGTAATATTTTGACACGGTGTTGTACAAGATATGGCGGCTGCCCAACCTGTAGTATTGCCGGTGTCGTTTGATGTAAATTCTAGTGTTAAACAACCTGTTGGATTATCAAACGATGCTACAATTAATCCTGGTAAAGAAGATCCAGAATAGGCATCAATTAACTCAGCAGATGTAGTGTCTCCATCATAAATTTTCAGGATATCCATATCAAGCTGAGTTGAGAACTCTTGAAAATCTAATCGTGTTCGCTGGCCAGATTCTTCGGGACATATTGTAATTATATAATTCTCATCACTAGTATAATTTGAAAACTCACCACCTGCATCATAAAAAGTACCTGAACATGCAGTAAATGTTCCATTTTGCATTAGTATATCTTGCGCAAAGCCGAAATAAGATAATACTGTAAAAAATAAGAGTAGTAATTTTTTCATGATGATAGGTTTTTATAAAAGCTGAAGTTACATCTTATATTTTAAAGATACATAAAGTGTAAAAAAGTTGCGTAAAAAATTCTAAAAAAAAAATGCCTTTCAATTAAGAAAGGCATTTTTAGATATTTAAATCAACACTTCGACGACACTTAGTGTATCATTCTAATTATAATTTAAAGCTTAGGCTTCTTCTTCAACTTCTTTTACTTTATTCTTAAGCGCTTCAGTAGCACCACCTTTTTTAGCCGTATCGTACATTATTGGTGTCGCGATAAATACTGAAGAGTATGTACCTACTATAACACCTACAATTAATGCAAATAATAAATCTTTAAGTGAATCTGCACCGAATAAGAACATTGCCAATAATACAACTAAGGTTGTTAACGACGTATTTAATGTTCTACTAACAGTACTGTTTATAGATTTGTTAATTGTCGTATCAAACTTCCAACCTAAATTATCATTAAAGAATTCTCTAATTCTATCAAATACAACAACGGTATCATTCAGTGAGTAACCAATAACAGTTAAGATTGCCGCAATAAATGTTTGGTCAATCTCCATACTAAATGGCATAATTCTCCATGTTAATGAATAGATTCCTAATACGATTAATACATCGTGGAAAACAGCAGCTACAGCTCCAAGAGAGAATTGCCATTTCTTAAATCGTAATAATATATATAAGAACACAACCACTAAAGACCCTAAAATTGCCCAAATAGATGATTTTTTAATATCATCTGCAATTGTTGGACTTACTTTACTCGATAGCATTTTACCAATTTTCTTGTCACCAGAACCATCTAAAAACTCTTCGTAGGTCATCCCTTCTGGAAAGTATTTTTGAAGTGTTGTAAATAACATCGATTCTACTTCATCATCAACCTCTGTTGAGCTATCTTCTACCTTGTACTTCGTTGAAATTTTCAATTGATTTGGTCCACCAATAGTTTTAACTTCTGCACTCTCAAATACCGCGTGAAGATCATTCTTCACTTCCTCAACACTCATATCCTGATCAAAACGCACTTGGTATGTTCGTCCTCCAACAAAGTCAATACCTTGATCTAATCCTATAGTGAAAAGTGAACCTAAACTTGCTAAAATCATTAATCCTGAAAAAGCATAAGCGAACTTACGTTTTCTTAAGAAGTCGATATTTAAATTCGTAAATAGATTTTTAGTTAAACCAGTAGAGAATACTAATTTACCGCCTTTGTTTACATACCAATCTACTAATAAACGTGTAATGAAAATCGCAGTAAATAATGATGTTAAAATACCAATGATTAACGTCGTTGCGAAACCTTTAATTGGTCCTGTTCCAAATACGAATAAAATTAAAGCGGTTAAACCGGTTGTAATGTTTGCATCTAAAATTGAAGATAATGCATTAGAAAAACCATCTTTAATTGCTTCTTTTTGAGATTTGCCTTTAGCAAGCTCCTCTTTAATCCTCTCAAAGATAAGGACGTTCGCATCGACCGACATACCAATCGTTAATACAATACCTGCAATACCAGGCAAAGTTAAAACAGCACCTAAACTTGCTAATACACCAAAAATTAATAAGATGTTTAACAACAAAGCGATATCTGCTGCACCACCAGCTTTACCATAATAAAAGATCATCCAAAGTAATACGAACGCTAATGCGATAATGAATGATTTCATACCACTATCAATAGCCTCTTGTCCTAATGATGGTCCAACTATATCTGATTGAATAATTTCTGCGGATGCAGGTAATTTACCAGCTCTTAAAACGTTTGCTAAATCGACTGCCTCAGCTAAAGTAAATGAACCTGAAATCTGAGATCTACCACCTGCAATGGCTCCTGTTGAAACACTTGGTGCAGAATATACAGTATTATCTAATACAATAGCAATATAACCTTGTGTTTCGTATGCTTTTTTAGTCATTTCCTCCCAAGTCTTAGCACCTTTAGCATTCATCTGCATACTTACAGCTGGTCTGCTAACTTGGTCATAATCTTGAGTTGCATCTGTAATTACAGCACCACTTAATTCTGGCTCACCATCTCTATTACCTTTTATAGCATAAAGTTCTGAAAACTCAGACTCTTCATTTTGTAATCCCCAAACAAATCTTACGTAGCGCATTTCTGCTGGTAAAGCCGCTCTGTTCTTTGGTGCATTTAAATGCGCCATCACTTTCTCTTTGTCCTTCGCTAAGAACATACCAACTACAGAACCACCATTTCCGTAACCTTGAATCCCTAATGGGTTGATGTCGGCAACATTTGTAGAATCTGTTTCTATCTGACCTGTAAGTTCATCAATGGCATCAGCAGTATCATCTTCTTGATCTTCATTTACATCTGCAACCTCATCCTCTTCTTTATTAGCCTTATTTTCTTCAATCAAGTTTTGGTTAACTTCCATTAAATAAGGTAAAACGTCTTGAGTTTTATAGGTTTCCCAAAATTGTAACTGTGCTGTTTTAGTAACTAAATCCGTTACACGCTCAATATCTTTTGCTCCTGGTAATTCAAGAAGAATACGACCAGAATTTCCTAAACGTTGAATATTTGGTGATGTCACACCAAATTTATCGATACGTTTACGTAATACTTCGAAAGCAGATACGATAGATTCATCAATTTTTGTTTCAATAATACCTTTAACTTCGTCATCAGACATGTTAAATTTAATCTCGTCGCTCAACGTACGATTGGCAAAAATATCAGGAGATGCTAATTTTGTATCTCCCTTAATTGCATCAAATGCCGTGAAGAACGATTCTAAATATGAATCTTGTGAATTCTTTTGTAATTCTTCAGCATCATCTAAAGCCTTATTAAATATAGGGTCTTTACTATTATTTGCTAACCCTTTTAAGATGTCTCTTACTGAAATCTGAAGAATAACATTAATACCACCTTTAAGGTCTAAACCAAGGTTCATGGCATTATTCTCAACGTCTGCATAAGTGTATTGCGCCACACCTAAGTTGTAAACTTCAATAGGCTCAAAGTCATCACCTACTTTAATTTTTGAGGTTTTCAACGAATCTAAATAACGTGCTTCTGCAATATTTCTTTTCGTTTGGTAATCCTCTTGTGTATCAGCATATTTTGCAATTGCTGCTGCTGCTGCGTCATCTTCTATTTGACCTGCTTTGAAAGTAAATGATAATTGATAAATACTTACTAAACCAAATAAGAGCGCAAAAAGCTTAACTAATCCTTTGTTTTGCATTGTAATTTTTGTTTTATGTCGAATTTTTTGAACGCGCAAATATAGAGTTTACACTATAATCCGACAATGTTTTTTTATAAATTGATATTTAGCCTTTTGATTGATAAAAGCTATACGATGTGAAGTGGAATTTATTTTAGATTATATAATTCCATTTATGCTATTGGACCGGCTCTCACTTCAGGAATGATATAAGAAATAGCATCGATTACTATGGTCTCACTATTATTAATAAAAACAGCAACTTTACTTGTAAAATGATGTTCAATATTATGATAATGATGCCCAGAACTATTAGTTTTTGAGTATAAAAAACGATCTGTTTTGTTGTGAATCTCTACAACTTGAGTCCGTTCAAAATCCCAATTAATCGTATTACTAGTCTTAATCTCTGAGATATTAAGTTCGTAATCCTTAAAATCTTTGTTCGTAGGGAATTTATCGGATTGATTTTGAGTTGAATTGTAGGCTATATTTAAATCTTCAACATTAAAAAGCGCTTTTTGAATATAACCTACGTCTGTAGTACTATGATAAACGATTCTAAGCTGTCCTTCGTTACGTTGACCTATTTGAATATGTGTAACACCAATGCTTTGCAGTTTATTTTGAATGACTTCAATAGCATTTTCCGTATCTTCTGGAGAAATTTCAGTATCCGAAAACTGAATTACAATCTGTTGATTGGGTTGCGTATATTGCTCTAAATACGTTCCTAAAAACGCTAAGAGTATAATTAACAGTCCAAAATGCAATTTGGTTTTCATGCGCCAAATATAGGCAAAAAATAAAGACTGTATTTCTACAGTCTTATCTTAAATTATATCTTAATAACGTATGCCTTTACATGCCTTCCATTTTTGAAAAACCTTCAGGTGGAGTTAAGCTTAATTTATCATCTGAAACAGATTCTTGTTTAATTTCAGTTATTTCTGAAGTCACTATGATATTTGATCCCATTTGATTTAGAGTCATCACAAAATAAAGTGGATAACCTTCAACTTCACCTCCCATTGCGGTCGTATTATGGCTAAAAGCAGAGATCTTATCTGTGGTGAACATTTGCATTTCTACATCTTGACCGTTTTGTTTCATTTTCACGAAATACTGCTGGCACTCATAACCCATTACGGTTTTTGTTTCGTCTCCTTTCTCTACAGTTACACTTTTTAAGTCTTCTTCACTTGGCACAAACGATTGCAACATATATTTCTTACCAACTCCTGGTTGATCAAATAGCATTAACATTTGCTTTTCTGCTCCATCAACAACAATAACCATATCTCCAGACATTGGATTACTTGTTTCGCTACGTGATTTATCTCCTTTAAAATAGGTAATAGCTTGTGAGTCTCCCATCGCTTTTAGTTGCGCATTCATCTGCTCGTTGTCGCTACTCATAGTTTGTTTAGCAATTAAAACTCCTTCTGTAATTTCCTCTTGAGCCGTAGCAATAAAACTTAGCATTACCGATAAACTCAATATTAATATTTTTCTCATCATTTTATTTTTATAGCATTAGTAAACAAAAACCTTACCAACAAAATATGTCAGCAAGGTTTTTATAAATTGTATGAATTATTATAAACTATAGTTCTAATAATCCATTAGTTTTCTTAACACCTTCAGCACTAGCTTTCATGTGTTCTTTTTCTGCATCACTCAATGATACATCCACAATTTTCTCAATACCGTTTCTACCTAAAACAACTGGCACACCTATACATAAATCACTTAAGCCATATTCCCCATCTAATAAGGTAGAACAAGGATAAATTTTCTTTTGATCACAAGCAATAGCTTGAACTAATCCACTTACGGCAGCACCTGGTGCATACCAAGCAGAAGTTCCTAATAAGCCTGTTAATGTTGCACCACCTACTTTAGTATCTTCTGCAACTTGTGTTAATCGCTCTTCTGATAAAAATTCAGACACTTTAATACTATTTCTAGTAGCATGTGATGTTAACGGTACCATACCTTTATCGCTATGACCTCCGATTACCATACCATCTACATCACTAATTGGAGCTTCTAAAGCTTCAGCTAATCTGTATTTAAAACGTGCAGAATCTAAAGCCCCACCCATTCCAATAATTCTGTGTTTTGGTAAACCTGTAGTTTTATGTACCAAATATGTCATGGTATCCATAGGATTACTCACCACAATAATAATTGTATTTGGAGAATGCTCTACTAAGCTCGATGATACTGTTTTTACAATACCTGCGTTAATACCTATTAATTCTTCACGAGTCATTCCTGGCTTACGAGGAATACCAGAAGTAATCACACAAATATCACTATTTGCTGTTTTTGAATAATCGTTTGTACTTCCTGTGATTTTAGTATCAAAACCATTTAAGGATGCACACTGCATTAAGTCCATTGCTTTTCCTTCTGCGTAACCTTCTTTAATATCTAGTATTACAACTTCAGAAGCAAAATTCTTAATTGCAATATACTCTGCACAACTTGCTCCAACGGCACCTGCACCAACTACTGTTACTTTCATGTTTGTTATATTTTATTAATGTAAAAAATAAGTATTAAAATTCACTGTAAATTTACAAATAAAAATACTTTTAATGAAGAAAGCACAAGGGGAAATCTTCTGGTTTTCTATTAATTTTTCACTAAAATTCTATTATCTAAAACCAAAATTGATTCCTACAGAGAAAGCATCAAATTCTGACAAATGATATTCGGCATTCAATCTAAAAAAACCTAGTTTTAATTTTGCTCCTAAAGTTCCTCTAACCGAAGATATATTACTTGATACTGAAAACGGATCTACAATGGTTTGAGTTGTTAGAAGGCCGTTCGTAACTCTATAATTTCCTAAAAGGTCTGAATCAGAGGTGCCATTAATTAAACCTAGACCACCATAAAAATTAACTATTGGTAATTTCGTAGAAGCTATCAATTGAAACAACCATGTATTGGTGTCATTTTCAAGTCGTTGATTTTCACCTTCTATTCCAGAAGACTCTGTAAGATTATATGACGCATCTACATGGTTATAAGCAACTAATACCGATAAAGCTACTGGCCAAACCTTGCTTGCCGGAAGCCAATCCGTTACCTCTAATTGCAAACCGGCTCCATACATACTTAAAGTGACATCATCGGTTTCTAATTTAGGTACAAATCGCGCTTTTAACTCAATACCTTTGCTCAGCCCTACTGCACCTTGTACAAAAGCAGTCGGCAATATATTTGCATTACTAGAACCAATTCCTTCAGGAAGCTCAAATTCAGTAGTTTGGGTCCCAAATATTGGATCATCATATTCGACTTGTACAAAAATAGCTGGATTATTCTCTCCTAAAACCGAAGATACCAATTGAGAACTTGAGCCTTCAACAAACTGAACATTGTTATAGTTAGCAGTATTTAAATTGAATACTTTATGATTTTCATTTACTAAAGCAGCATTCGCAACGACTGAAATTTCAAACCCACCTAAAGGTTTCACTTCTGCCGAACTAAACCAATTGGCATTCATACTATGCATTAATCCATTAGATCCTGGAGCTAAATAATCCTTAGCAAAGCGTTGCGCATCATCTATACCAGCTGCCAAAAACACATCGATATCGTTTTGTCCTGTAGCCGATATTGTTGTTATTATAATTAGAATAAAAAGAACTATTTTCTTCATGAGATTATGTATTAAAAGTGCTTATATCACTGTTATATTTATTTAAATTTATCATAGTTTTTAAAAATTACATCTAAAACTAATATTAGGGGTCAAACCCAAAGATTTATTTTTAACTTGAATGGAATTATTTGCATCATTTGGATCAACTTTATAATAACTAGAAATGATATTCTTTCTGTCTAATAGATTTATAACGCCAACTTTTATTGAGGATTTCATATTGCCATTTAGCTTGAAGGTATAATTTAATGACGCATCTAAACGCCTAAAATCCTCTAAATTTTCATTATTAGGTGTATCATAATTTACAAAAGTGCTATTACCATTTTGTACAGTTTCGTTCCCTGCTAAAGGTTTTGTAAAAGGTTGTCCAGATCTCCAAACCCCACCAATAGAAGCTTTTAAATTTTGAAGTACATCGTAGTTAAAAGCTAGTGATACCGAGTGCCTAAGGTCTGCATTGTTAGGAAATACAGATGGTGTTAAGCTTTCAAACTCATAATCATTGGTGCTGTAGGTATAACTTGCCCAAGTACTGTATGAATCCGCTGTTTTATTAATTAAAAACTCAAGACCTTTAACAGTATAGTTCCCTATGGCATTTATAAATTGAAAATTATTATAAAACCCTTGATTAAATGCGGTTATTCCTTCCACGGTTTTATAAAATGCTTCAATATCAACTACAAAATTATTTTTTTGATACTGAAATCCGAACGATCCCTGTTTACTTTCAGAGATAGGAATGGTTTGTTCATTAGCTAAAATCCAACGTCTATTTTCTACGCCTAAAAAATCATCTTGAAAATCTATAATTTGAGTTGCGGATTGGTTTTTAAATTCTCCTTGTAGTTTAACCGCTAAATCCCTTACTAATTGATATCTAAAATTCAGCCGTGGTTCTATGATTAATTTATTAAACTTCTGAAAATAATTAAGACGTACACCGCCTCTTAGAAAGAGTGATTTAGTCTTCAACTCTATTTCACTGTAAAAGGCATGATTTAATAAGACTTCTTTTTTAGTTTTGCTGTAATCAGGATTATTAACCGTTGTGCCATTTAAAATCCCAACTTCAGTAAATTGATACCCATTTAGAAAATTCAAGTTGTTGTGAATCTTATAATTTGTATTCAATTTCAATCCTGTTTCAAGCACTTCATTGGCTTGGGTTAATTGTTGATTTGTTTCCACACGATAATCTACAGCATCCACGTTATACTTAGAATAATATGAACTTAAATGGGTTTCAAAGCGCGAATTCCATTTAGCTTCCCAATACCCACCAAAACCTAAATTTTCTTGTTTTAAATTACTAGTTTTAGATTCACTTTGGTTGGCTGTATTAGTGAATTCCTCTTCATAATCTAAGTTATTACTAATACCTATTACATGTGCTCTAAACTTATGTTTTTCATTTAAATCAAATAATAATTTTGCAGAATAATCATAAAAATAAAACTCAGAATCTGTCGCTACCTCGCTAATATCAGCACTTGTTGTTGTAAGCTCAGTATCTTGAAAGCTCCGTTCAAAATAATTAGCATAGGTCGGCGAATTAAAAACATCTGTAAAAGAGCGTCTACCTGACACGTGTAGCGCCATTTTTTTTTTACGAATTGGAACTTCTAAGAAAGCATCTGTATGAAGTAAATTCGCGCCAAAGCCACCAGAAAACTCTTGATTCACTTTATCTTTTGTAAACATATTAATTGTACTTGAAACACCATCACTATAGGCACTTGAGGTCCCATTTTTGGTCACTATAACTTTAGACGTTAAATAGGGATTATAAGCAGAAATAAGTCCAAAAAAGTGCCCAGAATGATACATTTTTATACCATCCCAAAGCATTAAGTTTTGATCGTTAGTACCACCGCGAACATTAATATTAGCAATACTTTCATTTATGCTTTCTACACCTGGCAAAGCCTGTATAGACTGAAGCACATCGGGTTCTGTAAGTCCAGGAAGGATTCCAAATTTATCCGTATTTAATTGGGTACTTCCATCCCTACGCTGTTGTAAACCTGTGGTTAAAAACTTTGAAATTACAATTTCATTTAGTGCTTCGCTTTTCGATTTCAATATAACCGTTGCACAATCTTCATTCCCTCTTAATTTTAACGCTTGTATAATTTTAGTCTCGAAGCCTAAAAATGACATCGTGATGTTGTGGCTGATATCAATATTATGTAATATAAAGTTCCCGTTTTCATCTGTAACTACACCTTTTGAAGCACCTGAAACGTATACAGATGCCCCATATAAGGACTCAGACGCTTCGGTTTTTAAAACACCACAAATTGATATGGTTTTTTCAATAGTAGATATTGTAATGTAACGTGCTGTTAGAAACTTGAAGTTTAATAAGGTCGTTTCGTTTAAATCTGAAATAATGGATTCTAAAGATGCGTCTTCATTTGGCCTGACCACCAAAACCGAATTCACCTCATCTAAATTATACGAAAATTTAACGTCGAATTTTACTTCTAACTCTACAATGAGATTTACTAATACCAATTCTTCTTTAGTTTGTGCGATTACCGTAAAACCTAAGAATAAGAAATAAATAAAATAAATCTGTTTAGTGTGAATCATAATTATAGAATTCAACATTATTTCCATCTATAATATAACTCAGTTTTAATGGAATTGTAACCGATTTTAAGGCAATATTTTTATCCGTATGTGTAAAAGTACCAGAGAATAAAATCGATGTATTTATGGCTTTTGTTGAAATTGTGATATCGTAATGAATTTCTAATTCATCTATCACTTGCCAAAGTGGTACGTTATCAAAACTCGACTCTTGGACTAACCAAGCAGGGTTTTTATAATTAAATTCCTTAACTATAACTTGTTCTCCTTTTACAATTCTTAATGTTTTTCCTGGTGTTAATATCGTCTTTTCGCTGGCGTAGGTAACACTAACAGAACCTTCGTAACATTTAACTTCAAAATAATCTTGGCGTTCTTTTACATTAAACTGCGTTCCTAAAACTTGAACTGTACCTACACCAGTTTGTACGGTGAATTTTTCACCTTTAGTAACTTTGAAAAAAGCTTCTCCCTGTAAATCTAAAGTTCTATTTTTTTTCCAATCTTTTCTATTAAAACTCAACTGAGATTTTGAATTTAATATAACTTCCGAATTATCAGGTAAATTAAACCGTTCGATTTGCGCAATTTTGGTTGAATATGATGTGGGATTATTAAAAAACAAGACATATGAAGACCCTAACATTACAATTAAAATCGCAGCAATCTTTAAGAACGATTTAAAATTTAGAGGCACGACTTTAGTCGTCTTCTTTTTAAGTTTTCTTGTCTTAAAATCTTCTAAAGCTTTTTGCGCATCAATTTGAGGCAACTCAAACTGTTTTGAATAAAACTGTGATTTCTCTAACGTAGAAAAATCTTCATTAGGATAACGATTCTTTAACGCTTCGGTAGTGATCTCACCGTTAAACCATTTTAAAATGTCATTTTCTCTATTCATTGTTTTAAGCTCTTCAAAAGTAAGACACGTCAATTACTATTTACCCTACGTAATAATTAAAATTAATTAAATATTTACGCCTTTAATCTTTTCTCTTATAGCCTTAAGTGCGCCTGACATTCGTTTCTCAACTGTTTTTTGAGAAATATTTAATAAGTCAGCAATCTCTCTGTACTTTTTATCTTCCATTCTATTTAATAAAAAGACTTCACGCTGCTCAACACTCAACGCTGCAATAACCGTATGAAGTTTTATTTTAAACTCTTCCTCTTCTAAAAGATATTCTGGACTTAAATTTGTTTGGTCTAAATACGGGGATTCCTTAGCGTAAGTGAACACCACTTTTTGATGCCTCACCACATTTAAAAATAAATTATTAACCGTTGTAAATAAATAACTTTTTGCTTTATTAAAATCTATTTGAGAACAATTTTCCCAAATTTTAGCAAAAGCATCTTGCACCAAATCTAAAGACTGTGACTGATCACCACACTTATAGTAGGCAAAATTAGTCACAGCACGAATATGATCTAAATAAAAAGAATTGAAGTGCTTTTCTTCACAGAGTTGAGACTTGGGCTTACTCATAAAACAGAATTACAAAGATATAAATGCAAAAATAAGAATAAAAAAAAACAAATTTTTAATCCTTGATTGTCAGTGCATTAAAAAAAATTATAAAAAAAAACCATAGGGTAAAGAAGAGTTAAAGCGTCTTAATTATAGAAAGCGTAAAACACGCTATTTAATTTTACAATAATATTTAACCCAAAAATCAATAGTATGAAAAATTCAAAATTCTTAACCGCATTATTATTTATGTCCGTATTGGTAGTTACATCATGTCAAGATGAAATTGATAACGAAAATGGGGATAACCCAAACACTAATTCTGCCAATTCTACCACAGCTAGTAATTTAGAACGTTCTGCAATGTACGATGGTAGCTTTGACGACTTTTTAGATGGAATGTCCTGTTCTTCCGTTTTATTACCAGTAACTGCAACAATAAACAATACACAAGTAACACTGGTTACCTCTTCAGATTACAGCTTAGTATTAGATATCATCGGAGAATTTACAGACGATGATGATTCCGTTCAGTTTCAATTCCCATTAACTGCTAAACTAAGTAATTACACAGAAGTGTTAGTTGCTAATCAATCAGAGTTTGATGCTTTAATAGAAGCTTGTGAAAATGCTGAAAATGAGGCTGAGAATGCTATCAATTGTTTAAATATAGATTTCCCAATAACCATTTTAACCTATGATGTTAATGTAGAACAAACAGGAAGCGTGGTTATCGAGTCTGAGCAACAGTTATATGCCTACATAAATAACTTTGATGACACCGCATTCTTTGCTGTGAACTATCCGATAACCGCAACCTTAAATAGCAACACTGCTGCAGAAATAACTAGTGATGCCGATTTGCAAAGTTATATTAATGAATGTTTAACTATGTATGACGACATGGAGGATGCCGAAGAAGATGCTGAAGCCTTAGAAGACATTTTAGTTTCAGGTTTATTTACAATAGATACTTTTGTTACAGCAGGTATTGACACTGCAAATGACTTCAGTGAATTTACCTTAAACTTTGGCAATGATTTAACAATAACAGCAGAGAATACAGTTAACGCAGCTATTTCAGATGTCAATGGTACTTACGAAGTAGCCTCTGAACTTGATATTTTCTTATCATTAACGTTTTCTCAAAATGCCAACTTTGAACTCCTAAATAATACATGGGAAGTTACAAGTTATTCTGAAAGTACCATCTCCCTGCGCAGTACAACTAATGCTGCAGTTACTTTGGTTTTAACCCAAATATAAAACCAGCTTAGCAATAGTAACGTACATGTTATGGCAAAGCAGCTACTGCCATAGTAGATGCTTTTAAAATTAAAAAAGATGAAAAATTATAAACACCTATTTGTTCTTTTAATATTAACAGTGACCACAAGTTGTTCTACCGATGAATCCACTATTAATTCTGAAAATCTAGACATTAATATAAACCTCAACAGACAAAGCGTTGGCAATTCTGCGAATGATTTTTTATCAGACAGCAAATTCACTAGTTTGGTTATAGAACTTGTATATGTAGACGGTTTTGAGCCTAATGCAACCTCCATCAGTAATTTTGTTTCTTTTATTGAAAACAGAACCTATAAACCGAATGGTATTACGGTTGAAAAGAGAGGGATTATTTCACCAGGCCTTGAAAATTACACCATTCAAGACATTGCAGATATTGAGATTCAACAGCGTCAAAATTACAACTCAGAAAATAAATTGACCCTTTGGGTATTTTTTGCAGATGGAGAAGCAGCGACAAATACTGATAGTAGCAGTGTATTAGGTACAGCATATTGGAATACGTCCTTTGTTATTTATGAAGAAACTATTCAAAATCTAAGTAATAGTCCTTTTCAACCCAACCGGTCGGTTTTAGAAACCACCATTATAACGCATGAGTTTGGCCATATTCTTGGACTCACAAATTTAGGATCACCCATGGAAGTTGATCATGAAGACTTAGAACATCCTAAACACTGTAATGATGAAAATTGCCTAATGTTTTGGGCTACTGAATCTTCAAATGGTCTCGATGCTATGGCAAATATGACCTCAGCGCCAGCATTGGATAACGCATGCATTAACGATTTGATCGCCAATGGTGGTAAATAAATATTCTAATTAATTTAAAAAAACAACACAATGAAAATAACACTTATAACAATATTCACATTATTATGTATTGTAGGTAGTATTAATGCACAAGGTACAGATACCGATAAAAATAAATCTAATGCAGGTTTAAAATTTGGTTACAATTTAGCCGCTGTAAGTTTTGATGAAGATAGTGAAACAGGTCAGCGCCATGGTTTCCATGTTGGTTTTTATGGCGAATCTTTTGCGACTAAAAATATAGCGCTTCAGGTAGAATTATTGTATTCTCAACAAGGCTATGAAGTAAAAGATGACAGTGGCACCTTCACTCAGAAATTGAATTATATCATTCTACCTTTAGTACTAAAAGTTTATCCTTCAAACAATTTCTTTTTAGAAGCAGGTCCACAAATTGGGTTTGCTGTTTCCCATAAAGAAGAATTTGATAGTAATTTTAATCTTTTTGACACCGAACGAGAGTTTGAACCAAATAATTTTGATTGGGGTGTGAATTTTGGAGGTGGCTTTAAAACGGAATCAGGAATGAGTTTTGGGGTAAGATATCACTTAGGCTTAGGTGATATTTATGACGAGGGAAGTCCAAAAAATAGAGTATGGCAGTTCTCTTTAGGCTTTGACTTTTAAGAAAAAAAAAACGCATATTAACTATGCGTTTTTTTTTGATTATGATTACGCATCAATATTAGCATAAATAGCGTTCTTTTCAATAAACTCTCTACGAGGTGGTACCTCATCTCCCATTAGCATAGAGAACACTCGATCTGCTTCTACCCCATTTTCAATATGAATTTGACGTAATGTTCTAAACTCAGGATTCATCGTTGTATCCCAAAGTTGTTCAGCATTCATCTCACCAAGACCTTTATAACGTTGAATTTTTGCACCATCACCATATTGTCCCATAATCTCAGCTCGTTCTTCATCGTTCCAAGCATATTGTTTTTTAGCGCCTTTTTTAACTAAATATAAAGGAGGTGTTGCAATATAGATATGACCATTTTCAATCAACTCCTTCATGTAACGGAAGAAGAAGGTTAAAATTAAAGTTTCAATGTGAGACCCATCAATATCGGCATCACACATAATCACTATTTTATGGTATCTTAATTTTGAAAGATTCAGTGCTTTACTATCTTCTTCAGTTCCGATAGTCACCCCTAAAGCTGTAAAAATATTTTTGATTTCTTCGTTTTCAAAAACCTTATGTGTCATCGCTTTTTCCACATTAAGAATCTTACCTCTTAATGGAAGTATCGCTTGAAACATTCTGTCTCTACCTTGCTTTGCCGTTCCACCTGCCGAATCTCCCTCAACTAGGTATACTTCGCATTTTGCAGGATCTTGCTCAGAACAATCTGATAATTTCCCAGGTAAACCTCCAATACTCATTACCGTTTTACGCTGCACCATTTCACGTGCCTTTTGAGCTGCGTGACGTGCTTGCGCTGCCAAAATTACTTTTTGGACAATCGTTTTTGCGTCTTCTGGATTCTCCTCTAAATAATCTGTAAGCATTTCAGAAACCGACTGGCTTACTGCTGCAGAAACTTCACGGTTTCCTAATTTAGTTTTAGTTTGCCCTTCAAATTGTGGCTCTTGAACTTTTACAGATACGATTGCAGTTAACCCTTCACGAAAATCATCTCCAGCGATATCAAACTTTAACTTGTCTAACATACCAGATTCATCAGCATACTTTTTAAGGGTATGGGTTAATCCACGACGAAATCCAGAAAGGTGTGTTCCACCTTCATGCGTATTAATATTATTTACGTAGGAATGTAAATTCTCTGCATAAGACGTATTATAAACCATAGCTACTTCAACAGGTACTCCGTTTTTTTCACCTTCAAAAGAAATAACATCTTTCATTAAAGGTTCTCGATTACCGTCTAAGAATTTAATAAACTCACTTAATCCTTCTTCAGAATGAAACGTTTCTCCTTCGAATTCACCATCCTCTTTTTTGAAACGTTTATCAATTAAATGAATTGTAATCCCTTTATTAAGATAAGCTAATTCTCGTAAACGACTCGCTAAAGTATCGTAGCTATACTCTAAGGTCTGTGTAAAAATTGTTGGATCTGGCTTAAAAGTAACAATAGTTCCTCGCTTTTCTGTATCTCCAACTCGTTTTACTGGATACATCGCTTTTCCACGTTCGTACTCTTGCTCCCAAATTTCACCTTTTCTATACACTGTGGCTTTTAAATGTTCTGATAGAGCATTTACACAACTCACACCTACACCGTGTAAACCACCAGAAACTTTATAAGAATCTTTATCGAATTTACCACCTGCACCAATTTTAGTCATTACAACCTCTAATGCAGAAACCCCTTCTTTTTTATGTAAGTCTACAGGAATACCACGACCATCATCTTCAGTCGTAATAGAATTATCTTCGTTTATAATTACAGTAATATTATCACAATGACCAGCCAAAGCTTCATCAATAGAGTTATCAACCACCTCATAAACTAAATGGTGTAAACCACGCACACCGACATCTCCAATATACATGGAAGGACGCATACGCACATGCTCCATACCTTCTAAAGCCTGAATACTATCTGCCGAATAATTATCCTTATTAAATTCTTCTCTTTTTTCGCTCATTATTTTGAATACATTTTAGTTCGAATCTTTATAAAAAAAAATCTGCCGCTATACAACAGAATCAATTCAGCTATCATAATTTTTAGCGACTGCTTCTTTAAAATTTAGAGCTTTATTGACATAAAAAAAATGACACAGCTGTATCATTTTTGAATACTAACAAATATACGATTTTCAAACACGATATAAAAGCTTTTAACAGTTTGAAGTCGATAATTATCAACATTTGTTAATTACTTAAAACGACTAAAAAACACCTTAGAATGGATTTCAATGCTTTTATCTTAAGCTCAAACCTTGCGTAAAACGCAAAATCTCGCAGAAGCGAGATTTTGAAATTCATATTTAATGGAATTAAGTCATTTAAAGCTCAATATATATCGTTTTAATACGCCTTGTCATGCACATTAGCAATGGCTCTACCAGAAGGATCATTCATGTTTTTAAAAGCTTCATCCCATTCTAAAGCTGTTGCTGTACTACAAGCTACACTAGCTTCTTGTGGTACGCTTAATGCCGCAGCATCACTTGGAAAATGCCCTTCAAAAATACTTCTATAATAGTATTCTTCTTTATTAAGGGGTGTATTTATTGGAAAACGGAAGGCTGCATTTTCTATTTGTTCATCTGTAACTTCTTTGTCTACGAGTTCTTTTAGTGTATCAATCCAACTGTATCCTACACCATCAGAAAATTGTTCTTTCTGTCTCCAAGCTACGCTTTCTGGAATCATATCTTCAAAGGCCTTGCGAACTACCCATTTTTCCATGCGCTCTCCGTTAATCATTTTATCCTTTGGGTTAATACGCATCGCGACATCCATAAACTCTTTATCTAAAAATGGCACACGACCTTCAATTCCCCAAGCTGCTAAACTTTTGTTAGCTCGCAGACAATCGTACATGTGTAGCTTATCTAATTTTCGCACGGTCTCATCATGAAACTCTTCTGCACTTGGTGCTTTATGAAAATATAAATACCCACCAAATATTTCATCTGCACCTTCACCAGATAATACCATTTTAATTCCCATAGATTTAATAACTCTCGCCATTAAATACATTGGGGTTGATGAACGAATCGTGGTAATATCATAAGTTTCTATGTTATAAATAACATCTTTAATGGCGTCTAAACCTTCTTGTATTGTAAATTTAATTTCGTGATGAACTGTACCAATATGGTCTGCAACTTTTTTAGCTGCTGCTAAGTCTGGAGACCCTTCTAATCCTACAGAAAACGAATGTAATTGTGGCCACCATGCATCCGTTGTATCGTCTGACTCCACACGTTTTTGAGCATATTTTTTAGCTATTGCAGAGGTAACTGAAGAATCTAATCCGCCAGATAATAGAACTCCGTAAGGCACATCACTCATAAGTTGTCTATGTACGGCATCTTCGAGTGCTTTCTTTACTTCCGCGATACTTGTTTCGTTGTCTTTTACGGCATCATACTCTGACCAATCGCGCTTATACCATTTTACAAATTCACCATCTTTACTAGACATATAATGCCCAGGAGGAAACAATTGTATTTTTGTACAGATACCTTCTAACGCTTTTAATTCTGAAGCGACATAGAATGTTCCATTTTTATCCCAACCGATATATAAAGGAATAATTCCCATGTGATCTCTAGCAATGAAATATTCATCTTTTTCAACATCGTAAATCGCAAAGCCGAAAATACCATTCATGTCATCAACAAAGTCGACACCTTTTTCTTGGTATAAGGCTAAAATCACTTCACAATCACTTTCCGTTTGAAAATCGTAATCAGGATATTTAGCACGTAACTCTCTATGGTTATAAATTTCTCCGTTTGCCGCTAATATTAACTTTTTATCAGGACTTAACAAGGGTTGCTTTCCAGATGCAGGATCTACAATTGCCAAACGTTCGTGGGCCATAATCGCTTTATCATCACTATAAATTCCACTCCAATCTGGTCCACGATGACGAATTGTTTTTGCCATCTCTAAAACTTGTGGTCTTAAATCATCTACTTTTTGCTTTATATCGAACGCACATACTATTCCGCACATAACTTTTATCTTTTTTGAATTTGGCTTAATCTATTATCAGCCATATATTATTAATTACAGGACAAATATGAACTTAAACTTTCATATTAAAAACATAAATAACCATAATGGTTTCAATATGAAACTTTAAATTGTAAATAAACATCAATACACAACTAAGACAACATTAAATAAACAGATTACCTATTAATTTGTAAATTTTAATATTTATTTACGACTTAGGCTATCTAACATATTATAATTTAATCAAACCAAAAATTAATTCTATTCATGAAAACATCAAAATTACTTACTACTATTAGCTTATCATTTGTAATGCTTTTGTCATTAAATATTAATGCTCAAGAATTTGCGAAAATGGACAACAGCACAATGGACCGTGCTTACTATCCTTCCAATGCACCAAAAAGAACATTTGAAAAAACTGAGGAAGCTAAGAAGCTATCAGAACCACAAATTAGAGTCACTTACTCTAGACCCGCTAAAAAAGGCAGAGACGTATTTGGCAAGCTTTTAAAATTCGGAAAAGCATGGCGCGTTGGCGCTAATGAGTCTACAGAAATATTATTCGTAAATAATGTGACGTTTGGTGGAAAAGAAATTAAAGCAGGACGTTATAGTGTGATTATTATTCCTACTGAAAAAGAATGGACTTTAAAATTAAACACTGAACTTGACGGTTGGGGAAATTACGGTTATGATGAAACTAAAGATATCGCAAGTGTATCGGTGCCTGTAACTAAAAGTGATAAAACTATTGAAAACTTATCTATAGCGCTTTACAAAGCTTCAGATAACACTGTGAACTTAAAAATAGGATGGGACACAACAATTGCAGAATTCCCAATAACCCTAAAGTAAAATATAAACTTTAACATCTGATTGTGATATTTAATATAATATTAAGACGAATGGGTTTTACCTTTAACGCAATCATATTCACCAAAAGTCAAAAACAAATTATGAAAACCACAAGACTATTAACAACCATTTCATTTGCATTTATGATGCTTATTTCTTTTAATGCTGAAGCACAAAAATTTTCAGGCTTAGACAAAAGTCCTTTAGACGTCGCGTCATTTGGAAGAGGTAGCGATCAATTGATAAAAGTTTATTATGGTAGACCACAACTTAAAGGCAGAACTGTAAAAGAATTAACTCAAAAAGATAAAGTATGGAGAACAGGTGCTAACGAAGCCACTGAACTGATTCTTTTTAAGGATATGAAACTTGGAGGAAAGACAATTAAAGCTGGTACCTATTCATTATTTACTATTCCTGGAGATAAGGAGTGGACTATTATTGTAAGTTCTGACGTAAACAACTGGGGAACTTCAGGATACAAAGAAGATAACACTGTAGCTAGTATTACTGTTCCTGTGACAGAAGGTAAAGAATCATTAGAAGCTCTTTCTATTGCATTTGACAAATCTGATGATGGTGTACATATGTTCATCGGCTGGGGCACAACTAGAGTTGCTGTACCTTTTACTAAATAACTGTTAGCTGACATAAAAAAGTTCCGAGAAAATTTATACTTCTCGGAACTTTTTTATTTATACACTTTTCCAATTTTGAAAACCCAACATCTCGCGTTTAAACTAAGGGATATTCAAATATTTATGAGTCTGTAAGGACACTTTCCATTTCGGATTAGCCATGACATAATCAACAATTTTTGGAATCACTTTATCGCGTTTACTCCATTCGGGTTGTAAATACAAAATGCAATTATCATTTACTTTTGCGGCCTGTTCTTCAGCAAATTTAAAATCGTCATTATTATAAATGATACATTTAAGTTCGTGAGCTTTTTCTAAAACTTCTTCGGTAGGTAATTTCATTTTCTTAGGAGATAAGCATATCCAATCCCATTCTCCAGTTAACTTATAAGCACCGGAAGTCTCTATATGAGTCTGAACACCTTTTGCTTTCAATTGCGCCGTTAAAGGTCCCATATCCCAAGTTAGAGGTTCTCCACCTGTAACAATTATAGTGTCGCTATACTTTATTGCATTTTCTACGATTTTCTCTGTTTCCGTAGGTGGATGTAATTCTGCCAACCAACTTTCTTTCACATCGCACCAATGGCAACCCACGTCACAACCACCAATTCGCACAAAATATGCCGCTGTTCCTTTATGGAAACCTTCACCTTGAATGGTATAAAATTCCTCCATTAAAGGCAGTAGTAACCCTTTATCTATTAATTCTTGTCGTTCTCTTCTTGTCATAAGGCTGCAAAGATAGTTATTTAGTTTTCAGTCGCAGTCTCAGTTTGCTTTAAACTATTGGTAAAATTTAATATTTAAATTATAAAGAATTATGTCTTGAAGAAAGTGAATAAGATAATTATGAAATTGAAATCTATTTCATACGTGATTAAATTACATTATTTTTATGCAAATTTTCTGATAAATGAAGAATTCTGAAGCTTTCGTAAAAGAAATTAACGAAGGAAACACATGTAAAGGCGACTATATTACACTTGGATCTGCAATGCTTGACGGCAAAACCATGACTAATACGTTTGTAAACGTTCCCTTAAAAACCATGAATAGACATGGACTTATTGCAGGAGCCACTGGCACAGGAAAAACAAAAACATTACAAGTTTTAGCCGAAAATTTATCAGAAAAAGGTGTTCCTGTTTTATTAATGGACATTAAAGGAGATTTAAGTGGGTTAGCAAAACCAAGTCCTGGACATGCAAAAATTGATGAACGTCACGCACAAATTGGGTTGCCTTTTGAACCCAAAGCGTTTCCTGTGGAAGTTATGACATTATCAGAACAAGATGGAGTCCGTTTAAGAGCAACTATCAGTGAATTTGGTCCTGTTTTAATTTCAAGAATATTAGATGTTACAGAAACGCAAGCTGGTATTATTTCTGTCATTTTTAAATATTGTGATGACAACCATTTACCTTTATTAGACCTTAAAGATTTTAAGAAAATCCTACAATATGCTACCAATGAAGGCAAAGCAGAATTTGAAGAAGCTTATGGTCGTATTTCAACAGCTTCAACAGGCGCCATTTTAAGAAAACTTATTGAGATTGAACAACAAGGAGGAGATGTTTTCTTTGGTGAAACCTCTTTTGATACTCAAGATTTATTGAGGATTGATGATAACGGTCGCGGTTATATTAATATTATTAGACTGACAGATATTCAAGATAAGCCAAAATTATTCTCCACATTTATGCTGAGTTTATTGGCTGAAATTTATTCAACATTTCCTGAACAAGGAGATAGTGGACGCCCAGAACTTATTATGTTTATTGACGAAGCACATTTAATATTTAATGAAGCTTCGGACGCCTTATTAAGTCAGATTGAAAGCATTGTAAAACTCATTCGTAGTAAAGGTGTGGGTTTATATTTTGTAACCCAGAATCCAACAGATGTACCTGAAGCAGTTTTAGGCCAATTAGGACTTAAAGTACAGCATGCCTTAAGAGCCTTTACCGCAAAAGATAGAAAAGCGATTAAATTAACGGCTCAAAATTATCCAGATACTGAGTATTACGATACCGCAGAAATTTTAACCTCTTTAGGAATAGGTGAAGCTTTAGTCTCTGCTTTAGATGAAAAAGGAAAACCAACACCTTTGGCAGCAACCATGTTGCGTGCTCCCATGAGTAGAATGGATATTTTAACGGAATCGGAATTAGCAAATCTATTATCGCAATCAAAATTGGCTAGAAAATATAACCAAGAGATTGATAGAGAAAGTGCTTACGAAATGTTGAATAAAAAAATTGAGCAAGCCGAAGCAGAAGAAGCAAAACAAAAAGCGAAAGAAGAAAAAGAAGCCTTAAAACGGGCTGAAACTAAAAGAAACACAAGAAGCTCTACAAGAAGACAAAGCACAAGACAAAACCCATTAATAAAAGTATTAACAAGCCCTACAGTAATAAGAAGTGTTCTTGGTATATTAACCAAAATGCTTAAATAATATCAACTACAACCTATTATGAAAAACACCCTATTTGCTGCATTAATTTGTGCAGTTTTAATAACAAGTTGCACCAAAGATGCCTCAGTAGACCCTTTTTTAATCTCTAAAACGCGTATAGGTTTACTAACGGACTCTACACAAGTTAAAGACTTAGATGCTATTTATAGTAATGACTCTATTGTAAGATACGTTTCTGGAGATGAATTTATTGGCTCAGTAAACACCATTGAAATCTTTGAAAAAGGAGGCAAAAAACTTCTAGACTTATCTCCAAGAGAAGCTTTAGATTCAACCTCTGTTATCTCCAGCATAAACATCATTGATTCACGATACCACACCAATAAAAACATATCTAAGTTAAGTACATTCAAAGATATCAAGGCAGCTTATAAAATCTCTAAAATTGACAATCTTATCAATGTTATAGTAGTCTCAGTCAATGAGGTTAACGCGTCCTTTACTATTGATAAAAAAGAATTACCTGCTAGTATGCGTTTTAATATGGATATGACAATCGACCCGATTCAAATTCCTGAGAAAGCTAAGATTAAATATTTTATGGTTCACTGGTAGAATAGAAGTTAATTGAAAAACATGGATAAAAAACAAAAATATAAAATTCAAGATTCGCCATTTCTAGTGCCTACAGAAGATGGTAAAATTATAAAAGAGCATTTTGGTAATGCCACAGATGGCAATTCTGAAATAAGCATCGCGCATATGGTGGCTCCTGCAGGTTGGTCAGAACCTTTTCAAACTCCAGAATTTGATGAATATACTTTTATAATAAAAGGAAAAAAACAATTTATTATTGATGGTGAAACTATCGTATTAGAAGCAGGTCAGTCTATTAAAGTTGAAAAAAATACACGCTTACAATACTCTAATCCATTCACTGAACCATGTGAGTATTTAGCAATTTGTTTGCCTGCATTTTCAATTGAAGCCGTTAATAGAGAAGACCAATAAGTATGAGTAGTTTTGTGATTAAATCTATTGGCAATGCACTTAATGCAACCAGTTTAATTTCGTCTAAGTATGCCGTTAAAAAAGCGATAAACATCTTTGCCTCTCCTAGAAAAGGACGCTATAATGATGTTCAAAAACAGATTATAGAATCAGCATTTTACGAAGAAATTCGTTATAATAATATGGATATCGCAACCTATCGTTGGGTTGGAAAAGGCAAAACTGTATTACTTGCTCATGGCTGGGAAAGTAATGCATCGCGTTGGGCATATATTTTAAAAGAACTCAAGGCACAAGATTACAATATTATCGCATTAGATGCGCCTGCTCACGGAAGATCAGACGGTAAACAATTTAATGCTATTCTATATTCTGAATTCATAAATGTGGTAGCTAATAAGTTTAATCCAGACGTATTAATTGGTCATTCGGTTGGTGGTATGGCTAGTGTTTTTTATATGCACAAACATCAATTACCTTCCATAAAAAAACTTATTCTATTAGGAGCTCCTGCACATTTCACAGGAGTATTCGATCGTTATAAATCGATGATGGGTTTTAATACTAAAATTTCAAAAGGATTGGACAATATTATTATTGAGCGCTTTGGACAACCCGTTTCTTACTTTTCGGCAGCAAACTTCACAGAATCTATTGACGCAAAAGGATTAATTATTCATGATAAAAAGGATCGCATTATACCTTATGAAGATGGTTTATTAATTGCAAATCGCTATAAAAATTCTGAATTCATTTCTACTACCGGTTTTGGGCATGGTTTAAAAGATGTTTCTTTAACACCTAAGATTATTGAATTCATTAATGATTAATCTTTATCGTATTTTTGCATCATGTCACAAGATTTAAAACGCCTAAACAAATACCTCAGCGAAGCTGGCTATTGCTCGCGAAGAGCCGCTGATCGCTTAATTGAAGCAGGACGAGTCACCATTAACGATGTAACACCAGAAATGGGAACTAAAGTAGCACCTGACGATGTGGTTAAAGTAGATGGTGAAATAATCGGTGAGCGCCAACAAGATTTTGTGTATTTAGCTTTTAACAAACCGATAGGCATTGTTTGCACCACTGATACGCGTGTTGAGAAGGACAATATCATTGATTATATTAATTACCCTAAACGTATTTTTCCTGTTGGACGATTAGACAAACCAAGTGAAGGTTTAATTCTTTTAACTGACGATGGTGATATTGTAAACAAGATTTTACGAGCAAGCAATAATCACGAAAAAGAATACATTGTTACCGTAGACCAACCGATTTCTCAAACGTTTATTGAGCGTATGGCTGGCGGTATTTATTTAGAAGATTTAGACAAACACACTAACAAGTGTAAAGTAAAAAAGATTGACAAATTTACATTCAGTATCATTTTAACGCAAGGCCTAAATAGACAAATCCGAAGAATGTGCGAGTATTGTAATTATGAGGTTCAATCTTTAAAACGTATTCGGATTATGAATATTAAACTTGATGTGCCTTCTGGTCAATACAGAGAATTAACCAAAGAAGAGTTTAAAAATTTGACTGATTTAATCGCTGATTCTACTAAGACTTACGAAGCTAAAAAGGAAAGTGAAATGCGGAATACTAGACGATAATTATGGCTTTAGCACCCTTTCATCTGGCGATTCCTGTTCATAATATAGAACCATGTAGAAATTTCTACACCAATATTTTACAACTTGAAGAAGGACGATGTAGTGACCATTGGGTTGACTATAATTTCTTTGGTCATCAATTAGTTATCCATTTTAAAGCAAAGCAAACTGAAGAGGATATTACTAATTTAGTAGATGGCAAAGCTGTACCTGTACCGCATTTTGGCGTGGTTTTAGAATGGGATCGCTTTCATCAATTCTCAGAACGATTAAAATCTAAAGGCATCCAATTTATTATTGAACCTTATATTAGATTTGAAGGACTAGTTGGTGAACAAGCCACCATGTTCTTTAAAGATCCTTCAGGAAATGCTTTAGAATTTAAGGCTTTCAAAGATATAAGTCAGTTATTTGCTAAGTGAATTTTTAAATTTACTTGAAATATAAAATGGCACATACACGAAGAGAAACAAAGGAATTAGTATCAACTGGCCAACTAAAATATAATAAGGCCATTCTCCAAAATAATCTAATACAGACGCCGATTTAGGCTTTTCATTTAAGTAAAAATAATTAGCATCCAATGAATAATTTAGAAGCATCATAAGCACAACATAAACTTGAAGTGCCAAAAAGGATTTGAACACACTTTTAAATGTTGGTTTCATTTTTAATTCCACTATAAAATAAAAAATGATGGATAGCAATCCTAAATGCACCACCCAATACCTAAAATAATCAAAACTAGGAAAACCTTGAGTTATATCTGGTGTAATCACCGCTTGTACAGTGCCACCGATAATCCAAAACACTAAAATCTCATACATCCAATACCTACGATAATACGTAAAGACAGGAATAAATAAAGCCATTAAACTACAAAGGTAAAGTGGTAGATCGGTTTTAAAATTATAATTATCGAAAAGCATTCGATATAAATGAAAGCCAATAAGTGTCACCGAAACAAAGCATCCTAAGTAGTGAACGGTCTTCCGCTTCTGAAATTCATTGAAATTCTTTCTAGAATATTTTATAAGAACAACAGTAAATAGAGTCGCAAATAAAATTGGGATTATATGCTGAAAACTACCTATCGTAACTGAATTATAAACGATAGTACAAAGCCTTGTACATATAATCATCTCATATTACTTATTAGCTTTTCTATGTTGATCTCTTGCTATTAGGGTGTTTTTTAAAAGCATTGCAATAGTCATTGGCCCAACTCCACCAGGAACTGGCGTAATGAAGCTTGCCTTTTTGCTAACGGTCTCAAAATCGACATCACCTGTTATGTAATATCCTTTATCAGAATCGTCTGGTACTCTTGTTATTCCAACATCAACAATAACAACATCGTCTTTTACCATTTCTGCTTTTAAGAATTTTGGAATTCCTAATGCTGAAATAATAATATCTGCTTGCGATGTAATCTGTGTTATATTCTTAGTATGACTGTGCGTTAAAGTTACCGTTGAGTTTCCTGGAAAACCTTTTCTCCCCATTAAAATACTCATCGGACGACCAACAATATGTGAGCGACCAATAACAACCGTATGCTTTCCTTTTGTTTCTACACCGTAACGGTCTAAAAGTTCTAAAATACCAAATGGAGTTGCCGGAATAAAAGTAGACATGTCTAATGCCATTTTCCCAAAATTCATTGGGTGAAAACCATCAACATCTTTATCTGGATTAACAGCCATCAATACTTTTTGAGTATTAATCTGTGGTGGTAATGGCAATTGAATTATAAAGCCATCAATAGCATCGTTATTGTTAAGCTCTTCTATTTTATCTAGTAACTCAACTTCGCTAGTAGTATTTGACATACGCACCATCGTCGATTCAAAACCTACACGCTCACATGCTCTCACTTTGCTACCAACATAGGTTAAACTCGCTCCATCATTACCAACAATAACTGCGGCTAAATGAGGCACTTTTTCATCATTAGCTTTCATCTTATCGACTTCGGCTTTGATTTCGTTTTTAATATCGTTACTTACTTTTTTTCCGTCTAAAATTGTCATGCTTTTGGTTATTGTTTTCTGGCAAAGACGCTGAGGCGCAAAGCTCTAGTTGATTGAATTATTATTTATAAAAGTCGACTGAAGACTGCGTATTATAACTACCTACTGACGACTGAAGACTACAAACTTATTTAGGCATATTCTGCATCATCTGCATCATACGTTTTCCGCCTCCACCTTGCATCATCTTCATCATTTTACTCATCTGCGTAAACTGCTTTAAGAGTTGATTTACTTCTTGAACTGAAGTTCCTGAACCTTTTCCAATTCGTTTTTTACGACTTGCATTTATGACTGATGGGTTAGAGCGTTCTTCTGGTGTCATAGAATGAATAATGGCTTCAATACCTTTAAAAGCATCGTCGTCAATATCAATATCTTTCATCATTTTTCCAGCTCCTGGAATCATGCCTACTAAATCTTTCATGTTACCCATTTTCTTGATTTGCTGAATCTGTTTTAAGAAATCATCAAAACCAAACTGATTTTTAGCAATCTTCTTTTGAAGTTTTCTTGCTTCCTCTTCATCAAACTGCTCTTGTGCACGTTCCACTAAAGACACCACATCTCCCATTCCAAGAATACGATCTGCCATACGTGATGGATAGAAGACATCAATGGCTTCCATCTTTTCACCTGTACCAATAAATTTAATTGGTTTGTTAACTACAGATTTAATAGAAATTGCAGCACCACCTCGTGTATCACCATCTAATTTGGTAAGGATAACACCATCAAAATTTAAAATATCATTGAAGGCTTTTGCTGTATTCACAGCATCTTGACCTGTCATAGAATCCACAACAAATAAAGTTTCTTGTGGTTGAATAGCTTTATGAATATTTGAGATCTCGGTCATCATGGCTTCATCTACAGCCAAACGACCAGCGGTATCAATAATCACCACATTGTGACCATTTGCTTTGGCATGTGCAATACCTGCTTGAGAAATCGCAACAGGATCCGTATTACCTCTATCACTAAAAACCTCAACACCAATTTGATCTCCTACAACATGCAATTGGTCAATCGCAGCCGGACGGTACACATCACAAGCCACTAATAAAGGTTTCTTAGTTTTTTTATTTTTTAAATAATTGGCCAATTTACCAGAAAAGGTCGTTTTACCAGACCCCTGTAAACCAGACATTAAAATCACACTAGGAGTACCAGAAAGATTAATCCCTTCGACATCACCCCCCATTAATTCAGTTAACTCATCTTTAACGAGTTTAACCATTAACTGACCTGGTTGTAATGTTGTTAATACATTTTGACCAAGTGCTTTTTCTTTTACACGAACGGTAAATTCTTTTGCAATTTTAAAGTTAACATCGGCATCTAAAAGCGCACGTCTTACCTCTTTCAACGTCTCAGCAACATTTACCTCTGTAATGCTACCATGACCTTTTAATACGTGTAACGCTTTATCTAACTTATCACTTAAATTATTGAACATGTTTCTAGTCTTCAGTTTGCAGTCTGCAAATAAGCAGTCTGTATTATTTAATAAGCTGCAAATTTAAGAATTTATGAGGGAATTTCTAATGAGTTTATAAATTTGTTTTCATTGGCCGCCCCTTCCGATAGCCATTAGAAGGGACGACCTACTTCTACCCTTTTTTTATTGGCAATTGAAACATAAAATGAAGTCCAGACAAAATGGGAATCTACTACGTTGAACGCTCCGAATTATTAAAACGCCATAACCTAGAAATTCATCATGTATAAAAAAGAGCCACTCATGGCGAATGACTCTCTTCTTAACAACTTAACTTACTAAAATTACTAACTTCTAGTTTCTTTATTCACAGGTTCTATCTAGAACAATTTCGAGGCTGCTATCATTAATATTATGCAATACTAATTGGCTTGCAGTACATTCCACCACTAACCAACTACCATTTATAGCTTGAATATTTGGTCCGGCTACATTTGAAAAATCAATCACAACACCATCACTAGCTTGAGAGGTAGACCACGTTGCATCAATGGTAATTGTATCTGTATATATCACTACAATACCTGAGTTTTGTTCAAAATGAAAATTATAATTACTTAAATTATCGCTTCCATTATAACTAGTGACGTTCCATAAGCATTCTGTTAAAATACCATCAATATCTTCTTCTGTACAACTACCAGCATTACATGTAATAACATTTAATTGAATAGTAAAAATCTCTAATTGATTTTGAATTTCAACCCTAACATAAACGATGGAATTGACATCAGGAGTCGTATATGTTGAAGGCTCTGCAATAGCATTTATACCTGTATCAGCATCGGCTTGAGTTAAATGGTAAGTAACTGCATCTGCACTTGGAGTACAATTTGCAAATGCAATAGGAAGGTTAAATTCATACAATCCATCTGTTCCTTCATCACAAACTTCTATAACAGCATCAAAGCTTTCGAAACATTCAAAATAATTACAATCTTCAACGATTAAGTCAATAGTAAAAATATGTTCTATCACATTATCATATACATTTAGTACAGCAGCGTAAATGACAGTAGGATTATACATATTAGTATAGCTTTCCGGATTGTAAATAGGGTTTACATTATCTTGTAAATCGCTTTCAGATTCGTAATAATAAACTCCATAAATTGCTAAATCAGGACCACATTCTTGATTGGCTTCGGTTAAATTAAACGTAGCAAAACCGTCGTTACCACAAGCTGTAATTTGAGTATTAACAAAGCAATCAAAATTTATACAACTTTCGGTATTGAGATATACATTATAAATTTCAAAATCACCGCTATCAGCTTCAATTCTCAAATAAACCTGTGCTACTAATGTCCCGTATGCCTCTGTATCGGCAATGGGATTTGTATTATTCTCTGCATCACTCAAGGTTTCATGAAACGAAGGGCTAAAAGATTCTGTACAAAGTACAAGTCCAATGGTATTTGCACTTAAATTAAAAACAGGAATGTTATTAGCCTGTATACATTCTACCATTTCGAAATCATCAAAACAGCTAAAAAGATTAGCATTACAGTTTTGCTCAAAGACCAAAGTTTGGTCGCCTCTTGTTAATACAATTCTATCTGTATCACATTCCGCAATTAACCAATCACCTTCAAGAATATCTTGAAAGGCGGTTAAATCTACAAATGTCAATAGGATACCTTCATCTGACACTGATAAATTCCAACCTCCACCAATCGCTGAAGCCGCCATACCTTCCGTAATTTGCAAATCTCCACTGGCATTAAAAATCATTTGATCATTCTCAAAATTACCAGAGCCATCACTAAAATCCCAAGGACATTCTTGTAAAATACTACTAATATCAGTGAGTGAACAGTTTAAATCATCCTCACAAACCTGATTTACAACCATCGTCTGTTCGCCTTTAACAACCTGTAATCTATCCGCTTCACATTCTACAATTTTCCAGTCGCCTCCCAAATCTTCAAAATCGGTTTCTAAGTATACATAGCTTTCGCCATCTGTTGAAATTACAGACCAACTACCAACAACATTATAGGTGCTACCATCTTGAAAAATAGCAAATGTGTCATCGGAATAAAAGACTAAATCAATACCAACAAACTCTGGAAAACTAGAATAGGTCGTTATTTTCCATTGACAGTCTTCTAAATTTAATGCTACAGATTCTTCAGTACAATTAGCATCATTACAACCCTCTCCAGCTAATTCAATAGCATCTGATAATTCTTGATTTGTATTAACCTCTGTAGTATCACCATTAGCATATTCTAATGTTACCGGAAAGTTTAAGCTGACAACCACTGTATTTTCTTCATCTTCTAAACCATTCAGAAAATTATACAATGCTTCATCATTTTCAATAAGGACAGTATCAAGAAGATTAAAGCTAGAATTAAATTCTGAAAACGAAATGGGGTAAACAAAATCAACACATGCAATAGCATCATTTTGGTCACTTGCACATTCACTTATAAAACTTTGTAGTTCTTCTTCATTTTCAATCGCGATTTGACTGTAATCACTAAAAACAATGGAAATCGGAAATACAAAATCTAAGAAATCGTCGTTAATAGAAGATTCATTATATAAAGTCTCCAATTGTTGTAAATCGGATGGTGTTTCAATAATTATTGTAATATCACTAACCACAATTGTAACAGGTAGTTCTACAGAAAAGCAACTAGAACTATCTAAAATATCATCAGCAGCACCAAAATTTGCTATTGTTCTACTCATAAGGTTAGCTAATGTAGAATTTGAAACAATGGTTTCTTGATCGTTTGGAGTTTCAATTTGAGTAATCTCATCTTGACAGGAAGAAAAACAAATTAGGGCAAAAAGGAAGCAAAATAAGAGATGTTTAGAATTGATGTTCATGGCTTTAATGCTATTCTATTTATTATAAAACAGTTGTCCCTCAAAATTTCCTACCCAATAATCTAAAATTTTATTTATAATTTGTGGGCCTATTAAAAACCATGAACAAACCCTTACAAGATAATATTTGCGAATCGCGATTGTTTGAGCACTTATATAAGAAGCACTCTAAAAACCTACACGACTTTCTATACTATAAGTATGGGAATCAACTAAATCCGGAAGACAAAGTTCAGGAAGCATTTATAAAACTCTGGCAGAATTGCGGTAAAATTACTACTGACAAAGCGAAAAGTTATTTGTTTACAACGGCCAATAATTTAATGCTGAATGCCTATGCACATCAAAAAGTAGTTTTAAAACACAGTAAAAAGCCCCAAAAGAGCACTACCAACGAAACACCAGAATTTGTACTTGAAGAAAAAGAATATCATCAAAAATTACAACATGCATTAAGTAAATTAAGTGAAGCACAACGTGTAGCTTTTTTAATGAATAGAGTTGAAGGCAAACGGTTTAAGGAAATTGCAGAGCTTTTAAATATTTCCGTAAAGGGAGTGGAAAAACGTATTTATGGTGCTTTAAAGAAATTAAGAGAAGATATTGATGAACTTTGACAAATGAACATTCAGTATCCGTTTTCAGTTGAGCTATTAATGTAAGAAAAATGACAGATGACAGATGACAGATGACGGAAGACCGAAGAATTTGGAATTGAAAAACCATACAAATATCAAGTAGCTTTGAAACCTTGAAACCTTGAAACTTTGAAACTTTGAAACTTTGAAACTTTGAAACTTTGAAACTTAAATTAAGTAGGAGTTTTCAAACCTAAGCTGTTATATACTTGAAATCATATTATGAAGCGAGACGAACTTATAAAAAAATGGTTAGATCATAATCTAAGTACTGAAGAGCAAATTGCTTTTGAGCAGCTAGAGGATTATAATGATTTAATTAAAATGGATACTGCCTTAAAAGATTTTAAAGCTCCAGAATTCTCTAGTGACCAAGCTTATGAAGCGCTTAAACCAAAACTTAAATCGAAAAACACACATTCTAATCAATGGCTAAAACCATTCCTTAAAATCGCTGCTGTTTTAGCAATAGGGTTTAGTATTTATTATTACACCTCAACTTTAGACACTACCGTTGGCACACTTATAGCACAACAAATAACAGTTACGTTACCTGATAACTCCACAGTAGAATTAAATGCCAATTCAACAGTAACATTTAATAAAAGTCAATGGAGTGAAACCCGAGCAATACAACTTGAAGGAGAAGCCTTTTTTAAAGTTGCAAAAGGTCAAAAATTTGATGTTATGACGTCAGAGGGTATCGTTAGCGTTTTAGGAACACAGTTTAATGTAAAACAACGCGAATCGTTCTTTGAAGTGACGTGTTACGAAGGTTTAGTTGCTGTATCGCACAATAACAAAACCACAACGTTAAAACCTGGACACAGCTTCGTAATCATAGATGGGAAATTGCTTGCTACTGAAAAAGAAAACGCTGTGCAGCCGCAATGGTTGCATGGCGAAAGCAGCTTTAAAAGTGTTCCTCTTAAACATGTAATTAAAGAGTTTGAAAGTCAATACCATCAAACAATAATTACAGAAAACATTGATCTTTCGCGTTTATTTACGGGAAGTTTCACACATAATAATTTAGATTTAGCATTGAAGTCTGTCACAATACCATTAAATTTAAGCTACAGCAAATCAGGAAAATCTATTGTATTAAAGCGTGAATAAAAAACTACTTTGTTTCATTTTCTACTTTTTATCGATTGCCTTTTGTAACCTTAGCTATAGCCAGGAACAAGAAGTAGTAATACCGCTTGTCCAAATTCTTCAAGAATTAGAGAAACACCACAATATTGTATTTTCTTTTGAAACGAAATCAATTGAAGGTATTTCCATCCAACCACCTTCAAACAACCTCTCCTTAAAACAACTATTAAAGCACTTAAACGATGTCACCCCTCTTAATTTTGAAATGTTAAGCGATCGGTTTATTGCCATTACCCCTAAAGACACTAAACAGAGCCAAACTCAACAATTAGAAGAGGTTGTCGTTATTAATTATCTTACTAAGGGGATTTCTAAAACCAATAACGGAACAATAACAGCCGACACCAAAGGTTTCGATATTTTACCCGGACTAATTGAGCCAGATGTGCTACAAATTGTACAAAATCTACCCGGAATTATGAGTGTAGATGAACGCATATCTAATATTAATGTTAGAGGAGGTACCAATGACCAGAATTTAATTTTATATGAAGGCATACGCATGTATCAGTCTGGCCATTTCTTTGGATTAATATCTGCTTTCAATCCGTATTTATCAGAAGACATTACCATTTCTAAAAACGGAACTAGTGCTAAGTTTGGCAATGCTGTATCGAGTACTATCGCTATAAAAAACGCAGATAAATTAGATAAAAAATTTAATGCAGGTATTGGAGGAAATATGCTAAGTGTAGATGGTTTTGCAAAAATACCATTAACAGAGAAAACAGAACTTCAAGTATCAGCAAGGCGTTCTTATACAGATGTTCTAGTTTCAGAAACGTACGATGCTTATTTTGACCGTATATTTAATGATTCAGAACTTAATGCTTCTACGCAAATGAATACGCTTTTAGCACAAGACGAGAATTTTCTATTTTATGACTTTAATGCTAAATTTTTATATGACATAGATAACACATCCAAGTTACGAATTAACGTGATGAACATGTCTAACAATTTAAACTTTGATCAGGTTTTCACCACTATAGATAATGATTTTCAAGAATCTAAAAGTCAATTAAATCAGACGAGCTATGGCGCTAGTGCAACCTATTCAAAATTTATAAATACTGATGTTAATTTATCAGCTCAAGCGTATTACTCTAATTACGACTTAGACGCAAAAAATAATAATGTTAGCAACAATCAATTATTAACTCAAGAAAATAAAGTTGAAGATTTTGGCCTTCGGTTTGACCTTTCAAAGACTGTTAGTAAAGATCTTAAAATTAATGGCGGTTATCAGTTTAATGAAGTCGGAGTTACCAATTATGAAAATGTCATTAATCCTAATTACACAAGTTTAATAAAGGAAATTATAAGAACACACGCGTTATTTGGAGAAGTTGAATGGTTTTCCACATCACGCAACACTTATATTCGCTTAGGTTCTAGACTTAGTTATTTTGGAAAATTATCAGAGTTTTTAATTGAACCACGATTTACTGTAAATTATAAATTCCTCGATTATTTTAGACTAGAAGTTTTAGGAGAATTAAAAAATCAATCTATAACCCAAGTAATTGATTTACAACAAGATTTTTTTGGTATCGAAAAACGCAGGTGGCAATTAGCCAATGGTGATGACGTTCCCTTAATTACAAGTGAGCAAGCCTCTATTGGTCTCAGTTATAATCGCAACAACTTACTCATTTCAGTTGAAGGCTACTATAAAGGTGTCCATAATATTACAGCACGTAGCCAAGGGTTTCAAAACCAATTTCAGTTTATTAACGATAATGGTTATTACTCCGTTAAAGGTATTGACTTCTTAATTAACAAGCGCTTTAGTGACTTTAGTACATGGCTGAGTTATACATTTAGTAAAAATGATTATAACTTTAATACGATTAATAATGGGAATGCCTTCCCAAACACTCTCGATTTAAGACATGTAATGAACACATCGTTTACTTACAATCGCGATAAATTTAAAATCGGCATTGGATTGAATTGGCATTCAGGCAGGCCATATACGTCTCCTTCACCTATCCAAGACCATAGCAATTCTTCAATAGAATATGATGCCCCAAACAACGCTCGTTTAGATAGTTATTTTCGAACAGATATTTCTGCGACATATAAGTTCACCCCTTCAAAAGGTATACAGGCAGAGGTTGGTGCTTCTATTTGGAACGTCTTTAATCAAACAAATATTATTAATCGCTACTACACCTTTAATACGGACGATGTTATAGTAGAAATTAACAATGAATCTTTAAAACTCACCCCCAATTTAAGTTTTAGAGTAAATTTCTAAAGGTGACTTATAAAAAAAAACCTGAACTAAATTCAGGGTCTTTAAATAGTATAAAATCTTCTCATTAACCATTAACGGTTTTTTCCTTTTCTTTCTGCTTTTCTATATTTTTCTTTATTTTATCAATGGCAGACTCTATGGATTTATCTGGTTCTATGAGATTATATTGGCCCCAAAAATCTGGATCCGAAAACCCAGAAATAGCATCTGTAATAATAACCGAAGGTCTTAATTTATCCTTGTTTTTAATTTTCTTATCTGCACTGTTCACCTCCCAATCTGTCACGGCCATTTCACTAGACAATGTGTATACTTTATTAAAGAGTTGACGTTTTTTATTCACCTTAAATGTTAGACTTAAATTAGAATAACTATAGTACCATTTATTACCTTTCTCTTTATAATCTACTTTGTAAATAGCTTCTAAAGGATAGACCACCACATCACTAGGCTTCCTTTTTACTAAAAGATTTTTGGTCTTGTTCATATTGCTGACATCTAGAACGTAATTTGCACTTACTAAGGCCAGCGATTGTACATCGATAAAAAGTTTGCCACTGTAATTAACTTGTCGTTGATTCCCTTTTGGATCAAAATCAACCACAAAAACAGTTCTATTATTTATAGTTGAAGGCGTGCTGAAAGTAAATTTATAATCACTAATACTTTCATCTGTAAAAATATACTCAGGATACTTCATAATATCCAAATACATTGTTGAAAAAGGGCCACCTTGCAACTTTACCGAAACAGTATCTAAACGTTTGTAATCCGTACTTTTTCTTGCTTTACCAAGCTGAATAGCATCGCGTTGCTCCGATGAATTTGGCTGTTTCAGAATATTAACTACAGCCTCTGTTAAGGATACATTTCTATTTCTACGTTTAATGGTTTCTCTGTAAAAGGCTGTCATATAAACAGATTCACTACCGACATTTGTATGTTTATCATCAAAAACTTTTCTCACCAAAGTTTCAGCATCCTTAAATGCAGAAATACTTACAGTAGATAGTTCGGTTACGGCTTCATATAATTCTATGACAGATTTAGTATTGGCTAATTCTGACAATGGTACTACGTAAGTATTATAACCCAAAAAAGAAACGATCACTTTTGAATCTAAATAGTGGTTAGGTACTTTTAATGTGAATTGCCCTTCAGAATTTGTAATTGTACTAATATTGGTATTATTAATACTGAGACTTGCAGCTTCTAGTGATTTGTTAGTTCTGCCATCGATTACTTTACCTTGATACTCCTTAAAATCAGTTTGAGCATTCAAAGCAAATAGTACAAATACCATACAAAGGAATGTACTCATGCAACGTTTTAAAGTGTAAGATTTTTCCATAACAATAAGATTTAATGAACATTATAACCTTACCTAAGATACAAAAAAGCGCAGAATACTCTTCTATTCAATATGTTAAATTCTAAATATCAGATACTAAACCGTGCTTTCAATTCTTAAAATTGATATCAAAACAGACTTAAAAGACTAACATGGTCAATAGCGAAAACTACATACGCTCAGGGACCTCAATCCCTAAAACTTGAAACGCATTTTTTATCGTTTGACTAACCAATTTAGACAAAGCCACTCTAAAATTCTTTTCTTCAGCGGTATCTGCTCCAAGGATAGACACATTTTGGTAGAATGAATTAAAATCCTTCACCAAATCATATGTATAATTAGCAATTAACGCAGGACTGTGCTGTTCAGCTGAATTTTGAATCACCTCTGGAAACAATTCTAATTGTTTGATGAGTTGTTTTTCCTTGTCGTGAAGGGTTGTTTGGTCGCTGAGCGAAACCGAGACGTCATTACCAGAATCAGCCTTTCTTAAAATAGACTGAATTCTAGCATATGTATATTGAATAAACGGTCCTGTATTTCCCTGAAAATCGATGGACTCTTTAGGATCAAAAAGAATACGTTTTTTAGGGTCTACTTTTAGGATGTAATATTTTAAAGCCCCTAAACCAATGGTTTTGTAGAGCGCTTGTTTTTCGTCTTCAGTATAATCTTCAAGTTTCCCTAAATCTTTCGAAATATCTTCAGCGGTATCTGCCATTTCCTGAATTAAATCATCAGCATCAACCACAGTTCCTTCTCTACTCTTCATTTTTCCACTTGGCAAATCGACCATTCCATAACTTAAATGGAATAAATTTTTTGCCCAATCGAAACCTAATTTTTTTAAGATTAAGAATAACACTTTAAAATGATAATCTTGTTCATTTCCAACGGTATAAACCATACCACCAACATCTGGATAATCTTTTATACGCTGAATTGCTGTTCCGATATCCTGGGTCATATAAACAGCCGTACCATCACTACGTAATACTATTTTTTCATCTAAGCCGTCTTCAGTTAAATCACACCAAATAGAACCATCTTCTTTTTTAAAGAATACCCCCGTTTTTAAACCTTCAGCTACAAATTCCTTTCCTAATAAATAGGTGTTACTTTCATAATAATAGGTATCAAAATCGACTCCAATATTTTTATAAGTCACATCAAAACCATCATAAACCCATTGGTTCATTTTCTTCCAAAGGGCTACAACATCGTCATCTCCAGCTTCCCATTTAATAAGCATATCTTGTGCTTCTAATAATAATGGGGCATTTTTCTTTGCTTCTTCTTCAGATTGTCCTTCAGCTATTAATTCTGCAATTTCAGTTTTGTATTCTTGGTCGAACTTCACATAGTAATTCCCAACTAACTTATCCCCTTTTAAATCTTCAGTTGGAGTTTCCCCTGCTCCAAATTTCTGATACGCCAACATACTTTTACAAATATGAATGCCTCTATCGTTAATAATTTGGGTTTTATAAACTTTCTTTCCAGAGGCTTTTAGAATTTCCGCAACGCTATAGCCTAAGAGCACATTTCTAACATGTCCTAAATGCAAAGGTTTATTGGTATTAGGAGAAGAATATTCTACCATAATAGCTTTGTCTTCCTTTTGTTCCACAAAACCGTAATTCGTTTTATCTTTTACAGATTGAAAGAAATCGAAGTAATACGAATCATTAATTTCTATATTCAAAAAGCCTTTAACGACGTTGAAACCTTTTACTAAATCAACATTATCTAGCAAATATTGACCAACTTGCTCTCCTATTACAGCCGGATTTCCTTTGACAACACGTAACATTGGAAACACAACCACCGTAACATCTCCCGCAAACTCTTTACGTGTTGCTTGAAATTCTACCGATTCTAATTCCGATTGAAACAACGCTTTAATCGCTGCTTTCACATGTATTTCTAAAGTCTCTTGAAGGCTCATAAGTCTGCTTTATTATTGTATTTTAAAACGTTGGCAAAGATAGAAGTTTTATTGTTTTTTAAAGATTCTATACTAACATAATTACGCAACCCCATTGACTTTTGGAAAATAGTGAAGCAGGTCATAAATTGTAGAATATAATTGAAGCGAATAAAATACTTGTTTTTATTTTCTTTCAATAATCATAACAGCGTGTTACAAAACTGCTAGCTTTAATATTAAAGATGATGTTCCAGATACATCCGTTTTCATAAAGGGATGAATGTATCGTTTCAAAGTGAGTCAGAACATTACAACAATTAAAACTATTCCAAATAAAATAAGTATCGCATTTTGAAATTAGGCTTCTAATAATGTTGCTTAAAAAGGTCATAAAATACACCGCTAAAAATTGGCTTATTAGAAAACTAATACCTCATCGATTTTAACTTCAAGGCCCATTCAACTTTCAAAACACCCAACAATAACTACTTACTAATCAGTATTCTAAACAAAACATGCATTTCATCGATAAAAGCGTATTACTACCGTTAAATTTACCTTTTATCGATAAGTAAAAATTTAAAAAAACTATATTTGTCACTTCAACTAATATTTTGGTATTAAATCCTAAATATTAGCATATTTGTTTACATAATAGCACTTTTGAAGGGCTATTAATCAATGTCCCAAACATTAATGAAGCTTAATAATCAGACATTAACCCTGTTGTTATTGTTTTGTGTTAACTTACTTTTTTCGTCCCTCCCTAAAAGTTTTTCAATCCAAAACAGCGCAATTCGTTTTAACGCTATTTTAAGATGAAACAGTTATTAACACTAGCTGTATGTCTTATATCGTTATCCGTTTTTTCGCAAAACGAAAAAATAGATAAACTTACGGTACAAATAGCTTATTTAAACGCAGACTCTACAAAGGTAGACATGTCGCTTGTGCTTATCAATGAACTTTATGAAAGTAAAGATTTTGGTAAAGCTTTATTATATATTAATGAAACCTCTAAACTTTCTGAAGATCTTAATTACATTAAAGGCCAAGCAGAAAGCAATTACTACCGCGCCTTAATCTATACAGAACGTAACGATTATTTTAATGCTATAGACAACTACAAAAAATCCAGAAATTTATATTTACAAATAAGAGATACGCTTGGTGTAGCCAAAGTAAGTAATAGTATTGGTCTCATAGAAATTAAAAGAGGAAATTACAAAATAGGCTTACAAAACTCGTTATCTGCCATAGATATTTTTGAAAAGCAATACTTAAATGATGAACTAAGTTTAGCATACAACAATCTTGCAGAAGCCTATCATAAAACCAATCAAATTGATAAAGCCATAGAATATAATTTTAAAGCTTTAGAAGTACGTAAGCAGATTAATGATAAGGAAGGCATTAAAATTTCTACTAAAAATATAGCAGGTCTTTACTCTGAATTAAAAGAACATCGTAAAGCAATAGAGTATTATGAAAAAGCACTAGATATTCTAAACCCTAAAACCGATGAAGATCTACGAGGAGAAATACTCCCTAAATTAGGTAGTGAATATTTACGCTTTAATGAGTATGATAAAGCCTCTGAATACTTAATAGAAGGTTTAAAATACAACAGAGAACAAAAAAATAATGAAGGTCTTTTAAGAGCTTTAAATGCTATTGGACATTTAAATCTTCAAAAGAAAAAAGTTAAACTTGCCGAGAAACAATTAAATGAGGCCTATTCAATTGCTCAGAAAATAGATAACAAAACCGAACTTTTAGAAAATTACAAACTTCATATTGCTTTAGATTCTACTCGTGGCTATTATCAAAATGCTTTTTTCTGGCAAAATAAGTTCTATGATTTAAAAGATTCACTTTCTAAAATTGATCAGCCTGTTTTTCCAACAGATTTAGAACCAATAAATATCATTGACAACAGCGCTGTTAGCAGTAATACTTCCGCTAACGAAAAACAACAAGACACTACACCATCTACTTCATCAATCAATCCTTTTGTTATATATGGTAGTATAGCTGCTTTTGCTTTGCTAATAGGTCTTTTAGTTTATAGCTTATTAAAAACTAAAACTTATAAAGAAGCATTAGAAAAACAAAAAGACATTCTAGCTGAAGAGAAAATAAGAACCGATGCTATTTTAGAACAAACTCATCATTTAGAAGAAGTCAACCAAGTAAAGGACAAACTTTTTTCTATTGTTTCTCACGATCTAAAAGATTCAATCTCTTCTATTAAAGCCTTTTTAGATTTACTAAAAGAAGATAGTATTTCTAAAGATGAATTTTATGAGTTAATTCCTGAGCTAAGCGAAAATGCCAATAATGCCTCCTCACTGTTATTTAATTTGTTGAATTGGTCGAAGTCTCAAATGCAAAATTTAGAGCCTAAGCCAGAACGTTTTAATATTCAAGATGTCTTTCACACTAAAATGGCCTTAGTAGAACAAAAGGTTGAAGACAAACGCATTGTTTTAATTGATGAATCTCAAGACGATTTTGTCTATGCTGATCGGAGTATGGTAGAAATTGTAATTCAGAATTTAATTACAAATGCTGTAAAATTTAGTAGAACTGGTGATGTCATTACCATTTCTAATCAAGTTTTAAATGGCAAATCTCTTATATGCATTGAAGACACTGGTGTTGGAATTTCTAAGAGTAATATAGACAAGTTATTTGCGGCACATAAAAACTTTACAACAACTGGAACTAAAAATGAAAAAGGAACTGGTTTAGGGTTATCTATTGCAAAGGATTTAGTTGAATTGAATAACGGTAGAATTTGGGTAGAAAGTATAGAGAATGTTGGTAGTAAATTCTTTGTTGAGCTACCTAAAACAGAATCTTTAGCTTAATCAATTCGACTCAAGATTCAAAATTCAAAAAAATAAAGTAAAGAAGTTGATGTTATGGAATACCTTAACAGGAAACCATAGAACAACAATCGTGTTTATGATTTAAGCTTTCGGCAAAAACACTTCAGCCATCATACAACGTGCACTTCCACCTCCACACGTTTCAATTGTTTCTAAGGAACTTGATATAATAGGGCAATGTTTTTCAATACTAGCCACCTGGGTTTTAGTTAAACTTTGATGTGCAGCTTCACTCATTACTAAATAACGTTGATCGTTTTCACCGCGCAATTGCAACATATTTCCTGCAAACTGATGCATTTGAGCTTCTGTAATAGAAATGATTTCTTTACCATCTTGCTTTAAATGCTTTACAACGTTTTTACGCTCTTTTTTATCGTCAATAGTATCTAAACAAATCACAGCAAACGTTTCCGCCAAACACATCATTACGTTAGTGTGGTAAATTGGTAAACGCTTCCCTTCTACGGTTTGATTAGCAATAAAAATTACTGGTGTATATTCAAAATCTTCACAAAATTCAATAAACAATTCTTCATCAGCTCGTGCAGATAACGCGCAATAGGCAATTCTATTTTCGCGATCTAAAGCCATACTTCCTGTGCCTTCTAGAAAAAAACCTTCGTGCTCCGCAGATGTATAATCAACAATATTTTCGATTATAAACCCCTCTTCTTCCAATCTAATAAACACCTCATCTCTTCGCTCGCGTCTCCGGTTTTCGGCAAACATCGGATATTTAGCAACATCACCATTCCCATGAAAACTCACCCAATTATTTGGAAAAATAGAATCTGGAGTATCATTAAGTTTATCATCATCTTCAACAACCACATTAATCCCTACCGAACGTAATTTTTCCACAAAAGCATCGAATTCTATTTGCGCTTTAGCGTTGATTTCGGCATTTTTTAAATCTAATTCTTCTTGAAAGTAATTATTAACGGCAGTTTGCTCATTCATCCTAAAATTAACAGGACGAATCATTAAAATGGTATTTGTAGTTTGTTGCATTTATTTACGATTAAGCTTGTAAAATGAAATGCGAAGTTATTATTTTTTAGAAGAAATTAACTATAAAGTCAGTCATGATTTTCTAACCATTCTAGAGCCTCTTCACGCTCCTTAAACGTCTTTATATTCCAATTACTCTCTCTATTCACATTAATTAGAACATCTGTCGCTAATTTAGAAACATAGGCATGTGTTACAACAGCCATAGCTTTTATTCCTTCGATATTTACAATAGATTTTTGAGCCTCAAAGGTATAGGTGTACGAATACTTCTTATTAATTAATAAAGAAAAAGGTGTCTCTAATTTCTCGATTAAGAAAGCGTGATAGTCCTCTACCATTTTCAAATCCATGACAACACCATCATATATTACAACTTCAGCGAGATTAGCCTTAAGTATGGTTATTACACCAAATCCCAGTTTATAAGTTTTCATGTTAATAAATATAAGTAATTTTAGCTAAATTTCTAATCCATGAAAAAACTATTACTACTAGCCTTATTGTTTGTTGCTTGTAATGACAATACTGAAAATAAAGCGTTGAATAACGAGAATATCGAAATTGACTTTACTACCATTTTTGAAAAAAGCGACGGGTTAGAAACCGCAACGTATAATGAGACGATAAAATTTTACCAAGATTTAGCCAACAGTTATCCTGAAATTTCGATCCGAGAGATAGGAGAAACTGATTCGGGGAAACCACTTCATATCGCCACTTTGAATATGACACGTTCGGGTGATAATTTTGAATCCTTACGACAAAACAATAGAATTTTATTAATAAATAATGGTATTCATCCGGGAGAATCAGATGGAATTGATGCCACCATGATGCTCTTTAGAGATATTGCTAAAGGTAAAATTGAAGCACCAAAAAACACCATTATTGTAACTATTCCTATTTATAATATTGGAGGTAGCCTAAATAGAAATTCTACAACCCGAACTAACCAAAACGGCCCAAAATCTTATGGCTTTAGAGGTAACGCTAGAAATTATGATTTGAATCGCGATTTTATAAAATCTGATACTAAAAATGCGAAAGCCTTTGCTCAAATTTTTCATGCGGTACAACCCGATGTTTTTATCGATAACCATGTGAGCAACGGAGCAGATTATCAATATACCCTAACCCATTTATTTACGCAACACAACAAATTAGGTGGTGAACTTGGGCAATTTATACATACCGAGATGATGCCAACTCTTGAGCAAAAATTAGAAGCTAAAGCTTGGGATATCACACCTTATGTTAATGTAT
Source organism: Winogradskyella psychrotolerans (assembly GCF_018860545.1). Taxonomy (GTDB): domain Bacteria; phylum Bacteroidota; class Bacteroidia; order Flavobacteriales; family Flavobacteriaceae; genus Winogradskyella; species Winogradskyella psychrotolerans_A. Next base: position 20,514 of record NZ_JAHKPN010000056.1, on the reverse strand, counting down.
TTAATCGCACACCAGATTCTGGGTTTACGCAATTTTTAGATTCACCGCGTTATTCTACAGGTTACACAACGCTGTTTAACACCTTAGGTATGATGGTTGAAACGCATATGCTTAAACCTTACAAACAGCGCGTAGAAGGCACCTATGAATTGATGAAAACCATGATTGAAATCACCGAAGAGCAAGGAGATAAAATCGCACAACTGAGAAAAGAACAAGTTAAATTATGGTCAGCTGGGAAAAGCTACCCGTTAACATGGACCGTGGATACGACCACAACCTCTACTCTTAATTTTAAAGGCTACGAAGGAGACATGATTCCTAGTGACTTTACCGGAGCAAAGCGTTTAAAATATGACAGAACAAAACCATTTACCAAAGCCGTTACCTATCAAAATTATTATAAGGCAACAGATTCCATCACAATTCCAAAAGCGTATATTATTCCACAAGGTTGGCATAACGTCATTGATTTATTAAAATTGAATGCTGTAGAATATACCCAATTTAAAAACGATACCACGTTAACTGTTGAGTCCTACAAAATAGGTAGCTACGAAACCCGAAAATCTCCTTACGAAGGCCATTATCCGCATTACCAAACAACGGTAAACACCTCAGAAAAAAATGTGACGTTTAGAAAAGGAGACTATCTAATCTCTACCGATCAAAATGCTATTCGATATTTGCTAGAAACTTTAGAACCCTCTGCACCTGATTCCTTTTTTAACTGGAATTTCTTCGATACCATTCTACAGCAAAAAGAAGGTTTCTCACCCTATGTATGGGAAGATAAAGCGCAAGAACTTTTAAAGGGAAATCCTAAACTTCAAATAGAATACAATGTAAAAATTAGCTATGATGAAGAATTTGCCAATAATTGGTATGCACAATTAGATTGGTTACATAAGCAGAGTAAATTTTATGAGGCTGCTCATTTGCAATACCCTGTTTACAGGTTAAAATAATAAACGCATACAAAGCGCTATTAATTCAAAAATTAGGAGATATCAAAAAGGGTTAACGGTCATGTTTTCAAACAGGAACACCCTTATAAAAATAATTTTAAACCCTTGTAAAACCAATCAAAAAATAATATACTTTTACTTAAAATTATAATAGCGTAACGCGCTCTAAATGAATAAATACATTGTTGTAAATCAACTTGAAAAATGGAACTTTTCAATTGATAATATTACAGTAATTTCTGCTCAAGATTATCTTACAAATCCTAAGTATTCCTTATTAAAAAACGCAAGAATTTTTAATTTATGCAAGGATTACTCGTATCAATCAAAAGGCTATTACGTATCGCTTCTGGCTGAAGCCAGAGGTCATTTACCAATTCCGACCACAAAGAACATCGTAGATTTAAAAGCCTTAAAGCTCGTTAGAATTGTGTCTGATGAGTTTGATGATGTGATTCAACAAAGTTTAAAAAATATAAAATCTCAAGATTTTACGCTAAGCATTTACTTTGGACAAAACGTGGCTCAGAAATACAAAAGCTTAAGTGCTCTTTTTTACAAGCATTTTCAAGTGCCTTTTCTACGTGTTAATTTTAATCATAATTCAAAGTGGAACATACAAAGTATTAAAGCGATTTCCGAAGCTGAAATTCCAGCAGAACACATGTCTAGTGTGCATGAATTTGCGCATCAATATTTCGCTAAAAAACGGTATGACACAGCAAAAGTGATCAATTACGATTTTGATTTAGCCATATTGATTAATCCAAACGATCCTGCGCCTCCAAGCAACACAAAAGCATTAAAAAAGTTTGTAGACATTGCTGAGAAAATGAATATCTACACAGAGATTATTGAACCTAAAGATTTATCAAGACTCTCTTCTTTTGATGCACTTTTTTTGAGACAAAGTACCGAAGTTAATAACGAAGCTTACACCTTTGCCAGAAAAGCACAACAAGAAGGGATTGCAATAATTGATTATCCAGATTCCATATTAAAATGCTGCAATAAAGTTTATATGGCAGAGGCTATGAAAAATGCTAATATAAGCACACCCAAAACCATTATAGTCCATAGCAATAATAGACATACAGTTTTAAAAGAAATCGGTTTGCCTTGTGTATTAAAAGCACCAGATTCCACATTTTCATTCGGAGTAAAGAAAGCAACCAACACAGCGGAATTTGATACTTTGGTTACTGAAATGCTAAAGGAATCCGATTTAATAATAGCTCAAGAATTTTGTCCATCGGACTATGATTGGCGTATTGGTATTATTGATAATAAACCATTTTATGCGTGCAAATATTACATGGCAAAAGGGCATTGGCAAATTTACAATTGGAAAGCTAGTGACAAAAATGAACAAGACGGAGATGCCGAATGTCTACCCATAGAAGATGTACCAAAAAATGTCATTGATATCGCTTTAAAATCGGCAAAGTTAATGGGGTTAGGTCTCTATGGAATCGATATTAAAGTCGTGAATAATAAACTGATGGTTATAGAAATTAACGATAACCCAAATATTGATTTCGGAGTAGAAGATGCTTATTATGGAGATCTGATTTATACCGAAATTCTTTCGGCATTAAAAAAACGATTAGATTAATTATGAAGAAACCGTTTCACTTATTTGATGTTTATGGCATTGAACTCGAATATATGCTTGTTAAAAATGATAATTTTAAAGTTGCCCCGCAAGTCGATGAACTTTTAACCCTAAAGGCAGGCCAATTAAAAGCAGATATCGATAATGGAGATATTGCATGGAGTAACGAATTGGTGGCTCATGTTATTGAACTAAAAACAAACGGTCCGGCAAAACACACGGATGATTTATCAGAAAAATTTCATAAGAATATTCTAGAGATTAATGCATTATTACAACCGTTGAACTTGCAACTTTTAGGTTCAGCTTCACATCCATTAATGAGTCCGGATACGGATACGCAACTCTGGAAACATAGTTACAGTGAAGTTTATGCACTTTACAACACTATTTTTAACTGCAAGGGTCATGGTTGGAGTAATGTACAGAGCACGCATATAAATTTACCTTTTTACGATGATATAGAATTCGAAAAATTACATGCAGCCATTAGAATAATCTTACCATTATTACCAGGACTATGTGCAAGTTCCCCAATTTTAGAAGGACAAATTACTGGGTTTAAAGACAAAAGATTAGAATTTTACAAAACCAATCAAAAGGAAATACCAGAATTGACGGGCTTAGTAATTCCCGAGCGTGTCTTTTCAAAATTAGATTATCATGCAACGATTTTTGAACCTATAAAAAAAGCGATTCAACCGTATGACAAAAACAAGATTCTAGACCAACATTTTTTAAACTCTCGTGGAGCCATTGCTCGTTTTGATCGCAATGCCATTGAAATTCGTTTAATGGATATACAAGAATGTCCTAAGGCAGATATTGCGATTTGTGCCTTTGTCATCGAGGTTTTAAAAGTTTTAGTTAGTAAAAAACTATGTTCTTTAAAAGCTCAAAAATCGTGGATAAAAGAAGATTTATTTCCTATTCTAAATGATGCGATAAAAAATGCAGAACATTCTAAAATTGACAATAAGGACTACTTAAAATTATTCAAAATAAATTCAGCTTCAACTGTAAACGACGTTTGGAAACACTTGTATAATATCGTAAAATCGAAATTACACAAATCACATCATGAGGCTATTGAATTCATTTTAGAAGAAGGCACCTTAGCCACACGATTATTAAAAGCTGTTGGCACTAACACGTCTGAAGCACACATTATTTCAGTATATCGAACTATGCAGAATTGTCTAAAAACTAACGACTTGTTTCAATCATGAAGCTCATTTTAACATGTGAGCATGGTGGAAATGAAATTCCTGAGACTTACAAAAAGCTCTTCAACAATAATAAAGCAGTTTTAGAATCTCATCGTGGTTATGATTTGGGAGTGTTAAATCTATTTCAACATTTAGAACCGTTGTCTGATGCATCGTATTTTAGTACTACGAGTCGTTTACTGGTCGAATTGAATCGTTCATTATTTAGCAAGCACCTGTTTTCAGAATTTAGCAATGGCTTATCAAAACATGAGAAATCAGCAGTCCTCAAAACATATTATTTTCCTTATAGAACAGCAATTGAATATAACATAGCAGAATACATTAAAAGCGAACAGCAAGTACTGCATTTATCTATTCATAGTTTTACTCAAAACCTAAATGGAGACGAACGCAAAGGAGACATTGGTTTACTTTATGATTCTCGTAATAAAAAGGAAAAAGAATTTTGCAAAGAACTCAAAGTAAAGCTTCTCGAACAAAACCCAAATTTAAACGTGCGATTTAATTATCCATATCTCGGGAAATCGGATGGATTCACCACTTTTTTAAGAAAGCAATTTCCAACAAATTATTTAGGTATTGAGATTGAGGTCAATCAGAAATACAGTGAAAATAATGTCATGGCTTTAAACCTCAAACAAGCCTTGTATAAAGGGATTGAAAGTATTCTCTTTAGCTCAAAGGCTAATTAAACTAAAATTCTAATATTAGCATAACTATTATCCAAAGCTTTTTGAGATGCTTCTGCATCTAACCATTCAACTTTAGTAATGCCTTCATTTTCTTGTGGAAATAACTCACCTTCAAAATCGGTTTTCATTTCAAACCAATGCGTAATTTTTATCCTATGCTTTCCATGACGCTTAAAAATATGGTATGTGGTTGGTAAAGGTTTCGTTATTTTCAAACCAGTAACACCTGTTTCCTCTTCTACCTCGCGTATAGCCGTTTCTTCTATCGTTTCTTTACGTTCGGCCTTTCCTTTAGGTAAATCCCATTTATCATTTCTATATATAAAAAGAATTTCGTTTTTAGAATTATAAGCTTTTCCGCCACCAGCAATCACATTAGGTAAAAGCTTCAAAAACTTACTGAGCAGCTTATCTTCATTCTTATGAATTAAGTGCACTGCTTTTAAATCTGTATTATTTAAGGTTTTTATCACCTTACCAATATTTACAGACTTCAAAAGAAAGGATTTAAAATCAGTTTCTTTTTGAGTTTCAGTAGTTAAAATTATAGGTTTATCTCCTACATATATTGTGTACATCGTTTGCGTATGTTTTAACTTTCCTTCTGTAAAAATATTATTTTTTACAAGAAACTATTTGAAATGAAATTTATTTTCGATTAAAATTTTCTAACCTTGAAAAATCATTATTTTTGTAACATGATTTTTAACAAAGATACCGCCAAAAAAACAGCCGAAGTTTTATTGCAAATTAATGCTATAAAATTACAGCCCGACAATCCTTTTACTTGGGCTTCTGGCTGGAAATCACCTATTTATTGTGACAACAGAATTGTATTATCGTTTCCACCTATTAGAAACTATATTAGAGCAACAATCGCTAAAAATATAGAAGAACTATATGGTAAACCAGATGTCATTGCTGGTGTGGCAACAGGAGCCATTGGTATTGGAGCTTTAGTCGCAGAGTATTTAAATCTACCCTTTGTTTATGTTAGACCAGAAGCTAAAAAACATGGTCGTCAAAACCAAATTGAAGGCTATATAGAAAAAGGACAAAGCGTTGTTGTGGTTGAAGACTTAATCAGTACAGGAATGAGCAGCCTTAATGCGGTAAAAGCTTTAAATGAAGCTGAAGCTAACGTTAAGGGCATGGTTGCTATTTTCTCTTATGGTTTTGATGTTGCTACTAAAAATTTTAAAGATGCAAATGTTCAATTACACACGCTTGGCAACTACGAAAATTTATTAGAGCAAGCTGTTGATACGTTTTATATTACTAAAGAACAGCAAGACATTTTAGCACAATGGAATGCCAATCCTAGTGAATGGAACGCTAATTGATATATTATCTTGAAGTTGTTAAGTCAATTTTATGATGAAATCCCATAAAAGCTTAACTCCTATACAATAAACATCTTAACAGAATACACATGAAATTAGAATCCCCAAAAGTAACCTTAGACAAATCTGCAGAAGACACCTTCAACTTCCTTTCTGATGTGAAAAATTTTGAAAGTTTAATGCCAGAAAACATTAGCAAATTTGAAGTTTTAGAAAATGACAAATTTCTATTCGCATTAAAAGGGATGCCAGAAATTGTTTTAAAGAAAAAAGAAGCTATTCCAAATAGTAAGATCGTTTTAGGAGCGGCTGGCGGAAAGTTAGACTTTGCCTTAGTTGCAGATATCCTAGAAACTGAACCAAACAAAACTGATGTTAAATTAAATTTTGAAGGTGAATTTAACGCCATGATGGCCATGATGATAAAAGGCCCTATCAGCAAATTTATTGAGACATTAGTAACCAATATGAAAACTGAGGTTTAGGCACGATAAGGCAAAGAACGGTTAACTTAATACAGTAACTTAATCTCCTTAAGGTCGAAGGTTTTAATAATATCATCTTCTGTCCAAACTTGTAATTGACCGTTTTCAGTAACACCTTGTATAATCCCAGAAAAGCTATCATCTTTAGAGTTCACAAAAGTTGATGGCTTATTTTTTCTAAAAAGTAGGCTTTCGTATTCCTTTTTAATTTCAGCGTATTTTTTAGATTCTAATAAGCTGAAATGAATTTCTAATTGCTTTAATACTTCTGAAAGCACCTCGTGCTTGTTATAGAGAACTCCTGTTACCAAACTCATTGATGATGCTTGAGGTAAATTTTTAAAAATTTTTTGATTTACATTAAGTCCAAATCCAATTATTGAGCCTTGCAGTTTATTATTTTTTATGACATTTTCTATTAAAATACCACATAATTTGGTGTCTGCTGACAAAATGTCGTTAGGCCATTTAATGCGTAATTGAGGTATTTTAAAGCTACTTAAAGCTTTCGTAATGGCCAAAGAAACTGCCATACTTATGTAAAACTGCTCGGTAACACTAAAAAGCGGAAGACTTTTAAACACACTCGCAGTAAGGTTCTTACCACTTTCAGCATTCCATTTAGCTCCCATTTGCCCTCGCCCTTTTGTCTGTAATTCCGCAACTACGACCGTATAATCTTTTGGGATTGCCGCCGTTGACAGATCTTTTAGATATGAATTTGTGGAGTCAATGGCATTAAGTTTGATTATGTACATTTAATAGGCAATTTTATTTTATAGTTTTCTTATGACATTATGCGCGTACAAGAACTAAAAAAATAATAACTTTGCACAAAATTAATACAAATTAATGACGAAACATAAAATCCCTACAGACCAACTCATTACATCAATTATAGGAGGTATTGAAGATGTTAAAGGAAAAGAGATTACACTATTAGATTTAAGAGACATAGAAAATACTGTTTGTGATTATTTTATTATCTGCGAAGGCTCTTCAAATACGCAAGTAAACGCAATCGTCGGTTCCGTACAAAAACAAGTTAGCAAAACACTTAAAGATAAACCATGGCACGTTGAAGGTACTGACAATGCTGAATGGGTCTTAATGGATTACGTTAATGTTGTTGTACATGTGTTTCAAAAACACATTAGAGAATACTACGATATTGAAGAACTTTGGGGAGATGCAAAAATAACCCGAATAGAAACTAGTTACTAAAACGAGAAACGCTACGAATGGCTAAAGACAATAAAAATTTAAACAAAAAACCGAAATTAAACCCGTATTGGATTTACGGAATTATCATTGCTATTTTCTTATCCTTTCAGATTTTTTCTGGTGGATTTGGTGATTCCACTGGTACACAAACCACTCCTGCACAATTTTTGGATTACCTAAGTCAAGGGGAAGTTTCAAAAATTGAAATAGTAAACAAAAGAGAAGCTCGGGTTTACTTAACACAAGAAGCAAAAGAGCAATCTAAACACAAAAAAACTGAAACGAATTCTATATTCCCCTCAGTTGCAGCAGTTCCAAATTACAAATTTGAATTTGGAGATCTTCAGAATTTTGAAAAGGAAGTCAATGCGGTTATTAAAACTAATAATCTAGACACGGAATTGGTCTATGAAACGGAGCATAATGTTTGGGGTGATTTTCTATTAACCTTATTACCATTTGTTCTAATTATAGGAGTATGGATTTTCATCATGCGTCGAATGTCTGGTGGCGGAGGCGGAGGAGCTGGCGGACAGATTTTCAATATCGGAAAATCTAAAGCAAAACTCTTTGATGAAAAAATAGATACCAAAACATCATTTAAAGATGTTGCAGGTTTGGAAGGAGCAAAAGAAGAAGTTCAAGAGATTGTAGACTTCTTAAAATTCCCTGAAAAGTATACGGCCTTAGGAGGTAAAATCCCGAAAGGAGCGTTATTAGTAGGCCCTCCAGGAACCGGTAAAACCTTATTAGCAAAAGCTGTTGCTGGTGAAGCGCAAGTGCCATTCTTTTCATTATCAGGCTCTGATTTTGTAGAAATGTTTGTTGGTGTTGGCGCGTCTAGGGTAAGAGATTTGTTTAAGCAAGCCAAAGAAAAATCACCTTCAATCATTTTTATTGATGAGATTGATGCTATTGGTAGAGCAAGAGGGAAAAATAATATGTCTGGTTCTAACGATGAACGAGAAAACACCTTAAACCAGCTTTTAACTGAAATGGATGGTTTTGGTACAAATACAAATGTAATTGTATTAGCAGCAACAAACCGTGCAGACGTTTTGGATAGTGCATTAATGAGAGCTGGTCGTTTTGACCGTCAGATTTATGTAGATCTTCCGGATGTGAGGGAACGTAAAGAAATTTTTGAAGTGCATTTACGTCCTCTTAAAAAAGAAGAAACGCTAGATATCGATTTCTTAGCAAAACAAACACCAGGTTTTTCTGGTGCAGACATCGCGAATGTTTGTAATGAAGCCGCATTAATTGCAGCAAGAAAAGGAAAGAAATCAGTAAACAAGCAAGATTTCTTAGATGCCGTTGATAGAATTATTGGAGGTTTAGAGAAGAAAAACAAAATTATAACTCCAGCAGAAAAGAGAGCTGTTGCTTTCCACGAAGCCGGACATGCTACTGTTAGTTGGATGTTAGAGCATGCTGCTCCATTAGTAAAAGTAACTATTGTGCCTAGAGGTCGTTCTTTAGGTGCTGCATGGTACCTGCCGGAAGAACGCTTAATTGTGCGTCCTGAGCAAATGCTAGACGAAATGTGTGCTGCATTAGGTGGTAGAGCTGCTGAAAAAGTAATTTTTGATAAAATATCTACAGGAGCCTTAAGTGACTTAGAAAAAGTGACTAAACAAGCTAGAGCTATGGTGACCGTTTACGGACTTAGTGATAAAGTAGGTAACCTAACGTATTACGATTCTTCTGGACAATCTGAATACGGTTTCACGAAACCGTACAGTGAAAAAACAGCGGAACTTATTGACAAAGAAATTTCAGATATTATTGAAGAACAGTACCAGCGTGCTATCAAATTATTGGAAAACAACAAAGATAAACTTACCGAGTTGGCAGAAGTCTTATTAGACAAAGAAGTGATCTTTAAGGACAATCTTGAAAAAATCTTTGGAAAACGTGCTTTTGAAACTCCTGCAATTATTGAAGCGGAGAAAACAACACCGATTGTTGACATTAAAGACGATATTAAGAAGGAGGAAGAGTAAATCATCCCTACCCTACAATCATATAAAAAACTTAAATTAACCCCATGTTAATTTAAGTTTTTTTATATTTGGAAATCACACCAAAATAAGGATTAATAGCAAATATTGAATGAGCATATTTAGTAAATTCTTCGGAAAAAAGTCTAAACAGACTGAAGAACACATACCAAATCATGAGCGCGGCAAATACATGCCAGAAGTAAAGCTACCTGTAGATGAACGTTTTACTATCAACTTTAAAGGTAATGGTGGTAAGTTTTTGTATTGTGAAAATCTAGAAGAAGTAAAAGAAAGCTTTAACGCCATCCTCGATGAAAATAACTGGCACGATGACAAAGTTTTTCTAATCGATCAGCGATTAACTGAATTATTTAAAGATTTTAACCTTAACAGCACTACAAAACTCTCGGAAAGTGCTTATTTTTTATCTACCTGTGAGTATTTAATCTCAGATGATGGGTCATTATTAATTTCTTCCAATCAAATTGCAGAGAAAAAATTAATAGAATTACCAGATCATTTTATAATCTATGCGACCACAAGTCAGTTTGTAGAAACTATAGGAGAAGGACTAAAAGGCATTAAAGCTAAAAGTCAAAAAAAGATACCAACGAATATTACCACTATAAAGCATTTCAAAACTGCTGATGATAAAGACTTTCTATCTTACGGAAGTAGTTCTAAAAACCTATACCTACTTTTACTAGAGGATTTATAATGAAAGAATTAGCAACAAGAGCCATTTCTGGTGCTATCTATGTACTCCTTCTAATAGGTTCACTTAACTCAGAAATTGCAACAATTATAGTAATCGGTTTGTTTGGGTTTATTTCCTTAACAGAATTTAGTCGATTAATAAAGCTGAAGTCCTATATACAATATGTCGTTTTTTCTATTTTATATGGAGCGTTTTGGTATTTGAGTGTACGAAATTCTACAACATTAATTAGTGATGAAGCCATTCAAATTTTACTCGTAATTACCATATTTGTCAATCTCATTTTAGTTAAAGATTTATTCACATCTAAACGAATTCCTCTTTTTGAGTCTAAACGTTTTATAGTTGCAGCATTCTATTTGGCCAGCGGTTTTGTTTTTATGCTACTTATATCTAACTATCATAATGAGTTTACTCCGCTTTTGTTATTGGGCTCATTTATACTCATTTGGGTAAACGATAGTGCTGCTTATATGGTGGGTAAAAACTTTGGAAAGCAAAAATTGTTTCCAAGTATATCACCAAAGAAAACGGTAGAGGGGTTCCTAGGTGGTTTATTTTTTGCTTGTATATCGAGTTATTTTATAGCATACTATACCGAAACCCTCAGCTTTACACCTTGGTTAATCCTAGCTATTGTTGTAAGTGTCTTTGGGACTTTAGGCGATTTAATAGAATCTAAATTTAAACGCCAAGCCGATGTTAAAGATAGTGGGTCCATAATGCCAGGACATGGAGGTCTTTTAGATAGACTAGATAGTATTATATTTGCATCCCCATTTATATATTTATTTTTAAGAATTATTCACTTTTAAGAAAATTAAGCTATGTTTCATAAAGAAGGTCATAAAATTATATTCATAACATTAGTTATTGTTGTGGGTTCATTTTTTTTAATTGATGAATTTGTTATTAATGAATGGTTAAGAAAAGGATTGATGCTGTCCATTTTAATTTTCTTCATACTAATCTTACAGTTTTTTAGAAACCCTAAACGTAATACTCATCCTAATGAGACCCAAGCCGTATCACCTGTTGACGGAAAAGTAGTTGTTATTGAAGAAGTTCAGGAAAATGAAGTTTTTAAAGACAAAAGAATTCAAGTTTCTGTGTTTATGTCACCAATCAATGTGCACGTCACACGTTACCCAATTTCAGGACATATTACGTTTAGCAAATATCACCCTGGAAAATTTTTAGTCGCATGGCATCCAAAAGCAAGTGAGGAAAATGAGCGTACTACGGTAGTCGTTGAGAATGACAGTTTTGGAAAAATATTATATAGACAAATTGCTGGTGCATTAGCCAAACGTATTGTAAACTATGCTAAAGTTAACGATAAAGTAGAACAAGGTTCGGACTCTGGATTTATAAAATTTGGGTCGCGAGTAGATTTATTCTTACCTTTAGATGCTGATATTAAAGTAGAACTTAATCAAAAAGTTCGTGGTGGTGAAAGTATCATTGCAGAAATGAAATGACTTCCAAAGAATTAGACATAGAATTTAAAGACGCTGTAAATCGTGTAAACGATCATACGGAACCTTTTCCTGCGGATTTTTTACTCCGCCTCTATGCCTATTTCAAAAAAGCAACCAATAATTATGATCGCCCAAGCAGTCGTAAACCTATAATTAATGCGTTTAAAGCAAATGCTTTGTTTCAAATCAAAGACATTACTAAAGATGAAGCTAAGCAAGAATATATCAGCCTTGTTAACAATTACTTTTTGTATCGTAAATAGTTATTAAAACAACGTGTAAGAGGCATTCAATGCAACCCCCTTTAAACCAGCATTATTACCTGAGTCTAAATTTACACCTACTGAATAATAATTAATTTCCATAGCGTACTTATTTAGATAATTTAAACCTATACCGAAATGAAAGCCATGATTATTTTTACTACCGCGATTTTGAGTATCAGGTTTTAGATCGTAAAATATATTTGAATCATTAACAATATTTGTTTGGATACTTTCTTCAGAGTTTAAAGTTATATTTAAAGAATATGCCAAGTGTACATATATGCCATATTCATTATTTCCATAAAAATAACGTCTCAACCCTATTGGGATTTGTATAAATGAATACGATAAATCAGATGTAATTTTAACAGGACCAGAACCAGCTGGTTGATTAGGCTCAAAATAACTCTTAACACCTTTAATTTCAGATACATTTTGATAATTTGGCGATACGAAAATACTCCAGTTATTATTTTGATATGTCAAGCGAAGTTCTAATTCTACCCCAAAATTTAAATTAAAAGCTGTATCATAATCTTCAATTCTTCCTATAGATCTATTAACTTCAGTTGAACCTTCTTGGATACTATATGAGGAAAGATAGTTCGTGTCATTTGTTGGGTGAGTAATAAGATTTAAACCTCCTTTTAGCTTAAAATTAAATTTTGCTTTTGTTCGTTGATCGTATACATTTAAATAATCTTCACCAATACATTCATTATAGTCAGAAAAAAAATTTGATAAATCCTTTGCATTATAACTTATTTTCGAATAAACTTCTAATGTAAATTTAGTGCATTTAAAACCATCAAAAAGTTGTTTTTTAAACAATTCATTTTCCCTTATTATATTGTTTTCATCAATGTATTTTTTGTATTCTAAATAAACTAATATATTATTCTTCTCGTAAAAATAAAAATAATTACCTCGATGATTATAATATTCAAGTAAATCATCATCACCGTCTACCAAAACACGCAAAAAAGCAATATTATCAATTATATCCATCTCCCCAAACATATCTCCAACCAGCTGTTCATCAACATTATATTTAACATAAAATTGATCAGTACCGATAATCCTAAACTCCTTTAACTCACTTATGGGAATTGTAATGATCTCTGAATTTTCACTCAATTTGTAATCTATATATGTTGGGCTGCGCTCTAAATCTTTATTTTCTATTAAACAGCTAACTTTATGGTTATCCTTATCAATAAAGTATCCTTCTTGAAAATTAATTTGCGAGAAAATAGCTGTTGAACTTAATAAAAATAGAAATAAAACAAACTTGCTCATAATACTTTTAGAATTTAAATAAAATATTAAAGTTTAAATAACAGTTATAAAATTTCATGAATTTATTATTATCCATTTAGCCATAAAAAAACGTTTTTTTATTATAGCAATATTTAAAATTGATCAGTTCCTTTTTAAGCTAACAATCATAAAAAATATGAATTTTAAAATCTTATCCCCTAATTAATAGCACTATTGAACAACTTAACGAAACGTCTTAATATTAATAATGAATTCTATGCTCTTGATTAGTAAAAATACAGATAAATTTAAAATTTAAAAAAGTAAATTTAGAAAATAGTATATGAGCCAAAAAGAGATACTGCTCCTTTTGTATCAATGCTTAAATTTTTACCTTCTCGTATGTTTTTTTCGAAATAATAATTAACTCCTAGTGCAAATTTCTTATACGTTATACCAGCACCAAAAAATACATTAAAATTCTTCTTATTACTGCTTCCTAATTCCGAAGAAAAATTAGAGTCAATTTCCTCTAAACCTTGACTATAATCTGAAGATATAATTAAGTTAGTAGACATTGCTAATTGTGTGAAAACTTGTGTGTTTTCGTCTAAATTCATATAATACCTAACACCAATAGGTAGTTCGATAAGTGAAATAGACGATAACTCTATAACATAGTTAAAATGATGTTCTCCAACTTCTTTAGAACCAGATAAAGCAGATAACTTTTGGTATGTAGGTGAGATAAATACACTCCATTTATTTCTGTTTAAAGGTAGAAGTATTTCCACCTCGGCACCATAAGAAAAATTAGTCTGAGCATCAAAATTTATAGCACCATAATCTGAATCATACCCCTTTCCACCTCCAGCGCTAGGAGGTAAATCATATTCAAAAACATAGCTAAATTCATTGCTAAATGAAGGATGTATATTTACGCCTGCAATAGCCTTTAACCTAAATTTAGTCTTAGTTCTTTTATTATAAAAATTATCATACCCTATTCCATTACATGTATTATACTCTAAAAACAGTTTAGTTAATTCACTTTGTCTATAATGCAGTTTCTTAAAAGTCTTTACGGAAAAACCGTCACACTTTAAATTTTTATAAAGTTCACTTTTAAATGTATCAGATATTATTTTACCTTTTTTATTCTTTTTTATGGGTGCAGCTAAAAATTTTAAATCATCATCGCCAAGATTATAAACAAAATAAGACTTGTCATTAAAATATTCATAAAGTGACCCCTCTCCTTTTAATAGAACTTTTAAAAAAATAAAATTTCCCTTGGCTTCTATTACCTCATTTTTCTGATTCTTTAAATCTTGATCTAATTTATATTTAATATAAAACAAATCCGTATTAAAAATTCTAAATTCTTGTAAGTCTTTAAAGTTAATTGTCTGAACGATATCATTTTCAGTTAATTTGTAATCAAAATTTTCAGGGATATTTATCCAATCCTTATTTTTAATTAAACAGCTAACTTTATGGTTATTTTCATCAATAAAATATCCTTTTTGAAAATTCATTTGCGAGAAAATAGTTGTTGAACTTAATAAAAATAGAAATAAAATAAATTTGTTCATTAGTCTTAGAGTTTAGATCGATAAAGAAACAATAAATTATTAAAATTCTAATAGTCAGTTTAATAATATTAGGATTGCATGAAGTAATTTATAATTAAAATAAATTAAGAAATCAACGCCAAGTGCATCAATTTCTAATTATCATTAATAAACTCTTTTTACTTACAGTAATGTTAAAAAGTTAACAGCTCCTAATTCAGCAATAATCCATAAAAGATATGACTATTAAAAACTTATTCTCTAATCAAAGGCATTGTGGAACAACGCAGTAAGCCTTCTTGTTTTGCAATTTCAGTATAAGGCACCTCTTCAACTGTAAAGCCATTATCTCGCAGCCATGTATTTAGCCTTAGAAAGTTTTTTTCAGAAATAATAACATCTTCAGAAATTGAAAACACGTTACTATTCATATGATACATTTCTTCTTTTGTAATTTCAAACACATTCTCTTTCCCGAAGAAATCTACCAACCAGTCGTATTCGCGTTCAATTAAGAATCCATTTTTATGCAGTATCGCTTTGTCCTTTCCAATTGGTTGAAAACAGCAATCTAAATGCAATGCATTTTCTTTTGGGTCTGTGTTAGATTTACGTAACTCAAAAGCCTTAACGGTTTTATGTGGAAACAATTCTTGAATGGCAATAACAGCATCCATATTTGTTCGTGCTGTAATATAATCTGAATAATCATCGCCAGAATAAGTTCCTATAAAGATATAATCGTTATATGGCATAACATCACCACCTTCTACATGGCATTCCTCTGGAAGTATAATGACATGATCCTCTCCAATTTCCGCTATCACATGATGAATGGCTGTGTACTCGCGTTCGCGATCGGGTAATATATTTGCTTTTATTAATTTATCTTCAATTACAAAAGCAATATCTCTTGTAAATATTTGATTGTAATCCTTTATAACTTCAGGTCGGTAAACTTTAACATCATATTTTTTAAACACCTGAGCAACAGCTTCCATTTCCCTTTGCATATCGCTTTCTTTAGGATATGTACCAGCCTTTATATGTTGAATAGATTTAGGATCGTAAGCGTCATGTATGGACGGAATAGACCCTATACTTTCAGCTGTTCCTAAGACAACCGCTCTCAATCGGGATGTTTCGTTTTGTATGTTTAACTTCATGTGCTAAAATTAGTTATTTCTTTTATAGTCTCATAGAACATCCATATTATGATTTTTATGGTAATTGCATCATTAAATTGAGACTAAAAAAAAGCTTCATATTATGTATGAAGCTTTTTTAAATCTATAAAAAATAATTATCTATTTTCAATCGCTTTAAATGGTCTGTGTGTTTCACCAATATATAATTGTCTTGGACGACCGATTGGCTCATTATTTCTTCTCATTTCTTTCCACTGTGCAATCCAACCTGGTAAACGACCTAAGGCAAACATTACAGTAAACATTTCTACCGGAATTCCCATAGCTCTATAAATAATACCTGAATAAAAATCTACATTCGGGTATAATTTTCTATCTACAAAATACGGATCTTCTAATGCTTCTTTTTCTAATCCTTTAGCAATATCTAAGATAGGATCTTCAATACCTAAGTCTGATAATACTTCATCAGCAGCAACTTTAATAATCTTAGCTCTTGGATCAAAGTTTTTATAAACTCTGTGACCAAAGCCCATTAATCGGAAAGGATCACTCTTATCCTTTGCTTTTGCCATATATTTCTTGGTATCACCTCCATCTTCTTTTATAGCTTCTAGCATTTCTAAAACCGCTTGGTTAGCACCACCATGTAATGGTCCCCAAAGTGCAGAGATTCCAGATGCTAATGACACA
This sequence comes from Winogradskyella psychrotolerans, assembly GCF_018860545.1. Lineage (GTDB taxonomy): Bacteria > Bacteroidota > Bacteroidia > Flavobacteriales > Flavobacteriaceae > Winogradskyella > Winogradskyella psychrotolerans_A. Next base: position 3,809 of record NZ_JAHKPN010000056.1, on the reverse strand, counting down.
AAAAGTCCTGCATGTGATGACCCTGTAATTCTTACCGTTGACGTAGAACAATTTTGCTCATGGTCTGCGTGTAAGATTAAAAGTTTATCTAAAGCATTGACAAGAATTGGATTTTGTTTGTATTCGCTATTTGGGCTCTTAAACATCATTTTAAGAATGTTCTCAACATAACCTAGGTTATCATCTCCATATTCTAATGGTAATCCTTGTTTCTTACGCATGGTCCAAGCTACAATAACAGGGAATTTACCTAAAATAGTGACAATAGAATTATACATTGCCTCTTCCGATGCTACATTTACAGACGATGGATAAAATGCTGTAAGTGCACTTGTTAATGACGATAAAACACCCATTGGATGCGCTGACTTAGGAAAAGCATCTAATATCTTTTTGAGATCATCATCTACAACAGAATGCGATTTTATATCTTCATGAAATTTATCTAACTCGCTTTTGTTTGGTAATTCACCGAAAATAAGCAGATACACAACTTCTAAAAAATCAGCTTTTTCTGCTAACTCTTCAATAGAATAGCCTCTGTATCTCAAAATGCCTTTTTCACCATCTAAAAAGGTAATTGCACTTTCACAACTTCCTGTATTTTTATAGCCTGGGTCTAAAGTAATTACTCCACCTGTTGCACCTCTTAAACTTTTAACATCTATAGCAACTTCGTTCTCAGTACCAGTTATAATAGGAAACTCATACTTTTGGCCATTAATTTCTAATGTAGCTTTATCTGACATATTTTCTTTTCGGATTTTAATAAATTATAAGGACTGTAAATTTACGAAATATCAAACGATTTCGAAAGGAGATTTATAATGGTTTTAACAATTTCTGCTAATTCCATAAAATGGCTATTTTCATTACAATTTGGAAACAAAAAAATAACATTAATAGATTTTTTTTCTATTTTTTAAATCCTATACAAATAAAATGAGTTCATTATTTTTGTTTCTATTTTAAACTTATGAAGCCTTATATTTTAATAGTTTTTTTTAGCGCTTTTCGGAAGTAATGAGCTGTACGCACAAATTGTAAATGTAGAATCTTTACGACGGGTTTCTGACACATCAAAATGGTCTGGATCTGCAAGTTTGGATATTGGACTTATAAAAAATACACAGTCTATATTCAAAATCACTAACAATTTGAGGCTTCAATATAATACGGATAAAAACCTCTATCTTTTTATTAATGATTTAAAGCTTGAACAGATTGAAGACAACTCTTTTGTGAACAAAGGCATTCAGCATATTAGATATAATAGAAAATTTACTGAACGTTTAAAGCTTGAAATGTTTGCACAAAGTCAGTACGACGAGATTTCTGAGATTAAATTTAGACGATTATTAGGTATTGGCCCACGATTCAAATTATCTAAAAGTAATAACTATAGGTTTTATTTAGGCACACTATTAATGTTTGAACACGAAGAAGCATCAAGCCAAAACGTTGAGATCTTAAGAGATTTTAGAGGTAGTATTTACCTTTCTTGTAGTCTATATCCTTTAGAAAACATATCTATAGTGAGCACAACCTATTACCAACCGTTGTTAGAACAATTCTCAGATTTTAGAATTGCTAATCAAACCTCACTCGGAATTAAGGTTTTAAAGAATCTACTTTTTAAAACGGTATTCATCTATAATTTTGATTCGGATCCCATTTTGGGCATTCCTAAAACACAGTATGAATTGACTAATGGGATTGTTTATACCTTTGATTGAAAAAAGATATAAGACCGCTGCGCTTTTAGAAACAAGAGTCAAGTCTTCATTGCAACTAACTGTTAACATAATAGGTTATCTTAAAAACATTTCTTCTTAATTTAATCAAAATTATTTTACAAGAACAAAAGGTCAATTTAAAACCAATTAAAATCCTAGATATATTTAGTTACACTTTACTGAAAAAACAGGATTCTTTTTGCTAATTATTTAGTTTAAAACTGGGCATTGATTTTTATTCCAATGCAAAATATAGTAAAGGTGCATCTATTAGCTGTTCTAAAGTTAGTTTTACACCTAGCCTCCTTAATTCTATTTTTTTTAGACAGTTTGGACCGCAGTCTTTCGCATCCTTTTGCTTATAATACGGAAACCCTTTAATCATCTAACTTTATAAATAGTATTACCAATACTCATGGTTCTTAACATCTTGCAATTTTGACAAAAACTGAGGCTCTTGTGGATGATAAAATGCTTGATCTATTAAATTCATATCCTTATCTATTAAGATATATCTTGGGATGGATTGCATTTCGATAAATTTTATAAATTCCTTAGTGTCACTATCTGTTTCATCTATCCAATAAGAAAGAGATTGCTCTAATTCTTTAGTCTTAGTTTTCCATTTCTGTTTATCCTTCTCTTTATCTACACTTATGCTAATTACCTTTATGTTTTTCGGTAACTGCATTTTATTCATTGTTTTAACTCCTTGAATACACGGTGCACACCATGTAGCCCAAAAATCTATGAGAAAATATTGGGTCGGGCTTTGTTTAGTAATTTGTGAAAAGCTTAATTGTTTATTTTTCGTATCTGAAAAAGTTAGTTCTGCTAATTTTTTTTTGAAATTTTCATTGTCTAATGGTTCAATTTCTTTTTCAATAGCTTCTTTGTTTTCTTCATACATTTTTGTTCCTCTCAACCAATTTTTAGCATTTAAAAATTTGTTGTAGCCTTTATTTTCTTCATTTCTTAAAAACGCAAATACTCCTAAAGAAACGAACTCCACATAAGATTTAGAAAAATTTAATGTATCAATTTTATCAAAATCAATTGTAGTAATTCTATTTTCTATATAACGATTTAGGAAGTCATATAAAATACTACTAGCTATATAATTATTTGTGTTTAATTCATTTTTTAAGAAATCGTCAACTTTATCATTTAAAGGATCTATTAACTGAAGTCTGTCATAATAATAAAGCTCATTTAAGTTGAATTTTAAGAATTCTTTTCTATCATTAAACTTATTTCTGTAATAAGCGTAAAGTGTATCTAATTCATTTTTATAAAAAATTTTATTCTTTTTAGATCTTAATATTTTTGTTTTTATCGCGCTATAGGTATTATTAATCGAATCTATATTTAGTTTGTGATTTTCAAACCTATATGTTCGTGAGTTATACTTTAGATTAATAATACTATCATCAGATATCAAATAATTTTGTTGGACAAATTCTCTTTTACCATTTTCTGAAGGTATCGATCGATACAGAATAACTTACTATAAATGAATCAAAATCTCTAGATATAGTATGTGATGTTTTTTTATCATTAAATGTTAGTGGGTAACTATATAAAAAACGATCTGGCACACTTAAGAAGGCATAACCTTTGTCCGTAAAATTGATTGAAAATTTTATAGAATCACTTAGCTTTTGGTTTTCTTCGTTAGCTTTTATAGGCGATTTCTTAATTTCCTTTTTACAAGTAAGTAACGTAATACTCATAAAAAGCAACAAGCCAATAGGCTTATTACATAAAAAAGCTTTTTTTAAATGGTTTATCATCTTATTTCATTTATTGTCCCCATCCATCATAATCGCAATCATATCTACAGCTGCTTGCACCTGCATTGATTACTTGATAACGCATTCATCAATATTGCACAATTTTTAGAGCCTAATGTTTAGGCTATTAAAAAAATAAATTTGTGTAATCAACAACGAATTAATTAATCCTTAGGGTAAGAATTTGTATAAAACTAATACTTTTTTCTCGCAAATAATAATGGTGAAATTGAACTACATTATTCTAAATATCTAACTTAATTTTTATGGATTAAAGTTA
>NZ_JAHKPN010000046.1 GCF_018860545.1 Winogradskyella psychrotolerans | reverse complement strand
TGATAAAAACCTATGAAAATTAACATCAAAAACATAATGTTTTTTCTTAGTATTCTAACACTAATTGGATGCTCTAAAGAAGACAATGAGCCAAAAGAAGAAGTTGCAGGTACATTCGAATTTTTAGATACGGGCACTCATGAATTCTCAATCGATGCCACTGACATAGTCGCAACAATAACAATTATTGGAGCAGGTGGCGGAGGTGCTGGTGGTGTAGATTATAGCTCAGGGTCTTCTTCGACAGGAGGAGGTGGTGGTGGAGGTGCTGGAGAATTTAAGCTACTTACCAATGAAAATTTAGAAGGAAATGTCACTTATACAGTTATAGTAGGCAGTCCTGGTAATGGTGGTACTGTTAGTCAAAGTGGATCTAGCGGACAATCCTCTGAAATATCACTTGGAGGAACAAATCTATATATAGCAATTGCTGGTTCTGGTGGGTTAAGTAATAGTATAAACTCAGAAAATGGTGGTTCTGGAGGTTCTGGTTTCCCTGCAGGTAATAATGGAACGCGTGGTGAACAGCGAAGTATATTTTCTTTAGATGCATCCCCTGGTTTTGGCGGCTTAGGTGGAGATAATGGGAGCTTATTTGGTTTTGGTGGCAAAGGAGGTATTGGTGTAGAACTTGATTTTGCAACTCCAATTAGCGCCGAAAACGGCAGTATTGGAGGTAACGGATATGTAAAAATTGAATGGATAGGATTTAGATAATACTGAGGACTTCATTCTGTCGCAATTTATAGTTAATAGATTAGAAATTTCATTAACAATAAATACAAGATTACAATGATATCAATACCCATAAAATACGAGAAACAGATATTAATTAATATAAAAATCATGGAAGTAAACGAAAACAAATTACACGACTTATTAGGTAAAGTAGTCACCGAAATGGGAGCTGCAGCCAATGGACCATTAATTACAATTGGAGATAAACTTGGTTTGTTTACCACCTTAACAGATCATGGTCATTTAACATCGTATGAATTAGCCGAGAAAACAAATACGGCAGAACGCTACGTTAGAGAATGGTTGTCTGCACAAGCAGCTTCAGGTTATATAGAATATGACGCTGTAAGCAAAAAATTCTTTATGACACCAGAGCAATCTATGGTTTTTGGAAACAGAAAAAGCCCTGTGTTTATGACAGGTGCATTTTATGCTATTTCTTCAGTATATCACGATGAACCTAAAATAGAAAAAGCTTTTAAAACAGGTGAAGGTGTGTCTTGGGGAGATCATAATTCTTGTTTATTCTGCGGAACAGAGAAGTTCTTTAGTCCTTCTTACGAAGGCAACCTAATTTCTAATTGGATTCCGGCTTTGGATGGTGTGGTTCAAAAATTAGAAAAAGGAGCAAAAGTCGCAGATATAGGTTGTGGTCATGCAGCTTCTACAATTATAATGGCAAAAGCGTTTCCTAATTCAACATTTATAGGTTTCGATTTTCACGCAGCATCAGTAGAACAAGCTAAAGTTAGAGCAAAGGCTGCAGGTGTAGCTAATGTCTCTTTTGAAGTAGCATTGGCTAAAGATTTCCCTGGGAAAGATTACGATTTTATTACGTTTTTTGATTGCTTACATGATATGGGAGATCCTGTTGGTGCTTGTTCACACGCAAAAGCAGCTTTAAAACCAGACGGAACATGTATGATTGTAGAACCCTTTGCTAAAGACAGTTTAGAAGAAAATTTAACCCCAGTTGGTAGAGCTTTTTATGCTTTTTCAACCATGCTTTGCACACCATGTTCTCTAAACCAAGAAGTAGGTTTGGCTTTAGGCGCGCAAGCTGGAGAAGAAAAACTAAAAAATGTGATAACTAAAGGTGGTTTTTCAAAATTTAAACGCGCTTCAGAAACGCCTTTTAATTTAATATTAGAAGCAAGACCATAGTTTGCCTTATGTATTCAAAGTTTTCAGTCACTAAAAAACGTCTAAATCACTTCAATAAGGACTAACTAATATATAGCATGATGTTAACAACCAATTAAACAATTATTATGAAAAAAACACTTATTTTCCTCTACGGGATTGTCGCTTACATTATTTTTTTAGTCGCATTTCTTTATGCCATAGGATTTGTAGGAAACTTTTGGGTCCCAAAAGGGATTGATTCAGGCATCGAAACTTCTACTACAGAAGCATTACTTATAAATATTGCATTAATGAGCCTATTTGCCATTCAGCATAGTGTGATGGCACGGCCTGCTTTTAAAAAATGGTTCACTAAATTTTTAGATCCGGCTATTGAGCGAAGTACGTATGTATTGCTTTCTAGTCTAGCTCTTTTACTGATGTATTGGCAATGGCAACCAATGTCAAGCATTGTTTGGGAGTTTGAAAACACCACAGCTTTGGTATTGACAAGTGTTTTCTTTTTAGGTTGGATTATTGTATTTCTTTCCACTTTTATGATCAACCATTTTGAGCTTTTTGGTCTTTCTCAAATTTACCAAAGATTTAAAGATCAAAAGCTGACATATCCCAAATTTCAAGTAAATCTATTTTATAAAATAGTACGTCATCCCATCATGTTAGGCTTTATAATAGCGTTTTGGGCAACACCCTTAATGACCGTGGGACACTTATTATTTGCCGTCGTTACCACGATTTACATTTTAATTGCAGTTAAGTATTTAGAAGAAAAAGATCTAAAAAAGCATATAGGAAAAGAGTACGAAGACTACCAAAAAAGAGTGCCAATGATTGTTCCCTTTACCAAAATTATTAAAGAATAAAATTTTATACTAATATAGTTGAACTAAACATAATTAATCCACAGACAACAGAATAATTAGTAACTTAATCATTTAATTATGAAACCACTAAATAACATTTTTCTTCTTTTGTCTTTCTTACTAATTTTTAGTTGCAAAGACAAAGCTGCTAAATCAAATCTAGCTTTAGCTGCTATAGATTTAGAACGAGGTAAACTTTTGCTAGGTAGTACAGAACCTTTTGGAGACGTAAGTTTCGCTTTAGATTGGAAATATGAAGTGAGAGAAACATTCGATTTAGCAATTGCTCTACTGCATTCATTTGAGTATACCGAAGCAGAAAAAGCATTTGTAAAAGTACTAGATAACGACTCAGAATGTGCTTTGGCCTATTGGGGAGTTGCTATGAGTATTTACCATGCACTTTGGGCTCCACCAACGTCGGATGTGTTAATAAAAGGCTCTAAGCTTATTGAAATTGCGCAAAACTTACCTAAATCAAAATTTGTCCAATCATGACGAATAATATGGCTAAAATTCAAGATAAATTTTTAAAAGATGATGACATTATGCTTTTATCCCTTTCAGTCACACCAGAAATTGATAGTGTTTCAGTATTGCGAGCATACGCCAACACTAAAGGTGTTATAGATTATAAATGGAATATAACCACAGGAAACAAAAAACATATTTATGAGTTAGCACGCAAAAGCTATTTTGCAGTTGTAGAACAAGGTGATGGAAGGCTTACAAGACTTCATTCATACTCCTAACTTTATTCTTATTGATAAAAGAAGCAAATTCGTAGTATCTATGATGGTACTAACAATGAGAATATAAAACAATTACTGGCAGATATAAAAACTTTAAAATCTCGTCATTAAGTTTAAAAGAGTTTCCTTAACTATATTTATCTTTGATAAATTTCTCTTTTAAACATGAACGACACACTTATTCTACTCATAACAATTATTATTTCAGCAGGTATTGGTGCTTTTATAGGACTTAAATTTTCGCAATTAAAAAGTAAAAGTGACAAAAGTACTCTAGAAGAACGCAACGCTAATTTGCAACAACAGTTCAATGAATTTAAAACGTATTCAGAAACCGAAAACCAAAAACAGAACCAATATTTTAATCAACAATTAACGGATTTAAAAGACACCATTTCTAAGATTGAGACCGAACGTGAAGCGATTAGACGCGAAAAAGATTTTTTAAATACAGAATTATCTAGACGTAATTCGGAATACGAAAACCTTGAAAAAGCCAACTTAAAACGTGACGAAGAATTAGCATTGCAGCAAGAACAATTGCGTAAAGACTTTGAGTTAATGGCGTCTAAAATACTAGATGAAAAGTCTGAAAAATTCACACTTCAGAATAAAGAAAATATCAAAAACATCTTAAACCCTTTACAAGAAAAAATACAACTCTTTGAGAAAAAAGTTGATGATACCCAAAAGGAAAGTATTAGTATGCATTCGGCTTTGAAGGAGCAACTATTAGGTTTGAAAGATCTTAATCAAATTATGGCAAAAGAAGCCACTAATCTTACTAGAGCTTTAAAAGGTGATAGTAAAACTCAAGGTAACTGGGGTGAATTGGTCTTAGAGCGTGTCTTAGAAAAGTCTGGTTTAGAAAAAGACAGAGAGTATTTTGTACAACAAAATTTCCAAAGAGAAGATGGAACGCGGGTGTTACCAGATGTTGTGTTACATCTTCCAGATTCTAAAAAAATGATTATCGATTCTAAAGTATCATTAACGGCTTATGAGCAATTTGTAAATGCCGAAGATGAGCAGCGTCCTATATTTTTAAAAGCACATGTGAATTCGATTAAAAAACATGTGGATCAGTTATCCGCTAAGAATTATCAAGATTTATACGATATTGAATCACCCGATTTTGTTTTGATGTTTATTCCTATTGAACCCGCTTTTGCTGTGGCTATAAACGAAGACAATTCACTATATAATAAAGCTTTTGAACAGAATATTGTTATTGTAACGCCTTCTACCCTTTTAGCCACCTTGCGTACTATAGATTCCATGTGGAATAACGAAAAGCAACAACAAAATGCCTTAGAAATTGCTAAACAAGCTGGAGCACTTTACGATAAATTTGAAGGTTTAGTTACGGATTTAACTGGTGTTGGTAAAAAAATTGATGCGGCTAAAAGTGATTATTCTTCGGCGATGAATAAGTTAGTAGACGGTAAAGGTAATCTTATTTCGCGTGTGGAAAAGATTAAGAAAATGGGTGCAAAAGCCAAGAAATCCCTTCCTGAAAATATTGTTAAACGTGCTCATGAAGACGACTAGCACATTATTCCCAATATAAGGCATAAATTAAAATATTCCCTTTTTAAGGCATAAATTAGATTATTCCGTTTTAAAGGCATATATTTGTGATATAAAGGTAATTAGTAGTATGACCAGCGTTATCACAGGAGATATCATAAAATCTAGAAAAGCACACAGCGAAGATTTATGGCTTAATCCATTAAAATCTGCATTATCAAAAGTATCAGATAATGCTTCATTCTATGATATTTATAGAGGTGATAGCTTTCAATTAGAATCTCACATTATTGAAGACAGCTTTAGAACTGCAGTTTATATCAAAGCATTTTTAAAATCTGTAAAAGGTTTAGATGTACGTATGTCCATTGGTATCGGTACAAAAAATTATCAAGGTAATTCTGTTAGCGAATCCAACGGTGAGGCTTTTATTTTTTCGGGTGAAACTTTTGAAACGCTCAAAAAAGACAAACAAAACCTAAAATTAAAAACAAGCAATGCTACAATTAATAAGGAAATAAATCTTTATTTTAGACTAGCGCTAATAGCCATGGATAATTGGACGGTTAACTCTGCCGAAATTGTAAAACTAAGTTTAGAGCATCCTCATATGATTCAATCAGAATTAGCTAAAATCATTGGTATCAGTCAAGACGCCGTAAGCAAACGTCAAAAACGTGCCTATTTAGATGAAATTTTAGATTTAGATACTTTATACCGAGAAAAAATAGCAGGATTATGACTCTATTACTATTAAAACTTATTCTAGCTCACCTTATAGGCGATTTCTTTTTACAGCCACTAAAATGGGTTAAAGACAAAGAAAAAAAGAAACTAAAATCGGTTTGGCTCTATGTGCATATTGCTATTCATATCGCTTTAATGTTTTTGATAGTTTGGGATGTATCATATACTCCATTAATATTAGGAATTGGCTTGATTCACCTTATTATAGATGGTTTAAAATTAACTTTTCAACGTAAAAAAACAAAACGTCTTTTCTTTTTTATAGATCAACTTTTACATTTAATTTCTATTATAGGATTAACATCTATTCTATATAGTAATACTTATAATTTTAGCTTAGCGTTAGATGGCCGAATTCTATTATGGATTATTTCCGTAATATTTTTAACGACACCAACATCTATTATAATGAAAACCATTTTCTCTAAATGGAATATATCTAAGCTTACTAAAGGCAATGAATCTTTAAAAGATGCTGGTAAATATATTGGTGTTTTAGAGCGTCTTATGGTATTTATCTTTATTATTACACACCATTGGGAAGCTGTAGGGTTTTTAATAACTGCTAAATCTGTTTTTAGATTTGGTGATTTAACAGCTTCAAAAGAACGCAAACTAACCGAATACATTTTAATAGGTACACTAATTAGTTTTGGCATTGCTATAATTACTAGTCTCCTATACTTAAACCTTTTACATTATGTTTAAAACGACTGAAGACTCTAGAATTCAAATTTCCGAGTTAATGAAACCATCACACGCTAATTTTGGTGGAAAAATCCATGGAGGTTACATTTTAAGTTTAATGGATAATATCGCTTTTGCATGCGCTTCAAAACACTCTCGTAGTTATTGCGTCACAGCCTCTGTAAATAAGGTTAACTTCTTAAATCCAATAGAAGTAGGAGAATTAGTCACCATGAAAGCTTCCGTTAATTACGTCGGACGATCATCTATGGTTGTTGGCATAAGAGTAGAATCTGAAAACATTAGAACAGGAGAAACCAAACATTGTAATTCGTCTTATTTTATAATGGTCGCTATTGATGAAGACGGAAAAACCGTTCCTGTTCCTGGTTTAATTTTAACCAATAAACTCGCCGCAAAGCGGTTTCTAAAATCTATTATTAGACAAGAAAGTGATACGAAACGAAGTACCGATTTAGCGCATCTTTATAAAAACGTAGAACAACATTTAGACAAATTGAAAGACTACAAAGTCCAAATTGATTTTAAATAAAAAAAGCTAGTTCATTTCTGAACTAGCTCCTATTTGATTTTATAGTTATTTTACTGTTTAATAAAACGTTTAGTTTGTGTTTCCGTGTCATCAGAAATTCTCACTAAATACACTCCACTTTTCCAATTAGAAATATCTATTGATGATTCCAATTTCGTGATCACACCTTTAAAAATTCGTTTTCCTAGTACATCAAAGACTTCTAATTTTAAATCTTCGCTTGAATTCTGCAACTTAATATTCAATTTGTTTTTTGCAGGATTAGGTGCAATAGTGAATTCATTATTTTGAATTTCTATTGAATTTAAACTAGTTCTAGAGGTATCAATATCAGATACAGATACCTGAGCAAATGAAAATACTGAGACAAAAAACAGTAAAAAAAGTAATTTTAGTTTCATATAAGTAGGCATTAGTTAATGCTAAGTTAGTAATTATTAGTGAATAACACTTACACTTCATCGAAAACTATGCCATTATTTACTTAAATACATTTTTCTTCTTGCATATAAATCATAAAATTGATCGTCTCTTAAATTATCAATAAATAAGATACTTTCTCCTGTACTCTTCATTTCTGGACCTAACTGTTTATTAACATTAGGGAACTTATTAAATGAAAATACTGGCTGCTTTATTGCATAGCCATCTAATTGTGGATTGAAATTAAAATCGGTCACTTTTTTCTCACCTAACATCACTTTAGTCGCATAATTTACATACGGTTCTTTATATGCTTTTGCAATAAAAGGAACCGTACGTGATGCTCTTGGGTTGGCTTCAATGATATAAACGATATCATCTTGTATCGCAAATTGAATATTAATTAATCCTACCGTATGCAACGCTCGTGCAATTGTATGTGTGTGATCAATTATTTGCTGCATCACCAAATCACCTAAATTAAACGCTGGCAATAAAGCATTACTATCACCAGAGTGAATACCACATGGCTCTATATGTTCCATAATACCAATGATATGAACATTACCATCGGCATCACAAATAGCATCAGCTTCGGCTTCTATCGCTCCATCTAAATAATGATCTAGTAACAATTTATTTCCTGGAATCGATTTTAATAAATCAATAACATGTGATTCTAATTCTTGTTTATTAATCACAATTTTCATCCCTTGGCCACCTAATACATAAGAAGGTCTTACCAATATTGGGAAATCTAAAACATCTGCAATAGCTAAAGCTTCGTCAGCTGATTCAGCAACATCAAATTGTGGATAAGGAATATTATTTTCTTTTAAAATGTTTGAAAAACTTCCTCTATCTTCAGCCAAATCGAGTGATTTAAAGCTGGTTCCCATAATCTTAACTCCCCATTTCTCAAGTTTCTCAGCTAATTTTAAGGCGGTTTGACCTCCTAATTGAACGATGACACCTTCAGGTTTTTCATGTTGAATAATATCATAGATATGTTCCCAGAAAACCGGTTCAAAATATAATTTATCCGCTATATCAAAATCGGTAGAAACTGTTTCTGGATTACAGTTAATCATGATGGTTTCATAACCACATTCGGAAGCTGCCAAAACGCCATGCACACAACAGTAATCGAACTCGATTCCCTGACCAATTCTATTTGGACCAGAACCTAAAACGATAATTTTCTTTTTGTCTGAAACAACACTTTCATTATGCACAGAGACTTTTCCATCTGCGGATTCTACTTCACTTTCAAACGTAGAATAATAATAAGGTGTTTGTGCTTTAAATTCTGCCGCACACGTATCTACTAATTTAAATACACGGTTAATATTAAGGTCTTTTCGCTTTTTATGAACTTCACTTTCTAAACAATCAAGCATATGTGCTATTTGTCTGTCACCATAGCCTTTTTGCTTAGCTTCTAGCAATAATTCGCGTTCAATAGTATCAATGGTAAATGTTGAAATTTCTTTTTGAAGTTGGAATAACTCTTCATATTGCTTTAAAAACCACATATCGATTTTTGTGATTTCGTGAATACGACTCAACGGAATTCCGATAGCAATCGCATCATAAATCACAAATACACGATCCCAACTCGCATAAGTTAATTTCTCAATAATGGTATCGTAATCTTTATATCCCTTACCATCTGCACCTAAACCATTTCGCTTTATCTCTAAAGATTGTGTGGCTTTATGAAGAGCTTCTTGGAACGAACGACCAATAGCCATCACCTCACCAACAGATTTCATTTGTAATCCTAATGTACGATCTGAACCTTCGAATTTATCAAAATTCCAACGTGGAATCTTAACAACTACGTAATCTAAAGTCGGTTCAAATAACGCTGAAGTCGATTTTGTAATCTGATTATCTAATTCATCTAAATTATAACCAATAGCTAATTTTGAAGCAATTTTTGCAATAGGATAACCCGTTGCTTTACTCGCTAATGCAGATGAACGTGAAACTCTTGGGTTAATTTCAATCGCAATAATTTCCTCTTCATCATCCGGACTCACCGCAAACTGCACATTACATCCACCAGCAAAATCACCAATACTTCGCATCATATGAATGGCCATATCTCGCATTTTCTGAAATGTTTTATCAGATAATGTCATTGCTGGTGCTAAAGTGATCGAATCTCCCGTATGGATTCCCATCGGATCCATATTTTCAATCGTACAGATAATAACGACATTGTCATTTTTATCACGTAATAATTCTAACTCGTATTCTTTCCAACCGATTAAAGCTTTATCTATCATGACTTCGTGAATTGGAGAGACCTCCAAACCACGTGTCAACATTTCATCAAAATCTTCTTCCTTATATACAAAAGACGCTCCTTCACCTCCTAAAGTATAAGATGCTCTAATGACTAATGGAAACCCAAATTCTTGTGCAATTTCCTTTCCTTTAAGGTAAGAGGTTGCTGTTGCTTGAGGCGCCATACCAACACCAATTTTCAACATTAATTCTCTAAATTGCTCTCTATCTTCTGTGATATTAATGGCATCGATATCAACACCTATGATATCTACATTAAAATCTGTCCAAATACCTTTTTCATCAGCCTCAATACATAAATTCAAGGCCGTTTGTCCACCCATTGTTGGTAAAACGGCATCAATTTGTGGGTGTTCTTTTAAAATTTGAATTAAAGACTTAGTCGTCAATGGCAACAAATACACATGATCTGCCATTGTTGGATCAGTCATTATTGTTGCTGGATTAGAATTGATTAATATAGTTTCAATTCCATCTTCTCGTAAAGAGCGTAATGCTTGCGTCCCCGAATAATCAAATTCGCAGGCTTGCCCAATAACGATGGGACCTGAACCGATTAGTAAAACTGATTTTATGTTATTATTTTTAGGCATGAGATTAAGTGTTTGATGTTGTAATATATAAACGTTATTAATTTGGCAGTGCAAAAATAGTTAACAATAGGATATAAAAAAAGGCGTTACACCTAAGTAACGCCCTAATATATTAACAATTGTTAATCATTATTTTTTATGTCTAGTTTCTGTAGAAACAGATATTTTCTTTCTTCCTTTAGCTCTTCTACGTGCTAAAACTTTTCTTCCGTTAACAGAAGCCATTCTTTCTCTGAAACCGTGCTTGTTTCTTCTTTTTCTTTTTGACGGTTGAAACGTTCTTTTTGGCATGTCTTATATTTTTATAAACTAATAATCTTTTTTCTGAAAATTGAGAGCTCTCTCAAAACTGCGTGCAAATATACAACAAGTTTTTACTTTAGCAAGGAGCAAAAGAAAAATTTTGTTTAGAATTTTAACTCTTAGATTTTATTATCTTTGCGCACTGCAAAAATACACAGAAATATGTTTAATAAAAATATAAAATTAGTTATTGCCGCCCTAATTATAGGCTATGGTATTTATCAATTCACTGAAGGTTACATAGGTAATGGTATCATGTACCTTTTACTTTCTACAATATTCATTTTTCTTTACTTTAAAAATGAAATGATTTTACTCGCTTTTTTAAAATTAAGAAAACAAGATTTTCCTGGAGCTAAAAAATGGTTAGATAAAATTAAGAACCCAGAAGGTGCGCTAGTTAAAAAACAACAAGGGTATTTAAATTACCTTAATGGTATTATGGTTTCTCAAACCAATATGAATGAAGCTGAAGCGTATTTTAAGAAAGCGATTAGTTTAGGCTTATCCATGGACCATGACTTAGCTATGGCAAAATTGAATTTAGCAGGAATTGCTTTTTCGAAACGCAGAAAACCGGAAGCTCAAAAATTGTTAGCTGAAGCACAAAAACTAGATAAGAGAGACATGCTTGCTGAGCAAATTAAGATGATGAAAGACCAAATGAAGAAAGCTTCTATTCCGAAGCAACAATATGGTCAACCTACAAGTGCAAGACAAAACAGAAGAAGTAGACGATAATTTGAAACTCTAAATAACAGAAAAGGCTTAAACAAGTATAATGTTTAAGCCTTTTTATGTATTGACAACTTTTGCTTTAGAATTCCCTTCGTGTTTTAAATTCTACACTTAACATCTTTTACTGTTATCATCATACCTTATATTATACTCTACACTTAAAATTACAATAGTGGCGCCATTAAACGCGCAATAGCTTCTACTAGTTTAGTACGTTTTGAACGTTCTTGCCAAGATTTTAAATCTAACTTCTCGCAGTTTTTTAAGTCGTCGTTAAAAAACTCTGTTAATTGACTGCCAATCTTCTTATCATAGATTAACGCATTCACTTCAAAATTAATATTAAAACTTCTATAATCCATATTGGTGGTACCAACAGTACTAAACACACCATCTACAACCATGGTTTTTGCATGAATAAAGCCTTTAGTATATTGATACACCTCTACTCCTGCTTCTAAAAGCATTTGCAAATAGGAATTCGTCGCATATTCTGCAATCCAAGAATCTGATTTCTTAGGCACTATAATCTTAACTTCTTTATTACTTCTGGCTAAGACTTGAAGCGCAGTTACAATCTCACTATTCGGAATAAAATAGGGTGTGGTTATATACACATGGTCTTCTGCGTTGGTAATAGCTACAAAAATCGCCTCCATAATATTAGACCAATCCGTATCCGGACCACTTGCAGCAATTTGAAGTGGGACGTTTTCTTTACAATTATGTTCTGGGAAGTAAGTCTTAGAAATTTCCAATTTACCATCACTTACAAAATTCCATGTGGTAAAAAATAAAATTTGCAAGGATATAACGGCCTCACCCATAATACGTAAATGTGTATCTCTCCAATATCGATCATTAATTGCATTCACATAATTATCTGAAACATTGACACCACCAACATAGCCTATCTTACCATCAATAACAACAATTTTACGATGATCGCGATAATTCATCTTACCTGTTGAATTTGAAAATCGAACCGGCATAAAAGGATACATTTCAATTCCAAAATCCTTAAGTTTACGCTTCATTTTAGAGGATATAGAACTGCCAACATCATCAATAACTATTCTTATTTCTAGACCTTCTTTTGCTTTTTCACATAATAAGTCTAGAAGCTCTGTTCCTATTTTATTATCTTCTATTACAAAATATTCGAGATGAATATGATGCGATGCTTCTCTGATATCATTAAATAGCAATTTGAATTTTTCGTCTCCATTTTTAATAAGATTTACAGCATTATTAATAGTGAGTTTAGAGTTTTCATTATTATATAATAACGGAATCACTTTAGACTTTTGATCGAGTAAATCATCAACTTCATTAATTGCTTTAGAATCAAGCTCTAACTCCTCTTGAATTCTTTTAATTATGGACTGATTTAAAACATGCTTTCTAGAGAATATTTTATTTTTTCGGTATTCTTGTCCAAAAAGATAATAGACAATCAATCCTAAAAAAGGCAGTGCCAGTAGACCAATAATATAACTTAAGGCTTTTGTTGGATTTACCTTTTTAAGTAAAATAGTAACAACAGCCGATAAGGCAACCGTATAATTAAGAATAATTAAAATTTGCCAAATATGGTCTCTTACAAAATCCACAATTTATGGGTTGGTGTTATAATAGCCTTCCTTCGGAATTTCTATAGAATACTTTTTTCTAGAGCTATTATTTAAATGAGGTTCTCTTAACCAAGGGTTATGAAGTTTTAGAATTTTATAGTTAATTCCAAATTGTTTTGCAAATCCAGCAAAATCAGTGACCGCAGTATCTACGTCTACCTTATATGTTGGCACTTCTTTATATAAGTGAGATTTATTAAAGTTGAATCCATATTTATCCGGATTAGATAATATTTCCTTTAACGCTACAATTCTAAACACATAGCGTCCTGTTTCTTCGCCTAATAATAAATCGTAGTAACCACTAACATCTTGTTCCTTTAATCGTCTAGAAACTCCATAATTACCAGCATTATAAGCCGCTGCCGCTTTTGTCCAAGATCCTAAGCTTTCTTTTGCCTTCTTTAAGTAATCACAAGCCACTTCTGTAGCTTTTTCTAAATTATAACGTTCATCAACATTTTTATTCACCTCTAAACCATTCTCTCTAGCGGTTGCAGACATTATTTGCCAAATCCCACTTGCCCCTGCTGGTGATTTTGCTGTTTGAATTAATCCGCTTTCAATTACAGCTAGATATTTGAAATCGTCTGGCACACCATTTTTCTTCAAAATTGGTTCTATAATTGGAAAATATTTTTGAGCACGTTTAAACATCAATAATCCATTTGATTGCCAATAGGTATTTACGAGTAACTCTCTATCCATACGTTCATAGATATCCGGATCATTAACGGGTACAGCTTCACCTGCAAAGTTTAAGTTTTCTGGCATCTCTAAAGCATAAACATTATAGTTGTTTACAATAGGATCTTCTTTACCTAGTAAATGATCTGGTAGTGCCATTTCTTCAGGTGACTTTTGCATTGAGAAAATAAATAAGCCTGATATACAAATCACACCTATTAATGCTAAACTATTTTTTATAATTTTCATTTCTATAAATTTAAGGTTAATTGAATGTAATATGCACTTCATCCTCAATCACCATATTGACTGGCAACACTTTAACGCATGAACTTTTCAATATT
The DNA here is from genome assembly GCF_018860545.1 of Winogradskyella psychrotolerans. GTDB lineage: Bacteria > Bacteroidota > Bacteroidia > Flavobacteriales > Flavobacteriaceae > Winogradskyella > Winogradskyella psychrotolerans_A. The sequence goes on along the minus strand of NZ_JAHKPN010000046.1, from coordinate 97,781 downwards.
TTTCTTTTTATAAATGTAATCAATCTAATAACACCATTCAAATTCAGGCTGTAATAAGTTTTGGTAAATTTTCGTTAAACCATTTGAACTTGGTAATAATCATAATGTGTGTTCCACCTTTAATAATATGGCAATTTCCACCACAAGAATGTGGAAAAATAACATCATTGTCGCCATGAATATAAATCGCATCTGGATGTGGTGCTTCTTGATCCCAACAAACCACCTGCTTAATGGCCCAATCTAAATAAGTTTTATCATTGACGGAAAGGTATTTTTTATATAAATCGACACGCTTTTTAATCGTCTCACCAAAAGCATATTTAGCTAACAAATCAATATTACCAAGTAAGGATGTTGGTAATATTTTGTATGCTTTAGTGATTTTAAGGAATTTTAAACGTTTCGGAAGCTCGTGATGCGACTTCACACTAGACACCACAATTAATTTTTTAAGGTTTAAAAAATTACTCATTTCCTGTACTAAAATACCACCAAAAGAAACCCCTAGTAATACGACATTATCGTGTTTAATAAACGTGCACATACGTTGTGCATATGCAGTTAAAGTCTCTTCATAATCAGGAATTTGCCATTCTAACCAATGAATTTCATACGTTTCTTTGGGCAGTTTAATATGCTCAAATATGGTTGGACTTGCAGCCATGCCAGGCATTAAATAAACATGTACTAATTGACTATTCATAGGTCTTGAAACTTTTATTTTGGGACGCCTTAATTAATTACAATGTAAGGTTTTAACATCGGAAACCTTAAAAATTCACTGATTTTTTGTACCTTTGCACAGCAAAACTATATAAAATATAGTATCTACACTGCCGACCGCTGAATTTAATAAAAAGAAATTATGACAGAAACTGCTCAATTAATTGACAACGACTTCCTACGTCAATTTGAATTAAATGTTGAAAACGAAATGGCAATTATTGAATATTCTTTACAAGAAAGGAAGATATTCTTAACAAAAATGGTTATTCCTGATACTATTAGAACTGACGAATTTGAATTAGAATTTATTGATCTTGTATTTAGTAATATTAAAGAACGTAACATTAGTGTGGTACCAACAAGTCCTGAAATTGCAAAGTTTGTAAGACGTAACAGAAAATATAAGCGCATGCTTCCTGTGGGTATCCGTATATAATTTTAGAAAATGAATTATTGAAAAACCCGAAACTTTTAAAAAAGTTTCGGGTTTTTTGATACTTAAAACTTAAGCTTATTTATTGTTTCGTATAAACCTGTGTTAAATCTCTAGTCTCTATGATGTCTGTAAAATCTTCGTTATAAATATCGATTGCATTTTTATACACCGTTGTTAACGTATCACTTTTTAAAACATATATTCTATTAGACACTTTTATGGTATTTTCTTCAATAATAGAGTATTCTGAAGCAAAACTTATAATACCTTCTTTGTTACAGTCTACATTTATACTATAAACATTAGTACTATCATCTTTAAAATAGCGCAATACGTTAGAAAACTCATTTCCAGAGGATACCGTCCCATTAGTTTCAAAGGTTAATGTTTCTCTTTCGTTACAGTCTATTTCGGCAATGAGATTCGTATTAAACACACCGTCTTTATTGACATCAAAAGGAATATCAACGGTTCGTGTTGCTAACAACCAGGTTCCAACAACCCCATGTTCATTCTTATCAGAACAAGATGTGGTTAAACCTAATAAACCAATAAGAAAACAAACTGAAACTATTTTATTCACACTAGACATTTTAATAAACTCAAATATAAAACGAAATAATGTCTTTATAGGAAAATACACATAAATAATAACGCAAATTTCAGCTATTTAAGTGCTAAATCTTCTTGAAACTCAAAACGAACCAAGCCATCTTCATCAATCTTAGTTAATCTCACTTTTTCAAGCGTGTTTACTAATTCCGGATTCCAAGGTGCTTTTACTTTGACATAGTTTTCTGTAAATCCATGGATGTATCCTTCCTTATTATCACTTTCAAACAACACCGTACGCGCTGTGTTTAATTGCTTTTCATAAAAAGCCCGACGCTTCTTAGCTGATAAACCTCTCAACATTTTACTGCGTTTAGCGCGTTTTGCTTTAGAGACTACGTTAGGCATTTCAGCCGCTTCGGTATTTGGGCGTTCTGAATATTGAAATACATGTAAATATGAAATATCTAATGCATTCAGAAAGTTATAGGTTTCAAGAAAAATATCATCAGTTTCTCCAGGAAAACCAACGATAACATCGACTCCAATACAAGCATGCGGCATCACCTCTTTTATTCTAGCAACTCTATCTACATACAATTCTTTCATGTAGCGACGCTTCATCTTTTTTAAAATGGCATTACTTCCACTTTGTAATGGTATATGGAAATGAGGCACAAAAGCTCTTGAGTTAGACACTAACTCAATCGTTTCATTTTTTAATAAATTCGGCTCAATTGATGAAATTCTTAAACGCTCAATACCTTCAACATTATCTAATTCTTTAACTAAATCTAAAAAGGTATGCTCATGTTTTTTATTACCGAATTCCCCTTTTCCGTAGTCACCAATATTAACTCCTGTTAATACGATTTCCTTAATCCCTTGTTCAGAAATTTCCTTAGCATTTTTCAACACATTAGTCATGGTATCGCTACGTGAAATCCCTCTAGCCAATGGAATTGTACAATAGGTACATTTATAATCACAACCATCTTGAACTTTTAGAAAAGCTCTCGTTCTATCACCAATAGAATAACTACCGACGTAGAAATCGGCTTCTTCTATTTCACAAGAATGCACTTCACCAAAATCATTTTTAGTGAGATCGTTTAAGTAATCGGTAATTTTGAATTTCTCCGTTGCACCCAATACTAAATCCACACCATTTACATCAGCTAACTCTTCTGGTTTTAGTTGCGCATAACATCCAATAGCAGCAACGAAAGCTTCAGGGTTGCTTTTTTGAGCTTGCTTAACAATCGTCTTAAAACGCTTATCTGCATTTTTAGTAACCGAGCAGGTATTTATCACATAAATATCAGCCGATTCTTTAAAATCTACACGATCAAATCCTTCATCTTTAAAACTTCTAGCAATTGTAGAGGTTTCTGAAAAATTAAGTTTACAACCTAGGGTATAAAATGCGACTTTTTTTGTTGGATTCATTCTTGTACTTTTACCAAGTTGGCAAATTTACAACATATAAGTTATATGCTAAAACTCACACCATTCTTATTCAATAGATTACTTTTTGGAGCCTTTGTAGTCATCATAGTTTCTTGTTCTTCAAATGAAAGCGAACCGTTAGACCATCTCGTTTTTAGATACAATGAACACAAAAGTATAGGCTCCTTAGATCCTGCTTTTTCAAAGGATTTAGCAGATATATGGGCAACACATCAGTTGTTTAATGGTTTAGTACAAATGGACGACCAACTTAATGTAAAGCCTTGTATTGCTAAGAATTGGACAATTACAGACAGTGCCAAAACCTATACGTTTACCCTTAGAGATGATGTGTTTTTTCATAAAAATGAATTATTTAATACTTCGAGCAACCAAGACTCTACACGACATGTTACCGCATCAGATTTTGAATATAGCTTCAATAGGCTGAAAGATAAAGCCATTGCTTCACCAGGAAGTTGGGTTTTAAATAAGGTCGAAAACTTTTCAGCTATAAATGATTCTACATTTCAAATTAAACTAAAACAAGCTTTCCCTGCCTATTTAGGGTTATTAACCATGAAATATTGTTCAGTGGTTCCGAAGGAAATTGTAGAACATTACGGAAATGATTTTAGATCACATCCTATTGGTACCGGTCCTTTTAAATTTAAACGTTGGGAAGAAAACTTGAAATTAGTCTTTAGGAGAAACAACCACTATTTTGAAACAGACTCCACAAACCAACAATTACCTTATCTTGAAGCGGTTGCCATTACTTTTTTACCAGATAAACAAAGTGAGTTTCTACAATTTGCACAAGGAAATATTGATTTTGTTTCTGGTTTAGACGGCTCCTACAAAGATGAAATTTTAACCACAGTTGGACAATTAAAACCGAATTATGCTGATGATGTTACAATGATTCGCGGTCCCTATCTCAACACAGAATATTTAGCGTTTTACATGGATACTAAAGTAAATACCATTCAATCCCTAAAATTGAGAAAAGCGATTAACGTTGGGTTTGACCGTAACAAAATGATGACGTATTTGAGAAATGGTATTGGGATTCCTGCCAATGGTGGTTTTATTCCTAAAGGTTTACCAGGTTATGATTCTAGCATAGGATTTGAATATAATCCGGAATTAGCAAAACAATTAGTTTCAGAATTTAAAACAGAAACCGGAATTAAAACTCCTGAAATCACACTTACAACCACTAGTAATTATTTAAGCTTTTGTGAATTCATTCAACGTGAGCTTCAAAAAACAGGTTTAGTGGTGAATGTTGATGTTATTCCACCTTCAAGTTTAAAAGATGCTAAAGCGAATGGGCAAGTCGATTTTTTTAGAGCCAGTTGGATAGCCGATTATCCGGATGCAGAAAACTATTTATCGTTATACTACAGTAAAAATTTTGCACCCAATGGTCCAAACTATACCCATTTTAAAAGTGCTGAATTTGACACCATGTATGAAGCTGCCTATTTAGAAACAGATTATGAAAAACGAATAGCACTCTATACTAAAATGGATTCTTTAGTTATGGCTTCTGCACCAGTAGTTCCGATGTTTTATGATGAAGTGGTTAGGTTTACTCGCAAAAATGTTTCAGGTTTAGGCATTAACGCAACAAATTTACTAGAATTGAAATCCGTTAAAAAGGCGGAACTTAAGAACTAAAAATATTAAACCCGTTCAAAACATAAGATACATTGACGAAATTAGGAATGTTATTTTTTTCTATACTGTTGGGTTTCTTCAAAAACATGGGTTAAAATTGCTTTGTCTAGCTCTGTAAATTCTTCTTTACGTCGTCCCATTACAACCTCTGCCACTTCAAATGCCTTATCGGTTTTATAGGTTACAAAACCTTTGCTTCCACCCCAAGAAAAACTTGGCACAAAGTTTCTAGGAAAACCACTTCCAAAGATATTAGCGCTCACTCCAACAACAGTTCCTGTGTTAAACATGGTATTGATACCGCACTTACTATGATCTCCCATCATTAATCCGCAAAACTGCAAGCCAATTCTCGCAAAACCTTCAGTTTGATAATCCCAAAGTCTAACTTCGGCATAATTATTTTTTAAATTACTCGTATTGGTATCTGCGCCTAAATTACACCATTCACCCAAAACAGAATTTCCTAAAAAGCCGTCGTGCCCTTTATTAGAAAAACCAAAAATCACAGAATTACTGACTTCACCACCTACTTTACTATGTGGTCCAACGGTTGTTGGTCCATAAATTTTACTCGCCATTTTCAAAGTTGCATTATTACATAACGCAAAAGGGCCTCTTACAATAGAACCCTCCATCACTTCTGCATCTCTTCCAATATAAATTGGTCCAGTACTCGCATTAAGTGTTGCAAAATTTAAGGTGGCACCTTGTTCTATAAAAATGTTTTCAGGATTAATAGTATTTACACTCGCAGGTATGGGTTGTGACTGTCTATCTTTTGTAATAAGATTAAAATCTTCAATAATGGCATCTCCATTTAATGCAAAAATATCCCAAGTATGTTCAATTTTTAAAAGATCACCTTCAAATTCAATTGCTTCAAAAGTTGAAAAATCACTCACCTCCTCACCTTCTTTAACGAAAAAAGCAATAACATCTTCCCCTTTAAATAACGCTTGATTGTGTTTTAAATTTTTCACCACCGCTACCACTTCCATATTAGGCAAAAAAGAAGCATTAATCATAATATTATGTTCCATTTCAACCATTGGAAACTTATCGGCTAAGTAATCTTCGGTCACCGTTGTTGTGGTATATTCAATATATGATTCCCATTTCTGACGTATGGTTAAAATCCCTACACGTAGGTCTGCTACTGGCCTTGTAAAAGTAAATGGTAACAGGTTATTGCGATAAGGACCGTCAAATAATATATAATTCATGGCGCGTTTTTATGGTTGGGAGTTGAATTAAGAAACGTAACGTTCATCATTTCAACTTTAATATAGCATCAAAAATAATGTAATTGCCCAAATAAAAAAAGCCTTTCTGAAAACAGAAAGGCTTTTAATTATATCAATTGAGCGAAGCTTATTTTTTAAACTTAGCGTATTTGTTTTTGAACTTATCAATACGACCAGCTGTATCTACTAATTTAGATTTACCTGTATAGAATGGGTGAGATGTTCTAGAAATCTCCAATTTCACTAATGGATATTCAGTACCATCAACATCGATAGTTTCATTTGTATCTGCTGTAGATTTTGTTAAATATACCTCTTCGTTAGACATATCTTTAAACGCTACTACTCTATAATTTTCTGGATGTATTCCTGCTTTCATCACTAAATGCTTTAAATGTATTCGATTTTTCGAGGTGCAAATTTAACCATTTTTTACAAATCTACAATCTTTTTGACAAATTTTATTTCGTAAAAGTATGTAACATTTATGTAACTTTGGATACTAACTAGATAATTAACCAAAAACTTATAATTATTATGGATAAATCCTTGAAATCTTCGGCCGTTAATTATGGCCTTTATTTAGCGCTAATCCTATCATCTTTTACTATAATTGGCTACGCTGTTTATCTCGACTTATATATACAATGGTGGTTTGGCATAGGTCAAATGTTACTCGTTATAATTTTTGGAATTATATCTGCCATGAGTGCAAAAAAACTTTTAGGTGGTTTTATTAGTTTTAAAGATGCATTTACTGCGTTTTTCATTACAATTGCTGTAGGTGTATCAATACCTGCGGCTATAGGATTCTTTATTTTTAATATTGTAGATACTGATGCTGCTGCGATTTTACAACAGAAAATAATAGACAATCAGTTAGCAATGATGGAAAAATTTGGAGCACCACAAGCATCTATTGATGAAGCTATGGAACAAATTCAAAAAGAAGAGAATTTCTTCTCTATAGGAAACACTATTAAATCAATTGCCTATCAGCTTGTCGGCTTTAGTGTTATTGGACTTATTGTTGCTGCTGTTACAAAACAAAAAGATCCGCACGAAGCTTAAATAATTTCTTTATTTTTGAAATGTAGAAATTAGACTTTAACCTTATGGATATATCAGTAGTAATTCCACTACTTAACGAAGAAGAATCTTTAAAAGAATTACACGATTGGATAGTATCAGTGATGCTATCCAATCAATTTTCTTATGAAATTCTTTTTATAGATGATGGTAGCACTGATAAATCGTGGCAAATTATTTCTGAACTTGCCGACTTCAATCCAAAAGCAAAAGGCATTAAATTCCTTAAAAATTTCGGTAAATCTCAAGCCTTGCATGCTGGTTTTGCCAAAGCTGAAGGTGATGTTGTGATTACTATGGATGCGGACTTACAAGATAATCCGGAAGAAATCCCACAACTTTTTAAAATGATTAAAACGGATGGTTTTGATCTTGTTTCTGGCTGGAAAAAGAAACGCTACGATTCCTATTTCTCTAAAAATTTACCTTCAAAATTATTTAACTGGGCAGCGCGACGAACATCTGGTGTCGTATTAAATGATTTTAATTGTGGCTTAAAAGCCTACAGTAATACCGTTGTTAAACATATTGATGTGTATGGAGAAATGCATCGCTACATTCCTGTACTAGCTAAAAACGCAGGTTTCACTAATATTGGTGAAAAAGTAGTACAACATCAAGCTCGTAAATATGGCCATACTAAATTTGGAATGAATCGTTTTGTAAATGGTTTTTTAGACCTAATCACTATTTGGTTTATATCACACTTTGGTAAAAGACCAATGCATTTATTTGGGGCACTTGGTGTTATTATGTTTTTTATTGGTTTTGCATTCGCCTCATATTTAGGCATTGATAAATTATTTTTAAATCCAACAGGACGTCTAATTACAGACCGACCACAATTCTATATTGCTCTTTCTACTATGATTATTGGTTCACAATTGTTTATTGCAGGTTTTCTCGGAGAACTTGTTTTACGCTCTAACCGTCAACAACAACGTTATTTTATAAAAGAACATTTGAATCTACCACAATAAGACAATTTTGTTTCACAACAAGACATATTAAAATATTGAATTGTTTATTTTTGTTAATAAATCCATTATATCCATGATACACATTAAACCAGAAATTTTAGAACGCGTAAATTCTTGGCTAACACCAACTTTTGATGACAATTCTCAAAAGGAAATAAAGCAGATGATTGCCTCTAACCCAAAAGAATTAGAAGAAAGCTTTTATAAAGATCTTGAATTTGGAACTGGTGGTATGCGAGGTATTATGGGACTAGGAACCAACCGAATTAACAAATACACTTTAGGAAAAAACACTCAAGGCTTAAGTAATTATTTAAAGCAATCGTTTCCTAACGAAGATATTAAAGTGGCTATTGCCTACGATTGTAGACACAACAGTAAAACGTTTGGAAAGCTCGTTGCTGATGTATTTTCTGCCAATGGTATTAAAGTCTTTTTGTTTGAGGATTTAAGACCAACACCAGAATTATCATTTGCTTTAAAACATTTAAACTGCCATTGTGGTATCGTTTTAACAGCATCTCATAATCCACCGGAATACAATGGTTACAAAGTATATTGGCAAGATGGAGGGCAATTAGTACCACCACAAGATGCTGCTGTAATTGCAGAAATAAACCGTTTAGATTATTCTGAAATTAAATTTGAAACGAATTCAGATTTAATTCAATATATAGGCAAGGATGTTGATGACGTTTTTATAGATGCTTCTGTAAAAAATGGCAGTTTTGATACTTCAAAAGAAGCTAAAGAAAATTTAAATATTGTATTTACGTCTCTTCACGGTACCTCTATCACAGCAATTCCAGAAACACTAAAGCGCGCAGGCTATACTAATGTTAATATTGTAGAAGAACAACGTGTCCCTAATGGAGATTTTCCAACAGTAGTATCTCCAAATCCAGAAGAGCCAGAAGCATTAAAAATGGTAATGGAATTAGCTGAAAAAGTAGATGGAGATATTGTTATTGGTACAGATCCCGATTGTGATCGTTTAGGAGTTGTCGTTAGAAATTTAGAAAATGAATTGGTAATTCTGAATGGGAATCAAACCATGATTTTAATGACGAATTTCTTATTGAAGCAATGGAAAAACTTAGGGAAAATTAACGAGAATCAATTTGTAGGTTCTACCATAGTTTCTACTCCTATGATGTCTGTTTTAGCCAATGCTTATGATGTAGAATGCAAAATAGGTCTTACAGGGTTTAAGTGGATTGCTAAAATGATAAAAGACTTCCCAACCATGGATTTTATTGGAGGTGGTGAAGAAAGTTTTGGTTTTATGGTTGGTGATTTTGTCCGTGATAAAGATGCTGTAACTTCTACTTTATTAGCTTGTGAAATTGCCGCTCAATCCAAAGCAGAAGGTAAAACAATGTATCAAAGTTTAATTGATTTGTATGTAGAGCATGGCTTCTTTAAAGAGCGCTTAATTTCTTTAACTAAAAAAGGAATTGAAGGTGCGCAAGAAATTAAACAAATGATGGTTGATGCCCGAAATAATCCATTAAAAGAAATTAATGGCGAAAAAGTGGTCTTAATTGAAGATTACCAATTGTCTATTTCTAAGAACCTTCAATCAAATGAAGAGACCACTATAGATATTCCAAAATCTAATGTATTAATATATTATACTGAAGATGGGAGTAAAATAGCTTTAAGACCAAGTGGTACTGAGCCTAAAATAAAATTTTATATCAGCGTAAATGCAGATCTTGACAATACGGCAGACTTTGAAAAAACGGAGCAATTGTTGGATGAGAGAATTGATGCTATTCTAGCAGATATGAAATTATAATAGATGAATTACATAAAGAAACTCATACCTTTTGCATTACCGTACAAAAGGTATGCGTATTTAAACATATTTTTTAATATTTTATATGCCCTTTTTAGCACACTTTCTTTTGTTGCTTTAATTCCAGTATTAAAAGTTATTTTCAGTGATCAACGTGTTTTAGCAAATAAGCCCACATGGCAAGGCTGGTTAAAATTACAGAATTACGGTGAAGATTACCTTAATTACTTTATGGTTGATAGCATAGAAAAGTATGGTGATTTTAAAGTGCTGATGATGATGGTAGGAGTCATAATTAGTATGTTCTTACTCAAGAATATTTCAAATTATCTAGCCATGTACTTTATAACATTTTTAAGAAATGGGGTCTTAAAAGATATACGAAATAAACTCTACGATAAAATCGTAACATTGCCATTAGCTTTTTATTCAGAAAAAACGAAAGGTGATACGATATCTCGAGTCAGTGCAGATGTAAACGAGGTTAGAAACTCATTCCTCGCCATACTTGAAATGATAGTGCGAGAACCGCTTACTATATTATTTTCTTTGGTAACCATGTTAATTCTTAGTCCAAAACTGACGTTATTTGTTTTGGTATTTATACCTATATCGGGTTTTATTATTTCAAAAATTGGTAAATCGCTAAAGAAAGGTTCATTAAAGGTTCAAAAAGAGCAAGGTGTCTTTCTATCCGTTTTGGAAGAAACTATGGGAGGTTTAAGAATTATCAAAGCCTTCAACGTAGAAAAAATGTTTGCAGGTAAATTTGAAGACAGTAATGACAGGTATTATAAATATTCTAACAAATTACTCAACAGACAAAATTTAGCATCTCCGTTAAGTGAATTATTGGGTATTATTGTTATTGGAGTGCTACTCGTTTATGGTGGTTACCTCGTTTTTGTAGATAAAACCATGGACGCTAGTTTCTTTGTTGGGTATATTACATTAGCCTACAATATTCTTACACCTGCAAAAGCAATAGCAAAAGCTAGTTATAGTGTAAAACGTGGTGATGGTGCTGCTAATAGAATTTTAGAGTTTTTAGAAACTGAGAATAATATTGTAGAAATTGAGACCCCTACTGAAAAAGACACATTTGATAGAGATGTTGTTTTAGATGATGTTTCTTTTAAATACGAAAATCAATATGTCTTAAAAAACTTTAGTTTAACAATCCCAAAAGGAAAAACTGTTGCTCTTGTTGGGCAATCTGGAAGTGGTAAAAGTACAATAGCTAACCTCGTTACCCGTTTTTATGACGTAAACGAAGGTACTATTGCTATTGACGATGTCAACATAAAGAATCTTTCTAAGAAATCGTTGAGAAGCTTTTTAGGCTTGGTTAATCAAGATTCAATTTTGTTTAACGATACGGTGGCGAATAACCTAAGAGTTGGAAAAGAGGATGCGACTGATGATGAAATTATAGACGCCTTAAAAATTGCGAATGCTTGGGAATTTGTTGAAAACCTGGATCATGGCATTCATACCAATATTGGCGATTCTGGAGGTAAAATTTCAGGTGGACAAAAGCAACGTATTAATATTGCACGTGCCGTTTTAAAGAATTCTCCAATCATGATTCTAGACGAAGCCACCTCTGCATTAGATACTGAAAGCGAACGTGTTGTGCAAGATGCCTTAGAAAATATGATGAAAAATAGAACGTCTATCGTTATTGCACATAGACTTTCTACAATACAGAATGCAGATCTAATTGTTGTAATGCAAAAAGGTGAAATTGCTGAACAAGGTACACACACTGAATTAATAGCCCAAAATGGGGTTTACAAAAAATTAGTGGAAATGCAGAGCTTTGAGTAACGCCTGCCATGTATTAGAAAACAAACTTAGATTAATAATTTAATACTCTGAGTAAGTCATTTAATTTATAAATCACGAATTATCTTAAATTGAACACATAAAAAAAGGATGCACTACCATATGCATCCTTCTCTTATTGTTACCAGATTTGGGGAACTGATAACGTTTAATAGGTTAAGCTTGGACAAACATAGCGTAAATTAAATTTGAAAACAAGAAAACACTGCATTTTATCGTTAATTTTTGCATTTAATCGAATTAAAGCTACCTAACACACTCATTATCAGCAACAACTAAACATTTAGTATTTTGTAAACATGCCAATTAAACTTTTAGTAATTTTCTAAGTCTTAATATCAAATAGTAGCAATTGACTAACGAATCGGAATTTATAACGCGTTTAAAAAATCCTTCAACAAAAGAAGCGGCCTATAGAGAACTATTACAACTCTATAAGGAACGTTTATATTGGCATATTCGTAAAATTGTAATTAACCATAATGATGCTGATGACGCCCTTCAAAATACATTCATAAAAGTGTATCGTAGTATTGATAAATTTAAAGGGGAAAGTCAATTATTTTCTTGGTTGTATAGAATTGCCACCAATGAATCTATTACACTTATCAATAAAAATGCGAAGCGCTTACAAATTACCAACGAAGAACATCAAACAAGAGCTATCAATAATTTACAAGCAGATGTTTATTTTGAAGGAGATGACATTCAACTCAAACTACAGAAAGCCATAGCAACATTACCTGAAAAACAACAATTAGTATTTAATATGCGCTATTTTGATGATTTAAAATATAAAGACATGGCAGAAATTTTAGACACCAGTGAAGGAGCCTTAAAAGCATCGTATCATATTGCTGCTAAAAAAATTGAAGCCTTTTTGACTTCAGATTAAACCATTTTAATAATTTGAAGTCTTAGTAATAGAAACAGTATAAATGATTTCGGATATTCCGAAAAACAAACATGAAAAAAAACAATTTACATAACGTTAAATCTCCAGGTTTTAAAACACCCAAAACTTATTTTGAGTCGTTTGAAGCAGACTTTTTTGAACGTTTAAATGAAAAAGAAGCTATTACGTCTTCAGAAGTTTCAGGTTTTACTGTTCCTGATAATTATTTTGACACTGTTGAAAGTAAAATTTTAGATGAAATTCAAAACAAAAAGGAAACACCTGTTATCAACTTAAAACCAAAAAGCAGGTTTTATTATTTTGCTGGTATTGCTGCAAGTATTGCACTTTTATTTAGTTTAGGATTTAATAACGATAACATTACTATAGATAACTTAGAAACTGAAATTCTTGAAAGTTACTTATACCAAGAAGATTACACTAATGACGATTATGCCTCTTTGTTTAAGTCTGATGATATTTCGGTAACCGATTTTATAGATATAAATATTTCAGATGAAACACTAGACCACTATTTTGAAAACGTGGATACAGAAGACCTAATTTTTGAATAAAAAGATTATGAAAACAATACACACACTCATTCTTACTTTATTTATTTCTACAAGCATATTTGCACAAAAATTGGATAGAGAAAAAATTAAAGCCTTAAAAATTGCACACATCACTGAGCAATTAAATTTAACAGAAACTGAAGCACAGAAGTTTTGGCCAATTTATAATGCCAATGAGGATGCTGAAAGCAAACTAAGAGAAAATTCTACGAATAGAAGAAAAGACATGAACGTAGAAGAACTCTCAGAAAGCGAAGCCAAATCTTTACTCTTAGCCATGGAGAAAGTTGAAAAACAAAAAGTAGAATTACATTCTAAAATGCTAAATGAGTTATTAGAAATTCTGCCGGCAAAAAAAATAATTAAAATGTACCAAGCAGAACGTTCTTTTAGACAAAAAATGTTTGAAGAATATAAAAAACGCCACTCTAAACAATAGTGTGTACTAAAAAAATATAAAGGAAGCACTAAGGCTTCCTTTTTTTATTCTCTAAAAGTTAATTTACTGATTCTACCCTTACCTGCAGCATAGGCTGTAGAATCATTTAAAAACCGAATGGTGTAAAAACCTTCATCACTTAAATGTCTCCAAGAGTCGCCAGCATTATTACTATAGTCAATACCTTTAAAACCAATAGCTATTAATTCTTTGCCGTTTGAGTTGGGCACATACTGCACACAGCTTCTGTAACCAGGTCCTTTACCGCTAGCAACAATTTCCCAAGTTTTTCCACCATCTTTGGTTCTCATTTTATTTTGTAAAGTATCGTTTGGTTGGGTATAATCTCCTCCTATAGCAAATCCATTTTTTTTATCATAAAAATCTATAGAGTATATCCCTGTAGTTGCTTTACCTTGAATGATTGGAGTATCAAAAACGTCCCATGTTTTACCTTTATCTGGCGAATACAATATTCTGCTCGACTTACCACCTGTTGCTACCCATGTGTGATCTCCAATAATTGCTATATTGGTATCACTTGCTGCAAACGCGGCTTCACCCTCTTTAGCTTTTGGTAAATCATCACACGATAATTTTGTCCAAGATTCACCACTATCTCTTGTGATAATAATACTCATACAATTATCTGTTGGATCTCCAATGGCAATACCTTCTTCATCATTCCAGAAGTCCATGGAATCATAGAAGGCTTTGGGATGGGTTTCTTGGTACACTAGTTTTGGCTGTATTTCTAAACCAAAATAATCATTCTTACTTAACTTATATAAATATGATGGACTAGAAACTGACATAAAAAAGTAATCTTTCGTTGTCTCTGCAATAGATCTGAATTCTAACATAGGTTTTGCTAAGGAATCATAGCTTATTATCTTTATATTTCTGAGTGGATCAATACCGTCCATATATGACATACCAATTCCTGAATTATTTCCTGCGAAATAGAATTTATCATTCTCACCTATTTCCAAAGCTCTAACGCTTAATTCTGAATCTTCCCAAAGCATTTCAAAATTAACTTTTGAAAAATTTCTGGATTTTAATTGATCTTCAGACTTGCAAGAGACAATTCCAATTAATAAAAGACAAAAAATAATTAATCGCATAACTTTAATTTTCTCTAAAAATAGAAAAGCTTTGCGATAATACGGTTAAGACGTTGAAATTATAATTGCTTCTTTTTAATCCAGAAGGAAATCACAAAAACTAAAAACAGGAGTAATAGTAAGCCCGTTTTCTTTTGACTCATACTACTAGAGGAATTAGGTGCCATCTTGAAGGATTCTAAATCTAAAGATGTTATAAAATTTATATGTTCTTTTTGAAACAAAACATTATGGAAGTTTTCTTGATCCTTATAAATGTTGAACATCATGGTATTTTTTATATCATCGAATTCAGTTCCCTCGAATAAAAAAACAAAATTGGTTTGATGAGAATGTCCCTTATGAGAAGCGTCATTAACGGACAGTAATTTTAAACTAGAACCGTTATTTCTAATTTGAAAATTATTCTGGACATATTCAAAAAAAGCAGTATCAAAATCATTTTGACTTTTAGCGTTTTCTAATCCTGGAGAAGCGTCTATAAGTGCATTTCTTATGCTCCAAGGAAATTCAGCAGTTACCTCAACTATAGCTTCCTTTTGCTGAATTGTAAAAAATGCTTTGTTAGCATCATGAGCAAAACTGAATGTTGACAGCGTGACAAAGATAAAAAGTAAGAAACGAGAACGCATCATTTAATTGTTTCCTATTTTAAAATCTTGAGATGGTGTACCTCTAAAATATCTTGGGATGCTTGGAAATTCATCTGTGAGAACGTAATAATAAGTTCCTGATGGGTATTCTGGAGTAACCCCAGTTCTTCCATTAGCTTCATCTAGTGTTCCATAACTAGAACTATATTCGTAATCATTAGAATATACACCATCATATACTCCACAAGGTACTGTAATACCATCTCCTCCTCTACTGCCCGATTTTAATTGGTAACTCGATGTCATTTCCACAATAGAAGAATTATTATTTGAAGCCTCCGCATAGGCATATTTGTAATATATAGGAAATCCGTCTGCGGCATACCCAATTAATGTCATTGCATTTGTCGGTACATTTAGAGCTTCTAAAAACAATATTGGGGAACCATGATAATGATATTTCCCGGTTGGCTGCACGTGTGCACTATTACAATCTAATCCTAAATTAACGTTTAAGGCTTCTAGGTTCCATTCCCAATTCACGTTGGGGTCTAAAATACCTTCATGCGGAAAAGGTTCTGCTGCTACAGGATCTAATTCCACTCCATTTAATAATATACCAAAGGCATATTGCGGACCTACATTTGCCCCATTACCCGTTGTAGATAATAAAGGCGTGAATGTATTGGCTGCATCTGGATATAACTCTAAGGTATAGGTTTCATTTTGTTCAGAAATAGCATTTGGATTTAGAGACCCTATGCCCATTCCAAAACGTCCAACCATATGTTCTGGAATACTATTAGAAGTTATAATTCTATTAGAGCCAGAAATGATTTCATTATAAGCATTTGAAAAAGCTAGTACTTCATCACAGGCTCCTCGCGAACTATCTAGAACTTGATCGGACTCACAACCGGTATCATCTAAATCTGAATTATCAGCAACGTAACCTTCAGGTTGTTCACATGCTTCAATTCTAACATCTGGATTACCGAGCGAATCTTCATCAAAATCCTGATACCACGTTGATTCCGTGCATGGTGTATCTTCGTCGCTCGAACAAGAAAACATAGTTAAAATCGCAAAAACAGCTACGAGTTGAGTTTTTATTGTCATTTTTTATAATTTGATTTAGTCGTTAATGTTGTTTTACGACTTATAAATGATGATATCGTTTAATAGAAGTTAAAATAGAAAAGCTTTACTGTATTTCAGCAAAGCTTTTCAGTAACCATAATCAATCAATCAAATAAAACTAGGTCATCACTCTAGTTTTCTTTTTTCAAGGCTTTAACATCTATTATTAACTGTTGGATCGATGCTCTATTTAATCCGTTATAGATACCTCTTATATGTTTGTTTTTATCTATGAGTAAGAAGTTCTCGGTATGCAAGAAATCGTCAATACTCTTAGATTCTCCTAAATCGTTTTCAACAAAATAATGATCTCTACCTAGTGCATAAATTTCAGTTCTATCACCTGTAACTAGATGCCATTTATCAGCTATAACATTATTATTATCGGCATAGGTTTTTAAAACAGAAACGGTATCAGTATTTGGCATTACAGAATGCGATAATAATAACACGTCGTTATCTTCTTTAAATTCCTCTTGTATTTTTGCCATATTATCCGTCATTTTAGGACAAATACCAGGGCAGGTTGTAAAAAAGAAATCTGTTATATATATTTTATTTTCAAAAGTATGTTGTGTAATCGTATCGCCGTTTTGGTTTATCAATTCAAAAACAGGTATTTTATGAAAATTACGCTCTTCTTCTGTACCAGGTGTCAACCAATGCGGTGTAAAAGATTCATCTTGATAAAATGGTAGATATTCTACACGACTCGTTTCAACAACTTTACTATTTTCTTTTTTGATTTGCTCTTTACAACTTAGTGTAATTGCAAATAAAAAAAGAAATAGGACTCTATATTTTTTTATTTCTAATAATAACTTCATCTTCTAATCTATTGCATGAATTTGCTCTTCTCATACCAAAAATACGTCCATTTTTAGCTTCGTAATTAACATATAATTTTCCGTTAGCTAACCACGCTTTTTGAAAACCGTCTTCTCTGCCGTCAACAAGATGTCGCAATTTAGCTAACTGACCTGTGGCATACCATTGTTTGTCCTCTCCTTGCTTTTTACCATTTTCATAATAAGACAGACTTGCTAACGTATCATTTTCCCACCATGTTTTATAATCACCAGACAAACGGTTGTTTTTATAGTAAGATTCTACTTGAAGCTTTCCGTTATTAGTCCAGCGTTTAGCAACACCTTCTCTTTTTCCATTACTAAACCCCCATTTTTCTTCTAAAGTTCCATTTGGATAATACTTTAAGGAATACCCATTAAAAGGCTTGTCTTTATAAAACCATTTTCCCTTATTACCATTATGGACTAAGTCTTCTTTTAGCACTTCAAAATCATTTATAACAATAGGCTTTTCAACTGCTTTAACGCTATGATTCGTTGTATTAGGCTCTGTTTGTTTACAACCTACTATTGAAAACCCAATAAGTATAAAAAAAACAGATAGTTTTTTCATGGTTTCCGTATTTTAATACCCTTGAAATGGCCCTGCAAAAAGCACAATAGCTTCATCATAGCCATATAATGGTGCATTATACTCTTCATTAATTATATGATAATGATAAAGCGCTTCATCCTCATATTGTGTAATAGACGTGTGTCCACCTGATGCATCTAAATCTGTTGGATAAGTACCCGTAGAATTACATTTTCGTCCATAAATAAATACACCATCTAGTAATATACCTACCAATTCTTCATCATCATTACTAATCGTTCTAGGCTCTAAATGATAATGGTATACGCCTGGCCCTTTATGTGCGCCATTAAAATCTAAACTTCCTGCAGCTTGGTCTAAATCTCCACCGCCTTCTTGATCATTAAAAATTGAGGCACCACTAACTGCTATACCTATCGTATTTAATTCTGTGGCAACTGTAGCACCTGTTAAATTTGGCGTTGCATCTACTGTAAAACTTGCAGCTTCACCAGTACCACCTCCTATATATGTATCTTGAGTTGTTTTAGTCACTGTTGGTTCATCTATATAAAGTGAATTACTCGGGTCCCAATAAATTGAAGTATGGTTTGGATAGCCTGTTGTTTCAATATAGATTTCAGTACCATCATCAGATAGGGTAACAATCACAGCATCTGAAAACTGCTCAAACGCACTACTTAATTCTGTTATACCTGTTTCTTCACTAGTATCATCATTATCCGTAGTGTCTAAACTGTCATCACTAGAACATGCTAAATTTATAGAAGCACAAACACCTAACAACATTAAAAATTTAAATACGTTTTTCATATTTTTCTGTTTAATTGATTTCATATATATAGTTAGGTGCGTAATTTCAAAAAAACTTGCGCTTTAGTTTAAATTATTTTCTATTACGCTGAGAGCCTTGTCTTTTACCGCGATTTTCTTTTTGTAATTCGGCCTCTGTTATGTAACCATCTCCATTAGAATCAATTTCAGAAAACGCATCCACTAAAGGTCCTTTTACTTCGTCTTTAGAGAGTTTTCCATCTTTATTAGCATCCATATTTGATATGATAGTCTTAACATTAGGTCGCTGAGCTTGGTCTCGTCCACCACCTCCATTTGGTGGTCCTTTTCGTTCTTCATTTTCAAATTCGCCCATCAAACATCGGCTTACATAAGGAAATTCATTAGTTACGACATACATATACGTGTCATCAATCATAATTCCATTACACTCATCTAAATCGCCATAACCAGCTACATATTCAAAATCTGACGTAAACGTACCATCATGATGGCCACCAACAGCCACATCGATATGTTGCCCTGGATTCTCGTACACGCAGTCCTCGCCTTCCCTATTGCCATCGAGTGGTTTAAAACTAGATTTATAGGCACCACTTTTAGAATAATATATAGGAAACCCATCGTGAGCGAATCCAATATGCACTAAATCTTCTCCTGAATCGAAATTTTGAATCACTGAAGTTGGAGAACCATGATAATGATATGCTCCTGTAGGCTGTACATGGGCATTATTAAAATCAAGACCTAAATCTATGACATCCTGAAAGGCTTCAACACGATAATTTTCACCTGTTTCGCATTCGACAACCTCAGCTGTACCAGGTTCAAATTTGATACCATTAAGGGCAATTCCAGGTTCTCGAACCCATTGTGCTTTCCCTGTATACTCAGGATATAAAGGAAAACTATAAGTTTTGTTCTGTTCTGAAATAGTATTGGGATTCCCTTGATTTGGAAATTGACCCGTTTTATGATTAGGCAAAGCATTAGTGACCATAACTCGTTTATCTGAAGTTATAGTCATCTTTGTTTTTGTCCCAAAGTTTTCATCTTCTAATTCATACGAACCAAAATAACGGGTTTCATTATTAGATTCTGATACGACGTCATGAGAATGTGATTCTAAACCATCATGAGTATGTTCTGTTGTTTTTCTGTGACTATTACAACCCAGCAGACACAACACACCAACTATGGTTAGTGCATTACATATTCCATTTTTCATTTTAAGATTATTTTAGATATTAGAAGGTCTACCTAGAAAATGAACCTCTTCTTCCTAACGCGTATTTAGCCTTTGACAGACATTGATCCACTTGCTCCGTGTAAACAACCTAAAACTTGATTGCTACCTGCAGAACCTGCATGATAATGATACCCTCTTACCTCATCGTAATGACCATTACAATCGTCTAAATCTGTGCTTGCTTTACCATCAGCATTCTTATGTGCATATATACCAAAACCATCCATAGCATAACCAACCATAGGTGCATGAGCATCGTTTTGCGCTACTTCTTTAGTCGCACCAGTAACAGCATGGTAATGATAACCTGCATGTGGATTAACATGACCACCAGCATCATCTAGTGGCGCTAAAGTATGTGCAGCTAAAATTGCATGCGTTGGTGCTGGAGCTTCAAAATTAACGCCATTAAAAGCAATACCTATCCCATCTCTTCCTAAAGCATTAGATTTTTCTAAATATAAGGGTTTCACAGGGATATAATATGTAGATTGTTTCTCTCTATAATAGTCGGGTAAACACTCTACACAGTAATTATGATACTGCTCTTCAACATCTGGCTTAGCAGCTCCTTCACATTCTTCTTGTGTTTCCGTTACTTTTACAGAACCATCTTCTCTAAATAAAGCCCATTCTGCATCACTATAAAATTCTTTTAGGTTAGCAATAAAGTGCCCATCGACATCATAGACCTTATCGTCTTTAAACCATATACCTCCTTTATCCTTTCCATCTTCAATATGCGTTGGACACCATGGCCCCATTTTATGCTCTTGAGGCTGAGAAGCCGTTGTAATAACATAACAAAGTGCTTTTGTACCATTACTTAAGGTATGCTCTTCTTGAGTTATTTCTGACAATAAACTTTCTTTAATAAATAGAGAAGAATCGACATTTACAGTGACTGCAAAATCTCTTTGAACATTATCTTCACTTTCAGTGTTATTTTCTCTAGGACCTCGGCGCTCTGGTCTAGGCGCATTTTCTAACTCTTCTTTTGTAAGAAACCCATCCTTATTCGTATCTATCTTAGCGAAATCATCTAATAAAGGCCCTTCAACTTCAGACTTTGCCAATTTTTCGTCATTATTGGCGTCCATCTCGCTAAATAAATCAGAAACACTTGGTCCCCCTTGTTGTTGTGGTGGGCTGTCGATGCTTTCATCATTTGAATTTGTATTTGATTTACAACAAACAAACGTGATAGCGATTACTACTAAAATAAGAGACTTTAAAAATTTAAATTGATGCATAAAACGTGATTTAAGTGTTCGATTTATAATTTAAAACTAATCTTACAATTCTTAACGATTTTTTTTGTTTTTCTTTTTATTATCGTCTTCATCTTTTGAATAGAAGGCTTCTAATTCATCTAAATCTAATTGAGAATCATCATTTGTATCTATTTCATTGAAATTATCCATTAAATCTCGTTTGTCTTTAGCCGCAACTTCTAATTCATTTAAGAGCCCATCTTCATTTTGATCGACTTCTTTTAAAAGTTTTTTTGCTGTTACTTTTCTAGGACCTTCACGGTTTAATTCAATTTCGAGCTCTTCTAAATCAATAAAACCATCTTCGTTAGTATCTATTTCATCAAAATCCTTAGCTATTTTTCCTCGTTCATCTTCTACAGCTTCCACTTTATCAATCTTATCATCGTTATTAGTATCTAACAATTTTAATATTTCTGTAGCGTCTGGTTTTTCTCCTTCTGGTGGCCCACCTTGTCCACCTCCTCTACCTCCACCCGGTGGACCTTGTGCAAAAGCAATGACGTTTATGAATACCGCTAAAATTGTTAATGTTACTTTGATACTATTCATTTTTATATGTATTTATTAATTTTAAAATTAATGAACTCCAGGACCACTCGTATTAGGTTCTCCTGTTGGTCCCATTTCTCCACCTATTTGTGTCACTGTACTACTTATAGTAAATGAATCCCCAGAATCTGCGCCTCCACTATAGGTACCTGAGGTGTATAATCCATTAACTTCTATTCCATTACTTACACTACCACCTGTAAATATTTTATAGGTTTGTCCTGTTTCTAATTTTGCATTAGAATAAATAACAGTATTTACGCTATACGGCACCTGATAAGTAAGGGCTTCCGTACCATCTTCAGATTGAATGTTTAATAGTTGATTCGCATTTATTCCATCAAAAATGACCGCATTTTGTGTGCTCTCGCTTTCTGTTGGGAATGAGGTATTCAGCGCTAACCCTAAAATAGTACCTCCTGTTATTTTAAATAAGCCATCGTCACAGTCAAAACTGCCATCAGGCTCATCAGTTCTTACAGCTATAGCAATAGTTGTACCACCTGTAATGGTAATACCTTCGTTACTATCTATAGCATCGTTAAGTGTACTATAAACATAAGTATTTCCACCGTTAATGTATAACGTTCCATTTGCATTAAGTCCATCATCATACGCCGTAATATTTATGGTCCCATCATTAATCGTCATTATGCCTTTAGACTCTATACCTTCGCCTTCAGTTGTATTAATCACAAAGTCACCGCCATTTATAGTCACATTAGGTAAAATAGAATCGTCAGGCTCTTCTTCTTCATCAATATCATATGATGCTACAATGCCGTCATCGACAGTATTTATTGTAAACGCCCCATCGTTTATAATAATATAGCCCTCTTCACAATCCATACCATCGCTACTTGCTGATAAATTGAGCGTACCACCATCTACAATGATGTAATCGTTGGTATGTATAGCATCTGAAGCCGCTTCAGTAACCGTTATTGTTCCACTGATAACTCTAACATAATCGTCACTAGCAATACCATGCTTGTAAAGTCCTGCTACGTTTAAAGCTCCCGAACCACTAAATACCAATTGTCCTTCGCTAAAAAATGCTGCTTTAGCATCTTCATCATCTGGAATATCACTGTAGACTGCGGCATCGGTTAAGTTATTTATACCTTCTAATATTACAAAAATAGTTTTTGAAGATTGAATGTTAATCGCAGGACCATCAGCGTTGGTAATACTTAAATCACTTAATGATAATTTGAATTTTTTATCACTATAAATTTTCAACATACCATCAGTTGTTGTACCAGACACCTCGTAAGCTACTTTTGAAATCGTTGAATTAATAGTGATATCTGCTCCGTCTTGGGTAATAACAACATCATCAGGAACAGGATTTACAATTGTAACAGACGTATTGGAAAATACAATTTGAACCGTATCTTCAAAGGTTGCATTTTCTACTAAATCATCCTCATCATAACCAGTATTATCAGTATCACCTTCTGCTGTACCAATAACATTAGTATCGGTTATAGTAATATCTTCTGATAGTGATATGGACGTGGTAGCATCCTCATCATCATTGCTACATGCATTAAATGTCAACAATGAAACACTTACTATTAAAGCTACTGTTATAAATCTATGATTTTTCATGTTTAAAACGTTTAGGTTATATAACTTTAGATGCCATTAAAAAATAAAACTTGCGTTTTCTTTTTATTGTTTTAAAAAAAAGCCTTGTGATTTCTCACAAAGCCTTTAACAATCAAACAACTTAAACAAATATTATTTTTAGTGCGTTTTAGATAGAAATATTTTGTGCATTACAACAGCTAATGGAATCAATGCAATACACCATAAATATCCTTTTTTAAACGGCGTTGTACTTATTACCATTTCATTATCTATAAATTTATTATAAGCCGTAAAATTATTGGCTTCATTTAAAATAACCTTACTCGTTTTTCCATTGAGAATTAATGAAAAAATAGTTTGATGATGTTCATTTTCCTTAAATGCATTGATATGTGCTTCTAATGATTCAAATTCTAATGGTAATTTTGTGGTTACAAATTTCATATTTGTTTGATGCTTTCCCAATTTCAAACCACCATCTAAAAGCTCAACTTTAACATCATTTATTATCAAAAAAAAGTGCGATTTAATATAGTTAACAATCAACTTTTTATAATTTTCACTGGACAGATTACGTATTGCCTCCTCTGTATAATTTTGAAAAACGGCTTCGTGTAAACCAACTTGACTCAAATTAAGATTAACTATACCAAAGCCATCCTTCACCTCTAAATAATACATTGCAGATAATGGATTATGAGCATAACTTGTTTGCATGAACAACATAATAAAAAAGCAAAGGCCTACGATTTTTTTCATAATATTATTGAAACGAAAAATTACTATTAGCTGCAACTCCTTTTAAACACTTTGGAACATTTGGAGCATCGGTATTACTCGCTACATAATGATACACACCTTCTGAAAAATCTGTTGTTATTGCGGTTCTACCACCACACTCATCTAAATCAGAAGGCTCTATTGCATAAGCATAAATAGGGAATCCATCTTTAGCAAAACCTATAAGCTTTGTATCTTCAACCTGATTCACCAATGTACATGAAACATCAGTTATATCGTTTGCTTCCAAAACCTGATTCATAGTTTCCGCTACAAAATGCCAGTGGTAATAACCTGCAGGATCGTGATGCCCTCCACAAGGATCTAAGGAAGGAATATTACCTGCCACCTCATTTCCAGGGTTTGCTACAGAAGGAGGATCTCCATTTATTGGGACGCCATCTACTGAAACACCTATCAACTCAACCGTACTAATTGTATTATTTGACGACGCAAATACCGGATTCGTAGGAATTAAAAACGTTAATAATAGGTTGTTATTAGGTGCAGCTTCTAAACAATATGAAAAATCCTGATTTACAGGACCTGAAGCAAAATCATCTGTATAAATATTACCATTATCATCAATTATATCATAACCATCTGCTTCCATAGCGTTAAACAAATCAGCTTTCATTACTTGAAACCCAGGGTTTGTTGTTCCGTCATAGATCCCTAAACCCCCAACATCATTAATTGTCTCAGGGCAATATGGACCATTTTCTACAGGATTACTTGTAAAAACTAATTTATAACACTCCCCTGAAGAACCATTTTCCATAGTACAATCTACTTTTTCATAAGACACTAAAGACGTTGCATTAAAATATGATTCTGCAATCAACTCATCTGTAGTTACTTCATCGTCCTCTGAGGTATCGTTATCATCACTACTACAAGCAAATGATATTAATAGCAAAATGACAAACCCAAATTCTTTATATGCTAGTTTAATTTTCATGCTTATAGATTAGTTATTTCCCTTTAACTTTTTTCTTTCACTGATACTATGAACCAAAAGTCCTAAAGCCCCCAATACAAATAATATTAAAATCATATTTAAGGACGATGAACTCAATGTTTTTTCTTCAACACGAATAAATTTATGTCCTGTTGATTCAAGTTTCAGAATATGGTTATTGTCTTTTGTTAGTACAAAATTATCTTTGTCATAACCTTCTTTCAAAATAACGACTGCACTTTTGTTATTATATATGTCTTGAAAGGTTTTATTTTCAACTACAACAGAAGAGATTTCTTTAGGCACGCCTTCAAGTTGAAATATGACTTTAGTCTCATGTCCTAATTTAACCAAACCTTGACTTAAGGTGACGTCATTTTCACCATTGAATTCTATTTCTAAATTATTCTTAACATGGGCAATAACCATCTCACGAAACTCCTCTGGCGAACTGTAAGGCGTCTCGGCATAATGCAATTTAATTTCCTGTTGAAAGGCCGTTAACGACGCACTAATCTGAAGTATCCATACATTGTTACTATTTTCCACTAACATAGTTGTAGAAATTTCTGGCTGATGTGCTTTAACCGATTGTGTAAACAACAGCAATCCTAAAACACAAAATGACAAGATTCTTTTCATAAGACACCTTTTTTAAATCGCGTATGCTCCTTTCAGACCATTTATAAAATTGTTGTTTCCTGCCGCATCTACATGGTAATGATAACCACGTGTTTCATCTGTATGACCACGATAAGCATCGAGATCCGTTGGTGAGTTACCTTCGCTATCTTCTAACTCATAAATTCCATGGCCATCCAAAGCATAACCAATTAATGAGGCATGTCCATCCGTTTGTTCTATTTTAGTACTAAAACCTGTAGCAGCATGATAATGGTAACCTTGGTTAACATTAATATGTCCGCCTGCATCATCAAAAGGGGCTAAAGTATAAGCGCCAAGAATATTATCTACAGGTGCAGGTGCTGAGAACTCAATACCATTTAATGCGATACCTCGTGTTGAAGGTGCTGTACTTACTGGTCCTCCTGGTTCTGTTACAAAAAACACTCCTGTATTTTGTAACACTGGCGAAATTGGTATCAGCCAAGTTTGCGTTAAATCGGTGATGTAAGATGGCAGACATTCTACACAAAAATTCTCGTAGGCTTCGCTAACATTAGGGTTTGCTGCGTTTATACAATCATCTTCTGTTTCTGTGATATAAATGTCTCCATTGCCATCATACATTAACCAATTATCATCGTTATAAAAAGTGGCAAGATTTTCTACAAAAGCGCCATCGACATCGTAGACCAAACCATCTTCTAACCATATGCCTCCTTCAGAAGCATCATCTGAAATATTATCTGGACACCAAGGTCCTAGTGTATGGTCTGTTGGGATACTGCCTGTTACTATTTGATAACAGTCTGTTGATGTACCATCAGATAACGTGCATGGTACAGTCGTAATAGTCACTGATCCATCACTTGTTGTAAAAAACGATGCATCTACATCGGTCACTAATTCATCATCGTCATCATCACCTCCGTCATCTGAAGTCGTTGTACTATCATCAGAACTACATGCTGTAAACACTAATAATATGAAGCTAAAAATTGATACTGACTTTATTAAAAATGGATTCGTTCTCATAATTATTTTCTTGTTTTAATTACACTATAATAGTTTAGATGCCAGAGTTTCAAAAAACTTGCGCTCCAATTAAAAATAACCTACCGCTTATTTAGTTTTTTAATTCTTTACTGAGCTGATAAGCTATGGTTTGTGTTTTATCCCTTAAGCTTATCGCGTTGGTTAATTGAATTTCAGTTTGCAATAATCTATCGACTAAACTGTTCTGATATTCTCTACTTTTAAGCAATTGTGTATAATTTGATTCCGTTGAAAATGAATCGAGACAATTAATTTTAAATTCACGTTTCGTAAGCATATCAATTAAAGACACATATTTCTCTATAGCAGGTTGCAATCGGTTAACTATAATATTTTCAATTTTCGTTTCTTGGCTTTGAAAACTGTCTAATTCATTGGGATAAGCCGCTATTAAATCTTTTAGCATATCACTTTCAATAAATTCAAATTTGTTTGTGGTATTCACTGAGTTTATAGCACCATAATGCAATTTTGTAGGTTTATAATTAACGTAAACCACACTTCGTTTTTCTTCTTCTGTTAATGTTGAAGGGAGCTCGTCCATTATAATATTGATTGTATTTTCTATAATTTTAGTATTTTCAGTATAACTTGCAATAGAGGCATCTAAGAGCACTAAGTTAGAGTTCAACTCTTCATTTAGGGATTGGTATATTTTTAATTCTACAATTCTATTTTTTCTTAACTCGTTTAAATCATTTATCTTCCAGGCTATTAAAACACCAATCACAATTAATAGAATTTCTCCTAAAGCGTATAGTAAGTAGTTTTTTATTTTTCCTGACAACAATAATTTCTTTCTAACCTTTCTAAATAATCTCATCGTAATTTATTCCTATTTATTAGTTCTACAGAGTTGAATTGCTATTAGAAAAAAAACTTCGCGATTTCTCACGAAGCTTTTAACAATCAAATT
Source organism: Winogradskyella psychrotolerans (assembly GCF_018860545.1). Lineage (GTDB taxonomy): Bacteria > Bacteroidota > Bacteroidia > Flavobacteriales > Flavobacteriaceae > Winogradskyella > Winogradskyella psychrotolerans_A. The sequence continues at coordinate 69,988 of NZ_JAHKPN010000046.1, read as the reverse complement.
ATCAATCAACCAATACTATTATTTCCATAAGCCGCAAAACTTTATAAGTTATGCTACTCATATTTTATTTAAACTGTTTTAAAACACACTGTTTATAAGCCTAATGCAGTTATTGCTGGCGAGTCAATTTCATATGGATAAGTCCGCCAAATACTGTTGTAATTTGTGTTTTTCCATAAGACCTCTCCGCTTTCACTAACTTCCCAAATAGTTCCTGCTGTACCTTCACCAATTAATGTATTTCCATTACTCATTCGGCTCGCACTACTTGTCGTTAAACTATATAAACTAGAATCCGTAAACTCCCAAGTTACCGTAGGTTCATTATCCTGACCTGCAATTAATTGATATGGAGGACTTAATTCGTATTCAATCACTGCAGATTGACCATTGTAAATATTATTTGAAAACACCAACATGGAGTTGGCATCAAAAAGATTAGGGTAATGCACTCTATTTAAGGTCACATCTCCAACATTGTCATACGTTAATGGATTTCCAAAGCGATATACCAAATCACCACCCAAATCGTAATTCCCTCCAGAATCGGAAGCCGCTTCTGCAGTTGTTGTACTATGATCTATGACCCAAACTTCACTATAATAGTTTACGGTAACGTAAAGTAAATCATTAGTTTCATCGATAGTAATACCATTGGCATGCATAATATCACCATCGGATTGACTGCTATTATAATTAACGTCAATCTTATTTGGATTATTAACAACCACTCCATAATTAGATTTGGTACTGTCATGATCTTGTATAAAATGATCTGTTGCATGCCACTCCCAAACCACTTCATTAGTCGATGGATTTAATTCTATAATCGACTCTGGATACATATCGTTATTGGCTGCAAACCCCATTTCTTCTGCATCAATAGCCGAAACTTCTTCCCAAACAAGGAATATAATATTACCATTAGATAAATAATCTACATCATGATGTGCACGGTACGTATTACTCGAATAGGTCACTTCCCAATCTGTGGTTTGGTCTGCATTTATCTTTCGAAATTTCCCACCATAACCTCCAAATGTAATATTTGAATTAGAAGACTGTAGCGATACGATTAAACTCCCATCATCTAAAAGTTGCGCATCATCACCTAACTCATCACCTTCTAAATCCCATTCAAAAAGTTCATCTCCATCATGGTTTATTAAATATACACTGTCAAAACCAGTATCTACAACTACAATATAGGAGTCAGTATCTATTGTTCCCGTAGTACTTCCGTCATCACTGTCATCATCAGTAATACTATCATCCGAACTACAACCTAATAAAGCTATTAGAACAAATAATGAACTCAATGTTTTAATAAATTTTACACTCTCCTTATTCATAAATATCAGTTTTATTTATCGTCTCTTTTTTTTCTTTCTGGTTTTGGCGCATTTTTAAATTCTTCTTCGCTGATAAAACCATCTTCATCCGTATCGATTTCAGAAAAACTATCTTTCAATGGGCCTTTTACTTCAGATTCTGCAAGTTTTCCATCATCATTCGCATCCATTTCCTCTAAAAGTTTAGCAAACGTTGGAGGACCTTTTCGGTCTTGTTTGTCTTGTCCATAAGAATGATTGGCTGTAAATAATGTAACTACTGCAATTAATACTACTGTTTTTAATGTGTAACTTTTCATCTTTTAAATTTTTAATGTTATATAAGTTTAGATGACATATATTTAAAATACTTGTGGCTTCATTTGTTAAATAAAACACAAAAAAAAGACCTTCAATAAAAATTGAAGGTCTATACAATAAGTCATAAATATTATGAATTTTATCTTGGAGGTGGTCTATGACCTTCCTCTCCATTTGGTGGTGGTGGCCTATTGGCACTTTCTCCTTGTCGCAAAGCGTCCATTAATATTCTCTGAAATTTTTCTTTTTGCTTTTCATTAGAAATATCTTGAATCATTCTAAAGTGATAAAAAATTTCTTTTTCCTTTTCAGTTTCTTTTACACATATCAAAGCTGTAATAGAGTCAATTGTTTTCTCACTAATTGAATCATTAGATAATGTACCAAACAACTGATCTTTTAATGCTCTCACATCATCAGATAATCGCATTATAGTTTTATGGTGTCCTTTACTTCTTTCTTTAAATTCTTTTAACTGTTCTGCATTAAAATCAAGTTCTTTGACAATGATTTCGTTATTTCGCTGTGGCTCATTAGGTCTAGTATCATTGACACTGCCTATATAATTATATAAGAAAAAACCATTGACAACTATTAAGAAAATAAGTAAAACGTATAATATGGTATTGTTCTTCATGATTAATCTAATATAGAGGATTCTGTACTTGTTGATAACCCATAAGATTCTGCAAAACTAGTAACATTATCATTATACGTAGCTTCTTTCAAATTTTGAAATGCCATAATATTTAAAATCACAACACAAGCTAAAGTCGCCAATTGTAATTTTGGTGTAAACCACGAGTAGGTTGCGTCTTTAACGTCTTCAGATGCATTTCTTATTTGGTGCATCACATTTTCTTTAAAAAAAGGAGACACTTTAACTTCACTAATGGATTCAACCGAATCTATAGTAGCTTTCACTTTTTTATCCATTTTCATATTTGTTTTGATAACTATATCTTTAGATGCATAAGTTTAAAAAAACTTGCGCTAATGTTCATTTTTATAATAATTCTCTAAAACCTTCTGTAAATTCTTTTTAGCTCTAAACATTACAGACTCAACCGACGACAAACTTCTATTTGTTATTTCAGCAACTTCTTGATAGCTTTTTCCGTCAATTTTATGTAATGTAAAAACGACACTCTGACTTTCTGGCAAACTATTGATTGCTTTAAATAAAGTGGCATTCAGCTCTTTGTTTTCTAATAAAATTCCGGGATGATTCATTTCAGTGAAATAATCCGTTTTATCCATCGGAATAGCATTTCCTGTTATAGACTGTAAAAAAGCGAAACGTTTTTTAGTATTCTTCTTTCTTATAAACTCTAAACATTTATTGGTTGTAATTCTGTAAATCCAAGTCGATAATTTAGAATCACCTTTAAACTTATTAATCGAATTAAAAACTTCAATAAAAACATCTTGAGCAATATCTTCGGCATCTTCTCTGTTTGGCACAAACGATATACAGGTGCTAAATACTTTTTGCTGAAAATCATCTAAAAGCTGACTATAAGCTTTTGTGCTTTTCAATTTTAATTCTTGTATAAATTCAGTTTCTTCCAAAAAGTAATTTAATTAATTACGAAGCTAATTTAGTTTAAATGCATTTACGAAAAAAAACTTACTAAAATTATTTATCCTTTTAATATAACACTTTATAATAAAACATTATACTCTTAATCTTTTCTCTTACCTTTGTATGTTCATTTTTACAGAAAAATAATACTGTAACTTGAAAACTGAAGACGTATTTATGAGATTACATAGAAATTTATGCTTTGCAGTAATTGACGGATTACACCTTATATTTAATGAAGGTGAATATGCTGACAAAGTGATACAACAATTATTAAAACGCGATAAGCGTTGGGGAAGTCGCGATAGAGGTTTTGTGGCAGAAACGGTTTATACCATAGTAAGATACCAAAGACTTTATGCAGAAATAGCAAATGTAAAAGCACCATACCACAGAGATGACCTATGGAGACTATTTGCTGTTTGGGCAACGCTAAAAGGGATTAAGTTACCTGATTGGAAATACTTTACAGATACTCCAACACGAAAAATTAAAGGTCGTTTTGATGAATTGTCTAAAATTAGAAAATACCGCGAATCTATTCCAGATTGGATTGATGAATTAGGTGTTTCTGAATTAGGCGAAACTGAATGGACTAAAGAAATTGCCAAGCAAAATGAACAAGCCGAGGTAATTCTTAGAGTTAATACCTTAAAGACAACAAAAAAAGATTTACAGCTTAAGCTAGAATCAGAAGACATTGAAACTGACGTTTTACCAAATCATCCTTCTGCTTTAAAATTAAAAGAACGTGCTAACGTTTTTGTAACAGAAGCTTTTAAAAATGGCTGGTTTGAAGTACAAGATGCATCATCACAATTGGTTGCTGACTATTTGGATGTTAAACCAGGAATGAAAGTGGTTGATGTTTGTGCTGGCGCTGGAGGTAAAACGTTACACTTAGCGTCGTTAATGGAGAACAAAGGCCAACTTATAGCGATGGATATTTACGAAAGTAAATTGAAAAAACTAAAAGTCAGAGCTAGAAGAAATGGAGTTCACAATATTGAGATGAAAGTCATCGATTCTACGAAGCCTATTAAAAAATTACACGGTAAAGCCGATCGTTTATTAATCGATGCTCCATGTTCTGGTTTAGGTGTTTTAAGACGAAACCCTGATGCGAAGTGGAAACTACAGTCAGAGTTTATTGAAAACATTAAGCAAACACAACAAGAAGTCTTAGAACAATATTCTAAAATGGTTAAACCTGGTGGAAAGATGGTATACGCGACGTGTTCCGTTTTACCGTCAGAAAATCAAAAACAAGTTGACAAATTCTTAACTTCAGAAGCAGGAAAAGATTTTACTTTTGTTAAAGATAAGAAAGTATTAGCCTACAAATCTGGTTTCGACGGATTCTATATGGCCCTTTTGGAAAAGAAATCGTAAACTAATTTATTATATCAATACGTATGAAACACATCTACCTATTACTCTTATTAGTGTCAAGTATTGGATTTGCCCAAATCCCTTCTAATTATTATGATAGTGCTAATGGCCTAACTGGTTTTGATTTAAAAACTGAATTAAAAACTATTATTACTAATGGTCATGATGATCAAGGCTATGGCGAATTATATACAGGCTATGCTACAGCGTTTATTGACAATATCGCAGAAACCGGTTATGAAAATGATGGCACACTTTTAATGTACTATACTGAAAACCCTAACGGCACAGATCCTTATACGTTTACACTTGGCACTAACCAATGTGGAAACTATGGTGCTGAATCTGATTGTTACAACCGTGAGCATATCGTACCACAGAGCTCTTTTGGAAGCGCATCTCCAATGAAAAATGATATTCACCATGTGGTCCCAAGTGATGGTTATGCCAATGGTAAAAGAGATAATTTTCCATTTGGTACTGTTGGATCTGCAACTTGGACATCACTAAATGGATCTAAACTAGGATCCAGTAATGTATCAGGATATTCAGGCACTGTTTTCGAACCTCTAGATGAGTTTAAAGGAGATATTGCTAGAGCCATACTTTATTTTGTAACACGTTATCAAGATAATGTTGATGGTTATGCCAGTTTTGAAATGTTTAATGGCACCGAAAACCAAGCATTAGAAGATTGGGCTGTGGATATGTTATTAGATTGGCACAACAATATTGATCCCGTAGATCAAACCGAGCGAGATAGAAATGATGCTGCCTATAATTTTCAAGGTAATGCAAATCCTTTTGTAGATCATCCTGAATATGTGAATATGATTTGGAATCCAACTCCAGATACAGAAACCCCTTCAACTCCCACCAATTTAGTAACTTCAAATCCTACGGATAGTACTATTGATTTAAGTTGGGACGCAGCTACCGACAACATAGGCGTTACAACTTACGATATTTATATGGATGGCAATTTTGCGTTTAGCTCTAACACGACCTCTGCGACTAAAACAAATTTACTTCCAGATGTTAACTTTTGTTTTACAGTTGTGGCTAAAGATGCGGCAGGAAATGAATCAGATCCTAGCAATGAATCTTGTGAAACAACATTAGAAAATGAAAATCCTGACTTAAACTGCATTACTGTAACTTGTGAAAATATGGGAGCTTCTGCTGGCTCATACACTGATGTCACCTGGACCGACGATCTTGGAATTATATGGAGCGCAACAGATGCTAGAACTGATCAGACCTTAGATAACAGAGCTATAACCGTTAGAAATGGCCAATTGGAGGCCACAAATATTAGTGACTATTTTGATTTTGTAGAGCAATTCACAGTGACTACGCAACGCGTCTTTGGTGGATCAACGGGTACTTTTGACCTCATTGTAAATGGAAATGTTGTAGGCACAATTCCTTACGGAGACGACCCTATAACGACAACAATTGAGGTTAATGTAAATTCTGTAACATCCTTAGTCATTAACAATAATAGTACAACATCAAATAGAGTGATGTTTGATAATTTATCATGGACATGTGGTTTACTTTCGGTAGCTGACTATCGTTTAGAGGATATAAATCTGTACCCTAACCCAGTTAAAAATAATATAACTGTAGATTTAAAATCTGATATTACGACAACTATTGAAATTTTTGATATTCTTGGAAAGCGTGTATTTACAACCCACATCAATAAAACTAGTGATTTAAATCTTCAGGCTTTAAAAACTGGACTTTATATTGTTAAAATGACTCAAGGAGATTCAACAGTAACTAAAAAGCTGATTAAACAATAAACTTAAGACTTCTTAATACAAAAAGCAGTTGCACAATGACCATAGTCGAAGTGTAGCTACTTTTTTCACACTTAAAATCATCATTTACAACACGTAAAGAGCGGCACTTAGTGAAATGTTAAAAAAACAGCTAATCTCTATTTTTATTTACCTTTGCTCTAGACAAACCTAGGAATTCACTCGCTACGAATTCTTCTTGTCATTATTCTAAAAAATTAAAATTAATGAAACACTTTTACACTTTACTCTTAGCATTTGTAACCTCTTTTGCATTTGCGCAATTAGCTCCACCAACTGAATTAGAATCGTATTATAGCAATGTTGATTTTTCTACTACAGGTATCTCTTTAAAGAATGATTTAATAGATGTTACGGAAGACAAACACGTTAACTATTTAAGCTACAGTGATGTTTGGGATGCGTCAAGAATCACAGATTTAGACCCAAACAACTCAGATAATGTAATTTTACTTTATGGATATAATGATACTGATGGTAGCATAACGACTGACCGGACTAGAGGAAAGTTTGAAAATGGAGGAAATGTTGGAGATTGGAACAGAGAACATGTTTACCCAAAATCCTTAGGAAACCCTAATTTAGGCACTTCTGGTCCTGGTTCTGATGCACAAATGTTGAGACCTAGTGATGTACAAAGAAATGGGCAACGCGGAAGTCTATGGTTTTCAGATAAAGCCACGGGTGAATTTACTAATGGTGAATCTGGTGCAACTAATGGTGGCTGGTATCCTGGAGATGAATGGAAAGGTGACTGTGCTAGAATTATTATGTACATGTATCTGCGTTACGGTGAGCGATGCTTACCAACAAATGTTGGTTTTGGCAGTAGCGCTTCTACACCTGATGATATGATTGATATGTTTTTACAATGGAATGCTGAAGACCCAGTAGTTGAAGGTGGTTTAGAAGATGTGAGAAACGCATATCACGGAAATGCAAGTAATGAGTTTGCTCAAGGCAATAGAAACCCTTTTATAGACAATCCTTATTTAGCGACTGTCATTTGGGGAGGACCTGAAGCCCAAAACAGATGGGAAGATTTATCAGTTACAGACGTACAACAAGATCGTATTAAGCTATTTCCTAATCCTGCCAATGGTAATGAAGTAACAATCTTATCCAATCAAACACTTGTCGCTGAAGTTTATGATATTTTAGGTAAAAAAATAACCGTTCAAAACATCACAACAAATCAAACCAAATTAAATATCTCTGAATTAACCAAAGGAGTTTATATCATAAAATTAAATTCTGAAAACGGAAGTCAGACCAAAAGATTGGTTAAACACTAATTGTAACTAGACCTATTAAACGAAGCGGCTCCATGAGCCGCTTTTTTTTATGTTTAAAACATCGTGAACAACTCCTAATTTTCAATACTAGATTATAAGTTATATAACGTATAAAAAAAGTAAATTTGCATTTTACTAAACACAACTCAAATACACCACATAAATGATTCATTTCTTCGGAAACCAAAACAGCAAAGTATTTGCTGTTCAAGCCACAAAAGAATTATCAACAGAAACCATGTCAAAATTGACATGGTTATTTGGCGACCAACCAAAAATAGAACAAGCATCTCTCGATGCTTTTTTTGTTGGACCACGAGCTGCAATGATTACTCCATGGAGTACCAATGCTGTAGAAATCACACAAAACATGGGTATTTCAGATATTATAAGAATTGAAGAGTTTACTTCAATATCTGAAGATTTTAAGGATTTTGACCCTATGATTTCTGAAAAGTTTTCAAGTTTGAATCAAGATATTTTTAAAATCGATATTCAACCTGAAGCTATTCTTAATATTGAAAACATTTCTGAATACAATCAACAAGAAGGGTTATCGCTTAGCGACGAAGAGGTGGAATACCTTGAAAGCGTATCCAATAAAATAGGGCGACCATTAACGGATTCTGAAGTTTTTGGATTTTCTCAAGTCAACTCAGAACACTGTCGTCATAAAATATTCAACGGCACCTTTGTTATAGATGGTAAAGAAAAGGAAACATCACTTTTCAAACTCATTAAAGAAACCTCTAAGCAAAATCCCAACGATATTGTTTCGGCATATAAAGATAACGTCGCTTTTATAAAAGGACCAGTTGTTGAGCAATTTGCGCCACAACGTGCTGACATCCCAGATTATTATACCACAAAAGATTACGAATCTGTAATTTCACTAAAAGCTGAAACGCATAATTTCCCAACAACCGTTGAACCATTTAATGGTGCTGCAACAGGATCCGGTGGAGAAATTAGAGATCGATTAGCTGGCGGAAAAGGCTCTTTACCTTTAGCTGGTACTGCAGTTTACATGACCTCATATTCAAGATTAAACGACGAGCGTCCTTGGGAAAAAGCATTTCCTGAGCGCAAATGGTTATACCAAACTCCAATGGATATTTTGATTAAAGCCAGTAATGGAGCCTCTGATTTTGGAAATAAATTTGGTCAACCGTTAATATGCGGATCTGTTTTAACTTTTGAACACCAAGATACCAACGGTAAAATTGGTTACGATAAAGTGATTATGCAAGCTGGTGGAATTGGTTATGGAAAAGCCGACCAAGCCTTGAAAGATGTTCCGAAAGAAGGCGATAAAATCGTCATCCTCGGCGGTGATAATTATAGAATTGGTATGGGAGGAGCTGCGGTTTCTTCTGCAGACACTGGTGCTTTGGCATCAGGTATTGAGTTAAATGCGGTACAACGATCTAACCCAGAAATGCAAAAACGTGCTGCAAATGCCGTTCGTGGCATGGTAGAAAGTGATGAAAATTTTATTGTTTCTATTCACGATCATGGAGCAGGTGGACACTTAAATTGTTTATCAGAACTTGTTGAAGATACTGGTGGAAACATCGATTTAGATAAATTACCTGTTGGTGATCCAACATTGTCGGCTAAAGAAATTATTGGTAACGAATCTCAAGAACGTATGGGATTAGTTATTGGTGACAAACATTTAGATACCTTACATAAAATAGCAGACAGAGAACGGTCTCCTATTTACGATGTTGGTGAAGTCACCGGAAAACACCGATTTACTTTTGAGTCTAAAATGACAGGCCAGAAGCCAATGGATTTAGCCTTAGAGGATATGTTTGGGAGCTCTCCTAAAACTATAATGAATGATGTTACGGTTGAAAAGGAATATTCTGGAATTTCGTATAACACTAAAAATTTCTACGACTATTTAGACCAAGTGTTACAACTTGAAGCCGTTGCCTCTAAAGATTGGTTAACAAATAAAGTAGACCGTTGTGTTGGTGGTAAAGTAGCCAAACAGCAATGTGTTGGACCATTACAAATCCCTTTAAATAATGTTGGAGTTATGGCACTCGACTTTAAAGGTAAAGAAGGTATTGCAACATCAATTGGACACTCACCTATTTCAGGATTAATTAATCCGGAAGCTGGTAGTCGCAATTCAATAGCGGAAGCTTTAACTAACATTATGTGGGCACCTCTTAAAGATGGCATAAAAAGTGTATCCTTATCTGCCAACTGGATGTGGCCTTGTAAAAATGAAGGTGAAGATGCACGTTTATATGAGGCTGTAAAAGCGATCTCAGAATTTTCAATCGACTTAGGTATTAATGTACCAACAGGAAAAGATTCATTATCCATGAAACAGAAATATCCTGATGGTGATGTCATTTCTCCTGGAACCGTGATTATTTCTGCCGCCGCTAATTGTAATGATATTACTAAAGTTGTAGAACCCGTTTTCAAAAAAGGAAAAGGATCCATATACTACATCAATATTTCTCAAGATTCTTATGAATTAGGTGGAAGTTCTTTTGCGCAAATCAACAATAAAATAGGAAATACCACTCCTAATATTAAAAGTGCAACGTACGTAAAAACGGTATTTAATACCATTCAAGATTTAATAAAAGACAATCAAATTGTTGCAGGTCACGATGTGGCTTCTGGTGGATTAATTACCACTTTATTAGAATTATGTTTTGCTGATACTAATTTAGGAGCTGAGTTAGATATTACAAGCCTAAACGAAAAAGATGCCTTTAAAGTGCTCTTTGCTGAAAATGCTGGTATCGTAATTCAAGCTGAAAGTGATGACACTATTGAAACGGCGTTATCAAATGCAGATATTACATTTCATAAACTAGGTAAAGTCACTGAAAGTGATGTTTTAGGCATTATTAATAATGACCAAGTCTTTACGATGACCGTTTCAAGATTGCGAGATATGTGGTTTAAAACCTCTTACCTACTCGACCAAAAACAAACGGCAAATGGATTAGCTAAAGACCGCTTTGATAATTATAAACATCAAGCATTAGACTTTACGTTCCCAAATCATTTTACAGGCCAGTTAAAGGATAGTATTGGCACACCTAATTCTAGACCAAAAGCAGCCATTCTTAGAGAAAAAGGTTCAAATTCAGAGCGAGAAATGGCAAATGCCATGTATTTAGCGGGTTTTGATGTGAAGGATGTGCATATGACGGATTTAATTTCTGGCAGAGAAACCTTAGAAGATATTCAGTTTTTAGGAGCCGTTGGTGGTTTTAGTAATTCTGATGTTTTAGGTTCAGCGAAAGGTTGGGCTGGAGCTATAAAATACAATGAGAAAGCCAATAAAGTGATTAATGATTTCTTTAAGCGTGAAGATACATTGTCTGTTGGTATTTGTAATGGTTGCCAACTTTGGATGGAACTAGACCTCGTTAATCCAGAGCACGAGATTCACGGTAAAATGACTTATAACGATTCACATAAACATGAGAGTGGCTTTACATCGGTTAAGATTCAAGAGAATAATTCGGTAATGCTCTCTAGTTTAGCCGGAAGTACTTTAGGGGTTTGGATTTCTCATGGTGAAGGCAAATTTAAGCTTCCATATGCAGAAGACAAATACAATATTGTTGCTAAATATGGTTATGCGGAATATCCTGCAAATCCTAACGGTTCTGATTTTAATACCGCAATGCTTTGCGATAAAACCGGACGCCATTTAGCGACAATGCCACATATAGAACGCTCTATTTTTCAATGGAATTGGGCGAATTACCCACAAGATAGAAAAGATGACGTATCGCCTTGGTTAGAAGCCTTTGTGAATGCAAGAAAGTGGATTACCAAATAATCTTAAACTAATAAAAAAGCTCTTACAAAATGTAAGAGCTTTTTTTTGTTGTTATAATAACAATTTAAGCTACTATTCTTTTATAATTAATTTAGAAAAATTAGTGCCGTCTAAAGCTGAAAGGTTGAGAATATAGCTTCCACTACTTAGTTCTGTTAGATCTATTGAGAATTCCGAATTAGAAGACTCTAGCTTCATATTCATAATTAATTTACCATCTAAACTATAGAGTTTAGCATCATCCATTTGAATATTATTTAAAACTTTAATATTTAAATTATTCTTAACAGGATTTGGATAGAGTGAAACATTCTTTTGTATCTCAGCCTCACTTACAGATAACACTTGAGAACCGAAAAACTCTACTTCAGTAATATTAGACCATGCACTGACCCTGTCGTCTCCGGCTGTATTGAATCTTCCGTAACTCATGAGTTTTACATAACGTGCATTAACTGAAACTTCATACTGATCAAAATCATCTCGTGTACCTGTAGTTGTAGTAATTAATAAATCATCCGCCGTAGTTGGTAAAACCATGGTAAAATCTGAAGGGTCTGTTCCTGTAGTAGATACCCAAAATTGTATACCATAAGGATCTGCCTTATCATCTGTAGCAATTTGTATTAAATCAAGTTCATATTCACCATCTAAATCAAAAATAACATATTCACCATCACCTTTAAAATCGCCTGCTAGAATTGAACCATCTGATGCAGTCCATTGCGTCCCTGTATCTTTATCTAAAGTATTATAGGCATAATTCGTCTTTGGTGGATCAGCATCGAGATCCACTTCCTGTTGAGAAAACGAATGAATTGTGACAGGATCTTCACCTTCAACTCCTGTATTAATTAAATCATATAAATCTGTTAAATCGGCACCATCTTGTGTTATGTTCAAAATTCTAACGATACCATCAGTTACGTCGTCTTGAGTAAATGTTACAGAACCAGATCTACTATTAGTATCACTATTTTCGGTTACTGAAATTTCAACTACGGCATCACCAGTCCCTGAGCTCACATCTAATGATATCCAAGCATCGTTAGAAACCGCTAACCAACTTACATTTGCATTGACCGAAACATCATAACTACCAGCACCAGGATCAAGCGCAGATAAACCACTAATTGTTAACGATTCTGGTATTTCAATAGTACAATCTCCATCCATTATACTTTCACCTAAATTATTTAAGAAACAAGCACCAATGCCATAACCTACCATAGCATCAGTTGTAGGTTCGTAAATACCCATATCAGCACCTTTATTTTCAGATCCAAGACCGGAAAATGTAAATATCTCACCATTAGGCGTCGCTACAATTCCCGTTTCTTCTGAAAACCCAAGGTTAGTTTCACCTAATGCAGCTCCTGAATAAACGTTTCCTGAGTATTCTAAAGTTGTACCAAGATCCGCATATGAACTCGCTGTATCACCAGTGAGTATCTCTGTTATGTTTGAATTGCCATCCGTATAATAAATTAAGTTATTCGATACAATTCCTGTTGGGTCGGTGGAGCCTTTATCGGTATTATAAAATAAAGGGGCATTTGTATTTATAATGGTATTGTTAGATACATTAATATCTACAACTTTTTGATAATCACTTGATGTATTGTCAGATGTACATGGGACGGAGTTGTTTGAGCTTCCTCCCAAAAATGTAATACCGTTATTCCATATGGATTGATCAACAACTGTGATACAATCTTGAATATAATTATTTGTAATGGTATGCTCACTATCCACAATTCTGATTCCACCAGTGCCATCAACATTTTCACCTAAAAAATAATTCCCTTCAACTGTAGCATTAGAACCATGTCGAAGCACTAAAGACCCTCTACTTCTTCTAAAGGTATTATTGATGTAGGAGTTATTTTTACTTTTATTAGTAATAATTTCGTTTTCACCATCAGCTTCAACAAAATAGTTATTACTCACCATAACGCTACTATCTACATTTTGATATGAACTCGTACCTATCCGAATCGTTTCACTATCACCTGAATTAGATAAACTCGCATCAATTTTTTCATACTTATAAAAATAATTATTACTTATAGTATGGCCTACAATATCGCAGCTGGTGTTTATTTCAGGCTCGTCATCTTCCACAGGAGGATAGGCGTTATAAGCAAGTTCTACTAAAATCATATTTCCAGAACTTTCCTTATTCATAAAGGAACAGTTAATTACCGTATTATAAGTACCGTATAACATAACCCAGTTATGTTTTGTACTTGTTCCTGCTGATGGACTTTCAACAGCTAGACCATCCATTGCACAATTTTGAAGGGTACTATAATTAGCATAGTTTTCTCCATCTCTAAATTCGATGACAACGCTAGATCCAAAACCGCCATCCCAATAAAAGCCATCAACTACAACGTGATCTCCGCCAATACTCAATTGCATACCTCCAGTAAATCTAACTCCACCAGGAGTTTCTGCTCTAAATGTTATTGGCATAGCCGCAGTACCTGCAGTAGGTGAAAACTTAATTCTATCATCATCATCATAAACTCCGTCCGCTAAAATAACAGTATCTCCTGCTTCAAGAGTTTCAAATAAGTCTTCAAGTTCATCAATATCATCCAAATTGGGGATATTATAGGTCGTTTGAGAAATCGCACTAATTGTAGAGAATAATGCAATCGTTAATACATAGAAAGTCCGAGACTTTAAATTGTAAAAAGTTTTCATAATTGATTAATTTATTTAGTTATTGGTATTAATTTCAACACTTTATAATTGGTTAACCAAACTGGTTAACCAAATATATAAAAATAATTACAGCTTTAACAAAAAAATAACTCCATAATTATTGAATTCACCAAACCAATATTAAATTTTGCAGAAAACAACAACAAATTAGCATATTATCAATTAATTTACATCAACAATATTAATTTTATATTTTATAACTTTAATTTTTATATTTTCGTAATATCTCTATATTAAATAAGCGCCAATTGACATGACCCAAGTAACAAGACTTTTTGATTTCCCATATTACCAATTACAACACAAACCAAACCCTAATGCACTCGTTACCAAATACAATGGCAAATGGGAGTCAATATCTACCCAAGAGTATATAGATAAATCGAATGCAATGAGTAGGGCGTTATTGCGTTTAGGTGTGCAGAAAGACGATAAAATTGCAGTGATATCATCTACCAATCGGACGGAATGGAATATTATGGATATTGGAATTCTTCAACTAGGAGCACAAAATATCCCTATATATCCAACGATTTCTGCCGAAGATTATGAATACGTTTTAAATCATAGTGAGTCTATTTACTGTTTTGTCTCCGATAATGAGGTATTTGATAAAGTGAAACAAGTACAAGCGAATACGAAAATAAAGGAAGTCTATTCTTTTAATCATATCGAAGGCTGCAAACATTATTCCGAGTTATTAGAACTTGGTAAAGACGACAGTAATCAACCTGAAGTAGAATTAAGAAAAGATGCTGTAAAATCTACAGATTTAGCGACTATAATTTACACCTCTGGTACCACAGGAAAACCGAAAGGTGTTATGCTTTCGCATTGGAATATCACAAGCAACGCGTTAGATAGTTCGCCAAGAGTACCGATTGTACCAGGTGAAAATAGAATATTAAGCTTCTTACCTATTTGTCACGTTTTTGAACGTGTTTTAATATATGTATATCAATATGCTGGAATGTCCATTTACTTTGCAGAAGGTATAGACAAAATTGGGGATAATGCCAAAGAGATTAATCCCAATTTAATGAGTGTTGTGCCACGATTACTCGAAAAAGTTTTCGACAAAATAATGCTTAAAGGAGATGAATTATCTGGTATTAAGAAGGTGTTATTCTTTTGGGCAGTAAGCTTAGGAGAACGCTGGGAACCTTATGGTGCCAATGGACCTTGGTATGAGTTGCAGTTGAAAATTGCTAATAAACTTATTTTTAGCAAATGGAGAGACGCGCTTGGTGGTGAGTTAAGAACTATGGTTTCTGGAAGTGCCGCACTACAACCTCGTTTAGCAAGAATATTTGGAGCTGCTAAAATGAGAGTTATGGAAGGGTATGGCTTAACAGAAACATCACCTGTAGTCGCTGTTGGTTTATATCGAGACCATATGTACAGAGTGGGTACTGTTGGTAAACCTATAGATAATGTAGAGGTTAAAATCGCCGAGGATGGAGAACTTTTAATTAAAGGACCTAATGTCATGTTAGGCTATTATAAAGACCCTGAGAAAACAGCTGAAGTTATGTCAGGAGACTATTTTCACACTGGAGACAAAGGGGAAATAGATGCGGATGGGTTCTTAAAAATTACTGGTCGTAAAAAGGAAATGTTCAAGACCTCTGGTGGTAAATACGTTATTCCACCACTTTTAGAAAATGATATGAAACAATCGCTTTTCATCGAACAGATTATGGTTGTGGGTGAAGGTGAAAAAATGCCAGCCGCTTTAATACAACCAAACTTTGATTTTATACGTGATTGGATTGACCTGAAAAATAATAACGTCGGTAAAACGAATGCCGAAATTGCTAGCTCAGAAATTGTGATTAAACGTATTCAACAAGAAGTTGACAAATATAATAAGCATTTTGGCAAATGGGAACAAATCAAACGTTTTGAACTCACTCCTGATATTTGGTCTATAGAGGGTGGTCAACTTACTCCCACTTTAAAAATGAAACGTGCTATTATAATCGGTATATACCAAGATCTGTATGATAAAATCTATAGAACTTAAGATAACTTGCAATTAATAAATCCTTAAACAAACAGTTACCATACTAGAGTGTATCTGTTTGTTTTTATTGCTTAGTTTATAAAAATGACGACATGATATTATTCACGATTCAGAGTAGTCATGCTATACGTTGTTAACTAGTATTCTTCCTATTATAAGTTTCTTTAATTATTATCATATTCTCAAAAAAGAAGTCTTTAAAACTTATTTATTTCAGAATAACAACATTAAATTTAACATAACCGAAATAAAATTTTTAAATATTTATTATGCACGCATAGTATTTTTCATTATATTTGGTACTCAAATGTAATACATGAAAGATAAAACCATCGACTACGTCCTTAGAACCACATGGTTAGCGGTCAACAAAATGTACAATGAAGAGGCGTCTGAATTTGGGACAACAATGGCCACTGGATTTGCATTATTAAGTATTGATCCAGAAAAAGGAACTCCTTCAACATCATTAGGTCCAAAAATGGGAATGGAAGCGACAAGTCTATCTAGGACTTTAAAAACAATGGAAGCCAAAGGCCTCATAGAACGTAAGCCAAATCCTGAAGATGGTCGTGGCGTTCTAATTTTTTTAACGGATTTTGGTCGAAAAAAAAGAGCTTTATCAAAGGAGAAGGTTTTAACCTTTGATGAAACTATAAAAAATAATATCTCTACAGAAGAACTAAATAACTTTTACAAAGTTGCCGAAGTCATAAATAATATGATTTCAAATAAACAGATTTACAATAAAAAAGAACACATTTTAAAATAAGATGAGTAAACGAAGAATTAAAAAAATAGCAATTATTGGATCAGGAATTATGGGAAGCGGTATCGCTTGTCATTTCGCCAATATTGGTGTTGATGTTTTATTATTAGACATCGTACCTAGAGAACTTAACGACAAAGAGAAATCTAAAGGTTTAACTTTAGAAGACAAAGTTGTAAGAAACAGATTAGTAAATGATGCTTTAACAGCGTCTTTAAAATCTAAACCTTCACCAATTTATAGTCAAGCATTTGCAAGCAGAATCACTACAGGAAACTTAGAAGACGATATTGCCAAAGTTGCTGATGTCGATTGGATTATGGAAGTTGTTGTCGAAAGACTAGACATTAAACAACAAGTTTTTGAAAAACTTGAGAAATACCGTAAGCCAGGTACATTAATTACCTCAAATACTTCTGGTATTCCAATTCACTTTATGAGTGAAGGTCGTAGTGACGATTTCCAGAAACATTTCTGTGGCACGCACTTTTTTAATCCAGCACGTTACTTAAAATTATTCGAAATCATTCCTGGTCCTAAAACAGACCAAGCTGTTTTAGATTTCTTAAATGAGTATGGAGAGAAATTCTTAGGTAAAACTTCCGTAATTGCTAAAGATACTCCTGCTTTTATAGGAAATCGAATTGGTATTTTCAGCATTCAAAGTTTATTTCATGCGGTTAAAGATTTAAATCTAACTATCGAAGAAGTAGATAAATTATCAGGTCCTGTTATTGGTCGTCAAAAATCGGCAACCTTCCGTACAGTAGATGTTGTAGGTTTAGATACTTTAGTTCACGTGGCCAACGGTATTAGAGAAAACTGCCCTAAAGATGAACGTTTAGAGTTATTTGAATTGCCAGATTTCATCAACACCATGATGGAAAATAAATGGTTAGGAAGTAAAACCGGACAAGGTTTTTATAAGAAAGTGAGAAGAGAAGATGGTTCTTCTGAAATTTTATCATTAGACTTAAATACACTTGAATACAGAGCTTCTAAAAAAGCAAAATTTGCCACTTTAGAGCTTACGAAAACGATTGATAAAGTTGTGGATCGTTTTAAAGTCTTAGTAAATGGAAAAGATAAGGCTGGTGAGTTTTACAGAAAAAGCTTCACGGCATTATTCGCTTACGTTTCTAACCGTATTCCAGAAATTTCAGATGAGCTCTACAAGATTGACGATGCGATGAAAGCTGGTTTTGGGTGGGAACACGGTCCTTTTCAAATTTGGGATGCGATTGGTGTAGAAAAAGGTATCGAATTAATGAAAGCCGAAGGTTTAGAGCCTGCTGCTTGGGTTAACGACATGTTGGCTTCTGGAAGCACATCTTTTTATACCGTAAAAGAAGGCGCAACGTATTTCTATGATATTCCGTCTCAAACACAAATAAAAATTCCTGGTCAAGATAGTTTCATCATTTTAGACAATATTCGCAAAACGAACGAAGTCTTTAAAAACTCAGGTGTGGTTATCGAAGACCTAGGCGACGGCATCTTAAATGTTGAATTCCAGTCTAAAATGAATACGATTGGTGGAGATGTTCTTGCAGGTATAAATAAAGGTATTGATTTAGCAGAAAAAGATTTTGCTGGATTAGTTGTTGGGAACCAAGGGGCAAACTTCTCTGTTGGTGCAAACATCGGCATGATTTTTATGATGGCTGCAGAACAAGAATATGACGAGCTTAACATGGCTATTAAATATTTCCAAGATACCATGATGCGCATGCGCTACTCTTCTATTCCAACGATTTCTGCGCCACATGGCATGGCTTTAGGTGGAGGATGTGAGTTATCACTTCACGCTGATAAAGTGGTTGCAGCAGCAGAAACGTACATGGGACTTGTAGAGTTTGGTGTTGGTGTAATTCCTGGTGGTGGAGGTTCTAAAGAAATGGCTTTAAGAGCCCAAGACCTTTTCCATAAAGGCGATGTACAATTAAATATTTTACAAGAATATTTCTTAACCATTGGTATGGCAAAAGTTTCGACATCTGCTTATGAAGCTTTCGATTTAGGATTACTTCAAAAAGGCAAAGATGTTGTTGTGGTGAACAAAGACCGTCAAATTGCCGTTGCAAAACAACACGCTATGTTAATGGCTAATTCTGGTTATACACAACCGGTGAAACGAAATGATGTTTTAGTTCTTGGTAAACAAGCATTAGGAATGTTTATGGTAGGAACAGATTCTATGGAAGACTCGAATTACATTTCTGAGCACGATATGAAAATCGCCAATAAACTAGCATACGTTATGGCTGGTGGGGATTTATCGGAACCAACCAAAGTAACGGAACAATATTTATTGGATTTAGAACGTGAAGCTTTCCTTTCACTTTGTACAGAACGTAAAACATTGGAACGTATTCAACACATGTTAACTAAAGGGAAACCGTTAAGAAATTAGACAACTTAGATTCTCAGATTTCTAGACGCTTAGAAATCTAAAATATTCAAAAATCTAATTATCTAAAAATCTAAAATTATGAAAACAGCATATATAGTAAAAGCATACAGAACCGCAGTTGGTAAAGCACCAAAAGGCGTGTTCCGTTTTAAAAGAACAGATGAATTGGCAGCAGAAACCATCAAATATATGATGAAGGAATTGCCTAATTTAGACCCAAAGCGTATTGACGATGTGATTGTTGGTAACGCTATGCCTGAAGGTTCACAAGGATTAAATATGGCACGTTTAATCTCTTTAATGGGATTAGATATTGTCGATGTTCCTGGAGTAACCGTTAATCGTTTTTGCTCTTCTGGAGTCGAAACCATTGGCATGGCCACGGCTAAAATACAAGCCGGAATGGCAGATTGTATTATTGCTGGTGGAGCAGAAAGCATGAGTAGCGTTCCAATGACTGGATTTAAACCAGAATTAAATTATGACGCCATTGTAAAAGCAGGTCACGAAGATTATTATTGGGGTATGGGAAATACAGCAGAAGCTGTTGCAAAACAATTCAATGTATCTCGTGAAGATCAAGATGAGTTTGCCTACAATTCACATATGAAAGCCTTAAGAGCGCAAGCCGAAGATCGTTTTCAAGATCAAATAGTACCAATTGAAGTTGAACAAACTTATATTGATGCTAACGGTAAAAAAGCAACAAAATCATACACCGTAACTAAAGATGAAGGACCTCGTGCAGGAACCAGTAAAGAAGCTTTAGCAAAACTTAGAGCCGTATTTGCAGCTGGTGGAAGTGTTACGGCGGGTAACTCGTCACAAATGAGTGATGGTGCTGCTTTTGTTATGGTCATGAGTGAAGACATGGTAAAAGAATTAGGCTTAGAACCAATCGCAAGAATGGTCAACTATGCTGCTGCAGGTGTGGAACCGCGTATCATGGGAATCGGACCGGTTAAAGCAATTCCAAAAGCCTTAAAACAAGCCGGTTTAAAACAAGACGATTTAGCGTTAATTGAATTAAATGAAGCCTTTGCTTCGCAATCTTTAGCTGTCATTAGAGAATTAAACCTTAATCCAGATATTATTAACGTCAATGGTGGAGCCATTGCACTTGGTCATCCATTAGGATGTACAGGAGCAAAACTATCTGTACAATTATTTGACGAAATGCGTAAGCAAGACATGAAAGGTAAGTATGGAGCAGTTACTATGTGTGTTGGTACTGGTCAAGGGGCTTGTGGGATATTTGAGTTCCTTTCGTAGAAAGAAGATAAAAGAGAATAGAAAAAAGACTCATGTGTGCTAGGCTAAGACATAATTATAAGAATTTAAAAATTTGGAAACTCAGTTTAGAGATTACAAATGATATTTCAGATTTGTTAGTTCACAAATAAGTAGATGTTCAGTTTCAATGCCAAGTAATATTGCGGAAGGCTCTTCAAGAACAGATAAGTCATTTAGACATTTTCTGGACATTGCTTTAGGCTCTTCTTTCGAATTGGGCACACAAATATTAGTAGCAAAACATAGACAATATATAAACAACGAAACATTAAAAATACTTGAAGATAAATCAGAAGAATTCCAAAGAATGACAATGGGATTTCAAAATAGTCTCGGTTAGAGTCTATTCTCTCTTTTCTATCTTCTTTAAACTAAAAAACAACATGGCAACAGAAGAAAAAGATTTATTAAGAGGCGGACAATTCCTGGTAAAGGAAACAGATAGCCAAGACATTTTCACTCCTGAAGATTTTTCAGAAGAGCAAAACATGATGAAAGAATCCGTAATGGAATTCAACGAACGTGAAATTATTGCTCATAAAGCACGTTTTGAAGCTAAAGATTATGCGTTAACCGAAGAGGTGATGCGTAAAGCTGGTGAAATGGGATTTTTAGGCGTCGCAGTTCCAGAAGCTTATGAAGGTTTAGGAATGGGCTTCGTTTCAACCGTATTAACTTGTGATTATATTTCTTCTGGTACAGGATCATTTAGTACAGCGTTTGGTGCTCACACCGGAATTGGTACGATGCCCATTACGCTGTATGGTACAGAAGAACAAAAGCAAAAATACGTTCCTAAATTAGCTACTGGTGAGTGGTTTGGTGCCTATTGTTTAACAGAACCAGGTGCGGGATCGGATGCTAATTCTGGTAAAACTACGGCTCAACTTTCTGAGGATGGTAAATCATATAAAATCAACGGTCAAAAAATGTGGATTTCAAATGCAGGTTTTTGTAGTTTGATGATTGTGTTTGCGCGTATTGAAGATGACAAAAATATTACAGGCTTCATTGTTGAGTACGATGGTGAAAACCCGAATGGCATCACGCTAGGTGAGGAAGAGCATAAATTAGGTATTCGTGCGTCTTCTACACGTCAGGTATTTTTTAATGACACGGTTGTCCCTGTTGAAAATATGTTAGCTGGCCGTGGTGAAGGCTTTAAAATAGCCATGAATGCCTTAAATGTTGGTCGTATAAAACTAGCTGCTGCTTGTTTAGATTCGCAACGAAGAATTTTAACGACAGCTGTAAATTATGCTACGGAGCGTAAACAATTTAAAACCCCTATTGCCGACTTTGGTGCCATAAAAACAAAGTTAGCGGAAATGGCTGCGAGTGCCTATGCTGGTGAATCGGCAACTTACAGAGCTGCTAAAAACATTGAAGATAGAATTGCTTTACGAGTTGATGGAGGGAATACACACCAAGAAGCAGAGCTCAAAGGTGTAGAAGAATATGCTATTGAATGTTCTATTTTAAAAGTTGCAGTTTCCGAAGATGTACAAAACTGTGCCGATGAAGGTATTCAAATTTTTGGTGGTATGGGATTCTCTGAAGAAACACCAATGGAAGCCGCTTGGAGAGATGCACGTATTGCGCGTATTTATGAAGGAACAAACGAAATCAACAGAATGTTAACCGTTGGTATGCTTGTTAAAAAGGCAATGAAAGGTCACGTAGATTTGTTAGGTCCTGCACAAAAAGTACAAGAAGAATTAATGGGTATTCCTTCGTTTGAAACTCCAGATTATTCTGAATTATTTTCTGAAGAGAAAGAAATGATTAAGAAGTTAAAGAAAACATTCTTAATGGTTGCCGGTGGAGCCGTTCAAAAATTTGGACCTCAGCTTGAAGAACACCAACAGCTATTAATTGCTGCTGCAGATATTTTAATTGAAATTTACATGGCAGAATCTGCAATTTTAAGAACAGAGAAAAATGTAAAACGTACTAGTGAAGCAGAACAATCTGCACAAATTGCCATGGCGAAATTATATTTATATCACGCAGTCGATATCGTTGAAGAAAAAGGAAAAGAAAGTATTATTTCTTTTGCTGAAGGCGATGAACAACGTATGATGCTCATGGGTCTTAAACGTTTCACAAAGTATCAAAACTATCCTGATATCGTAGATTTACGTATTGAAATCGCTGAAAAAGTAAAAGCAGAAAACAAATATTGCTTTTAAAATTTAGTTAAGTTGAATGGTTAAAAGCCAATTCTTCCCTGTCATGATTTGGGTTGAATTGGCTTTTTTATATTATTTACTATTTCTTATTTCTAATAACCCTTCGTATATAGATTTTGCAATTTTGAGTTGTTCTCTTTTATCGGTAAGCACTACTCTATCTCTTTCATTGGTAAGAAAACCTAACTCTAGATATACCCCAGGAACTGTTGTATTCTTTAAAAGATAAAATCCTGATGCTTCTTTTACGCCTCTACTTGCAAAATTATCTAGTTGATGCTTAATTAAAACATCGGCATATTTAAGGCTAGTTTCAGCATCCTGAAGTTTAGGATTGAAATAAGCTTCTGTTCCGCTGATAGATGCATCACTATGCGCATTACAATGTAAACTTAAAAACAAGTTTGGTTGTATATTGTTTATAAAATCTGCTCGCTCACTTAACTCCACAAACTTATCATTATTCCGAGTTAATACAATTTCAACCTTGTCATTGCTAAGAGAGGCTAATAAATTTGTAATCTGAAGAATAATTGTCTTTTCGACTTCATGTTCGCTAAAATGTCCTGAATCTTTTCCTCCATGTCCTGCGTCTATAACAACCACTAATGGCTCAGTAGATAATGTATCATCTAAATCTTTGCAAGAGCTAAGTGCAAAAATACCTGAAAATAGAAAAATGACTGAGGTAATTTTTAAAGTACGATTTAATACTGACGATTTTGATTGATGTAACATAATAATTCGATTTTTGATTTGAATGAAATTAAATCCGCTAGTAAGAGGAACGCGGTAGTCCTTTTGTCCTAAATTAATGATGGTATTTGAATAATTTTCGATATCAATACCAGATGACACTGACTTTTCATCAGCGATAAACTCATGATTCTGTAAAATTGCTTTTTTGTATAACCATATAAACGGATTCAACCAAAACACACAACTCAAAAATTCTAAGAGTATAATGTCTAAAGTATGCAATTCTTTACTGTGCACGGTTTCGTGAGCTACAATACTGTTAACGTCATCTTCTGGTAAATTATGATGACTAGGCAAAAACATATAATTAAAAAAACTAGCCACCATATCTGAATCTGAAGTCTTTATGACTTTAAGTTTACCAATGGTTTCAAAATTAGCTCTAGTAAGCCTATATAGTTGAAATAGATTCTTTAAAAACCGGACGAATAACAAAAGAGAAATTGTGATATAAATGATTGTAATCGGATGAGTACGATTAGAGGTAACGGTTACCTCCTCACCTATTTCAATACTCTCTACTGTATCTATTAAGATGTCTGTTTTGGTGAAATTTTCTAATGGAATTTGAGTAATACTAGGAACAGCTTTAAACAGTTCAAATTCTATAAACGGAGCTGCTAAACACAATACCAAAGCACTTAAAAGAAAAAACCGATTAAACTGAAAGGTTTTTTGCCTTCTAAGTAATAAAACATAAACCGCATAAGAACAGCCCAAACTAATCATGGTATAGATAAAATAACTAATCATTGGCTTTCTTTTGATCCATTTTCTGCTTTAGCAATACCTGAAGTTCTTCCAATTCTTGCATGGACAAATCAGCATTTTTTGTAAAAAACGAAGCGAATTGCGCTTTAGAATCATTAAAAAAATGTTGAATCATGCCATTCACCTGCTTCGAGAAATAATCATTTTTCTTTAGAATCGGAAAATATTGTTTATCTCTACCTAAACGTTCAAAACCTATATACTCCTTATCAACCATTCGTTTTAACAATGTTGAAATCGTGGTGTATGCTGGTCTTGGTTCAGGAAACTTTTCTACAATGTCTTTCATAAATCCTTTTTCAAGCATCCATAAATACTTCATAATTTGAAGCTCAGACTTATTCAATTGTTTTATATCCACAAACACAGTTTTAATACTACAAATGTAGTAACAAAAAATTAATATGCAAATGAATTATAAAATTTCTATCTTTAAAAAAACAAATTACCATGCGTTACATACTGATTATCATAATTTTACTACCTCTATTAAATTTTGCACAAGCGAATACAGAAATCTTCCTTTTTGATGTCAACACCAATAATTCAAAGATTGAAATCCGCGATGGTAAGAACATTTCCAACAATCCTGGCTATGATAATCAACCAGCATTTGTACATGGAAATACTATCGTATTTGCTTCAACAAGACATAATCAAACCGATATTGCAACCTACGACATATCAAATTTCATTAAAACTTGGATCAATTCCACTGAAGGAGGAGAATACACCCCTTTAAAAATCCCGAATAAAAATAGCATCTCGGCAGTACGCTTAGATAGCGATGGTAAACAACGCTTATATGCATACGATTTAAGCAATGGAGAATCCACTGAACTTATAAAAGAATTAGTTGTTGCCTACTATACTTGGTTTGACGAAAACACAATCGTCTCTGCCGTAATTGAAGGAGACGCCTTAAATTTATATGTTCACGATATTAAAAATGAGACGAATAAAAAATTGGCGTCTAATGTGGGACGTTCTTTTCATAAAATACCAAATTCTAACCTCGTTAGTTATATTTCAAAATCAAATGCTAAAGTGTGGCAGATTAGATCACTTAATCCATTAACCGGAGCTACAAAGCTTATTGCTAACACAATAAAAGGCGTCGAAGATATCTGTTGGCTAAATAATAAGAATCTACTATCTGGCAAAGGGAGTGTACTTTACAAATTAACACTCCAAAAGGATAATAATTGGAAGAAAGTTAGAGATTTATCTGAGGACGGCATTAAAAACATAACGCGCTTAGCTATTAACGCAACAGATTCAAAATTATTAATTGCTGGAGATGTGGCAGAAAATTATAATGCTTCAAGCCTTATGGATCCCAATCTCAAATTAATTGAGGACCAAGCCGCACAAATTGTTGACAGACATATTGAACCTTTCAATACTAGAGATGTAATGGCTTTTACAAATGCGTTTAATGTCAATGTTATTGTGAAAGCGTTTCCAGCTAACATCTTGTATTACGGAAGAGATAAACTTGAAGAACATTATGAATCTTTTTTTGAAAATAATGAAAAATCAAATATCAAAGTAGTCAGTAGAATTACTTTAAAAAATATTGTGATAGATGAAGAATTGGTCACTTTGAATAATGCAACGAAACGACAAGTCACTATTTATGAAACCAAGGATAACGAAATTACAACGATGACTGTTATTGCGAATTCTAAATTAAAAAAGAAACAAGAAGCCTTAATAAATGAGCAAATTGAAATGTTTAATGAAAAAGATATTAAGGCCTATGGTAGAACCTACGCAACAGATGTAAAGGTATATGACTTCCCTAACGAGCTATCCATTGACGGCAGAACAGCATTACGAGATCAGTACATCGCACTTTTAGAAACGACACCAAATTTATATGCCGAAATCGTACACAGAATAATCATTGGTAATAAGGTTATTGATAAAATAAAAACAACCAAGAACGACACAACTGAATATACTGTTGCTATTTACGAAATCGAAAACGGACTAATTTCCGCTGTCACTTATTTAAAATAAAATAACACCATGTAACTGATAAACAACAATATTACCAATCCAAAACTACAACTAACAATCCCTACTTTAAAAAAAACAACCACAATGGGACTATTTTGGGATTTAATCCAACAAAGCCAACTAGCTGACCAAAAAGGTAAAGCAGAATCGTTAGAAGAACGTGTAGCCGAACTAGAAAAGGAACTTTCTACTACCAAAGCATTGCTTTTAAAAACACTTCAGATACTAGAAGAACGCTCTGGAAGAGATATTAATAACGACGGTAAAATTGGCTGACGCTATGCTTTAAAAACTTAAAACTTGTCCCAAGTTAATTTATTCTTAAATAAATTTTAACTTACCACTCAATATCACATTAATATGTGATTGACAATCATTATAATTTGCACTATTTTGAAACATTGCATTACACTAAATTGATTAATAGCCTTTGAAATTTAAATAAATGCATTATCCCCCACATGAAATCAAAATCAATTAAAGGAAAGTCCATAGCATCCATTAAAGCTGCCCTTCAGCAAAGTTTACATGACGGCTTCAAACCTACATTAGCCATTGTATTTCTATCTATAAATCAAGATCGTAACGCTATTAGAGAACTATTAGATTCAAAAAATATCTCCGTTTTTGGATCGACTACAAACGGAGAATTCATTGACGAAAACACTGAAAATCAATCGACTGCAATATTATTGCTAGACATGAAGCTTGAACATTTTAAAATTTACTTTGAAGAATTTCAAGAAAAAAACTATCGTGAAGTGGCTCAAAATATTGCATTTAGTGCAGCATCAGAATTTGAGAAACCAGCGTTCTTTATTTCCGCAAGTCATTTAGAAACTGATGCCGAACAATTATTATTTGGCTTTGAAGCTATTATAGGTAAGCATGTTAATATCTTTGGGGGTATGGCAGGAGACGATTACGCATTTCTGGATCAATATGTATTTACTAATAAAAAAGAAAGCAATAGAGGCACGCTTGTACTTGCTTTAGACGAAAATTATATAAAAATTAAAGGAGTGGCTACATGTGGTTGGAAAGCCGTTGGCACAGAAAAAACTGTCACAAAAAGTGAAGGTAATCATGTTTATACCATAGATAACGTTCCTGTTTTAGATATTACGGCAAAATATGGAGGCATCGAAAATGTAACTCAGGAAAATGACGATATCATTTTAGAAATTGCTGCCAATTTCCCCTTGCAACTACAAAGAGAAAAAGGAGATCCTGTAATGCGCCCTGGTCTCGTTATAGATTGGAACGACCGTTCCTTTTATTGCAGTGGCACTGTACCTCAAAGCTCTAAAGTACGCTTTTCATTACCACCAGATTTTGATGTCATGGACAAAGTGATTCAAGGCGTACAATATTTAAAAGATACCGAAATGCCCGAAGCAGACGCTTTAGTGGTGTTTAGTTGTGGTGGACGCATTTTATCCCTTGGACCACTGATGAATGACGAAATTGAAGGGATTAAAAATGTATGGAACGTTCCTATGGTAGGCATGTTCTCTAACGCCGAATTGGCAAGAGCGACTGGAGGCAATTTAGAAATGCACAACCTTACCACCTGCTGTGTTGCTTTAAAAGAAATGCATGAATAATAACGTATTAGATTTTGTAAATCAATCTACGAGATATAAGAAGGAGATAAAATAGATTTACATACATCCGTAAAAAAGCAGACAAGGATCATATCTGAATTGAAACTAGAACCCACCAAAAGAATCAAACGAACTACAGAGGTTCTACTAGAAATTACAATAGTTGTAGATATTAAAGAATTTTCAAGAATCTTTCATAAAAAAATAAAGACCAAAGTGAATTGTTCATACATTTAGGATAACCGATTTTTAGTATTTCAAAAATATCTGATTGGAAATTTAAAAATGTGAAACGTGCTATTAGTCTTTTGGCCATTGGACTTATTATTTTGTTTATAACCGGATTCTATCATGTAATTTCTATCTTTACATAATACAATACAAGATAAAAATTCATCAATGAGATCAATTATTTTCTTACTAATTGCCTTTTCGTTTGGTTGTACAACCCAAAGCCAAAACCAACTCGAACCTAAACTAGAAAACATCGCTTGGATTGCTGGTACATGGTATGGTGAAGCCTTTGGTGGCATCACTGAAGAAATATGGAGTGAACCTTCTGGTGGATCCATGATGGCAACCTTTAAATTAATTAACGACGGAAAAGTTACCTTTTACGAAATAGAAGTTATCCGAGAAGTCGAAAATTCATTAATTCTCCAATTAAAGCATTTCGGTCCAGATCTTAAAGGCTGGGAAACAAAGGATGAAACTATCGACTTTCCTTTAAAAGAAATCACAGAAAATAAAGTTGTTTTTGAAGGTATGTCCTTTCAAAAAATTAGTGCTACTGAAATGAATGTCTATGTTGATATAAAAAATGAAGATAATACTGTAGACACCGTAAAATTTAATTACAAAAAATAACCCATGAAAAAAGCCACCTACCTCCTACTACTTTTAGTTTTAGTTTTCAATTGTAAAAATGAAACTTCTAAAAAAGTAGAAGAATCGACTGTAAAAGAAGGATCTCAAAGCACAATATCAACTAAAATTGAAAAGCAATTACGAGAGGTTTATAAAGCTAAAACGCCTATTACAATTGATGGAATAGCTAACGATTCTGCTTGGGCAAAAAGTCCTTGGTATGCTTTAGACCAAGTTTGGTTAGGTGATTCGCTGACTGAAAATGATTATTCAGGGCGTTTTAAATTAAGCTGGACTGATGATGCACTTTATGTTTTAGCCGAAATACAAGACGATACTTTAATTGATACCATTGAAGATCCGTTAGTGCGATGGTGGGATGACGATTGTTTAGAAATTTTCGTTGATGAAGATAATAGTGGTGGTGAACACCAATACAATCACAACGCCTTCGCCTATCATATTGCTTTAGATGGTAATGTGGTTGATATGTCTACTGAAAAAACTGGTAAACTTTACAACTCACATATAGAATCTAAAAATATAACTACAGGAAATACTACCATTTGGGAAGTAAAAATGGCACTCTATGATGATTCATACAACGACAACGGAGAAAATACACCTGTAAACTTAAGTGCTAACAAAAAAATAGGCTTTGCCATTGCCTACTGTGATAATGACAAAAGTTTAGAACGTGAAAACTTTATAGGGTCTATTCCTGTTGAAGGCGAAGATAAAAATCGTGGTTGGATTGATGCCAATATTTTCGGAACTTTACAATTAATCGATTAATAATTTTAATACTATGAAAATCGCATTCAGCTCAATATTCCTAATGGTCTCTATCCTACTCGGTGCACAAACAGACCAAAACATCTACGATATCATTAATGCGATTTCCGAAGAACGTTTAAAAAAGGATGTCCAAACTTTAGTCGATTTTGGAACAAGACATACACTAAGCGATACTATTTCAAATACGAGAGGCATTGGTGCAGCTCGTCGTTGGATAAAATCGGAATTTGAAACCATTTCAAAAGGTTGTGACAACTGTTTGGAGGTTTTCTATCAAAAGGATTTAGTAAAAAAAGGAGAGAATCAACGCATCGTAAAAGATGTTATGGTCGTTAATGTGGTCGCTATTCAACGTGGTACTAAATATCCCAATCGGTTTATTATAATGAGTGGAGACATCGATTCGAGAGTCACAGATCCAAATGATTTTACATCTGATGCACCAGGAGCGAATGATAACGCTACAGGAATGGCTGGAGCCTTAGAAGCTGCACGTGTATTATCTCAATATAAATTTGAGAATAGTATTATTTATGTTGGACTGTCTGGTGAAGAACAAGGGTTGTTTGGAGGCCAAGGTTTAGCACAATATGCTCAAGACAACAATTGGGACATTATTGGTGTTTTAAATAATGACATGATTGGCAATATTTCTGGTGTCGATGGTGTAGTTGACAATCGAACCTTCCGAATATTTTCAGAACCCATCACAACCGCTGAAACAGATCCTGAAACATTAGCAAGTCAAGCTAGAGCACGTCGTTTTTATGGAGGAGAAGTTGATGGTACATCACGTCAATTAGCACGTTATGTATTTAAAACCACTCAAACTTATATGCCTGAAATGAATCCGATGTTAGTTTACAGATTAGACCGGTTTGGTCGTGGTGGCCATCATAGACCTTTTAACGATGCTGGTTTTGCTGGTATAAGAATTATGGAAGCTCATGAAAATTATACTAAACAACATCAAGATATTAGAACTGAAAACGGAATCAATTACGGAGATACCTTTGAGCATGTTAACTTTCCGTATTGCAAAAAATTAACGACTGTCAATGCCATCACTATGGCAAGCCTTGCTTCTGCTCCACCGTCACCAACGGAAGTAAGTATTGGTGGTATTGTTGAAGCATCTGCTAAATTAAAATGGTCTAAAGTTGAAGAAGCTAAAGGGTATAAAATCTATTGGAGAGATACCACCTCACCAACTTGGGATCACAGTCGCTATGTAGAAAACATTACCGAGTTTACTTTAGACGGCATCGTCATTGATAATGCCTTTTTTGGAGTTGCCGCTATAAGTGAAGATGGCCATGAGAGTGTGGTGGTCTTTCCAAATAAAATTTTAAGATAATATTTCTGTCATCACTGAGCAGGCAAGAATCTAAAAGCCATATTATAATCATGTTTAAAAAACTAAAATTCTTTATCTCAGAACTATTTTTAATCCTTTCTGTATTATATTATTGGTTTTTAACGCCTAATCTTTTTAATCCTATTGCCATTGGCTTATTGACGATTCTTGTTTTTCAAATTATTAAGAAAAATGCAACCTTAGGCATAGTCATTTCAGCTACCGTATTACTTCTAACCTTATTTATGGTTTTAGCATTGATTTCAGAGCTATCAGAATTTAACACTATTAATCAGAATTGGAAAAACCTCGTTATTTTTGGATCCTTATATCTTGGATTAAATTTAATATTGGCAGGATTTATGTTTTACAAATACTTGAAATTAAAAGCGATTCAAAATTGAAAATTAAATTACTCGTACTATTTGCATTGGCATTTTCTACTGTCCAAGCCCAATTGCTTCAAGATAAAGGCAGATTTACAAAACAAGATACGCTGAGAGGCAGCATCACTCCAGAACGTGAATGGTGGGATTTAATCTACTACCATTTAGATATTGAAGTTAAACCTGAAGACAAATTCATTTCTGGAAAAAACACTATTCAATATAAAGTTTTGAAATCACATCAGGTGATGCAAATCGATTTGCAAGAGCCTTTGGAAATAACGAAGGTTCTTCAAAATGGAAAAGAATTAGATGTAAAACATGAAGGCAATACACATTTCATAACACTGAAAACCAATCAAAATAGTGGAGATATAAATTCAATTGATGTTTATTATAAGGGTCATCCAAGAGAAGCCAAACGCGCTCCTTGGGATGGTGGATTTTCGTGGAAAAAAGATCAGAATGGCAAACATTTTATCGCCACATCTTGTCAAGGTTTAGGTGCTAGTGTTTGGTGGCCTAATAAAGACCACATGTACGATGAAGTGGATAGTATGCTCATTAGTGTTACCAATCCAAAAGGGTTGACGAATGTCTCTAACGGAAGACTTAGAACATTAATCGAAAATGATAACAACACCGTTACGTCGCATTGGTTTGTTAGTAACCCAATTAACAACTACGGAGTTAATGTAAATATTGGGGATTATGCTAATTTCTCCGAAGTTTACGACGGTGAGAAGGGTGATTTAGACCTCAACTATTATGTGCTTAAAGATCATCTAGAACTTGCCAAAAATCATTTTAAAGATGCACCTAAAATGATGAAAGCGTTTGAACATTGGTTTGGACCTTATCCGTTTTACGAAGATAGTTTTAAACTCGTTGAAGTTCCTTATTTAGGTATGGAACACCAAAGTTCTGTGACCTATGGCAACCAGTACAAACAAGGGTATTTAGGAAGCGATTTATCTGGAACAGGTTGGGGTTTAAAATTTGATTTTATAATTATCCACGAAGCTGGACACGAATGGTTCGCCAATAACATTACCAACAAAGATATTGCTGACATGTGGATTCATGAAGGCTTCACCTCTTATTCAGAAAACCTTTTTCTTGATTACTATTATGGAAAAGAAGCTTCTGCAGATTACGTCATTGGTACGCGTAAAAACATTCAAAATGACAAACCTTTAATTGGCACATACAATGTAAACCATCAAGGTTCTAGCGATATGTATTATAAAGGAGCGAACATATTGCATACACTTCGTCAACTTATTGAAGATGATGAAAAATGGAGACAAATGCTGAGAGGTTTAAATTCTGAATTCTATCATCAAACAGTAACAACCAAACAAATTGAAGATTATTTAAGTCGGCAATCAGGTATTGACTTAACTGAATTCTTTGATCAATATTTGAGAACCACCAAAATTCCGACCTTAGAATATTCAATAAAAAATGGTAAATTGAAGTACCGTTGGATAAACATTGTTAACCAGTTTGACATGCCCTTGAAAGTATTAATTGGAAATGACAAACTATGGATTTACCCTAAGGCAGAATGGCAATCTCTAAACATAAAGTCAAGCAAAATACCACTTAATATTGACCGAAATTTTTATGTAAATTCGAAAGAAATTTAAAATAAGGATTTAGCAGTGTTTTTCAAATTAAGGAACTGACGTCAAAATAAAAATAGCCACTTCAAATTCAAAATCATAATAACAATCAAAATCACACAACCATCACTTTCTAATAAATATTGGATTCCATGGTACGTTGATTAATAGAATTTCTAAATTTCTCTAAAATACGTTTTGCAATACCCGTCCAACCAAAATTACGACGCGCAAAACGTGCTCCTTCAACAGATATCTCATTTCTTAAGGTTGGGTATAAAAGTGGCATGGATAGCATGGCACCAAATTCCACAGGACGATGCGGATCTGCAAATAACGCCTGATTACCAAAGTCTATTAAATCGTATAATCCACCATGGACTGTAACCACACTTGGTGTTCCGCAAGCCATAGCTTCAATAGCAACCATACCAAAAGGCTCGTATCTTGAAGGCATAGCAAAAATATTAGCAGAACGGTAAACGTTGGCTAAATCTTCATCTGCAATATAATTTTTCCACTTAATTTTATCTTGAACGCCTAGCTCATTAGCTAATTTTTTTAATTTTTTAATCCCTTGTTTATCCTGATCTGAATCCCCTCCAACGGCTGCAACTAATCGCGCTTCAGGGCACAAATCAAACACAGTTGGTAAGGCTTTTATCAATAAATCATACCCTTTATTATGCGCCATTCTTCCTAACGCTAAAATATCTGTGGGATGGATGTCATACTTTGCCCTAATTTTATCATTTTCTTTCGTTGGCACTGGAAAAAAGCGATTTTCGTCAATACCTGGTGGTACCATACTACAGTTTCTTGGTAACACATCATATTGCTGTACTAATAAATCGACCTGAGGTAAGGTTGTCGCAATAACATGATTACACATTTGATACACAAAATATTCTTTACGGATACGTTCTTTAAAACGGTAGGTTGCTTCCATTTTCTTTTCATCCATATCGCTTCCCATAGAATGTTGTTTCCACCAACCTAATGAATGCGGTGTATGCACATGAGAAATGCCTAATTCTTCAGCTATTTTTTGTCCTGCCCAGCCTGCATCCCAATAGTGAGAGTACACAATATCATATTTTTTTCGCTCTTTTTTAATGGCTGCCAAAGTGTTGGTCACAAACTTTTTAAGATGATCATGCATGTCTTCCTTTCGAATAAATTCTTTACCACCAAAAGGAATTCTCCATACACTAAAATTATCATCCACATGATCGTATTCTGGTTGATCTTCAAATTGGCGCGTTACTAAATCGACTCGTTTGCCAAGTCTACTAAATCGGTCTGCAAGTTCTAAAACATAGACTACTTGCCCACCTGTATCTGGTTTACCTAATTCTGCATTTGCACCTACATAGCCATGTAAGGAGATCATTAATATTGATTTCATAGTTTTTATATTTTGGTGATTATTTAATTATTTTTAATTCGTGACAAGCAGAAATATATTGTGCTGCAGACCACGCCTGATAGGCTTTCCCCATCGGTTTACCTGTAGTTCCGTGTGCCCATTCCGTAAATTCCCATGGTTCATTTATACCTTCTTTATTAATCAGCGCCAGTTTATGTAACTCTGCTATGGCAATATCTTTAAAACCTAATTTGTTAACGAATTTCACCCAAAAGCCACCAACAAATGGCCAAATTCCGCCATTGTGATAATGATTGGGTAGATTTAATAAATTCACGGTATAATAAGGACGCCAATCCGGATCACCAGGACTCACCACAGGGTAAACATTGGCAATAGGAAATGGATCATTAACGCCAACTCCCCACATAAATTTAAAAGTTTGATGTGCTTTTTCGGCATCAATGGTGCCATGTAAAAAAGCGAGTACATTACCTAAAGTATCGCAACGCCAACTAAAATCAAACGGTGTTGTTTGTGCAATTAAATAAGAGGTATCGCCAAGAGTAAATTGCTTCTCAGCAAATGAAACCGCTTGAAATAATTGTTGTTTTGTGGATGGCCAAAAGTTTTGTAATATTTCTTTCTTTATGACTTGAGACCATCTAATATATTCGCCAGCTTCTTCATGATCGCCTAACATTTCCATCATTCTGCCAAAGCAGACATTAGCACGATACCAAAGAATTTCATCATATAAAATATTATAACTTCTCCCGAATAAATCGGTCCAATCTCCAGCTTCCGGAATCTCAAGTAAAGCATCATTATTACTATCATGCGCTCCTAACCAACGCATAGTTTCCTTTATATCTGCAATATGAGTTCTTAAAAACTCGATATCTTTAGTTTCTTTTACATACTCATAAAACGCTATAACAACCCAAATCCCACTATCAATGGAGCAAATACCACCTACTCCAGAATAATCTGGAATATTATCTTTAATACGAACGTTAGAAGGGATTTGTCCATTTCTTGAAATATGCTCAAATAATGTTAACAGGGTTTGTCGTGCACATTGGTGTATGTCTTCGTCCTTATGTATTAATGGCAATGCACCAATTACAGTTATCGCTCCATCCCTAGCCCAAACACTATAATAATTTTCATCTGTTCCATGCGCGACATTATCTTTAATAGAACATGCCGAAAATCCTAGAGGTGTAATATTCTTTTTAAGGGCTTCAATCGCTTTATCATAACCTTCACGAATTAATGCTACCTTCTCATCTTCATCTTCATCAGCTAAATTTTCACGCTCTTGTTTTATAAAAAAATCATCAGTATGGTCTATGTTTGAATCTTCATGTGCATTACTAGGCAAAACACCATAATATACCAAGCCTTCTATGATACCGTCACTCTTTGCATTTTCAGTATGATAAACTTGTCTGTGTTTTGTATATTGATATAACTCTTCGTGTGCATTGGCAACTACAATGCCTTTTATATTTGGTAAATCGAACATAGCAGAGTCATTAC
The DNA here is from genome assembly GCF_018860545.1 of Winogradskyella psychrotolerans. Lineage (GTDB taxonomy): Bacteria > Bacteroidota > Bacteroidia > Flavobacteriales > Flavobacteriaceae > Winogradskyella > Winogradskyella psychrotolerans_A. The sequence goes on along the minus strand of NZ_JAHKPN010000046.1, from coordinate 33,868 downwards.
CACTGTCTCCTCCTACAATGATTTCATCTGCTTTAATATTTAAGTGTTTGATTAACCATTGTAAGGCATTCCCTTTATTGGCAAATTTTGGAAGGATGTCTAAAAATTGATCTCCTGAATACACAACGTTAATATTCATGTTCGCATTCTCAAAATCTTCTTCTATACTTGCAATATGCTCTGGGCTTGCATCGTGGAAAAAAAAGCTTCTCTTGTAAGCATGTTGATATTTTGAAGGTTGATCACTTATAGGATGCTCTGCTTTTTGAATTACAGCTTCTACCGCTTCTAAATCCCAACCATCATCAAGGATATCATTAAATTCTTTGATAACACTTTGGTCGTTATAGTTATAAATGTGCGTTCCTACACCAGAAATAATATAATCTGGTTCTGGTAGAATACCTTTATTAATGAGGTTGAGCACATCATCTATTAAGCGGCCTGTATTATAGGAAAGAAGAACATCTTTTGGTTGGTGTTTTTTCCATATTTTTCTAAAATTACTGTGAAGCGTATCGAAATCTAATAATGTATTATCAATATCGAATGAAAGAAAACTAATTTTTGGTTGGGTTGGATCTTCAATTTTATTCATGAGTAGCGTCTAAAAATTTTTAATTTATTTTGACAGATTCCCTTGAAATTACCACTTTAAGGTTTATTAAATTAGCTCAAATGGATATTTTTAGACCTCTTTTAATATCTTATAATCTGAATGCTCTAGAATTAGAATTCATAAAAACTCACCTGTGTTTTTTAAGAAATTAATAATGTGATTTTTCAATTTAGACAGGCTTTTTCTAATTGATCATAAACACTGCGACATGTAAAACCAAGATTTTCAAATCAATACCCTTAAATAAAGGTATCCAATTTAAAATACTGTGAGATATATAGTACCTTGCGGGTTCTTAATGTATTGAATTTTGAAAACCCCGGAACTCTATTTTAAAACTGATATCGAATGGCGCGAATGGCTGCACAGCAATCACGATACCATAAAAGGTGTACAATTAATATTCTTTAAAGTAGATCATGCAAATGACTCTATGCGATGGGAAGAAGCCGTAAAAGTGGCGCTTTGTTTTGGTTGGATAGATTCTACCGTGAAAAGTTTAGGCGATGGAAAACGCAGACAATACTTTTGCCCTAGACAACCTAAAAGCGTGTGGAGTGCTGTAAATAAAAAATATATCGTGGAATTGAGCGCTCAAAATCTCATACATGAGAGTGGCCATAAGTCTATTAACATAGCGAAAGAAAATGGAAGTTGGTCAGCTTTAGACGCTGTAGAACAAGGTATTATTCCAGAGAATCTTCAAAAAGCGTTTAAGGCGAATCCTAACGCGTACAATAATTACCTCAACTTTGCACCTAGCTATAGAAAGAGCTATTTGTATTGGTTAAATCAAGCAAAAAGAGAAACCACGCAACAAAAAAGAATCGCAGAGATTATAAAACTCTGCGATGCTAATATTAAAAGTCGTGATGTAAGATAAATTACAAGCGACTTATATAACTTCCATAAGGATCTTTAAATTGCATACCTTCTGAAAACCGATACTTACTTAATTTTTGAAATTGTGTTAATCCCCAAAGAATAAATTCTTTTTCAAAATAGACATCTTTTGAATCAATTTCGGGTTGATAATCGGCAATCAATGCATCTAAAGGTTTTACCTCGTCTAATTTCGATTTGTAAGTGCTGTCATTAACATCATCTAATAATTCAAAACCATCTCCATTAAAAAACCATGAAATTAAATCGTCATAAGGAGTTTCTTCACCTTGCTTTTCTAATTTCTCAACTTTTGGAAAATACTTTGGAAACAAAGTTTTAATGGCACTATTCATTAATTCATTCGCCACAAAATCTGCACCTTCTTGTTCTCCTTCGTAAACCAATTCTACTTTTCCTGTTATTGCAGGAATCACTCCAATAAAATCTGAGAGTCTTACAGAAGTTTTGTCATCACCAGAAATTAAGGCTCTACGCTCTGCTGTACTCAATAAATTTTCAAAAGCCGTAATGCTCATACGCGCACTTACACCACTTTTTACATCTATATATTCGCTTTCTCTAGCTTCAAAACTAATTTGCTCTAATAAATCCTTAGCTAATTCTGGGACATAAACGGTATTGGATTGTCTTAGATCTAACTTCGCTTCTTGCGATGTAATAGTTTTTGCAATGTCCACTGAATCTGGATAATGCGTTAAAATCTGAGAACCAATTCTATCTTTTAAAGGAGTAACAATACTACCTCTATTGGTATAATCTTCAGGATTTGCAGTAAACAAAAACTGCATATCTAAAGGCAATCGTAATTTAAATCCACGAATCTGTATATCGCCTTCTTGCAGAATATTAAATAATGCGACTTGTATTCTGGCTTGTAAATCTGGTAATTCATTGATTACAAAAATGCAACGATTGGCTCTTGGAATCATGCCGTAATGAATCACGCGATCATCGGCATAACTCAATTTTAAATTCGCAGCTTTTATAGGATCTACATCACCGATAATATCTGCAACTGTGACATCTGGCGTCGCTAATTTTTCAGCAAAACGCTCACTTCTATGCAACCAAGTTATTGGAGTATCGTCACCCTTTTCTTTACTTAATTCTATTGCAAATCTTGAGATGGGTTGCAACGGATCGTCATTAATCTCAGAACCTTCTACAACTGGGATATATTCATCTAACAAATTCACCATCATCCTTGCCAAACGTGTTTTGGCTTGCCCTCTTAATCCTAATAAATTAATATTATGTCGTGATAAAATAGCGCGTTCTAATTCAGGAATTACGGTATTTTCATAACCATGAATACCTTCAAATGTGGTTTTCTTGTTCTTTATATTTTCAATCAAGTTATCTCTCAACTCATCTTTTATAGATTTTGACTGATAACCAGCTTGTTTTAATTCGCCTAGTGTATGTATTGCTTCTATTTTCATATTCAATTATTAGCAAAGAGATTATAGATAAAAAAAATAGACGCTGCCATTTCTCTTTTCTATGCTCTTTATTCTATTTTTTATCCTTTTATTCTCTTTTTTCTATTATTCTCGTAATCTTCAAAAATCATTTCACCTAAACCTTTTAAGCCTGTGTAAAATGCTTTGCCTCGGTTGGCTTGCGTAAATTCTCTAATAAACTGCATTAAATAAGGATCTTCTGCAATCATAAATGTTGTTATAGGAATATGCAAACGCCTTGCCTGTTGTGCCATCGCGTAACACTTATTCGTAATATACGGATCTAAGCCATTACTGTTTTTATAGTATTGCCCATCTGGCATACGCAAACAACTAGGCTTACCATCGGTTATCATAAATATCTGTTTATTGGTATTGCGTTTTCGTCGCAGCATATCCATCGCTAATTGTAAACCTGCAACTGTGTTGGTATGATATGGACCAACTTTTAGATATGGCAATTCTTTAATTTTAATGGGCCAAGCATCATTACCAAATACTAAAATCTCTAAGGTGTCTTTTGGATACCGTGTGGTAATTAATTCAGCCAAAGCCATCGCTACTTTCTTCGCAGGAGTGATTCGATCTTCACCATAAAGAATCATACTATGACTAATATCTATCATTAGAACAGTACTCATCTGACTTTTATGAAGAGTTTCTTCCACCACCAAATCATCTTCCGTGAGGCTAAAATCACCTATACCATTATTAATTTGTGCATTTCTAATACTTTCGGTCATAGAAACTTTATCTAAATTATCACCAAATTGATACGTTCTAAAATCACCTGTATGCTCATCTCCAAGTCCAACTCCTTTGCTTTTATGATTCCCTGAACCACTGCGTTTTATTTTACCAAAAATTTGGTCTAAGGCTTGTTGTCTTATGGCACGTTCGGTTTTTGCTGTAATGGCAAGTCCACCTTCACCTGTACCATTAGGATCAATTTCTTCGCGTATATAACCTTTGTTTTTTAGGTCTTCGATAAAATCATCAATGGTATACTCTGGTGTGGTAAGTTTATATTCTTTATCTAATTGACGTAACCAATCTATAGCTTCGTCAAAATCGCCGGAAGTATGTGTGATGAGCTCCTTAAATATTTCGAAAAGTTTTTCGAACGGAGATTGATGTGGCGCTTCGTAAGTTTTAAATACAAAGCCCGATTTATTAGGTTTTTCTTTCATAGCGTTATAAAAATACCACTTTTCAAGTTCCTAAGAAGTAGCATTAACATCAATTTAAAACATTAGTGCTTTTATTGATGTTACATAATTTCATATAATCCGTAGATTACCTTGTTATTCGACCCGTCTCAGGCCTTCAAAATCTATAACTTTTATTTGTTTTCCTGTTGTAGAAATCAAATCATCCTTTTTAAATTGCGACAAAATTCTAATGGCCGATTCCGTAGCAGTTCCTACCAGATTAGCATAATCTTCTCTAGATAAGATAACGCTTAAATACCCATTGTCGTCCACATCAAAAGTAGAATGCAAATACATTAGCAAATCTGCTAAACGTTGCTTTACAGATTTTTGAGCCATATCTACAATGATATTATCTGCAATTCTGAGTTCTTTGGCCATCTCTTGCAACATATCAAAAGAAAAGCTTGCATTTTTAGATAAATCGTGAAGAATTTCGTTTTTAGGTATAAAGCAAACTTCCATATCATTAACCGCTATAGCCGTAAGATTTGACTTCTCATCAGTAACTAATGATCGTTGCCCTAATAAATCACCTCTTATAACAAGTTTGACGATTTGGTCTTTACCATTGGCGCTCAATTTTGTTAACTTACAAACACCTTCTTTTATACAAAATATCCCATTGATACTTTCTCCTTCTCTAAAAAGTGTTTCCCCTTTTCTAATAAATTTAGAGGTCTTGCATCCTGAAATTCGTATTAAATCGTTTTTTCCTAAAGCTTTTAAAGCATTAAACTGTTTAATAATACATTGATCACATTTGTTCATAGGAAGACAATTAAATTCAAAGTTAATCAAAACATGACAATTATCATAGATTAAAATAAGCACTTTTAAGACTTTTGTTACAGGTATAAATGAGCAAATTAACAATGGAAAACAAAACGTGTTTTCACTGCGGTGACGACTGTGGTGGTCATCCAATTACATTTCAAGATAAATCATTTTGTTGTAATGGTTGTAAGACTGTTTTCGAAATATTTAACGAGAACGATCTCACCTGTTATTACGATTTACAAAATTCTCCTGGAGCAATTCCAAAAGAAATAGAAGGTAAATACGATTTTCTATCTCAAGAAAATATTATTGAAAAGCTTACAGAATTTAGAGATGGCTCCATAGAAATAGCCACACTTTACATTCCGCATATTCACTGTAGTTCTTGTATTTGGATATTAGAAAACCTCAACAAACTGAATCCTAATATTTCAGATTCTCAAGTTAATTTTGGTAAAAAAACAGTTAGAGTCACGTATAATGCGGATACAACTAATTTAAAATCGGTAGTACTCTTATTAAGTTCTATCGGTTATGAACCATATATCAGCTTAGAGGATTTTAATTCTGGTAAACAACACATTAACCGAAGTTTAATTTATAAGCTTGGAGTCGCAGCTTTCGGATTTGGTAATATTATGTTTTTGTCGTTTCCTGAGTATTTTGAAGTGAATGAATTTTGGCTAGAACAATACAAACCCGTCTTTCGTTGGTTAATGTTTGCGATGTCATTACCTATTGTATTTTACTCGGCTCAAGATTATTTTATTTCGGCCTATAAAGGTGTCAAGGCCAAACTGCTGAATATTGATGTGCCTATTGCCCTTGGAGTATCTGTACTGTTTATTAGAAGTTCCATCGAAATTATATTTGATATCGGTTCTGGTTTTTTTGATAGCTTAGCTGGACTCATATTTTTTCTTTTAGTTGGGAAATTCTTCCAGCAAAAAACCTACAATTTCTTATCCTTTGAGCGCGATTATAAATCCTATTTTCCAATCGCTATTACTAAAATTGATACAAACGGAAACGAAAATTCCATTCAGGTCTACGATATTGAAAAAGGCGATCGTATTTTAATTCGGAATGAAGAATTAATTCCCGTAGATGGTATTTTAATTAATGGCAAAGCAAAAATAGATTACAGTTTTGTTACAGGCGAATCGCAGGCGGTCTCTAAACAGTCTGGGGACAAATTATTCGCCGGTGGAAAACAGACCAACGGTGTCATTGAAATGGAAGCCTTAAAATCCGTTGAACAAAGTTACCTCACACAACTTTGGAGTAATGATGTCTTTAACAAAAATAAAGAAGACGGATTTACGAATATTACCAATACCATTAGCAAACATTTTACGATAGCCATATTAACAGTTGCATTTATAGCAACCGCCTTTTGGCTTTTTGTAGATGCTAGCAAAGCCATGAACGTATTTACGGCAGTGCTCATTATTGCGTGTCCTTGTGCCATTGCGCTTTCTGCTCCTTTCACTTTTGGAAATCTCTTACGAATATTTGGAAAGCTAAAATTCTACGTAAAAAATGCAAGTGTCATTGAACAGTTAGCGCAAATTAACACCGTGATTTTTGATAAAACAGGAACGATTACATCCAATAAAGATAGTAATGCCGAATACGATGGAGAATCACTATCAGACTCTGAAACTATAGTCCTTAAAAATTCGCTTAGAGGTTCTAACCATCCTTTAAGTAGAACCTTGTACAACATATTACAAGAACATAACATCATAACGCTTGATGCTTTTGAAGAACACATTGGTAAAGGTATTGAAGCCAAACACAATACTGTGAATATGAAAATTGGTTCGGCTAGTTTTGTTGGCAGTCCAAATACAAGCGCTCTGTTAAATACTACGGTCCACGTGAGTAGTAACAATATCTATAAAGGGAAATTCACATTTTACAACAGTTATAGGAAAGGGGTTTCAAAATTATTCAACCAATTAAAACAACATTTTGATTTGATTATTCTTTCTGGTGATAATGAAGGAGAACTCGAAAATTTAAAAAAATTATTACCAACAAAAACCAAACTCATTTTCAACCAAAAGCCCGAAGACAAATTAGAGTTTATAAAATACCATCAATCCGAAGGCGCTAAAGTTTTAATGATTGGAGACGGATTAAATGATGCTGGTGCATTGGCACAAAGTGATGTTGGTATTGCGATTTCAGAAGATGTAAATGTCTTTTCTCCAGCATGTGATGCTATTTTAGATGCTTCAAAATTCAAGCAATTATATAGCTATATACAAGCGTCTAAATCAGCTATAAAAATTATTAAGTGGAGTTTTGTATTGTCATTTTTTTACAATGTTATTGGATTATACTTTGCAATCACCGGACAATTAGAACCTGTTGTAGCAGCCATACTAATGCCATTAAGCTCAATTAGTATTGTACTATTTACAACTATTGCCACTAATGTATTAGGAAAACGATTAGAATGATTAAAAATAAGGAAACATGATTTTTATCATGTTTTCAAAACCGTCTCAATAGTACTTTTGGGGCATAACTTCAGTAGGTATGAGTGTTATTTATGTTTTATTAACGGTTAGCGTCGTTATTGGCGTGGCTTTCTTTGTCATTTTTATAATGGCAGTGAAGTCTGGACAATATGATGACGATTATACTCCATCAGTACGCATGCTTTTTGAAGACGAACTGGTAAAAGAACCCACCACTACATCTAAACAAACTAAAACTGACTAATTATATTAAATATGGAAATGCAACAATTCTATTACGATAATAAAATCGTTAAAAAATTCCTTTATGCTACCATTCTTTGGGGAGTTGTTGGGATGCTTGTAGGGCTTATATTAGCCTTTATGTTTTTATTCCCAAACATGACCGATGGTGTCTCTTGGTTGAGTTTTGGTCGATTACGACCTTTACATACCAATGCGGTGATTTTTGCATTTGTGGGTAATGCCATCTTTGCAGGTGTCTACTACTCTACGCAACGCCTCCTAAAAGCAAGAATGTTTAGCGATTTTTTAAGTAACTTAAATTTCTGGGGTTGGCAACTTATTATTGTTGCTGCAGCAATCACATTACCTTTAGGTTATTCTACGTCTAAAGAATATGCAGAACTAGAATGGCCAATAGATATTGCTATTGCTTTAATTTGGGTCGCTTTTGGTATTAACCTTATTGGTACCATGATTAAGCGTCGTCAACGTCACTTATATGTGGCCTTATGGTTTTACTTAGCAACCTTTGTAACGGTCGCAGTACTTCATATATTTAATAGTTTAGCACTTCCGGTAAGTTTCACTGGCATGAAGAGTTATTCAGTTTACGCTGGTGTTCAAGATGCCTTAGTACAATGGTGGTACGGACATAATGCCGTTGCCTTTTTCTTAACCACACCATTCTTAGGGTTAATGTATTATTTTGTTCCTAAAGCAGCGAACCGACCTGTGTATTCATATCGATTATCTATCGTTCACTTTTGGTCGTTAATCTTCATATACATTTGGGCAGGACCACACCACTTATTATATACTGCTTTACCAGAATGGGCACAGCATTTAGGTGTGGCATTCTCAATCATGTTATTAATGCCATCTTGGGGTGGGATGATCAACGGATTATTAACCTTACGTGGTGCTTGGGATAAAGTGCGTACAGACCCAGTTTTAAAATTCATGGTTGTTGCGATTACAGGTTATGGTATGGCAACCTTTGAAGGGCCAATGTTATCCCTTAAAAATGTAAACGCTATTGCGCACTTTACCGATTGGATTATCGCTCATGTACACGTTGGTGCTTTAGCTTGGAATGGTTTCCTAGCCTTTGGTATGATTTATTGGTTAATCCCTAGGTTATTTAAAACTAAACTGTTTTCAGTAGGCTTAGCAAATGTTCACTTTTGGATTGGAACGTTAGGTATTATGTTATACGCATTACCGCTCTACGTTGCTGGTTTTGCACAGGCAAGTATGTGGAAACAATTTAATCCAGATGGTACTTTAGTTTATGGTAACTTTTTAGAAACTGTAACTGAAATTATGCCAATGTATTGGATGCGTGCCATTGGAGGTACCTTATATCTGACGGGTATGATTATATTAGTGGTGAATGTCATTTTAACCGTTGTTAGCTCTAAACATGGAGTTACAGATGAATTGGCTGAAGCCCCTGCATTAAAACGTGTTTCTAAAAACAGAGTTGCAGGAGAAGGTTGGCATACATGGTTAGAGCGTAAACCAATTCAATTAACTATTTATGCTACGATTGCGATTTTAATTGGTGGTATTGTGCAGATTATACCAACCATAGTTGTAAAATCTAATATACCAACCATCAGTACCGTTAAACCTTACACACCATTAGAACTGGAAGGTAGAGACCTTTATATTAGAGAAGGTTGTGTGGGCTGTCACTCACAAATGGTTCGTCCATTTAGATCGGAAGTAGAACGTTATGGTGAATACTCTAAAGCAGGAGAATTTGTTTACGATCACCCATTCCTTTGGGGAAGTAAACGTACTGGACCAGATTTACATCGCGTTGGGGGCAAGTATTCTGACAACTGGCACTTTAACCACATGTATGACCCACAGAGTACATCTACAGGATCTATTATGCCAGCATACCAATGGTTAGTTAAAGATGAATTGGATAAATCCTCTACCGAAATGAAAATGGAAACTATGGTGTCATTAGGTGTCCCTTATACAGAAGAAGATATTGCTAATGCACAAGTGCATATGTTAGAGCAAGGTACTCAAATCGAGAAAAGCCTTTATAACGACCCAGATTTTGTAGCCTCTTATGAAGCTGATAAAGCGGCCTCAGGTGCTGATTTCGTAGAAATGCGAAATAGAGAAATCGTAGCCTTAATTGCTTATTTACAGCGACTAGGCACCGATATTAAAGTAAAAGATATTTTAGACGAAACCGCTCAAAACTAATTTATTATGTTCAAATTTATAAAAGGTCATTTGGAAAGTATTACAGGTATAGAAATATATCCTATGATATCACTTCTTATTTTCTTTATTTTCTTTGTCGTGTTATTCTATTGGGTAATCACAGCTAAGAAAGATTATATAACCACAGTTAGTAATTTACCATTAGACAACCAAAACGATACCGACATATGAGACATTTAATCCCATCATACATTAGAGTTCCTGTAATCTTTTTTGCTATTGCTGGACTTGTAGAATACTTTGTAGACTCAGGAGATCAGCCTGCGTTTATTGAGCAACCTATTATCTTACTCTTTTTACTATTAGTACTATTAGTGCTTATAGCTATTGAAGGTATTGTTAATTCTTTAGATAATATTCTTTTTCAAAGTTTAGATGAAGAAGGAAAGAAACGCTACATAGCATCGCGAACTAAAGCGCCACAATTCACGAAAGTTAAGGCTCTTTATTCAAAATTAGTAGGAAAACAAAAACCTATTGAAGAAGAAGGTGAAATCATTCTAGATCATAATTACGATGGTATTAGAGAATTAGATAATAATTTACCGCCATGGTGGGTTTACTCTTTCTATATCTCCATAGTTTTCGCGGTAATTTATATGGTACGTTATCATGTTTTAGATGCTGATGATCAGTTTACAGAATATGAAATAGAATACGCAGAAGCCAACAAAGCTATTGAAGAATATAAGAAAACCGCTAAAGGTTTAGTAGACATTAATACTGTGGAATTGTTAACTGAAACTGCCGATTTAAAGGCTGGTCAAAAGATTTTTGAAGCCAACTGTGTAGCCTGCCATATGGTAGATGGAGGTGGTGGAATTGGACCAAACCTTACCGATGACCACTGGATTTTAGGTGGAGGTATTAAAAACGTGTTTAAAACGGTTTCCGAAGGTGGACGATCAGGAAAAGGAATGATTGCATGGAAACAAAGTTTAAAACCTCTTGAAATGGCTCAAGTAGCAAGTTATGTGTTACAGTTTCAAGGTACAACACCTGCAAATCCAAAAGATGCGGAAGGTGATATTTGGGTAGACGAAAATGCTGAAAGCACTGAAAATACAGATACAGAATCTACTGAAAAAAACACTGAAGATTCTATAGAAGAAACAACTGAAACTGCTGAAACCGTAGTATCTAATAATTAATTAGAAGTTACAAATAATGGAAACGCCAGAAAATGAAGTTTTTAGAGACTCAATTGGTACAATTGATGAAGAAGGTAAACGCAAGTGGGTATTTCCTAAAAAACCTTCTGGACCATTATATGAAAAGCGTAAAATAGTAAGCTATGTCTTATTAGCATTTTTGCTAGTTGCTCCATTCCTGAAAATTAATGGTAATCAGTTTCTACTGTTTAATATATTAGAACGACGATTTAATATATTCGGCTTTCCGTTTTGGCCACAAGACTTCTATCTCTTTGTCATATCCATGCTGATTGGTGTTATTTTTATAACGCTATTTACAGTTGGTTTTGGACGTGTGTTTTGCGGGTGGATTTGTCCACAGACCATTTTTTTAGAAATGGTGTTTAGACGTATTGAGTACTGGATTGATGGCGACCGAAACAAACAAATGCGTTTAGCACGCCAAAAATGGGATGCTGAAAAGATAAGAAAGTGTTTACTTAAATGGTTTATCTTTCTAGTAATTTCATTCATAATCGCTAATGTATTCTTAGCCTATTTAATAGGTGGAGACAAACTTATAAAATACATTACTGAAGGCCCGTTGGAGCATACAAGCACACTTATTCCGCTGCTTATATTTACAGCCGTATTTTATTTTGTATTTGCTTGGTTTAGAGAGCAAGTTTGTATTATAGCCTGTCCTTATGGTCGTTTACAAGGAGTGCTTTTAGATAACAAATCTATCGTTGTGGCGTATGACTATAAACGCGGTGAAGCTGAAAATGGTAGAAAGAAATTTAGAAAAAAGGAAGATCGTGAAGCGCTTGGTTATGGGGATTGTATTGATTGTTCTCAATGTGTTAATGTTTGTCCTACGGGTATAGACATCAGAAATGGTACACAATTAGAATGTGTAAACTGTACCGCATGTATTGATGAATGCGACCATATTATGGAAAGTATTAATCTTCCAAAAGGCTTAATTCGTTTTGCTAGTGAAGATGAGATTGAGAAAAAAGAGCCTTTTAAAATAACGGCTCGTATGAAGGGTTACATGGCCGTCCTCACCATTTTAATTGGAATTTTAGCTGGTATGTTATTACTACGTAGTGATGTTGAAGCCAGAATATTACGATTACCTGGTCAATTATATGAACATAAAGACAACGGTATTATTAGTAATGTTTACACCTTTAAATTAGTTAATAAAACCTCTCAAGAAATTGATGATATCACCTTTAAACTCAGAGGTTGGGATGGAAACATAAACGTAGTATCTACTACAGAAACATTTAATGTAGATGCTCAAGGTATCGCAGAAGGTACTTTATTTATAGAATTGAAACAAGGTGATTTGTCTGGTGATAAAAATGAGGTGATGATAGATCTTTATAGTAATGGTGAAATTATTGAAACCACCTCTGTAACGTTCTTAGGACCTCGTAGTTTTAATTAATCGAGACCTAGCAGGTTTCAAAAACCTTGCAGGTATTATAGTTAGACCTAGCAGGTTTTAAAAACCTTGCAGGTATTATAGTTAGTCCTAGCAGGTCTTTAAGAGACAAATGCTTACACTGTTAAAAAAAGCAGTCCAGAACGCGATAAAACCCTGAATGCTATTCAGGATAAAAAATAAATGAATTATGAAAATAAATTGGGGAACAGCAATCGTTATTGCATTTGTATGCTTCATTTCATTCATCATGTACTTTGTAATCAGTATGAGTACAGATAAGAAATATGATCACGATTTAGTCATAGACGATTATTATGGACAAGAGCTTCAATTTCAAGCTGATATTGATCATGAAGAAAATGCAAACCATTTAAAAACGAACGTCTCATTGAAAAAAACTAATGATGGCGTCATCATTACATTTCCAGAAGATTTAGATATTAAAAATATAACAGGTAAAGTGTTCCTATACAGACCATCTAACAAACAATTAGATTTTGAAACACCGATTTCATTGTCTAACCACAATTTGCTCATACCTGACAAGCGTTTGTTGGATGGTCGCTGGAACATTAAAGTAGACTGGAAATATAACACAAATTCTTATCTCTTTAAAGAAGAAATCACTTATTAAATGTTAGTATCGGCTCTTATACTAGGCTTACTAGGAAGTCTGCACTGTGTTGGCATGTGTGGTCCTATTGCTTTTATGTTGCCAGTAGATCGGTCTAACTCATTTAAAAAAGTAAGTCAAATCGGTATCTACCATTTTGGTAGGCTATTGGCTTATAGTATCATTGGATTGGTTTTTGGACTGGTCGGTAAAAGTTTTTCTCTTTTTGGAATTCAGCAGCAACTCTCTATAATTATTGGAATTTTAATGATTGTAATTGTGCTTTTACCCCAAAATGTCATAGGAAAATACAATCTCACCAAACCCTTATACAAGGCTATTTCTAAAGTAAAGTCCTCTTTGGGTAAAGCCTTAAAAAAGAAAACAGCAGACACCTTTTTAACCATTGGTTTTCTTAACGGATTTCTGCCCTGTGGCTTAGTCTATATGGCGGTTTTTGGAGCCATCGCAACAGGTAGCTTAATAGAAGGTAGTTTGTACATTGTGCTGTTCGGTATTGGCACGATTCCGTTAATGACCACAGCCATTTATTTAGGTAAATTTTTAAACAGCACTATTAAACAACGTATTCAAAAAGCAATTCCTGTATTTGTTGTTGTAATAGGTTTACTATTTATACTGCGTGGCCTCGGTTTAGGTATTCCTTACCTCTCTCCTGCTCCAATGGTAGAAATGGCTTCTAGTGCTATTGAGTGTCATTAAATTATCAATCATTTCTTACAAATTGGTCTAATTATTGATATATTCACTTGGAGCAATCACACGTATAAATCAATCACAATCATGAGATCTTTTCTAGTCCTATTCCTTTTCAGTTTATCAATTGTAACAGCAAATGCACAAGATGCAAGTGTAGAACAATCTACCTATGGCATACAGGCTGGCTTCTTAGGAGCTTGGGGACATTATGAATCTAAACTTTCAAATTCTATAGCCTTACGGAGTGAATTAGGCTTAGATGCCGGCATCTACAGCAACAGTTTTGTGGGCAGTAGAGGTTTTATTTTGGTCCCTGCCCTTACGCTTGAACCACGTTGGTATTACAACCTCAACAAAAGAGTATCAAAATCGAGACGCATAGATGGTAATAGTGGTAATTTTGTTTCCATTAAAACCACCTACCATCCAGATATTGTCATCAATTCTATTGCTGATAATTTGAATTTCATTAGTGATATTTCTATTATTCCAACTTGGGGAATTAGACGTCATGTTGGTCAACATTTCACCTATGAAACAGGTATAGGCATAGGATACATTCGTTATTTTAAAGAAAAGAACGTCTATCTTAATGATTACGATGGCCTTGCTTTAAACCTTCATTTACGAATTGGGTATCGTTTCTAAAAAAAAAAACGCCAAAGAAAAAAATCTTTGACGTTTTAATAGACGACATTAAAACACTAACTAATAATATCGACATCTATATTTTAAACGTCATCACCGGTAAGGTGGAATGATTAGCAATATCTTCTGAAACACTGCCTTCAAAGAAATGCGATAAGCCTTTTCTACCATGAGTAGCTACCGCAATAAGATCGGCACCAATGACATTCGCAAAATTGAGAATGCCCTTTTCTATAGAGTAATCTGACACCACATTAATAGCATCTAACTGTGTTAAGTCACCATCTGCTTTTTCCAAAAATTGAGACACCCGTTGATCTATTTCCGAAGAACTTCTGAAGTTACCATCTGGTGAATTCACATAAACCAAATGCATAATGATACCGAGAAAATCAAACGTCTCTTTTGCTTTTAAGTAAGGTGCGATAGCTTCTTCTGAAAAATCACTAGCAAATACTCCATTTTCAAAATCCATTAAAATCGGGTTGTGTTTTATAACCAACACAGGTACATCAGCATACCGAACTACTTTTTGGGTGTTAGACCCAATTAAAACTTCTTTGATACCACTTGAGCCTTGCGAGCCCATAACGATAAGTTGAGCATTATTTTCGGTAGCAACTTCATTGACTTCGCTCCATACTTTAAATTGCTTTACAATGGGATGCACTTTGAGACCTTTGAGATAAGGCTTATCTAAAAAAGCATCAAATTTTTTCTGAGCCAGTTTTAAATAATAAATCGCCTCTTCTTGTAAGCCTTCGTTTCCAGATGAAATGATTGCACTAGACAACTCTAACATATGTAAAACAATAAGTTCAGACCCGAATTTATGTGCTATACTAGCAGCTGCTTCAAGCGCAAATTCTGAATATTCTGAAAAATCAACGGGTACAATTATTTTTTTCATTTGATTAAATATTAAATGGTCATTGAAAACAACTGAGTTTCAGGTTTCGTACGTTGTAATAACAAATCGAAAGCCATACATATGTTTCTAATAAAGGCTTTCCCGTTTTCGGTTACAATTACTTTTTTTGATTCGAACTGTAGTAACCCATCCAATTCAAATTCTTTTAATTTTATAAGTACTTCTGGTAATTCATTAAATACTAAAGCTTCATCCTCCCACTGCGTTTCAAAATTACACATCAGGTTAAGGATGTGTTTTCTAATGATTAGGTCTTCGGTGTTTAAAATATGGCCTTTAAATACTGGAATAATATCCTGATCTAATAACTTATAATACGCTTCATTCGATTTGACATTCTGTGCAAAGCCATACCAACTATCACTAATGGAAGACACTCCCAAACCAATCATAGCTTGTGTTTTAGAAGCGGTATACCCCATAAAATTACGATGCAAGGTTTTATGTGCCATAGCTTTATAAAGCGAGTCACTTTTTAAGGCAAAATGATCCATACCAATTTCAACATAACCTGCAGCTTCAAAATGCTGTTTTCCTGTTTCGTATTGTTGACGCTTAGAGGCGGGTGTTGGCAAATCGGCTTCACTAAAACCGCGTTGTCCGTTACCTTTTATCCATGGCACATGCGCATAACTATAAAATGCAATACGATCTGGCATTAAGGCTTTCGTTTTCGTAATGGTTTCAATAACGTCAGTTTCGGTCTGAAATGGTAAACCAAAAATTATGTCATGTCCAACTGACGTATAGCCTATTTTACGTGCTAAATCAGTAGCACGTTTTACGTTTTCAAAAGGCTGAACGCGGTTAATCGCTTTTTGGATACTCAGATTATAATCCTGAACTCCATAACTCACCCGTCTAAACCCCAAATCGTATAAGGTGGTGAGATGGGCTTCTGTGGTATTGTTGGGGTGTCCTTCAAAACTAAACTCATAGCCTTCCGCCAATTCAGCATGTTCTAAAAGTCCTGATATTAATAAATTAAGGTGTTCTGGTGAAAAAAATGTTGGAGTCCCACCACCTAAATGTAATTCTTTAATTACGGGTTTAGAACCTAACAATTCCAGATACAAACTCCATTCTTTCAATACCGCTTTTATATAGGGAGATTCTACTTCGTGACGTTTGGTAATGCGTTTATGACATCCACAAAAGGTGCATAAGCTCTCGCAGAACGGTAAATGTATGTATAAGCTTAAGCCTTCCGTTGCGTTACTTTCTTGAAAAGCACGTTGTAATGAAGCTTTCCATCCTTCTAAAGAAAAGGATTCTAAATCCCAATAAGGGACTGTTGGATAACTCGTATAACGAGGTCCAGCAACATTATATTTATGGATTAACGACTGACTCATACCTATTTATTAATCCTCAAAATTAGAAGTACACGCTAATAAAAACTATGATATTTATCATGCGGTTAAAAATTTTGATTTATCACTAACGCGTTACTTGGATTAAAGCGGTTATATGACTAATTTTACTTAAAATAAAAAACATCATGAAAAGCATAAAATTTGCATCACTATTAGTTATTGTTAGTTTAGTTTTTACGTCATGTAAGGACGATAAAAAAGCCGAAGAAACGACAACCCCTGAAGCGGTCGAAAACACCGTGAGCTACGTGGTTAAACCAGAAGCGACCAATGTAAAATGGACAGCTTATAAAACGACCGATAAAGTCCCTGTAGGTGGAGAATTTGCAACGCTGAATTTTGAAGAAAAAGCAGGAGCAACGCCAGAAGAAGCTTTAAACAATTTAGAATTTTCAATTCCGGTAAGTAGTTTATTTACTAAGGATGAGACTAGAGACGAAAAGCTAAAAACGTCATTCTTTGGTGCGATGTTAAATCCTGAATTACTAAAAGGAAAAATTAAATATGCCAACAACGCGTATGCTGCTGAAATAACAATGAATGGAGTTACTAAAGACTTACCTTTAGAAGTGAGCATCACCGATGAAAGACGTGTAAGCATGAAAGGCACCATGGATCTTAAAGATTGGGACGCATTAAGCGCATTAGAATCTTTAAACAAAGTATGTTTTGATTTGCATAAAGGTGTTGATGGTGTGAGTAAAACATGGGAAGATGTTGCTATTGAAGTGAGCACATACCTTCGCGAAAAATAAGCTCTAAGTATTTTTAAAACTGGATAGCCTCATTTTAAATAGTATCAAATGAATTAATATTAATTGTGATTGAGCACTTGAAGCATTTTTTACTTCATTAATTTGTGCCCAATGTTAGTCCGCTTAAAGCCATAAACCATGGCTATTAGACACGGATTATAACATGATTAAATATTAATTCCAACTAAAAATTTGAGCATATCATGAAAAATTTAAAAGTATTACTAATGTCTTTCATATTAGTCGCTGCAGCTACTGCTTGTAAAGACACTAAGAAAGAAACCGACACCATGCCGGAAGCAGAAACTGAAGTTATAGAAGAAAACGTTGATACCACATCCAACAAATTATCTGTCACCTTATCACCTAAAAGTGATAGTAACATAGAAGGGACTATTAACTTTACAGAGACCAATGGTATGGTTAGCATGGTTGGTACGGTTACCGGATTAGAAGAAGGAGAACACGCGATTCATATTCATGAAAAAGCGGATTGTTCAGCAAACGATGGTTCATCCGCTGGAGGCCATTGGAATCCCACAGCACAACCGCATGGTGCTTGGGGAGCAGAAACGGGGTATCACAAAGGAGATATCGGAAATTTAACAGCAAATGCCAACGGACGTGCTACCATTACAAAAACAACAGATGAATGGTGTATTGGCTGTGGCGATGAGACTAAAGATATTTTAGGAAAAGCAGTTATTGTACACATTGGTGTCGATGATTTAACATCACAACCTTCTGGTGACGCAGGCGCACGCATTGGTTGCGCAGGAATTATACAGTAAACAATATAGACATATAAACACTAATTAATTGTTAGAACAATTGCGGTGATTCACTTCCCCATTTCTGCGAAAACTTCTAAATTAATATCGCTATTAAATGGAATTAGAACTACTGGTAAAACAGTTTCAAGATAAAAATCATGCGGCTTTTGAGAAGCTTTACGGCATGTACCACAAAAGTATACATGGGGTGGTTTACAATATTGTAAAAGATACCGCTATTGCCGATGAGTTGATGCAAGATGTCTTTATAAAAGCATGGCATAAAGCCGATACCTACTCCTCAAAAAAAGGACGTTTTTTTACGTGGATTTTAAATATAGCTCGTAATGCAGCCATAGATAAAACACGTTCTAAAGCGTTTAAACAATCAAAACAAAACCTCAACACTGATTATTTCGTAGATATCATAGCCAGCCATGATAACTTAGACAACAGTACGGATGCCATTGGTATTAAAAATTTTGTAACACAATTAGGCGAAAAATGTAAAGCCGTTATTGAGCTCCTTTATTTTAAAGGATTTACGCAGAAGGAAGCTTCGGAAGAATTACAAATGCCAATTGGTACTATTAAAACGAGAAACCGGAACTGTATTCAACAATTAAGAGATATGGTATTGTAATATGGATATTAAAGCATACATAGAATCAGGTATTTTAGAGCTATACGTAGCTGGTAAACTTTCTGAAACAGAAAACGAAGAGATCTATCAACTTCTAAAACAGCACCCAGAGCTGCTGCAAGAAGTGGTTGCTATAGAAAAAGCTGTGGTCAAATTAACGGCAGCGGTATCTCCAAGAGCTAAAGGTTTTGAATCGATAAAGGCAAGACTAGAAGCTGACGACACTAAGGTTGTCGACTTACAACCGAGAACCACCAGCTGGATAAGCTACACAGGTTGGGCAGCCGCTATTTTATTAGCTATAGGTTTATTTTGGACACAACGTTTAAATACCGGTTTAGAGCAAGAATTGCAAACTGCTGATATGGAAAACCAATATCTTGAAACACAAATAGAAGATGCCAAGTCCGATTTGGCAGCCACTAAAAACCTATTGAATGTTATTAGAGATAAAAATATCATTGCGGTACCACTTGGTGGTCAAGGCAATTTTGCATCTAGCTTTGCCAAAGTGTATTGGAACAAAGCTGATAATACCATTTATTTAGATGCAGAAGGGTTACCAGACGCACCCGAAGGCAAAGTATGGCAAGTATGGTCACTAACCTTAAATCCCCTTACACCAACAAGTTTAGGAACTATAGATGACTTTAATACCGACGACAATAAAATCTTTACCATTGCCAATGTTAACGAAAGTCAGGCCTTTGGTATCACTTTAGAACCAGCAGGAGGAAGCGCTTCTCCAACAATGGATCAATTATACACCCTTGGTGTTGTTAATACTGAGTCTTAAATAAAAAACATCTTATTTTGAAAACCACCTTGTGACCACTTGGTGGTTTTTTTATGTTAGTGACCTAAGTAACTTTATGTATAGACATTCGAATTGTTTTGGTTAGCTTTACGCTATAGAATAGCTATTAAATTATCTTATCCCGAAATAATTCGGGATATCGGTAATGGCAGTTATTATATAACGAGTTGTGTGCAATTTGCAAGCAACATTGTAACATATCGTATAATCATTCTACTAATCAATCAAAATAAACAGAAATTCCGAACATTAATGAAACTTAATTATAAAGTCCTTTTAGTATGTACACACATACTTTTTTTTATTTCTAACTTAAAAGCCCAAAATAACTTAATTTACAGTTTCGATGTAAATAAAATATCGGAGAAAATCGATAGTCTTTTAATGGACTACAATAGCAAAGAAGCAGGGATGTCCATTGGAATTGTTATAAACAATAAATTAGTCATTCAAAAACAATTAGGTCTTGCCAATTTAGAACACCAAATTCCAATCACAAGAGAAACATCATTTCACGTAGCGTCCGTTTCCAAACAATTTACCGCATTTGCAATTTTACAACTCGAAAATGAGGGTAAACTTTCATTGAATGATGAAATTAGAAAATACGTACCTGAACTAAACGAATTTGAGAATAAGATAACTATAAACAATCTTTTAAACCATACCAGCGGAATTAAAGACCAATGGAACTTATTGAGACTTTCTGGATGGCGCTTGAATGATTTTATAGACAATGACCACGTACTCAATATTCTCTACAATCAAACTTCATTGAATTTTGAGCCTAACAAAGACTTTATGTACAGTAATTCTGGCTACACCTTATTGGCAGAAATTATTACACGAGTTTCGGGTATGCAATTTTCAGAGTACACAGAAAAATACATTTTTAAGCCATTGAAAATGGACAACACTCAATTCGTGGATAAAGAAGGTCAAATAATCAAAAACAAAGCTAATTCATACTATAAAGATGACGAATATTATATTCAAGACGTATTCAACAACGCCAGCTATGGAGCCACAAATTTGTCAACTACTATCGAAGACTTAAGTAAATGGATAATAAATTTCAACAAAAAAGAGGTTGGAGATAGTAGTTTGTTTGATAAAATGCATTCCCAAGAAAAATTGAGCAATGGAAACACTTATGGATATGCAAATGGTCAATTTATCAATAAGTACAAGGGAATAAGAAGAATTTCACATAGTGGACAAGATGCGAGTTATCAAGCATACATTGGCAGATTTCCAGATTTAGATATTAGCATAATTTTCTTCAACAACAGTTCTGAAATTGATGGTGGCAAAGTTGTAGGTCAATTAACTGAAATATGTTTATCAGATTACTTGGAAAACAAAAATTATGAACCAAAGTCAGAAACTTTACTCAGCAAAAAAGCACCTATTATTAAACCAGTAAAATCACTGAAGAATTATGAGGGATATTATTGGAACGGCAAAGACAGATATTCCCGTCAATTAAAAATTCAAAATGACACCTTACAATATATCAGAAATGACGATGATAAAACAGCATTAATTCCTGTTGATAATAATGAATTTGAAATGGCAATTGATGAGTATGTCTCTGTGTCATTCCAATCTAATCAAATGGTTTTGACACTAAATGATGGCTATCAGATTACTTTAGATAAATACATTCCCGCAGATTATAATTCAAATTCATTAAAACAGTTTGAGGGTAAATATTACAGCTCAGAATTAAACACTTTCTACACTCTTTCAGTAGAGGATAATATTTTAGTTGCAAATCACACAAGACTTGGAAATTTTAAACTAAAAGCAATTAAAAATGACTTTTTCATCGGAAATAAAGGTTCGATTCAGAAAGTTGTATTTTTAAGAAATGAATTAGGGAAAATTGTCGGACTGAATATATCAAGTAGTAGAGCTAAAAATATTAAATTCAATAAACTGAGCGAATAAAAAACTGCACACAACACCGTGTATAATTCATTGCTAGTTAAAGCCTACTTACTAAAATCCTAGTGGAATATTCTATTCGGTTTTTATTTGCTAAATTAGGTGCTTAAACCACCCAACACCCGAGCGCAGCGAACAGACGAAGTAAACCATACACAGACACGTTGTGCAACATATAACCAATGAACAAAATTTTAACCTACATATTAGTATTTCTGACTTTCAGTTGTGTTGAGAAAAAGAAAGAATCTAAATCTGACATTAAAGCTGAGAATAAAGAAATAATTTCAATAGAGATCGATTCAACTGAAATGAAAGCTGAACCGATTGTTGAAATTAAAAAATCTGATTCTCTATTTATTAACCCAAATAATTTCAAATACTCAAACCTTAATGAATTTGACTTAAGAGTTTGGTATTATGGAAAAATAGTAGATAGTCTTAAATCGTTCTCTTCAAAAGAAAAGTTAGTTGAATATTTTCAAGACGAACGACTCAAAGGAGAGAATATTTATCCTGTAAATTATCAATACTTTTCAATCCAAAAAAATGGCAAATCTGAAAAAATAATAACGATTATAGAAGGAGATGAAAGTTGTTGTCACGATTTACATTATTTAATTTACAACTCTGAAAATAAATTGTTGAGCGATAATATCGTTGCCGGAACCGGTGGAGATGGAATGTGGGGATATGACCAATATGGAAAATTTGTAAATGACTCAACTTATATTTTGACCCGAATTGATATGGAAGAAATTGAATTAGAGAATGGAGGAACAGAAACTCATATAGATTCTGTGGTTACAAATTATAGATTTTATAAAAACAAACCATTTGAAAAATTGACTGAACAAAAATTAAAAAAAGTAGAAAAACATTAATAAATACGTTGCACAACACCCTATAAAATAATTGCTAATACAACCCTACTTCCAAAAATCCTTTCAGATTTTTTATTCCGTTAATATTTGGTAAATTAAGTTTCTAAACATGCCACTAATTAAAACTCAAAAAAAAAGATAAATATGATAAAAAACAGCTTAATCATTGCATTTCTTTTGATTTCAAATTTAGTCTTAACGCAAAATGAAAATGATATTAGACAATTCGATAAAACACTAAATCAATTTCTCAATGTAAGAGATTTTTGTATTTCAAAAAATAGGGATGAAGTGTTTTTTACTGTTCAAAGCCCTAATCAGGACATTTCTCAATTGGCTAGCATGAAAAAAGAACATAATGCATGGTCAGAACCAGAACTATTGTCCTTCTGTGATTCAAACCTGTATTTAGAACCATTTTTATCAGCTGATGGAAATCGCTTATTCTTTGCCTCAGACAGACCTTTAACTGATTCTACTAACGTTAAGAAAAACTTTGATATTTGGTATGTTGAAAGACATAATAACCACAGTGAATGGTCAACCCCAAAAAACATAGGAACACCAATAAATACTGACCTAAACGAGTTTTATCCGACGCTTAGTGAAAACAATAATTTATACTTCACATTGGAGTCTCCCAATGGATTTGGAAAAGATGATATTTATTTTAGTAAATGGGAGAATGATAAATATTCAAATCCTGTTTTATTAGATGAAAACATAAATAGCGACGGTTATGAGTTTAATGCTTTTATCTCGAAGAAAGAAGATTTTCTATTATTTTCAAAATACAATGAGGCTGATGGACAAGGAAGTGGTGACCTGTATATCTCAAAAAAAGATGCCAAAGGAAAATGGAAAAAGGCAACTAACTTAGGCATTCCTATCAATACAAATAAAATGGAATATTGTCCTTTCTATGATGAAAACAACCAAATATTGTACTTTACAAGTAAGAGAAGTAACATTAACTCAAGAAATTTTAAAAACATGTCCGATTTTAAAAAGCATATTAGAGAAAATAATAATGGCTTGAGTAAAATTTATATGGTGGCATTAAAAATTAAATAGAAACTGTTGCCAACAACACAAAACCACAATTAAAACATATTCAACTGATCACTAACCCACTAGAAACTACTAAAGCCTGTCACAAACCGAAAATTACCATATATTAGCCCAAACTAAACCATTATTGTCGCGCTAAAAACGAACTCAAATGAAACAAGGGACCCTATTACTAATATCAATGTTTATTATTGTAATGATGTTATTAAATTCGTGTAACATAAAAATAATAAATTCACCCGGTTCTATTACAAAAACAGATGTAAGCGTTGTTGAAAAAACACCTTACTTATTATTAATTTCGCTTGATGGTTTTCGCTGGGATTATGTAGAAAAATATAACCCACCCAATTTAAGTTCATTTATTAAATCTGGTGTTAAATCAGCGTCGTTAATACCTTCATTCCCTACTAAAACTTTTCCGAACCATTATACCATTGCCACTGGTCTTTATCCTGACAAACATGGTCTTATAGGGAATATATTTTATGACTATAACAAAGAGACTCTATTTAATAAGAGAAATCCCAAAATGGCAGAAGACGGAAGTTTTTACGGAGGTTCACCAATTTGGGTTGAGGCAAATAAAGCAGGTATTGTAACTGCCAGTTATTTCTTTGTGGGAACAGAAGCTAAGATTCAAGGCATCAGACCAACATACTATTATAAATTTGATAATAATGTTGAAAATGAGCAACGCGTTAATCAAACACTAGATTGGTTGAATTTAGAGGAGACAAACAGACCACATCTAATCACTTTATATTTTGGTGATATGGACAAAGTTGGTCATACTTATGGTACTCGTGATGAGGACAAACTGAAAACGGCATTATTTGAATTAGACAAAAACTTAGGAGACTTATTTAAAGGCATATCAGAAACGAATCTTCCCGTAAATATTATTATAGTTTCTGACCATGGTATGGGAGATCAGTCTACACACAATATAATACCAATAGATTCTATTGAAAACGATGACTTATTCATGACAATTGAAAATGGTACAATAGTAAATATTCATCCAAAGAAAGCGATTGAAATAGATACTGTACTACAATATTTAAGACTGAAAGAACATAATTTTAAAGCTTATAGAACTGAAAATACACCAGGTTTTGAATACATCCCAACTAATAAAAATTGGGGTGCAATTCAATTAATACCAGATTTCGGTTATCATTTTTGGAATCAAAGACGAAAAGATGCGCTTATCGAAGACGGCGTTACAACATTTGGTGTTCATGGCTATGATAGCAAATACAAAGAAATGCATGGCATATTTTATGCAAATGGTCCAGCCTTTAAAGATGGTTATGAAATACATTCCATAAAAAATATTCATATCTATCCATTAATGTGCGAGATTTTAGGATTGAAAATTCCTGAATCCATAGACGGAGACATAAAAGAAATAAAAAGTATCTTGAAGGAGAATAATTGAATTAAGAATAAGGCCTGCGGGTAATACCACGTATAAGCCATTACTAGTACTCTCCTACTCACAAACAGCTTTGTAGATTTTTTATTCTGTTTTTATTTACTAAATTAGGTATTGAAACACTCATAACTCATAAGACGTTCTGTCTTGATCCTTAAGTCTGTTGTAATCAAACGTCTCTTTTAGTTCTTTTGTGGATTCTGCATATCAAGCTAACTTCTTCACTTCTGCGTCTTTATTTAAGTCATCAGTTTTATCGTATTAATCTTTCCGCCCTTGAATAGTAAGTTGAATTGGACTCATTTGTAGCAATTTTTCATATTTATCATCAAACCATTGGTGAGGTGCTTATGTTTAATAGAGAACAAAGTCTTCTTTAGGTATAATTCCTCTTATACAGATCCTTATATTTTGCGTTTTCTTTGACTATAGTTTGTCCATAAAGATCGTAATACACTTTGTTGTATTTTAAGCATCCATACTGCACATAGCACTGCATAAAAATTATTACCAAACTTACCTTCATCTTAAAAACCACTGTAACATTAAGGTAGTTATTTATATCCCAACGCACGTAACTACAATCATATCAATATTTTAAGTTTTTTAACTATATTTATAAACTAAAATCTATCTTAAAGTTTCTCTATCCAAAAATAGGTTAGAATAAGATTGCGGAATTGAAATTATTTATAAATGAAATAGGTATTATAAAGAAAACTGAAACTTTCACCTCAGCTCTAAAATATCAAAAAAGTTAATATTGATAACATGTTTTTATTATCTACCCGAAAAATTTGCTACAAAAAATAAAATACTCATTCATAATATATAAAACATAAAGACTATGAAATTGTTAGTAAAGTTCCTTTTTTTAATTTTTGTTTTTAATTCTATTTTTAAGCTTAATGCACAATCAACAATAGATTTGTACAGAGCGACAACACCACCTCGTGTTTACAATAATATTCAATTACTGACGCAACAAGATAAACTTTATACCATTGAAAATCAGTTTCCAGAAATTGCTATAATGATAAAAAGATTTGTTACACCTAATCCTGACTTTACATTTCAATCACCTATAAAGTTAAAAACTGTAAAATTCAGTAATTATAGCAATGATATTGCAGATTGCATTAAATCTATGGATATAAATCGGCAAATAGAGGCCTTAGCTAGTTTAGTTTACTTTGGAGAACTTCTAGAACTCAAACCTATCCTAGACAAATTGTTAAATCAAGTAAAAGGGACGAGATACCAATATATTAAAGCCTTAGAAGATGTGGTAACTATACAAGCGGCTTCTGGCTTTTCAGAATTAGCCGAAGAACAATTAAATGCTATGAAAAATGTAATTTCAGGAGTAAATGCCGAAATGCACTTAGCTATTAAATATGCGCGTCTTTCAAATTTTGTAATGGCTGAAAATTATGCGCGTTCTTCATTAAACAATAGTAAGGATGATTTATATACCTATGAAAGAAATAGGATATTTTTTCAACTATGTAAAAATTTAGGGGAACGAAGACAAATAGAACTTGCTAAAGAATTGGCGCTATTGCTAAACACCGAACCCAACAGAGCTGTTGCATATGGCTTTATAGCAAAAGGGGCAGATAATGCATCTTTATTGAAGGAAGCTATGACTATGACTTCACATTTTGAGGCAAATAAAAAGAATTACGTACTAAAAGAACTTGGTGTTTTAGCCGCCCAAATGAATCAAAAAGAACTTGCATTTGAATGTCAATACCTTATGAATATGACCAACTTAAAACAAAATGCTGTTAGGGTTTTATGTGAAATTGCTAATGTATATAAAGATGTAAGAACGCTCAATAGGGCATACTCCATAACTAGGCAAATTCCTAATAAAGTAAGTATAGCCAAATCTGATGCTATTATTTGGACTGCAAATTCAGAAGTATTAATTAATAAAAACCCATTAGAAGAGACTTTAAACAAGGTAATTAAATTAGAACCAAATTATCAAATTAAATTTGATATGGGCCTGTTAAAAATTCCCTCACAACGTTACTATTATAAAGATTCTGGATACTAGAATAGTTGACCAAAACATGGCATTATAGATTAGCCTTGACCGCATAAAAATTATAAACTATTCGCTCAATTTACTATTCTATTTAAAGTAGTAATAGTATAAATAATCAAAATTCAAAACAATTAAAAATCACCAACCAAATCAGTAACACACCTAAAACGTGACAGTTAACAAATAAATATATTAAATTTTAATCACGAATTATAAAAAAATCATGAAACCACTTATTTTCTCCATAATTATAATAATTAGCATAAGCTTAAATATAAACGCACAATGTCCTAATAAAATCTCAAAGTGGGTTGAGCTCATAGAAGACGAATATCCTGGGGAAAATTTACAAAAAGTTGGAGCCACTAAGATCAAAACTATTGTTTACAACCTGTACTCTGATAAATTTTTCATTTCTATTTTCAAAAAACCATTCGATGAGGTTAACACCAAGAAACTAGACTTAATTGCTTCAATCGCCACCGACCCATCTTGTGTAAGAACATTACCTGGCAGAAAATGGGAAGTCACTTCGCCTGCACGGGATGCTGTAGGAAAAAGTCGTAATTATTATAATAAGGCTTTTAGCTATGAATTAATAAAAGCAAAAGTAATTGAACTTAGACAAATCAGAAAAGAAAATAAAGTTTTATTATCTGATGTTAATAGTGATAACCCTCAAATCGCTTTCAATAGTTTAATTGACTGGAAAGTAAAAATAAATAACAATTATGCAGCATTACTTCTTCCGTCTGAACTAACTTATTTAAATACAATCATATCAAAAAAAGAGCATGAAATTGCAGATAAAGAACTTAATCTCAAACTTGAAAATATAATTAAAGCAGACGATAATTATGCAACTTTACAAACCCTAATTTCTTTTAAAAAAGACAACCAACAACTATATCCTTATGCCAGTCAAGAGAACCAAAGTCATATTGAAAATGAAACTACTATCAAAATAAACCGGATACTTAACAACATTCTCTCCGAAGACATAAAGAAAAGCAATACTAAGTTCAATCAGGTAAACCAAGTTAATGAATTTTATAAAAGTTTTAGTAATAAATTTAAAGCGCTATCTGATTATAAACAAATTAAGGACGTTAAAGCTAAAATAATAGAGGCTAAGATAAATATTCTTTTCGCAGATAAAGAGAAGATTAAAAATGAAATTAAAGCCTCAGTAAAATTAAATGAGTTAAGCAATATTGAAAACCTCTATCTTTCTCACCTTGATAGTGTAACTGTAAATGAAGTCGAAGATTTACGAATGCAATTAGTCAACAAAAAGATTGAAATAAAAGAGCAGCAAAAAAGAGAAGACCTAGCGCAACAAGAAAGACTTATAAACCAGCAAATTCAGGAAATACAACAGCATAAACTAGCAGAAGAACGCAAACTCGCTCGCTATGGCTTTAGTTTTAACACTAGCCTAGTTAACGAAACATTAATTAAGAACATCTTTAAAGGTGATTTTGATAAGCTCTCTATTTATAGAGATGATCAATACTTTATAGCTTTAATTAGTAGTTACATGTATGCTAAATCTAAAAAATGCGAGTCCTCATTACCTAGTAATAAAGTACCTATCTATGATATTGAATGCGTTGAGAAAACGACACAAAGAAATGGTTGGGGTGAAGTGGTCAATGAGTATTGTTCTAAGTACGAATATAGACCACAAGAAGGTTATACCTCACCTGAACTATTTGAGGCATTTAAAGCAATCAACGATATAAAGTTTAACGAACGTGGTAAAGACGCTATAAAAGTTTTGATAAAATTACATACTACAGGTTTAGATAAAGTCCCAGATCAAGGTCTGAGTGTTAATACATTAAAATCAGACATGTATAATCTTTTCGATTTAAACCCTTGTAATAATACTGCGCTTCAACGTTTTGAAGAAAACTTAATTCGATTTGCTCATAACCAGCCTCCTTTGCAGATAGATGGAACCGTTAAAGAACATAATATTAACTACAATAGAAACTATGATTTTAAGTCCTTTATTAACCATTTGATTGATGAAAATTCTAAGAATTGGGCTGTTAACCAATATATTAAAAATAGTGTTAGTAATGTAAGAATTACAAAAGCTGAAGATTTAAACACACCGCTGTACATTATTGCTAATTATAAATTTTCCGGATATCTAGGAACTCAAAATTCTTGGGTGAAATTAACGTTTAATAATGGATTTCCTGATTGTTTATATTTTAAGGACTACCCTAATACGTGTAGAACAGCAGATAGGACAATAGTTAAAAATTTTATAAATGGACAATACATATCGTATTAACATGTAGTGTTAGCGACCTAGATCCTGAGATATTTATCTTTAAATAGATAAAATAATTTAACCTATAAATTCATTGGTATTTTAGGTGACATGTCAGGTGAATTTATAGTATAGAAAACGATTAAAAAGAGTAATATCCAAATTAATTCCGAAAGGCGATTTAAAGAAAATTTTTCGGCAGAACTCCCTGAACGAATTAATAAAAATTTGAAGCACAATTAACATCTCAAATAAAAAAGCGACCTGAATTTCAGATCGCTTTTTGTTCGTATGAGGTATTGCTAATGTTTCCTATTTAGAAATAATAGTCAATTCATCTACAATATGCTTGGCGTTAGAATATTTATCAATAAGCCAAAGGACATATCTAATATCCACGTTAATGGTACGTTGCAAATCTTTATCAAAAATAACATCACCAGCCATCGCTTCAATGTTACCATCAAAGGCTAAACCAATTAATTCTCCTTTACCGTTAATTACTGGCGAACCAGAGTTACCACCTGTAATATCGTTATCGGTTAGGAAGTTGACTGGTAATTCGCCACGCTCATTAGCATAACGTCCGTAATCTTTCTTTTCGTAAATATCTAACATGCTCTGATCTAAATCAAACTCACTATCGTTGGGCTTGTATTTTTTAATCATACCTTTAAACGTGGTATAATTGTTCACTTTAGCATCGTTTCTTTTATCTGCTGGCAACGCTCTCACTTTTCCGTAAGATAATCTTAAAGTAGAATTCGCATCAGGATACTGAATATCACTTAATCCAGATTCACGCAACCCTTTTACTAATAATCTAAAAGACGCCTCAAAATCGTTTGTTGGCTGCTCTAAAGCTTCAGGGCTTTCCCTGTACTTATCCAATAATTGATTCGATAATTTAAACATAGGGTCATTCTCAAGAAGCGCTTCATCTGGGTATTGTAAAAATGCTAGAGCACCTTCTTTTGAAGAAAACATACTCAAATCGAAAATGGCATTAGTATACGCTGTAAAATCATTGTCATTCTTTGCTCCAATTTCAGCAACCAATTCCGGTAAAGAATAGTTAGATTTTGAAGCTAACAAACCTAATTGTTTGGCTAAAATTTCTTTCTCTAAAGGCAAGTGATAATCTTCATAGTTACTTTCTATAAAAGCCTCTAAACGTGGTAAAAGATTTTTACGCTCGGCTTCAGTAGCACCAAGATACTGTTTAAAAGCAGATCCTATTCTATACGGCAACACTGAAAATTTACTAGCACGTAATATATTGAGTAAGTAATTCGTTTGTTTCGCCTTTTCGTTGGTTAAGCTGTAATAGGTATTAATGTTTTTAATCACATCACCATACATGGCTTTGTTCGCTTTCTTATTCGCCCATTTGTCAAACTTAGCTTCCGTTTTGCTCTTTTTTTCTACGGTTTTGTGTTCCGTTAAAGCTTCAATCATACCTGCTCTATTTTTCCAATAGTTCGCAATACCTGCATAACCAGAAGCATACATAAGATTTACAGATTCATCGGCATCCATGTATTTCTTCATCACATCCATGCTTAATTTTGAACCTTCAACCCAGGCAGGATAAGCAAATTTCACATTTTGCTCAACACCTTGTGCTGGCATCCAACGGTTAGTACGACCAGGATACCCTAAGATCATGGCGAAGTCATTTTCCTCTACTCCATCAATATTAACAGGCAAATGGTATTTTGCTTTTAAAGGGACATTGTTTTCTGAATACTCTGCAGGTTGGCCTTCGGCATCCGCATACACTCTAAATAATGAAAAATCACCGGTGTGTCTTGGCCATTCCCAGTTATCAGTGTCACCACCAAATTTACCTACATTCTCTGGAGGTGTTCCTACCAAACGCACATCTTTATAATCTTCGTAAACAAAGTAGTAAAACTCATTACCTTGGTAAAATGAACGTACCGAAACAGTGTATTTACCACCTTCGTTATTTTCTTGTTCAATTTTAGCAATCTCTTTATTCAAGGCTGCTTCACGTTCTTTTTCGCTCATGCTATCATTAACTTGCGCTAACATACGTTTAGACACATCGTCCATTCTCACAAAAAAGCGAACATATAAGCTTTCTGGTTTCATTTCTTCGGCTAAAGAACCTGCCCAGAATCCATTTTTTAAATGGTTTTGTTCTGCTGTTGATAATTCTGCAATAGCACTATAACCACAGTGATGATTGGTTAAAACCAGACCACTGTCTGAAACGATACTAGCCGTACAGCCACCATTGAATTGTACAATAGCATCTTTTAAACTCTGGTTGTTAACACTATAGATTTCTTCAGCGGTTAATTGTAAACCCATTTTTTGCATATCGCGATGATTGAGGCGCTCAATATGCATTAGAAACCACATACCTTCATTCGCCATAACCGACGGAAATGCAATAATAAAGGCAATAATTGTAAGGGATAATTTCTTCATGTTTTGTTGTTTTATTTAGTGCGATAAAAATACTGAAATTTTAAGGTGATTTAAAACTATTACTATTTTAAAACAGTATTATTTTTAGGCATTTAACAGACTTAAATAACCTAAGCTTATTAGTTTCATTTAGTGACGGATAGGATGTATGTTGTATCAATAAAAAATACGTGACTTTACGTATATAGAACTCAATAAATTTAGGTAATTTTAAAACCTAACAAAAACATATAAACTGGTGATATCCCGAAAATAGGATGCGATAAGGAATGTGTTTTGATTTATATAACGAGTTGCCAACAATTTGAAAAAAATGAAAACTGAAAACAAAATTTTGATTTTAGGATTGATATTTTCAATCATCTTAATCACTTTCCGAATTGGAAATGGATTTGAATTTATAAACGCTCAATTTAAATTTTCTGTAATTGACGTTGCTTTTAGTAAATCAAACCAAACTTATCTGAGTTCAGCAATTCTTGGATATTTATGCTTTTTGATTTTTAGCTTGGTTACGTGGAAAAAAACAAGTGGAAACGGAAAAAATCTATTACTGATTTTCTCTCTTTTAACTTTTATCGGAATATTTTTTGAACTTAAAACATTTTATGAAGGTTTGAGTGGAATATATAACGGAACTCATTTCCGAATTGGAATTTCTTTAGCTTTAATTGGTTACTATATTTCAAATCGAATGAATATATCTGAACCGAATAAAAAAACTGTTGGCAACACCGTATAAAAAAAATTGCTAGTTTTAGCTAAACCAAAGTTTGTTGCTTGTTTGCTAGCTTCTGATTTTCCTTCGGAAAATCCTCGCACACAAACACGCAACTTTCCTTATACATAAACGTTAGGCAACATTAGAAATGAACATCCGTAATCTTTTCATAATATTTTTATTGTTTTCAATAGTTAGCTGTATTTCTGATAATCAGAATAGAAAAACCGATATTGAAAGATTAAAACTAAACGGACAAGTAAAATCTTACTTAAAAACGATTCATAGAAGTTCGGAAGAGCTGAATGACACAATTGAAACCACATTCAAAGAACAGCATAGAGAACTTATCTTATTTGACAAAAACGGCAATATCATTGAAGAAATAAGTTTCAAAAAAAATGGCGAACGATATAAAAAGTGGGTTTCAGTTTATAATAGCAAAGGAGATGAAATTGAAAAATTCGAAATTAAATATCCTAATGATACTCTTAAGCGTTGGTTAAATAAATATGATAATTCTGGAAACGAAATAGAATCAATAATTTATGACCATAAGGACTCTATTTTGAGTCATACAAAATCGGAGTATAATAAGTTCAATAAAGAAACTGAATTAATAATTCTTAAAAGTAAACCAGCAAAAAATCAATTCGTAAAAGTAAGTTATGAATATGACGATGATGGAAATGAGATAAAAACAACTAGATACTATGCTGATAAATCAAAGACGGAATGGTTTACCAAATACGATTCCTTTGGAAACGAAACTGAATGGACAGTTTACGACCGAAAAGGAAATCTGGAAAGAATAGATTCAACAAGCTATATTTATTATAAGAATGATAAGATTAAGGAAGAAAAAATGTTTTGTTCGGTTGATATTCCAGGTGTTTATGGTATCTCTAAATACAACAAAAATGGAGATGAAATTGAATACATAGAATTTTTCAATGATTCTATCACGTCAAAAGAAATATACATTTACGATAATAATGGTAGCCGAACAACGGAATATTACAAAGCAAATGGAGAACTTAAATCAATATCTAAATTAACCTCTAAATTTGATAGTAATGAAAATCTTATCAAAGAATCGGAATATAAAAATGATAAGCTAAATACGATTAAAAACTATAAAATTGAATACTATAAATAACGTTGCCTAACAAAGAACTGAGATA
>NZ_JAHKPN010000006.1 GCF_018860545.1 Winogradskyella psychrotolerans | reverse complement strand
GGATTCCTCTGGCAATTGTAGAGATAGTCACACCAAGGTTTTCTAATTTTCTGGAAATGTAAAAAGAAGTAGTATCACCCTCCATCGTAGCACTGAGTGCCAATATAACCTCCTTTACCTCTCCTTCAGAAGCTTGGATACGGGTGGTTAACGAATCAATATGCAAATCCTCTGGTCCTATCCCTTCGATGGGTGATATCACTCCCCCCAATACATGAAAAGTCCCTTTGTACTGCCCTGTGCTACGTATCGCTAGCATATCAGGCGTATCTACGACAACACAGATCACAGAGGGATCGGTGTTGATCGTGCGGCAGGTGCAGTCAGTCGTATGGGAGATCACATGGCAAGTGCCACAGTATTGGGTCTCTTTGCGTAGTCTCAGCAGAGACTCTGATAAATTCTCGGTGGCAGATTCCTTCTCCTTGAGCAAATGCAATGCTAGACGCAGTGCGGTCTTCTTACCAATACCTGGGAGCTTAGAGATCTCTCTAACCGCCTCCTCTATAAGTTCGCTCGGAAATTCCATCTCCGCAAGTTATACAATCGACGCATTGATGCCTTCATCTAGAATAGCTTCCTTCATTGGTTTCAGCGCTTTGTAGGTCCCTTTTTTCACTTCACACTTCCCGTTAAAATGAATAATATAGGTACACTGTTCGGCTTGTATTCTTTCATGCTTACAGACTTTGATCAGAATATCAATCACGTGATCAAAAGAATTGACGTCATCATTGAACACAACTAAGCCCTTTGCTTCGTCTTCTTTTTCTTCGATTAATACGATCTCTTCTTCTTCAAACTGCCAAGACATAACTTTTTGATTAATTTTTACGATCACAAAATTAGAATAAAGACAATAAACTCTAAATTTATTCGCGAGTATTAGCTGCAAAGTAAGGCAATTGACAATGGCATAATACTTGGATACCTGATAAAGAAAGTGCTCGTATGCAAAAAATTTTAATACTCTTCTTAAGTATCACCGTGATGGGGTTCTATCAGACAGCACATGGGCAGAGTAAAAAAAAGAAAAAGAAACTACGTGAAATCAACCTCGTCATCTCTACAGCAGAAAGTTATACAGGCACCCCTTACC
>NZ_JAHKPN010000033.1 GCF_018860545.1 Winogradskyella psychrotolerans | reverse complement strand
GCAGGAATATTCGTAAGTAAGCTCAATGAATCAATTAATTATACGCGGAGTTAGCCAAAGTTATTTTATTTGCGTTCGTTTTAATTCAAACATAAAAGGTTCTTTTGATAGTTCAAAAACCTTAATTTTCTTAATATCACAGATTTTTATTATTTCCATTTTATCTTTTTTAGGTATATCAATACCTAGATTTATTTCTGAAATAAAGTCATTAGGATATTTTATCGTTCTTTCTTCTTTAGTAAATCCGTCAAGTTTGAGGTTTATTAATCTAAATTCCTCTTCATATTTCCATTCAATTGATTTGTATCCAAGTTGTAAAATAGAAGCTTCAATTGGGTCAATCTTTTTAAAGGATTTCTTAACGGGAATTTTTTAAAATAATTGACTTCAAATCCAGCTCCGAAAAGTTTAGATTCTCTCATTCTATCTTCGTTAAAGCCAACACTAAAACCTTTATGATTATTTCCATAATGCGACCACATTAATAATGAATTCCATTTCTTTGACAAAGAAAAAATTCCATAACAATTATCTGTTTGTTGGAAAAAATGATTTTCGTGATCAAGTTGAACTTGTTCAGGGTTGTCAAATCTTTTTTTAAAATTAGTATTAATTTTTTCAATATCACTTTTAGTTAACTTATTCAGTTTATCCTTGTGTTTAGACTCAATATATTCCATAAACTGGTCTATTTTTTCTTGAGTGTATAATAAGTGATAATTTTCAGGAATTCGACAATCAAACGGGTCATTAAAAGAACCTGGTGAAGCCATAAAGATTTCATTTTTCGTTAAAATCTTTTTATGATAATTATCTGACCAATTTCTATATTTATATAATATCATAGAAATCTATTTTATTCGCATTTGGGTTAATTTTGGCTAACGGTTTTGTGTATGGTTAGTTGCGTGTTTGAGCAACTAATTTAGTAAACAAAAACGAACGCGAGAAAATTCCGAAGGAATTTTCCAAATAGGCAACGACCAAAGCAATTAATTATACACGGTGTTGTAGCACGTTTTTATTTTTTGTTATTCCACTCGTCATTTTCTTTCAATATGCTTTTTTCGTCTTTAATTTCGAAACGGTATTTGTTCAGATTGTCAATCAGTAGGGTGAAATTGGAAGATTCCTCAATCTTATGTTTGAAAAAATCGGCATCTACAAACTGTGTTAAAATCTCATCATCCTTATCAATACAATTTTTAATTTTTGCTTTGAGGTCAGTCAGATTATAAGTTCCTATTTGTTTCCAATTCAGATTTACATCAAATGATGGGTTGTAAATTGTTTTCGGCAAGAATCTATTCCATTTAGTGTTTTTGAATTTATCAGTTTTTTGCTCCAAAGTCAATATTTTCATATCGCTAGAATACATTTCCGAATCATCATTTTCTTGTATCAAGCTGTATGCACTTGCTTTGTTAAAAAACTTAATGGTTTCATCATTGATAATTTCAATTCCTCTGTTTTTGTAGATACAAATTAGAGGAAGTTCAGGCTTTTCAGATATTTGATTAATGTTCGTCATTCAAATGTGCTGCCAACGTGTTTCTTTAG
>NZ_JAHKPN010000007.1 GCF_018860545.1 Winogradskyella psychrotolerans | reverse complement strand
ATATTTCAGGACGAGACATTATAAACAAACCTTGAACTAATATGAAACAAACAATTGCACTATTGATATTCGCTTTCATTTTTGGTTGTAAATCTGAAATAAAACCAAATAAAATTGATTTATCCGATATTAATCTGATAATAAAAGCCGACACTAAAATTGATAGTGTTTGGATTTCTAATATTGGACAAACAGAAAGTTTCTTTTTACCATTTAAGGACACAATTAAAGTAAACTTTAAAGAAAAATTAAATGATTTATATAATATCGATTTTTACACAGAAAATGGAAGAAAATCAAATCAACTTTGGTTAAATGGAGACAATGTAATTGTAAGTGGAAAACTTAACAAAAAATTAGAAATCGATACAATTCTAAATTCCGAATTATATTATAAGTCTATCAATTTTTCAAAAAACTATCGTGAATTAACTCAAAATAAAGCTGATAGCATTACAATTGACAACTTTCTTCTTGAAAATATTAGACAAAATACCCAAAGTCCATTTTCATATAATATTGCAAGCCCATACATATACAGAAATCAGAATGACCAAGCCAAGATTGGAAAACTATTTGATATACTTTCAACCCAAAGCGATACTTTAAAAAATCATTTTATAAGCATTCACGGAAAAATAGAAAACATATTAAAGGTAAATTCTTTAAATACGGGAGATTATAAGTTTGCGAATATTGAGAATGAAATGTCATCAATTGAATTGGAAAAATCAAAAACATATCTTCTTGATTTTTGGTTCATTAACTGTCCGCCTTGTATCAGAGACCATAAGTTGATTTCCAGAAAATTGGATTTACTTAAAGAAAAGAATGTAGAACTAATTGGGATTTCTACTGACCGAAATCACTCTGACTGGAAAGAATATCTAAAAAAACACAATTACAACTGGAAAAACTTCAGAGAAATTGACTCTCTAAAAAGAGTTACAAAAGATATGGCAATATGGTCTTTTCCAACGTATTTGTATTTAAATAATAATGGAGAAATCAAAGGAAGATTTAATTCGTTTGAGAATTTTGAAAAAACATTAGAATAAATAACTGTTTACAACACCGTGTATAATTAATTGCTTTATTCTTGCTTACTTGCGAAAATTCCTGCGGAATTTTCTCTGGTCCGTAAAAGTTTGCTAAATTAGCTACCCAACCACGCAACAAACCATATACAAACTCGTTGGCAATAATATCCAAGCAGAACGCTGAAAAAAAAATATACTGAAAGAATAAACGATAAAATGAAAAGGCACAAATTTAAAACATCCAAAAAATTAAAAACAATACATCGTAAAATGATAGTAAATTTTGGTGCGGAAAACATAAGATATGAATACGAACATTATTATTTCGATATCCAAACGGAAAAAGTAGAAAGTGTACAAGCTCATTTTAAGAAAATTGGATTAGTGTTGTTAGAAGTTTAACTGAAAGTATCTAAAATAGATGCTGGAAAACAAATAAACATAATGCCGAAAATTTTTATGTGTTTTTATAACAATAAAGAATTTTAATAAATCAATTCGATAGATTGAGAAAAACCGAACTGACTGTTGAAAAAAGTATTTCGGAATTATTAATCGCTTGGTTCTAGACTACTTGCGAAAATTCCTGCGGAATATTCACAGGTTCGTAAAAGTTTGCTAATTTAGTTGCTCAAACACGCAACTAACCATACACAATCACATTGTGTAAAATGTAAAAAACCAACAAATTACACTAAAATATGACACAAGAGATCAAAGACGAAGCAATTGAACAACTTGAAAAAGATATACTTTTTGGGTTTGAAAATGAAGATGATTTACTTGAAAGTATATGTGGAATGTTTTATGACGAAAGTGATTTCGATGAAAAATGGTTAAAACGAGAAATCGACATCAGATTAAAAAAACATCAAGCTGACAGCCTAAAATGGGAAACACCAACCGATTTTGATAGATTGGTAAAATCCTTTGATGAACTCAATAAAAATAAAATCATTTCGCTTCACAGAGCTGGTTATACGAAAAGCGACGGAGAAGAAGATGCTGCTGAAATTATCGCCGAACTGAAAGAAAGGGGAATTAGCGTTAAAGGCTATTGCTATTATCATACACAAGATTTAGAAAGAGCAATTGGAGAAGAAAAAATGCTATTTATTGGTTTTGATAGTTATAATCGTGATGATAAACTTGCAAAAGAAGTGGCCGAAAAAATAATTACTGTATTAACGAAACATGGATTTAGCACAAGATGGAATGGTTCAATTGAGACTCGCATTGCGATTCTAAATATTAATTGGAAAAAAGCAGTTGATAATATCGACTATAATTATGGTCGCGTATTTGAGATTTTCGAAAAGTACCATACACCATAAAAGCGCAATATTGAGAAGGAGAATAAAAAGCCATTTTGCAACATACAGTAGAAGAAAGCACTACACTTCACCGAATAGGAGCTATATTTTTTCAGCATAATTCAATTTTACCCTGCAGCCATAGTTCAGAGAAGACCATATCTCACTCTTTTACCTCTCGATTGAATAAATGAAAAAATTAATATTCCAATTCACCTTACCTTTAACTTTAATTTCTTTTGGAATTATAACAAAGTGGTCGTACGGAATTGTAATTGACGATAAAGAGGTTTTCTTTTACGGATTTCCGATGATTTACAAATGTGAAGGGTTTCACACATCATTATCTACCCAATATTTTCTAACAGAAATGGTAATTAACTTATGCACCTATTTTCTGTTTTGGCTAGTTATAACACTCCTCCTAAATCGAATTTGGAAAATCAATATTCCGAAACTTTTTACGAAAATATTTTGGATAAGCTACACTGCTTTATTTTTAGGATTTATTTATATGACAAATGTTTTAGAAGACCGTTATTCTTATCATCGTGATTTTGAAATTGACATATTTCACAGTGGAATTTCAATTTTTGAAACCCATTCCACTGACAGAAACACCAAATTATTGAGCGACTAAAGCTTCTTAAACGGACTAGTTTCACGGTTTTTAAAACCATGAATAGAACTACTAATTACTAAAATAACGGCGCTAATAAAAGCAATATACATTATAGTATCGTGAGACAATTTATTAGCATTACCTATACCAATTAAAGCCCAAGCACCAACTAGGGCAAACTCACGCATATTTCTTTTCCAAGTAATCACCAAATTAATCGCAACTGCAATTGTAATCATTATAATCGTCCAAGTTACAGCAGACAACTCAAACCCCTCCCAACCTATTTTAACTAAATACGTAGAGACATTAGCAATACTTGCCACCGTAACCCAACCTGAATATATTACAAAAGGCCACCAAACAAACGCGATAATTGGCAAGGGTTCATCATCTAATTCCATTCGGTTGTTAATTACAATCTTCAATAATGAGAATAGCAATAGAAATATAAAAACACAAGACACAGCGGTATATTCATAAATCCATGCAAATACCCAAAGTGAATTAAATAGACAAGACAGCATAAACCACCAACCTGTTTTTAGAACAAAATCGTCATTTTTAACTTTTACGAAAAGACTTCTACCTTGATAAATAGCAAATCCTAAAAGCATTATATAAATCAATCCCCAAATCGCAAATGTATAACCTGCTGGTGTAAACAATGAATCATAACTATTAGAGACCTCACCAATTGTTGTATTATTTAGGAGTCCTGTATTGGACAAGTAATTAATAACAATAGCTGCTACTAAAGCGACACCATTTCCTATTTGTAATGTTTTTTTCATAATTAATATTTTCACTAAAATAGTAAACACGGAAATTCAACGTATCTTTTTTAAGTATATATTTAACTTAAAAAAATAAATCTGAAAGCAGAATTCAATTTTGCCAGAATCTTTATCTAAATTTTTAAATTTCAAACGTATTCTGTGAACACGTTAAGCAAAACACTTAACTTTAAGCGTAATATTTTGTCTAAATAATGAAAAGGCATTTCCCGATTTGAATTAAAAAACCGAACAAACATGAAAATACTCTTCTATCTTTTACTTTTCTTTCCTCTATATATTGTATCACAAGATCAAACTAGTTCCGAACAATTTTGGCAACAACTTGAAGCACATTGTGGCAATGCTTACGAAGGTGAAATTACAGAAGGTGGTAAAGAAGGTGATGGTTTTACAGGTAAAACATTAGTAATGCATGTGCGCTCTTGTGACACAAATACAATTAGAATTCCTTTTTTTGTGGGCGACGATAAATCGCGTACTTGGGTTTTAAAAATGAATGATAACAAGATCATAAGCTTAAAGCACGATCATCGTCATGAAGATGGTACAGAAGAAGAATTAACGCAATATGGTGGTACAAGTTCTAATCATGGCTTAGCCCATTTGCAAATGTTTCCTGCTGATGCACATACTTCAAAAATATTGCCAGCAGCCGCTACTAATATCTGGTGGTTTACTATTGACGAAACGAGTTTAACATACAACCTTCGCCGTCTCGGAACCGACCGTTTGTTTACGGTGCGTTTTGATTTAACCAAAACGATTAAAACACCAACGGCTCCTTGGGGAACTCAAGATTAATTCTAATAGATAAATGCGACTAGATTTTACAACGTCTACAAACCAATTAAAATTTCGATTACATTCCTATTATGGCTAAAAAATGGAAAAAAGCATCTAACATCAGTTTATTTCAACTGTTTAAAAAGCTATTTAGTTACATAAAACCTTATAGACATTTAGTCATCGCGACTTTAGTGTTAACCCTTGTGGGTGCTTTTCTCGCTCAAGTAAATGCGCTGATCCTAAGATATGCTGTTGATGAGCTTACTGTAATAAAAGAGCAGAACAAAACGCTACAAGATGGGTTTACCCTATTAATCACTATCAGTGTCATTTTATTATCAAAAGAATTGATTTATGCCATTGTGCAATTCGGACAAAAATTCTACGGAGAAAAGATGAAAATCTATATTTCTCGTGATTTTGCACAACAAGTCGTCGATAAAATTCTAACCTATAAAATGGCGTTTTATAGCTCTTCAGAAAATGAAAGTGGCAAACTCCAAACCCGAATAGATCTTGGAGTATCAAGTCTTACACAATTGGTTAAGAATTTCTTTATCGACATTTTACCTTTATTTACAACCGCTATTATTGCGTTGGTTTTTATGTTTCAAGCTAATTTTTATGTCGGATTAGTGAGTCTTGGCATTATCCCATTATTTTTTTAAATCAGTAGTTTACAAGCCAAAAAATTAAAAGGGTTTAGACGTACCATGCGAGGTTTTAGAGAATCTAGAAACAATGGTATTATCGATTTAATTAATTCTATAACCGTTATTAAATCGTTCACAAGAGAGCATTTGGAAAGTGAAAAACATGAAGTCATACAACTAGATATGACAGAAAATCAAATGAAAACCCGCCAATTAAGCTTTTTATTTGATGGAGTAAAAACCTTTACAGAACAATTTGGGGTTGTTATAATCATCGTCTTAACAGCTTACTTTGTTTTAAACGGAACCATGAGTATTGGAGCTATTATGTTTCATATTTTATTGTTCAATAATGTATCTGCTCCTATACGTCAATTGCATAGAATTTATGATGAAGTAAATGATGCTTCAATTTATTCGGAAGCATTTTTTGACATTATGGACGCTGATGAAACAGAATTTAGTGGCACCTATATTCCTGAAAAAGTCATTGGGAATTTTGAACTAAAACATGTTGATTTCGCCTATCCAAATGGTACAAAAGCACTTTTTGATGTATCCATGGTTATTAAGCCAAATACCATAAATGCTATGGTTGGTTTAAGTGGAGCCGGAAAAAGTACCGTAGTTAACCTTTTGGATAAGTTTTACGAACCGTCTTCAGGTACCATTCTTTTAGATGGTGTGGATTTACAAGAGTATGATACGCTATGGTTGCGCGATAATATCGGATTGGTTTTACAAAAAAACCACATTTTTAATGGCACTATTGAAGAGAACATTTTATATGGAAAAGAAAATGCTTCACATGATGAAGTTGTTGAAGCAGCCATAAAAGCCCATATACACGAACAAATTATGGAACTCCCTGATGGCTATAACTCCAAAGCCACTTTACTTTCTGGAGGCCAAAAACAACGAGTTTCAATTGCGCGCCTATTTTTAAAGAACCCACCAATTATTTTCCTAGATGAACCTACGGCAAGTTTAGATGCCATTGCCACGCAACAGATTAAAAAGAGTTTAGATTCGATTAAAAAAGGGAGAACCGTAATCATCATATCCCATAGTATTTCACAAATCATAGATGCTGAAAACGTCATCGTTTTAGAGAAAGGAAAAGTTATGGAAGAAGGTACTCATGAAGAATTGTATGATAACGAAGGGGCTTATCACG
The DNA here is from genome assembly GCF_018860545.1 of Winogradskyella psychrotolerans. Classification (GTDB taxonomy): domain Bacteria; phylum Bacteroidota; class Bacteroidia; order Flavobacteriales; family Flavobacteriaceae; genus Winogradskyella; species Winogradskyella psychrotolerans_A. The sequence continues at coordinate 41,128 of NZ_JAHKPN010000007.1, read as the reverse complement.
ATATATTTAATGCTATGGCAAATAGCTTAAATATTGATAAAATTACGGATACTATGAATGAATAATCTAATGATTACAACTAGATTCTCATGCTTAGTAAATCACTTGAGCGACGCTAATACACGCTCAACCTCAACAATAGTCGCACCGTAAAGTTTTCGGTTTGGTTTTGTTAAACGTTTAGATTCTATAGAGATTTCATTTAACAACGCTTTACCATCAGCAATTCTGTTATTCTCTATGTAAAACTTAGCAAGCGCTAAACGTTCTACATAATTAGAATAGGGTCTGTCTATATCTTTTAATTGGGCTTCTGCTTCATCGGGTTTACCCAATTCGTTTAAGGCTAATCCATAACAAAATTGTTGTTTAGACCCTTTAAATTCAGGAGTAGATTTGATGTATTCGGCTTGTTTTATCACCTCAGCATAATCTTTGAGTTGAAAATAACATCGTATCAGATTTTGCCGAGCATACAAATCATCTTGAACTATATCTTCTAATGTTTTCTTATAGTTTAAAATGGCGTTTGGAATATCGTTATTTGCAAAATAGGCATCTGCCAATGCCATCCGATTCGTGTACGTATCAACAAATGCTAGCTTTTTTTCTAAATCCTTTATCTTTTTAGTCGGGTTAAGAACCGTTGTAATCTCTTCCTGAATTTTTTCTGCATCACTCTTATTATATACTTGCGTAATAATGTAAATTAAAGAACCGATAGCCGGAATAAAAAATATGAGAAAATACCAATAATAAGGCTTCCCGTTTTTATAAGCATGATACAAACAAAATACTTGAACCGCTATTAGTAAGTAATACATAAATTAAATTTGGTAGTTTTAGGGCTGTTCTATCTTGTAAAAACTAATTCATTTTCCGAAGATAATTCTTCACTAAAACCGTAGTTTTCGTAATTAAATCCTTTTATATCATCTAAGGTTTTTGCATCTGTATCAATGATATATCTTGTCATTAAACCTCTTGCTAATTTAGCAAATATGGCGATGATTTTATACTTGTCATTTTTAAATTCTTTAAAAGCTACATTTATCACTGGTACTTTTAAAGTTTTGGTGTCAATAGCTTTAAAATATTCCTGACTTGCTAAATTGAGGAAAATTTCGTCATCTTCCAATTCTTCATTTAAAGCTTTTGTCACTTTATTCTGCCAAAATTCATATAGATTTTTGTTTTTACCAACAGGCATTTTAGTTCCCATTTCTAAGCGGTAAGGTTGAATTAAATCTAAGGGTTTTAACACTCCATATAATCCTGATAGAATACGAACAGTATCTTGAACTTTGTCTATTTTTTTGGTATCAATGGTATAGGCATCTAATCCTCTATAGACGTCACCACTAAATGCATAAATAGCTTGCCTAGCATTGTCTTTTGTAAACGGTAATTCCCATTCTTGATTACGCTCAAAATTCAATTGTCCTAAATTATCTGAAATATGCATTAGTTTAGATAAACTTTTTGCTGATTTCTTTTTTAATTTTTTATTTAAGCGGTCTGCTTCATCTAAAAAAACACCTTCTGTCGTTTTAGACGTTGGTAATTTAGTATCGTAATCTAAGGATTTTGCTGGTGATAGTACTAGTTTCATAGTCAACTTCCTGCGAAAGCAGGAATCTCATTAAAGGTTAAACAATTTTCTCTTTCAAATGTAAAAGTACGACCTAAAAGAAAGAGTTTCAAATATTAGTAAGAACTAATCTTGATACTGTTATAGTGAATTTCTATCTGTAATATACAACTATCAAAATCAACATAACTTAACGGATTCCTAAAGTGCTCATCTATGGCAATTACTATTGAATTAGTACGCGTTAAGGATGGAAATGGCATTCTTTTTTGAGGCACGAAAAAAAGATATAATGGACAGCCTGCTCATTTTTTCCTGCACGGTTTTAAAAACTCTTGTAGGGTTATAAAAATGAAACGCCCAAAATATAAATATTAAACTAGGCTTAAAATAATGTCCGTAAAATACGACATAGAGATTCCTGCTTTCACAGGAATTGGGTGTTAATCCACGTGCTTAGCATAATGCCTCCACTTTTCAATACATTGTGCTATATCTTCAGGAATCTCAGATTCAAATCTCATAAACTCACCTGAAGTGGGATGCACAAACCCTAGAGTTTTAGCATGCAAGGCTTGTCGCGGTAAAATCTTAAAACAGTTGTCTACAAACTGCTTATATTTTGTAAATGTAGTTCCTTTTAAGATGCGTTCCCCTCCGTAACGTTCATCATTAAAAAGGGTGTGACCAATATGCTTCATGTGTACACGGATTTGATGTGTACGGCCCGTTTCGAGCTTACAAGACACTAAAGTAACATAGCCCAAACGCTCTAATACTTTATAATGTGTTACGGCTGGTTTTCCTTGTTCTTCTTCATCATCTAAGAATACGGTATTCTGTAATCTATTTTTTGGATGACGGCCAATATTACCTTCAACAGTACCTTCCTCTTCTTCCATATTTCCCCAAACAAGTGCCACATACTCACGTTCACTTGTTTTTTTAGCAAATTGACTAGACAGGTGAGCCATAGCCTCTTCGGTCTTAGCAACCACTAACAAACCGCTGGTATCTTTATCTATTCTGTGCACAAGACCAGGTCGCTCACTTGAGTTATTGGGTAGATTTTCAAAATGAAAAATCAAGGCATTTATTAAGGTTCCAGAATAATTACCATGTCCAGGATGCACCACCATACCTGCTGGTTTATTCACCACAAGCAAATCATCATCTTCATAAACCACATCAATAGGAATATCTTCAGCAATTAGAAGATTTTCATGAGGAGGATGTTCAAACTTAACCGTAATGTAATCGTTAGGTTTTACTTTATAATTCGATTTTACTGGGACATCATTCACAAAAATACTACCGTCTTTTGCCGCGGCTTGTATTTTATTACGTGTGGCATTCTCAATAAAATTCATTAAATATTTATCGATACGAAGTGGCTGTTGACCCGCAACAACTCTAAAGGCGTGATGCTCGTATAATTCGTTTTCTTCTTGGTCTGAAATATCAGGAATATTTGGCATTATTTTATATTATAGTTTACCGTTACCTAATACCAAGTCGATCTTAGATGTTAAGGGTAATAAGGTACCTGGTGCTAACGGCTTACCTTTATGTGACATAGAGATAACCCCCTCACCAATCGCATCTTTATAGGTAATTTCACCGATTTCAAATTCTAAAGCTTCCAATTGTGGTTTCGCTTGTCTAAAGGTGCGTTTTAAAATATTTGGCACTTCAACCTTACGGTAATCAGAAGGATTTAGGATTAAATAAATTTTTCTATTTTCCTTTACATGAGCTCCCGCAACTGGATTTTGCTCAATCACAGAATACCTAGGGTATTTAGGATTGTAATTTGCTGAATCTTGTATTTCCATGGCTAAGTCATGATCTTTTAATTCTATACTAACGGTTTCCAATGATTTCCCTTTTAAATCTGGTACAACAACAAATTCACCATGATTGGTAGATACCTTTAACCATTTAAAGGCAATAAAACATATTACGACTAGGGCAACAACGGCTAATGCCAATTGTTTAAAAAACACTTTACTGGTAAGAAACTTTACAAAACTCATATGCTAATAATTGTTGACAAAACTAAGAAATAATAACGACACAAAAATAAAATACGTATGAATAAGAGAATTAGATTATAGAAAATAAATGATACTTTTACACTATAGCTTTTTTTAATTAAAAGACACCCGATTTTTAGGGCATAGTTACTGAAACAAGTTCAGCGTAAAGATGAAGAAAAATATTGCAATTATAATGGGAGGTTATTCTAGTGAATATAAAATTTCCCTTAAGAGTGGTAACGTGGTGTATAACGCTCTTGACAAGGATAAATACAATGCTTATCGCATTCATATTTTTGAAGACAAATGGGTTTTTGTCAATGATTTAGATGAAGAATTCCCAATAGATAAAAATAATTTTTCGGTCTTAGTAAATGAAACTAAAATACAATTTGATTGTGTATTTAACGCTATCCACGGATCTCCTGGAGAAGATGGCTACATGCAAGGCTATTTTGAATTATTAAATATGCCTCAAACAAGTTGTTCTATGTATCAGGCAGCATTGACGTTTAATAAGCGTGACTTATTAGCCACATTACAACCTTACGGTATTAAAACTGCAGAAAGCTATTATCTAAATCTTGGTGATGTCATTAATGAAGATGCTATAGTCTCAAAAGTTGGCTTACCATGTTTTGTTAAAGCGAATAAAGCAGGAAGCAGTTTTGGCATTTCTAAAGTCTATAAAAAGGAAGATTTACAGGCAGCCATAGACAATTCATTTAAAGAAGATAATGAAATTATCATAGAACAATTTTTAGATGGTGTTGAAGTTTCTGTTGGAGTGCTATCGTATAAAAATGAAACTATTGTTTTACCTATAACGGAAATTGTTTCTGAAAATGATTTCTTTGATTATGAAGCCAAGTATGAAGGAAAATCTCAAGAAATTACTCCGGCTCGTATTTCTGAAGATTATGCCAATAAAGTGAGAACTGAAGCCAAAAGGATTTATGAAATTCTTGGCATGAAAGGTTTTTCGAGAAGTGAATTTATTGCTAAAAACAATGAACCTTATTTACTAGAAATAAATACAGTTCCAGGTTTAACAAAAGAAAGTATTTTACCTAAACAAGCTGCAGAAGCTAAGATTAGCTTAAGTGATTTATTTGGAAATGCTATCGAAGAAGCCTTGAGTAAATAATAATTATATTTGAACTTATAATGTTTCCAACATTTATATTGGAGACCACAAAACCGAATAAATGAAACGAGCACTATTCCCTGGATCATTTGACCCTATTACTAACGGTCACTTTGATATTATTAAACGTGGCATAAAATTGTTTGATGAAGTTGTTGTTGCTATAGGTATCAATGCTGAAAAAAAATATATGTTTTCTCTAGAAGAGCGAAAAGCATTTATTGAAGGCACCTTTAAAGACGAACCTAAAGTAAAAGTGGTCACTTATAAAGGTTTAACTATTGATTTTTGTAAAGAAATTGATGCTGAATTTATACTAAGAGGATTAAGGAATCCTGCGGACTTTGAATTTGAAAAAGCCATAGCACATACCAATAGAAAACTATCTAAAATTGAAACTGTATTTTTATTAACAGCTTCTAGAACCTCTTTTATCTCATCTTCTATCGTACGTGATGTTATTAGAAATAATGGTGATTATACCGTTTTGGTGCCAGAAAGTGTTAGAGTAAACCGATAAATTAGAGACATATTATAAAGCACAAAAAACTCAAACCTTTTTAAGATTTGAGTTTTTTTATGCATTATCTTTTGGTTTTATAGCTCGTATATAAATTGAAATGTCACCACTTCCTGATCTACCGACCCTTGATTATAGGTTGTAGAACCATTAGTAGGATAATCACTAGCGTTATAAGAATAAGAACTCGTAAAATCATCAGAAAAAGCTGCACTACTTGTATTAATATAACTTAATATATTATTGGCATAAGTAGCTCTTCCTAGTAATTCAAACACGTTTCTTTGATGAATATTTATAAATGGGTTATTGTTAGAATCATAAGTATAACTGTAATCTTCATCTCCTTCTTCATGCGCTTCAGTTATACGATTACCAAGAACGTCGTAGCTGTAGGTATAGGTATTGATTCCAGCTTCGTCCATTGTTATAGTTCCATCGGAATTATAAGTAAATTCATTGACCTGTGGTGAGCCAGAACCATAGGTATAAGATTCTTTAATTAAGCGATTATTACTATCATATTCTAATTCTGTTTCAGCCTCTAGAACATCATCTTGATATTCTTCAATTGTAGTTAATACATCATTACTGTAAATAAAAACTTCACTGTAACCATCAGAATCGGAAACTTCAATCAACTTATCATCTAAGTAGGTGAAATTTGTAATTAACTCTTCCCCCTCATAAGTTTCAATTATAATTTTCAGAAAAACTCCATCAGAAGAAGGATTGTCAATGGTCTCGGATGCGTCATCTGAGCACGAATTAAAAATTAAACCAAAGGTGCAAAAAATAAAAATTAGCTTTTTCATATTGTATTTTATATTTAAACTACGAAAATAACAATAAACAAGGAAACTCTAAAAAAGATTATTACGTCTGGCCTTCTGTACCGCTTCAAGTTTATTATGCAATTGTAGTTTTCGGTATATATTTTCAATATATTTTCTTATCGGCCCTGTAGAAAGAACGAGATTATCCGCAATCGCATTATAACTTAAGCCTTTACTCATTTGTTCTAAAACGTCGACTTCGAGATCGCTTAGTTTTATAAATACTTAGTTTCAATTTTTAAATTTATCATCGTAGATTTTATCAACGCAACAATTGAGAACTCTAGAAAGTAATATGTGGAAACTTTATCTGTAACTTCGCTTTTTTATCTTCTAGTTTTTGAAGAAATTTTTGATGTGCTTCAGATGCTGAATTAAATGGTTTATGTTGAAGTCCTTTCTGAATGGTTTCAACCGCATCCATAGTACCCGAAGTCGTTTCCGAAATCCAAACGTTCTGAAACTTTTCCCAAATATAATCTATAGCAGTTGGGTTAGGATGAATCATATCTTCAGCATAATAGCGATAATCGCGAAGCTCGTCCATTAGAATTTCATAAGAAGGAAAATAATTGTTTTGATGTCTAGGTTCAACAACCTTATGAATTGCAGCAATTAAATGCGCTTTACTTTGCATATTTTCCACAAAGCCATCTTTAATGTGTCTTACTGGTGACACCGTAAAAGTAAAATTCACATTGGGATTAATATCTCGCACTAACGTGATAATTGCTTCTAACGATTCTGTAATTTCTTCAATCGAAAGCAACTCTTTTAAAAACTGTTTTTGTGGTAGTTTTTGGCAATTGGCAACAATTTTATCGGATGCGATATACCTATAGACCCAACTTGTTCCAAGGGTTATTATGACATGACTTGCATTAATGAGTTGATTGCAAGTCGCATCTATTTGAGAATTAAGAGTTTCTAATAAGTCTTCTTTAGAGGCAATATTTAATTTAGAATGCACATCTAAACAGCTCCATTGTTCATTATGAAAGTGTAAATCGTCTTCAGAATAATAGTCTTTATTTATGGAACGAGTAATTAGTTGTTCAATTGCTAAAGGATGAAATAATATTCCGAAAGGGTTGACCTTAGATTGAAACTTGAAATAGTTGAACTTCTCTCCAATATTTTCTGAAAAGCATGAGCCGAGTAGTAAAATCTTAGAGTTGTAATCTATTTGATTATGTTGCTGTGGTGGCAATGGTATTTCTGTTAGTAGCTTCATGTTTTACTCGCAAAGGCGCAGAGGCGCAAAGATTTTTTAGAACGCATAACCTATAAATTGTTAACTATTCTCGTTATTCCTGTCTTTATTAAAGGACTATTAAAATTAATCAATAGGCCTAACTTTATTCCTGAAAGTTTTAGGTATGTTAATAATTGCTTTGGATGAACGGGGTGAATTTCTTGAACAGATTTAACCTCTATAATAACTTTATTCTCAACTATTAAATCGGTTCTATAATTTAAATCCAACTGCTTTCCTCTCCAAGTTACAGGCAAAGGTTTTTGGCGTTCAACCATTAAACCTTCATTTTTTAATTCCTGATATAAAATTTCTTCATAAATAGATTCTAATAAACCTGGACCAAGTTCAACATGAATGTGATAACAAACATCGACTATAATTCTAGATATATCGTTTTCTATCATTTTTTATACATTTTCTCGCAAAGCCGCAGAGTCGCAAAGATTTATATGAACTCAATATAACTTTTTTTCATTACGCCAGGGAGTCTTCTCCCGAAATACTTTTTGACTTTACATGCTCTCGCAAAGCCGCAGAGGCGCAANNTTGCGCCTCTGCGGCTTTGTGAGAGATATTTTTTACACTAAATATCCCTTAGCAGCCTCCAAAGCAGCTGTAATCCCATCAGGATTTTTACCACCTGCAGTGGCAAAGAACGGTTGGCCTCCACCTCCACCTTGGATGTGTTTACCTAATTCTCTAACAATGGCACCAGCATTTAAACCTTTGCTAGCTACCAATTCCTTAGAAATGTAACACGACAAAATTGCCTTACCATCATTCTCCGCACCAAATAATAAAAATAAATTATCAAACTGACTACCTAATTCAAAACAGACATCTTTAACACCAGAAGCATCTAAATCTAATTTTTTAGCTAAGAATTGAATGCCATTGATTTCGGTTAAGTCACTTTTAAGTTCCCCTTTTATATTTTTCGCTTTATCTTTTAAAAGGCCTTCAATCTGCTTTTTTAAATCGGAATTCTCTTGTTGAAGCTGCTCTAACGCTTTTACAGGTTCTTTTGCATTGTTCAATAAGCCTTTCATTTCGATAAATGCTGCGTTATTTTCTGAATAATAATCTCTTACAGATTTATTTGTTATCGCTTCAATTCGTCTAATGCCTGCAGCAACAGCTCCTTCAGACACGATTTTAAAATGCCAAATATCTGCCGTGTTTTTTACATGAATTCCACCACATAATTCAATAGACTTCCCAAAACGAATGGTTCTTACCGTATCTCCATACTTCTCTCCAAACAATGCCATGGCTCCTTCTTCAATCGCTTTTTCCATTGGTATATTTCGCCCTTCTTCTAAAGGTAATTTACCTTCAATTCGTGCATTTACAAAATCTTCTATTTCTTGTAATTGCTCAGGTGTTACTTTTGAAAAGTGTGAAAAATCAAAACGTAATGATTTAGGTTTTACCAAAGAGCCTTTTTGCTCAACATGCTCGCCTAAAATGGTTCGTAATGCTTGGTGCAATAAATGTGTTGCCGTGTGATTGCTTGACGATAAAGCTCTGTGTTCACTACTTACAACGGCTTTAAAACTTTCGTTAATATGTTCTGGTAATTCTTTTACTAAATGAATAATAACGTTGTTTTCCTTTTTGGTATCCAAAATAAAAACGACGTCGCCATGTGTGTCTTGCAAGAATCCTTTATCTCCTATTTGACCTCCGCCTTCAGGATAAAATGGTGTTAAATTGAAAACCAACTGATACATTTCTCCTTCTTTTTTTGAAGTCACTTTTCTATATCTCGTAATTTTTACATTGGCTTCCTCAGTATCATAACCAATAAATTCTTCAATATCGTCTTCTTTTATAACCGTCCAATCTTCCGTAGAAGTTTCACTTGCCGAACGCGATCTATCTTTTTGTTTTTGCAAATGATCTTTAAAACCTTTTTCGTCTAATTTCAACTGCTTTTCAGATAAAATTAAAGCTGTTAAATCAATTGGAAAACCATAGGTGTCATACAATTCAAATGCCTTTTCACCAGAAACGGTATCTCCTTTAGTATCTTCAACAATACGATTTAGTAATACCAAACCTTGATCTAAGGTTCTTAAAAAAGACGCTTCTTCTTCTTTAATGACGTTTTCAATTAATGCTTTTTGAGCACGTAATTCAGGAAATGCCTCTCCCATTTTTTTGCTCAACACATCAACCAAACGGTATATAAATGGCTCTTTTTTATCTAAGAATGTAAACCCATATCTAACCGCTCTTCGTAAAATTCTACGAATAACATAACCAGCACCTGTATTACTTGGCAATTGCCCATCTGCTATAGAAAACGCAACAGCCCTCACATGATCTGAAATTACACGAATTGCCACATCTGCTTTTTCATCTTGCCCATATTTTTTACCCGTAATAGTTTCAACTTCGCGAATAATTGGAGTAAAAACATCCGTATCATAATTAGATTGTACACCTTGTAAGACCATACACAAACGCTCAAAGCCCATGCCTGTATCAATATGCTTATTTGGTAATGCCTCTAAAGATCCATTGGCTTTTCGGTTGTATTCCATGAAAACCAAATTCCATACTTCAACCACATGCGGATGATCCATGTTAATCAAGGTATTTCCATCCACCTTTGCTTTCTCTTCTGCCGAACGAATATCTACATGAATTTCACTACAAGGCCCACAAGGACCTTGGTCTCCCATTTCCCAGAAATTATCTTTTTTATTGCCTTTTAAGATACGGTCTTCAGCAATATATTGCTTCCAAATATCGTAAGCTTCAGTATCCATTCCTAATTGATCTTTATCGTCACTGCCTTCAAAAACCGTCACGTATAAAATATCTTTATCAATTCCGTAAACCTCTGTCAACAACTCCCATGCCCAAGCAATAGCTTCCTTCTTAAAATAATCACCAAAACTCCAGTTCCCTAACATTTCAAATAAGGTGTGGTGATAGGTATCGTAGCCCACTTCCTCTAAATCGTTATGCTTACCAGATACACGCAAACATTTTTGAGAATCTGTAATTCTATTTTTCTTTGGTTCTGCGTTTCCTAAGAAGTACTCTTTAAAAGGTGCCATTCCAGAATTAACAAACATTAATGTAGGATCATCCTTTAATACCATAGGTGCAGAAGGAACAATAAGATGTTGTTTTCCTTCAAAGAAATTTAAAAATTTAGATCGTATGTCTTGAGACTTCATATTTTAAAATTAGAGCTTGTGTTATTAAATTAACGCAAATGCAAAACATTTTTTTATCTTTACTCACCAATTTTTATTTTAAATTTTGGTGTTTGTGAACCTACAAATTATTCACAATAAAATACAATGTAATATTATTTTTGTAGGTTTGAACGTTACGCTAATAAAAGATGCTTGGTTTCTACGCTTATTAGCTGCAAAAATAGCATAAATTCAAACATGGCTAAAGTAAAATATTATTATGATTCTGAAACGCTTTCGTATCGCAAAATAAAGCGTAAGAAATCGACAACGGCGAAGTATGCTGCTTTATTTCTAACGGCCGCAGGACTATTTGCTTTATTAATGATTTTCATTGCTAGTCAATATATTGAGTCCCCTAAAGAGCGACAATTAGCAAGAGAATTACAAAATATGGAACTGCAATACGAATTGCTTAGCAAACGTACAGATGATGCATTTGCGGCTTTAGAAAATGTTGAAGAGCGCGACAATGCCATCTATAGATTATATTTTGAAGCCAATCCCATACCAACCGAACAACGTAGAGCAGGATTTGGAGGGATTAATCGCTATAAAAAATACGAAGGTTTTGGTAATTCTGAACTTATCACAGAAAGCTATAAACGCTTAGAAGTTTTAGAAAAAGCAATTGTTGTACAATCAAAATCTTTAGATGAAATTGCAAAACTTGCTGAAGATAAAGAGAAGTTTTTAGAAGCCATACCTGCGATTCAACCTATAAGTAACGAAAACTTAACACGAATGGCATCGGGTTACGGTTATAGAACGGATCCATTTACAAAGGTTAGAAAATTTCATTACGGCATGGATTTCACGGCTCCGCGGGGTACACCTATTTATGCTTCTGGTAATGGGGTCATAAAACGTGCTGATAGCCGATCTACTGGTTACGGCAATCATATTAGAATCGATCATGGTTATGGTTATATTTCATTATATGCCCATTTATATAAGTATAATGTTAAAGTGAATCAACGCGTAAAACGAGGGGATTTAATAGGTTTTGTGGGTAGCACAGGGCGATCTGAAGCTCCACATTTACATTATGAAGTGTTTAAAGATGGTGAACGTATAAATCCTATTAATTTTTATTACGGTAACTTATCCGCTGAAGAATACGATATATTACTGAAAAAGGCGTCATTAGAAAACCAATCTCTCGATTAAGATGCATATAGATCTACCAGAAAAACGTTATTACGGTATTGGTGAAGTCGCCAAAGCCTTTAAGGTCAATGCCTCATTAATTCGCTTTTGGGAAAAGGAATTTGATGTCTTAAAGCCAAAAAAAAACGCAAAAGGCAATAGAAAATTTACTCCTGAAGACGTTAAGAATCTAAAGTTCATTTACCACTTAGTAAAAGAAAGAGGGTTTACTTTAGAAGGAGCAAAAACGCATCTTAAAGAAGAAAAAAAACAAGCTTTAGAGAAATTTGAAATTATCGAAAAGCTAGAAAGCATAAAAGCACAACTTAACAAAATTAAAACACAACTTTAAAACTAATTATTATGAAAAAATGGCTAATTCCTGTAATTATAATTGCAATCATCGGATTCGGTTTTTATTCTTGGGGAAAAAACTTTAATAATACAGCTGTAACACTTAACGAAAACGTAAAAGAAGCTTGGGGAAATGTCCAGACATCTTACCAAAGACGAAATGATTTAATCGGAAATTTAGTAAACACGGTTAAAGGAGCCGCTGATTTTGAAAAAAGTACTTTAGAAGCTGTAATTAAAGCAAGGTCTGAAGCTACTAAAACAACCATTGATCCATCTAATATTACACCAGAACAACTATCTCAGTTCAATCAAGCTCAAGGTGGACTAAGTAGTGCTTTGTCTCGTTTATTAGTAACCGTAGAACGCTATCCTGAATTGAAAGCGAATCAAAATTTCTTAAAATTACAGGATGAATTAACGAGTACGGAAAACACGATTCAAACCGCAAGGACACGTTATAATGAAAAAATTAAACCATATAATGTTCATGTTAATACATTTCCAAATACAATTTTAGCTGGGTTTTTAAATTTTGATGAAAAACCTTATTTTGATGCAGAAGCAGGAGCTGAAAAACCTGTAGATGTAGAATTTGATTTTTAATACATAGAAACGATGTCTAAACTTGAAGATTTTCTTAGTGCGGAAGACGAACAGGAAATCGTTGAAGCCATTAGGATTGCAGAAAGTCAAACCTCTGGGGAAATTCGCGTACACATTGAACAGGAATGTGATGGCGATGTTTACGAACATGCCCTAGAAGTTTTTCATGATTTAAAAATGGATAATACAGCACAACGGAATGGTGTATTAATCTACATCGCAGTTGAAAATAAATCATTTGTTATTTGTGGTGACCAAGGCATTAACAATATTGTAGGTGCTGATTTTTGGAATTCGACTCGCAACAAAATCGCTGCACAATTCAAATCTCAGAATTTCAAACAAGGTATCATCGAAGGCGTAATAGAATCTGGCAAATCATTATCGAAACACTTTCCGTGGCAACACAATGATATTAACGAATTGGATAATACGATTTCAAAAAGCTAATGCAAAGTATTAAACTTATCATATTAACCCTTTTTATAAGCTCAGTAACAAGCTTCAGCTTTACTGCAAATGCCCAATATAACATTCCTGATAAACCGGATTTTATTCCTCCTGTAATTGACAGCACCAAGGTTCTGAAACAATACGAGTTTGATAATCTTTCTCAAAAGTTACAACGCTACAGCGATAGTACATCTACGGAAATTATTGTTGTCATAATCCCAACAACGAAAGGAGAAAACATAGGCTTATTAGCTCCAAAATGGGGACAAAAATGGGGCATTGGACAAGCCGAAGAAGATAATGGAGTTTTTATATTACTCGCTAGAACTGATCGTGACATATGGATTTCACCTGGTTATGGAGTGGAAGATAGACTTACTGCTGGTATTGTTGGTGAACTTACTCGAAATATCATTATTCCTGAATTTAGAAATGGTGATTATTATAAAGGCCTAGACAAAGGAACCGATGCCATATTTGATATATTGAGTGGTGCTTATAAAAACAACAGAACACCATCTTCCAATGGTATGCCTATTGAAATGATTATCTTTTTATTCATCATATTCATCATTTTTGTCATTGCTATTTCTAAAACACGTGGTGGTGGAAATGGTGGTAATAGAGGAAACCGATCTGGCACAGGAAGTCTACTCGAAGCCATTATTTTAAGTAATATGGGTCGCGGAAATTATTCACGAGGTTCCTCTTCCGGTGGATTCGGAGGTGGTTTTGGTGGTAGCTCCGGTGGAGGCTTCGGTGGCGGAGGCTTTGGAGGAGGTGGTGGTTTCTCTGGTGGTGGAGCTGGCGGAAGTTGGTAATCTTATATTTCAGCTATCCTTGAATTTTATTCATTTTTAATACGTATCCATGCGATTAAAACTCATAATTTCGATATTTATTTTTCCTGTTTTGCTTTTAAATTGTAAACGAAAACAGCCTGAAACCTCAGCAATATCCACATATATTCCACTTAATCCATCACAACAACGGGTTGTAGATGCATCTCATTTATTCTCAAGTAGTCAACAAGATTCTTTAATTGATAAAATTATTCAATATGAAACTGAGACCACAAACCAAATTGCTATTCTCACCGTAGACTCGTTGCCTCCACTTACTACAGCTCAAGCTTTTGGTACTGACGCTGGAAACTCTTGGGGCATTGGAACAAAAGAAAAAGATAACGGCCTAATTATAACCATTTCAAAATTTGATAAAGCGGTTGCTATTTCAACAGGAACCGGAACAGCACAATCGATTTCAGATTATGAATGCCAAGTTATAATTGATAGCCTTATGCTTCCGAAGTTTAGGTCTAAGAAATACTATTTTGGAGTAGATAAAGCTTTAGATGCGTTAATTCTACATTGGAATTAATCCATAAAGAAAACGCCTCCATCATCTGTTTCCCCTTTACTTCCCAAGCTATTAAACTTATAACTTAGACTTAACATAAAGTATTGCCTTAATACGGTACTTTGCTTATCTTCAATGTAATCTTGTGTTGCTATTCGCATCGCGTTAGTATTTTGATTTAACAAATCGTATACTTTTAATGTGACCACAGCCTTATCATTAAACATACTATAGGCTAAAGTTGAGTTCCAAAACCAAGCACTTTTCTGAAAACCATCGGCAACATTAGGATTGTAATTAAAACTCACGTCATTTCGCCATTCAAAGTTTTTAGGTAAAAAAGTTGCTGTTCTAACTCCTGCATTATGACTTGTAAATTGACGATCATCAAAAGCCTCAATATCATATGCCGTATTAGTAAAACTTACCTGATAATAAGGTTTAAATTCAAATACTTTATCCCATATAAAATCTATGCCTAACCGTGGTGAAATTCTATCAGACTTACTTGCATATTTAACATCGTTATTAAAATTAATACTTTCAGAGATATTATAACTTGCTCTCAACTTCAACTTAATTGTTCGTAAGGTATCAAGCTTAATATCTTTATTATAGTTTAACCAAGATCCTATATTATAATTCCCATTAACGTTAACATAAGTCGTTGTTCGTTTAAGTGTTTCTTCATCTACAGTAGTTTTTGCCACCACTTGATTATTTGAAACACTAGCATTGGTGCCTACATAAAAGCCTGTACCTTTTTGCCAATCAAATGCATTATATCCCAAATAAAAACTATGATTATTTGAAGGTTCTAAATTAGGATTACCAATGATTGTTTGAAGTGGATTTGACACATCTTCGTAGGCCTGAAGTTGTCGTAATCCTGGCGGCTCATTATCTAACCAATAATTAACATAAAAGGAAGACTTAGGACTGAACCTATAGCTTATATACGAGTTCACTTCAATATTTTCAAAATTGCGCTCTACATTAAATGTTGGTCGTAATCCATCTTGATTTTTTAAAGTTCTTATATTATAACCTAAATCGAAACTCGTAGATAACTTTTCTCCTCGATATGATAAGCCTACGGATGGAATACTTCTATTATCTGTATACTGAAAATCGGTACTTAAATCGGTATTAAAATCTGTAAAACCCTGCGTGACATCATTATAATCATAAGTGCTTTCTTTATTATTATCTTTATCTCTAGCGTATTCATAATCTAAATTCAAAAAGAATTTTTTAGTTATTAAGGGTAACCTATACGATAATTTTGTTGACACACCATAACTGTTATTCTCTCCATCAGTAAACTGATTTCTATCTATAACTTCTGGATTACTTCCAAAAACCTCTGTATTCGAAGTTAAATAGTCATCGCTATCTTGTTGATTGACACTCGTTTCAATCTCAGCCTTAATAAAAGCTCCACGACTTCCTAAACGTTTAGTAATAGAGATGTCATTAGAAAACCGTTTTATATTACGTTCTACATTTGAGTTGACATCAGATTGATTGGTTAACAACAGATCTTCATCTAAGGTTTCTTCATTACTATTATAAAGTGTTCTAGATGTAGTATAACCAAAAGACGGCTCTATATTAATTTGAAAGGTAGAATCGGTTTCAATCTCAAACTCCAAATTAAAAGAATGGTTATCCGTATCGTTATTTGATCTTGAATCTGAATTGGTAAAATAGCGTGAATTAGATAAAATGGTTTCACGTTCAGATGACGATTCATTTTCAGAGTTACTCGATGAGAAGAAATAATCTGCAGATACATCGGTTTTTTCGCCAATAACATCTGCATAGTTAACACCTGCATTTTGAGACGTTGTAATCCCTTCTCCTCCACCAAAAGATCGACCATCTATAGTAAAAGAACCATTGCTATCAAAAGATACACTGCCTCCACGACCAAACATTTTTGAGATTTCACCAAAGCTAAACCCAGGTGAGTTTGTATTATTTCCTCCGGCAAGCACACTTACTCTTCTGTCATTATCAAACAAATTCACCATACCTGCGTATTCATAACGGTCATCAGTTCCGGCTCCAGCAGAAACACGACCAAAAACTCCTTTATTATTTTCTTCTTTTATGGTAAGGTTAATGGTTTTGTTTTCCTTGTCTCCTTCTTCGCCTGTAAAAGATTCCGATTTGGTTTTGGTATCTACCACCTGAATTTTCTCAATAATATCTTTAGTTAAATTCTTAGTAGTAATCGTAGGGTCATCACCAAAAAAAGGCTTGCCGTTTACCAATATTTTATTTACCGGCTTTCCATTAACTGTAATACCTCCTTCGTCATCGACTTCTACTCCAGGCAATTGTTTTAGTAAATCTTCAACATTTGCATCCTTTTTAGTCTTAAATGATTTTACATTAAACTCTAAAGTGTCTTTCTTAATGGTTATTGGAGCAGTAGATTTTACTAAAACTTCATCGAGTTGGTTATCTAACGGCATTACAATTGCACCTAAATCAATCTGTTCTTTGTCAATTTCTATAACCTTAAAATATGTTCTATAACCCACATAGGATACATAGAAATTTAAGCTTTTATCGTAGGTTGAATTTTCAATTTTAAACTTTCCGTATTTATCAGAAATGGTATATGAAACAACTGAACTGTCCTTAACACGCTCTACATACACCGTTGCAGACTCCAATGGCTGTTCGGTATCTTCAGCTTTAAGTGTTCCTATAATTTCAAATGATTTTTCTTGAGAAAATGATTGTAATGCAAATAAGATTGCAAAAACTAGTGAAAGTTTTTTCATGATGAGCGGTTGATTGATTGATGAATAGCTAATTTGAAAACGCAAGAAAGATAGAAATCGTATGAAATTTCTTAAAATTATTATAAAATTACCGCTTGAGGGTAAAATGACCTTTAAATGTTTTGCCATTTACGAATTTTGCAATAAACCAATAATCATCGGTTGGGAGAAATTCTCCATTACTTGTACCATCCCAGTTTTGGTTAGTTGAATTTACTATACCAACCAGTTTTCCATAACGATTAAATATCTCTATAGCCACGGTCTCTGACAATTCTGAAGTAAACCCTGTAATCTGCCAGGTATCATTTACAGTATCTCCATTCGGTGTGAAAAATTTTGGAAACCCCAAAATAGAAATATCACTTGACACAATGCCGCAATCTGCTTTTATATCTTTAACGTATACAACATGAATTCCAGCTGGTACATTTTCAAAAATATGTGAATCTTTATAGATTCCGCTCTCGTCATCTAATGCATACACATACGCGCCGTCACCTGATACGAAAACAGAAATGGTATTATTTTCAGCTAAATCCGTAACATTAATGGTTTCAAAAGTTGCGGTATCTGATGGCAATACCGTAATCGTTCTCATATTAGAACAGCCAAAAGGTTTTGTGACCTCTACGGTATAGATACCAGGTTCATTAACTTCAATGCTCATTGTGGTTTCACCTGTAGACCAATTGTAATAAAAGTTATTTGGAATTGCATCTATTATTCCGCCTTCTAATGTAATCGTTTCCGGAAAACTATTTAAGCAATAATAAATGGTTTCATCTTGAAGCAGATTTGGCAAATATTCAACTTGTAAGTTAACCTCTCCAATACTATAACAACTTCCATTTTGTTCCAATCTTGCAAAAATGGTTTGATTATACGGTAGTGTGTTCGTGAAATTTGTGTTCAATGGATTTTCTTGAAGTAAAGCATCACTATAGGTTTCATAATAGCCCAAAACCATAACATCGGAAGATAACGCATTTAAAATCTGACTTTCGGCTAGAGATAAATCAAAACTCACGAAACCGGTTTCGTCCAAATTATCACATGCTGTTAAAAGCGTATAATTGGCAATGTTTGTATTTACTGACAGCACTACTTCTGCTATTGCGCTACAATTGGTATCCGAGTTCAACACCTGTGCGTAGACCACTTGATTATTGGTTAGATTATTATAATTATCATCATTTATAGGGGTGGTTAAATCCATCGATTCAAAAAATTGAACCTCCAAATTAGTTAAATCACCATTTACAATAACATCATTGTAAGCATTAAGGTTAAAGTTAGAAAGACCATCCATCACTTCGTCCTCACATTGATTAATCGTAATATCATTAACGCTAGGTATTTCATTAATGGTTATTGTCATAGGATATCTCTCTAAACTAGTAGAACATCCTTGAACAACAGGTAATAACCAATAGGTTGTAGTGGCATTAATTTGTACATCATAAATAGACCCAGCGTGAATTGGAGTCGTTGACGTTTCCGTTTCAAACCACCAGACTTCGGGTGTTGAAGATCCTGCATATAAGATAAAAGTACCTGTTCCACAGACCTCTATATCATTATTTGAAATTCTCGGCATTACGATTGTGCTACTTGCTGAAAGACTAATATCTGGTTCATTAGGTAAACCTCCATATTCCACAATATAACCTTGAGGGTGGTAAGCGCTACTCACATTGGTGTCTCCGGTATTAGATAAATCATTCCACGCCCCTAAAATACCAATTGATGAATCTGTTATATGGGCATAATCCTCATTACCTGCATTATTAGGTTCGTTATAGTTCCATAAAGAAAACTCATTATTTGGCGCATTTCCATTAACACCACCTTGCCAAAACACAGTCCCGGTTTCTGGTCCTGTTACCCATTTCCACGTGCCTTCAATTTCTGCATCAGAACCGCCAATCCACCCTGTACCAGCACTTTGCTCACCTGCTAATTGCGATTCTTCTTCTGAGGTTAACGTGGCTAAATAGCCTTGCAGTCCAAAATAAGTTTGTGCAGCAGCTGCATCTCGTGCTTCTGTCCATGTAATGCCTGGATTAGACACATAAAAATAATAATGCCCTGTACTTGGTAAGTAATTAGCGTCTCCTAAATTTATTGAAAACTGTCGATCTTCTGTAAAAATGGTTTGTGTGGTTTGAAAAACAACATTTAAAATGGCATTTTCAAACTCATTAAACGTTGCTGGTCCGGACAAGGTTAAAAGTCCTTCTGAGCTATTCCAACTCGATGTGATATTAGGATTAGTCCCAACTAACTCTAAAATATCTTCTCCACTTTGATAGCCCTCAGCTATTTGCACAAAAATCTCGGATAACGACGTATCTTCAGGATTAGGATCTGTAATAGATACAGACGTCACTATGGGCATTTGTGATTGCGGACAATACACTTCCCCACCAGAAACACTAATTTCAGGTGGTAAATTTTGAGAAAACCCATACCAATGAGATAGCCCAAACCATAAGAGAAAAATGAAGTACGCTATCCTTTTCATAAAAAATTAAAATCTTTATTTTTTTCTCATGTAGACACTTATCGGCACACCATTAAAATCAAATTGTTCTCTCAATTTATTTTCTAAAAATCGCTTGTAAGGATCCTTGACATATTGTGGTAAATTACAGAAAAATGCAAATTGCGGTTGTGGAGTTGGCAATTGCATAATGTACTTTATTTTTACAAACTTCCCTTTATTTGCTGGAGGTGGTTGATGCTCTATTATTGGCAATAAAGCTTCGTTAAGCACGCTTGTTTTAATCTTCTTAGTTCTATTTTTATAAACCTCAACTGCTGTTTCAATCGCTTTAAAAATACGTTGTTTATTTAATACTGAAATAAAAACGATTGGCACATCTGTAAATGGGGCGATTTCTTTTCGAATGTGTTGCTCAAATTCTTTAGCCGTTTTGGTGTCTTTATCAACTAAGTCCCATTTATTAACAAGAATGACAATCCCTTTTCTATTGCGTTCTGCTAACCAAAATATATTTTGAACTTGTCCATCAAATCCGCGTGTCGCATCTAACACTACTAAACAAACATCACAATGTTCTATTGCTCTAACACTACGCATTACAGAATAAAACTCTAAGTCGTCTTTAACTTTCGTTTTACGACGAATACCAGCTGTATCAACTAAATTAAATTCAAATCCAAAACGGTTATATTTTGTATCAATAGAATCTCGGGTTGTACCTGCAATATCCGTTACGATATAACGATCTTCGCCAATCAGTGCATTTATAAATGATGATTTACCAGCATTAGGCCTTCCAACAACAGCAAATCTTGGCAACTCATCTTCGTCTTCCTCTTCCTTTTCTGGTAATGCTTCAACTACGGCGTCTAATAAATCGCCTGTTCCACTACCGTTTATACTAGCAATCGCATAATACTCACCTAAACCAAGCGAATAAAATTCAACAGCATCTTCTAAACGCTTATTGTTATCAACTTTATTGACGACTAAAAAAACAGGCTTGTCTACTTTTCTTAATAATTGAGCAACGTCTTCATCCATTCCAGTGATACCAGATTCAACATCGACCATAAAAATTATAGCATCCGCTTCGTCAATGGCTAACTCCACTTGTTTATCTATTTCTGATTCAAAAATATCATCACTACCAACAACATATCCACCAGTATCAATTAATGAAAACTCCTTACCATTCCAATCTGTTTTACCGTAATGACGATCTCTTGTGACACCACTTACAGCATCAACAATAGCTTCACGTCTTTTTATAAGACGATTAAAAAATGTCGATTTCCCTACATTAGGGCGACCTACTACAGCTACTATATTGCTCATTGTATTTTTATTTAAGGCTACAAAGATACTATATACTTAGGTTTTACGGTGAACTATTATAGACTTTTCACTAGATATACTCAAAACTATTATTAACAAAATAAATAGTGGTAAAACCAACACGCAATATTGTTAACATCCTGTTGATAACAAGTAGGAATTTAACAGAAATGGTATTTATTTTTAGTAATTTTATCGCGTGTATTAAATAGGATTTTATTTACATTTTTTGTGGTATATTAATTAGGTTTCTTTTTCAAGAACAGCCCCTTTCTTATTGGCTTATTTTAGTTTACAAAAAATACAGATAAAACACACATATCATTTAAGATACAGCACATTACAATTAAATTTCTACAAAGAATGGGGAAATACTTTACGCTTATATTACTTTTGGTTTTAGGCTCTAAATATAGTTTAGCTCAACAAAAATATATAGATCACACCATTAAAAAAGGAGAAAGCGTTTATATGATATCGAGACGATATGGAGTCAGTGTTAATGCTATTTTTGAGCTTAACCCCGGTTCTGAAGATATCATTTATGCAGGTCATATTTTACGTGTTCCAAATTCTAGCAATACAACAGCGACTTCTAACAACACTATTATTAACGATACAACTGTTAGTAATTACATTGTAAAACGCGGTGAAACAAAATCTGGTCTTTCACGCCGTTTTGGAGTAAGTATCGCCATGTTAGAGCAGCAAAATCCACACATTGTGAGTATGCTTCAAGCTGGTCACATCATAAATTTAGATAAAACCATACAAGAAAATCAACCTATAGCAAAAGAAGGGGAACATTATGTGGTTAAAGGTGAAACGCTTTGGGGAATCTCTAGAAAATATGGCATTAGTTTGGCGCAATTAGAGGCTGCTAATGCAAATCAGCTCTCTGAATTTTTACAAATAGGACAAACGCTAATTATTCCAGATAAGAACTCTGAAACAACCATTGAAGGAGAATATTTAGTTCAACGTGGTGATACAAAATATCAATTAGCTAAACGTTTTAACATGACGATAGCTGAGCTTGAAGAAAAAAACCCACACATTGTGGATATGCTCATGGCTGGCCACAGATTGAATGTAAATAGGGACCCCAATAGTGCAGTTGTAAATGTTACTGAAGAAATTCCAAATCCACAAGAAACTCCGGACACGCAAGAAGTTCCTGTTACCGTTACTGAAACGGACACAACAAGCACGGTAAATAGTTACAAGAATTATGTTATAGAGCCAAAAGAAACACTTTTTGGATTGGCTAAGAAAGCAGGTATGTCGATAGATGAATTAACGACCTTAAACCCAAAACTTTTAACCTCCGTCAATGCTGGTGACATTATTAAAATGCCAATTAATGTTTCTGGCACTACAATAAATACAACAGGAACGACTGACGTTAATGACATAACTGATACAGTGGACTCAACTGATTCCGTACCTGAAGATACAACCACTAAAATCTCAAAGAATAAAAACGAAGCGTTATTTGCGAATTTAGTTACAGAAACCTCAACTGGCCTGTATTTTTACACTCCTTTTTCTAGTCAAGAATTGAGTTCTCCAGAAGAAAGACAAAACATGATTAGTGTCAATGCTGATTTTCAAAAGTATATAGATTTTTTCCAAGGAGCTCAGATAGCAATTGATTCAGCTAAAGCTTTAAATTTAGATTTTGATGTCACATTAATTAAAAAGAACATTGCGAAATCTAAAATAACCATTGAAAGTCCACATAGTAAAAATGCTATTTTGGTGCCATTTTCAGAGACCGGTTCAAATTTCCCTAGTATTGAATCTGAAACCCCAATATCAATAATTGATATAGAATCTAATATTGTCTCAAATGACAGTGTTTACGTATACAAATCAATTCCTTCAGAAGATATTCAAATCACTAAAACGTTAAATTATTTAGCACTACAAAACGCCAATATAATTGTAATTAGTGATCTCGATGAAGCTAGAAATAAAGATGTAATATTAAGTACACTACCAGAATCTAAATTCTTAAAGGTCGATAATGCCGGATTCCTTAAATCTAATGCTTTAGACAATGCGCTGATGCCAAACAAACTAAACTATATTGTTTTTGACAGCAAAAAAACCATTGTACTTCTGAATACAACGACCGCATTAATGGGTAAATTATCAAACCATAACATTCAGTTGGTAATGCTTGAATCCTCATTATTACCAAAACAATCGGAAGTTTCAGAAATGAGATTTCGAATTTTACAACTGATTTACCCTTCGCTTACAGATCCTCAAAACGTAAATGATATTACGGCTTTTGAAAACACATACGAAGACATTTTCAGTGTTAAACCATCTCTACATGCTGCTTTAGGGTTCGACGTTACTTTTGATACGTTACTAAGAATTTCTCAAAGCGCATCATTTGAAGAATCTATAAATACAACATCATCAGAGCAACCTCATCTCAAATTTGAATATCAGAAAACAAGCGGCAGAAACTATTTTAACCATGGTGTTTATTTGATGCAATACAATTCGGATGAAGGAATTATGGAACTTAAGTACTAGTTCACTATAATCACAAATGCCTAAAGAATTGTGTATCAAATACTTTTTTGAAGTATTTAATACTATTCATTGATAATTATTTATCTATTAGTTTCAAAATTAAACGTTAAAATAATTTCGCCTTAAACTCCAAGATTTAATAAACATTTTAGGCCTATAAAAAAACTGTAAAACTGTCTGTTTTAATTTTGTTATGTATAGGCTATTTACATATATTTGTTTTCCCTCTATCTCTCAATATAGCAAGTCAAGAGTAATATTACGAACTTGCTGTTCTTAAATACATGGCATTGATTTCAACAAAAGCAATTATTATAAATTTTTTTAATGAAAGCCAAAAAGTACAGTTTTAAAAAATATCCTATACGATTAGCATTTCTACTTATTTCAGTTTTATGTGGATTAACTACTATTAACGCCCAATGTCCTACTGTAACAAATAGTACACAATCACTATGTGATGTGCAATCTGTTCTCGTTGGCGATTTAGAGGCTATTGATAATGGAGGTGGCATTGTTTGGTATGATTCACCAACCTCAACTGTTCCACTTTCAAACTCAGACAGTCTTATAGATGGAGAAGATTATTATGCCGATGATAGTTCAGGATCTTGTGGCACAAGAGCTAGAGTGGACATTACCATTTACGGACCACCTGTTGGAGATAACTTTCAAGGTATCTGTTTAGATGACCCTTCACTTGCAACAGTCAGCGATTTAGTGGCGGTAGGAAATGATGTGCAATGGTATTTATCACCTTCTGGAGGTACACCTCTAACTGATACTGATACTTTAATTGATAACACAATTTACTATGCAGACCAAGCTAGTTTAGATGGCAACTGTAGAACGTCTAGACTTTCTGTTTTAGTGCTGGTTGGTGCTACACCTGTTCCGACAGGAGATATGATTCAAAATTTTTGCGTCACTCCTGAATTTACACCTACCGTAGGTGATTTAGTAGCCAGTGGCACTAACAATTGGTATATTTCATTATTTTCTGCTTTAGAATTACCTCCGTCAACTCCTTTAGTTAATGGGCAGACGTATTATGCTACAACTTTAGATCCTCCATGTGAAAGTACAGGAAGATTGGCTGTTCTAGCAGTTTTAGATAACGCACCAGAAGCCGGAGAAGATAATGCAATAAATCTATGTGATAATACCAATGCTACAATTGATTTATTTTTAGAACTTGGAGGTAGTCCAGATTCTGGAGGAACTTGGTCACCTGCTTTGAATAGTGGAACAGGTATTTTTGATTCTAATAGTGATCCTGAAGGCATCTACACCTACACGGTTAATTCCAACAATAGCTGCCCTGACGAATCTGCAACGATAACGATAACTTTTATACCAGAACCCAATGCAGGTATAGATGGCACTTTAGACTTATGTAGCAATAGCGATGCCGTTGATCTATTTTTAAGCTTAGGAGGTACACCCGATTCTGGTGGTGTTTGGTCGCCTCCCCTTGCTAGTGGTACTAGTGAATTTAATCCTGCCTTAGATACAGATGGCATTTACACTTATACCGTAAGTGGTACGCTTCCTTGTGCAGACGTTTCAGCAACAGTAAATGTTTCAGTTACTCCTTTTATGTATGCCGGTGAAGATGCCAGCATTGACATTTGCAACACAAGCGGAACCATTGATTTATTTGATATCCTAGGCGGTATACCAGATACTGGAGGTGTTTGGTCACCTGCTTTAAATAGCGGAACTGGAATTTTTGACCCTTCTATTGATACTTCTGGTGTTTACACTTATGAATTCACAGGAAATACTCCTTGTCCTGATGAATCCGCAACAGTTACAATCACTGTAAACCCATTGCCAAATGCAGGGTCTAACAGTGTACTTGAAATTTGCAGCAATGACTTAACTACAGTAAACTTATTTGATAGTCTCGGAGGTGCTGCTGAAACTGGAGGCACATGGCTACCAGAATTAAATAGTGGAACAGGTCTATTTGATCCTTCTATTGATGCTGCTGGCACTTATACATACACCGTTCCTGGAATTGCACCGTGTCCTGATGCTTCAGCCACTGTAGTCGTTACAATTATACAAGAACCAGATGCTGGCTTAGATGCCACAATTGACATATGTAGCAATACTGGTTCTTTTGATTTATTTGATTATCTCGAAGGCTCTCCTGAAATTGGAGGAACGTGGTCACCTGCACTTGCTAGTGGAACCGGAATGTTTGATCCATTAGTTGATACTAACACCTCTTATACATATACCGTAGCAGGCAGCTCACCTTGTGCTGATGCTACAGCTACAGTCACAATATCTGTTACCCCTTTCCTAGATGCAGGACAAGATGGATCCGTTACTATTTGTACCAATGACGGCACAATAGATCTTTTTGACAGTCTCGGAGGTGTACCAGATTCAGGAGGAACTTGGTCTCCTCCACTTGCTAGTGGAACCGGAATGTTTGATCCTAATAGTGATATTGGAGGAACTTATACCTATACAACCAATGGATCAGAACCTTGTTTAGACGATTCGGCAATCGTAGTCGTTACCGTAGAGCAGTCGCCAGACGCTGGTAGTGATGGAACGTTGCTTATATGTAATATCTCAAACACATACGATTTATTTGACAGTTTAAATGGAATTCCACAGTCAGGAGGAACTTGGTCTCCTGCACTTTCAAGTGGAACAGGAGTTTTTAACCCTAACTTAGATGCTGATGGCATTTACACCTATACAATAAATTCTATATGTGGTGAAGTTTCTGCTGCGGTATCAGTGACTTCAATTGATGCTAATTATGCCGGAACAAATGGAAGTATAGAATTTTGTAGTACAGACACAACAACCATAGACTTGTTTGATAGTCTTGGAGATTCGCCAGACACTGGAGGAACCTGGTCTCCTGCACTATCAAGTGGAACAGGGATTTTTGATCCAACTTTAGATTCAGCAAACACGTACACGTATACGGTTTCAAATAGTGCAACCCTTTGTCCTGATGACACTGCTACAGTTACTGTTTCAATTTTAGAAGAACCGAATGCTGGAAATGATGGCACATTAAACTTATGTAATTCCACGAATACAATCAATTTACTTGAGGGTTTAGCGGGAGCACCTGAAGCTGGAGGTACGTGGTCACCAACATTAAATAGCGGTACGGGAATTTTTGACCCTAATACAGATGCTGAAGGTATTTATACCTACACACTAACAAATTCTTGTGGTACGAGTTCTGCAACCGTTGATGTTTCTTTTTCAGACACAAATGATGCAGGAACTAATGGCGCAATTGATTTGTGTAGTACTGATGCAGAGGTAGATTTATTTGATAGTTTAGGCGGTACTCCTGATGTCGGAGGAACGTGGTCACCCGCTTTAACTAGTGGATCAGGACTATTTAATCCTAGCCTTGATGCTGCTGGTTCATATACATATACAATTTCTAGTGTGACTCCTGCTTGTCCGGATGCTACAGCTACGGTTGAAGTTACCGTTTTACAAGGACCAAATGCAGGAAATAATGGTACACTTAATTTATGTGATTCTAATAATACAGTTAATTTATTAGATGGTTTAGCCGGTAATCCTGAATCAGGAGGTACATGGTCACCTACCCCAAACAGTGGTACAGGAATATTGGACCCTAATATAGATGCTGAAGGTATCTACACGTATACCATAAGTAATTCTTGTGGTACGAGTTCTGCAACCGTTGACGTTTCTTTTTCAGACACCAATGACGCAGGAACTGATGGTGCAATTGATTTGTGTAGTACTGATGCTGAGGTAGATTTATTTGATAGTTTAGGTGGTACACCTGATATTGGTGGAACTTGGTCACCAGCTTTAACCAGTGGATCAGGACTATTTAATCCTAGCCTTGATGCTGCCGGTTCATATACATATACAATTTCTAGTGTGACTCCTGCTTGTCCGGATGCTACAGCTACGGTTGAAGTTACCGTTTTACAAGGACCAAACGCAGGAAATAATGGTACACTTAATTTATGCGATTCAACAAATACAGTTGACTTATTTGACAGTTTAGCTGGTGCAGCTGATACAGGCGGTACATGGACTCCGGCATTAGATAGCGGAAGTGGAATTTTTGATCCTAATATTGACCCTGAAGGCAGTTATACCTATACAGTAAGTAATTCTTGTGGTACAAATTCTGCTACCGTTGCTGTTTCTTTTTCAGATACAAATGATGCCGGAACCGATGGCTCAATTGAACTTTGTAGTTCGGATGGAACTGTAGATTTATTTGATAGTTTAGGCGGTACTCCTGATGTCGGAGGAACGTGGTCACCCACACTTACGAGTGGAACAGGTGAGTTTGATCCTAGCCTCGATGCTGCCGGGACTTATAGGTATACGATGTCTAGTGTTAGTGCTGCATGTCCTGACGCCACCGCGACCGTTGACGTGTCAATTTTACAAACACCAAATGCAGGTGACGATGGCAATTTAGAATTATGTACTAATGATTCAAGTTTAGTAGATTTAAGGGATAGCTTAAATGGATCACCTGATACCGGAGGAACCTGGTATCCTGCGCTTACAAGCGGAACTGGAATGTTTGATTTAACTACGGATGCCGCTGGTATTTACACGTATACTATTAGTAATGCATGCGGTACAAGCTCGGCTAGTGTAACCGTCACAATTTCAACTGCAAATGATGCAGGAACCGATGGCTCTTTAGAATTTTGTAGTAATGCGAGCATGGCAGATTTATTTAATAGTCTAGGTGGCACACCTGATGTTGGTGGAACATGGTCACCCGCACTTACGAGTGGAACAGGTGAATTTGATCCTAACCTTGATGCTGCTGGAGACTATACATATACCGTTTCAAATAGCACATCATCATGCCCTGAAGCAACCGCTACTGTAACCGTTACAATTTTATCAGAACCAGATGCAGGTAGCGATAACAATCTTAATCTTTGTATAGACCAAACGGATACTGTTAATCTTTTTGACAGCCTTGGAGGTTCACCAGATACAGGAGGAACATGGTCACCTGCTCTAACAAGTACTACCGGAGATTTTGATCCTACTTTAGATCCGGCTGGTATTTACACGTATACAGTGACTTCAACTGAGTGTGGCATTACCAACTCCGCTGATGTTACAGTGACTATCATTGATCTTCCAGATGTTACAGGCTTAACCTTGTTTATGGCTAATAATGTAATTTGTGTCGGTTTAGAGGATGCTATTGTTAATATTACAGGAGCCAATCAGTTACCTGATGGGGATTACTCTATTGTTTACTCTCTTACAGAAGCCAATAATTCAGTAAATACCATCGCGATTACAATAACTGGAGGAAATGCAACTTTCATAATTCCGCAAACATTATTACCTAATTCTGGTGTCACATTTGTGACGCTGACACAATTATTTGTTTTAGGCCAAGATTGTAGTGCTATTACAAATGCTGTAGAACCTATAAAAATATTGGTTGAAGAACTGCCTCCACCAGAGATTATTGATAATGGAGCTGAATTTTGTATAGAAGATAATCCTACAATTGCAGACCTTTCTAATAACATTGCTAATGATGATATTGTTATTTGGTATG
Source organism: Winogradskyella psychrotolerans (assembly GCF_018860545.1). Classification (GTDB taxonomy): domain Bacteria; phylum Bacteroidota; class Bacteroidia; order Flavobacteriales; family Flavobacteriaceae; genus Winogradskyella; species Winogradskyella psychrotolerans_A. Next base: position 11,819 of record NZ_JAHKPN010000007.1, on the reverse strand, counting down.
ATGAACCTATTGATGGTATTGCGTATGACGTAACTGAAGCTTTACAAGAAGGAGCTGTTTATTATGGATCCTTAACCTCTGAATATGGTTGTGAAAGTTATGAACGATTAGAAGTAACTATAAGTTTTATTTCTTGTGTAGGTGAACTTTTGATACCGGATGGATTCTCTCCAAACGGAGATCCTATTAACCCAGTCTTTGACATCATCAATTTAGATATATTATACCCTAATTTTAAGCTAAGTGTATTTAACCGATATGGAAACATACTATATGAAGGAGATATTAATTCTCCTAAATGGGATGGCACATCTAAAAACAGTGATACTGTACTTCCTGCCGGTGTCTATTTTTATATTATAGAATTTAATGATGGCCAACGTGAACCGCAACAAGGCAGAGTTTATCTGAATAGATAATTATGACAATTTAAAATGATAAGTAAATTAACAACATATAGTATTGCGATTATAACTCTATTCATAGGGTTCTCATCACATGCGCAACAAGATCCTCAATTCACGCAATATATGTATAATATGAGTGTCATAAATCCTGCGTACGCAATTGATGATGAGACTACAATGAATATTGGTTTACTTTATAGATCACAATGGGCAAGATCAGTTGGAGGTCCCACAACAGGCTCTCTTTTTGTGCACTCAAAAATCACAGATCGTTTGGAAGGAGGGATTTCTTTTGTACATGATGAAATTGGGGATGTTGTAAAACAAACTGGTGCTTTTGCCGATATTGCTTATGTCCTTCCTGTTGGAAAAAATTCAAAATTATCTTTTGGAATTAAAGCTGGAGCCACATTTTACAGTACAAATTTTGATGGCTTTGTGTATTCAGATCCATTACCAGATCCTGCTTTTGCTGAAAACATCAATAGAACGTTTCCTAATGTAGGAGCCGGTTTATACTATTTTTCAGAAAATTATTACTTAGGTTTATCAGCACCTAATTTATTAAAATCAAAACATCTTCAAGATGATAGTGGAGTGGTTTCTGAAGCGTCAGAAAACATGCATTTGTTTTTTACAGGTGGCTATGTATTTAACCTTGGCGATAATTTTAAATTCAAACCAGCCTTTATGGCGAAGTACGTTAATAGCGCACCGTTATCTATAGATGCAACTGCCAATGTGTTAATTTATGACAAGGTAGAATTTGGTTTAGGATATCGTTACGACGATTCGGTAACTGGAATGCTTAATTTTACGATGTCACCGGCAGTTCGGATTGGCTATGCTTACGATCATACCATCTCTAACCTAGGTCGATTTAATTCTGGTTCACACGAATTACTTTTATTGTTTAACATCGGTAATCTAGGCAAAGGCTACGATAAATCCCCAAGATTTTTCTAATTGAAGACGAAGATACATGAAACGAGCATGTTAAAAATTTTATCACTTAAGAAAATGAGTAATCGCGAACAGCATGTGACCGTTAAAAATAATTAATATAAACACATGAAAACGTTTAAACTATATCTAATATTAACAATTCTGGCAACAGGAATGCTGAGCTTTTCACAATCCGCAAGTAAAGCGAATATTCTTTATGAAAATAGAGCCTATGTTGAAGCTGCAGAGATTTTTTCTAGTCTTCCTAAAACAGCTAGTAATTTAGAAAAGTTAGGAGATTGTTATTATTATAATTCTGAATTTGAAAACGCTTATAAAGCCTATAAACAAGTGTATGATTTAAAAATTAGCACTGATCTAAGCGAAGATTTCTATTTTAAATATTTTCAAGTTTTAAAAGGCACTAAACATTATGAAAAAGCTGATGAAATTTCAACGCTACATTTAAAAGACACCATTAACACCGAAGAATTAAAGGCTTTATTAAAACGTATCGTCCCTTATAAATATGAATTAAAAAACATTACTGAAGATGTTGGAGGCTCCAGTTTTGGTGTTGGTCTTTATAAAGATAAAATTGTTTTTGCTTCTACTAAAAATATAGAAAACCCGAATTATAATTGGAATGGTAAACCCTATTTAGATTTATACGAAGGAGTGGTTTCAAAAGAAGGTGAAGACATAACTTTAGATAGTATTCAACCACTGAACGACGAGATTAATTCTGTAAAGCAACATGAAAGTAATGCCGTCTTTACCAAAGATGGTAAAACGATGTATTTCTCTAGAAATCTCAAAAAACGTATTGATTTAGATTCCACAAAAATTGCTGTTGTTAGTATTTTTAAAGCGGAAAATATTGATGATGAATGGACCAATGTTGAACCAGTTTCTTTTTCTAGTGAAACCTATTCTACCATGCACCCTTCATTAAATAGTGATGAAACTCGTCTCTATTTTTCAAGTGATATGCCTAATAGTTTAGGGTCTTTCGATATATTCTATGTAGATGTTTATGCGGATAATTCGTTCGGCACACCTATCAATCTAGGAGAAAACGTCAACACTATCCGAAGAGAACAGTTCCCATTCATTGCTAAGGATAGTACACTATACTTTTCCTCTGATGGCAAACATGGCTTAGGAGGTCTCGATCTTTTTGCAAGTAGTATTAGTCAGAATGAATTCTTAGAAGCCCTGAATTTAGGGGAAACTATAAATAGTGAAAAAGATGATTTCGCTTTTGTAATCGCAGATTCTGTAAATACAGGGTATATTTCTTCTAACAGATCTGGCTTAGACAACATTTATACGTTTAAACGTGTCCAAAATGAAAGAACTTATTTTATTGAAGGTTTAGTTACTGACAAAGTTACGGGAGACATATTACCGAATACTACAGTGACATTATTTGATAAGGATGGTAATGTTGTTGCTGAACAACTAGTTGGCGAAGATGGACGCTATAAACTGCCAACACAGCCAAGTCAAAAATACTCGGTAGAAGGTTTTCAACCAAAATATATTCCACAAGTTGAATTTTTCGATACTAATGATAAAGGAAATATCGAGTTTAATATTGAGTTAGAAATTGAATCTTATAAAGATGCTGAAGAAATTGTAACCGATGATGATGAAGGAAACACTTTTATCGAATTAGAAAACATTTATTTCGATTTTGCGAAATGGGATATAAAACCCCAAGCTGCGAGAACATTAGACGTTTTAGTAGCCTTACTTAAAAAATACCCAAGGATGGAAATCCAGTTAGGCGCCCATACGGATTCTAGAGCGAGTTATGATTATAACCTGGACCTTTCTGAAAAAAGAGCACGTGCTACTTTAGAATATCTTGTAGAAAATGATATTCCGAGAGCAAGACTAACCTCTAAAGGATATGGCGAAACCAAACCTTTGGTACCATGTGGTGACAATTGTACAGAAACAGAATACTCAATAAACAGACGATGTGAGTTCCTAATTTTACGTTAGAAAGGCATCTCTTTAATTTAAATATGGAACTGTCTAATGAAATCGTTTTACGACCACGCTTCAAATTTGAAGTCAATGCAACTAACGAGACATTATTAAAAGGTTTTGAACAAACAAAATTAACTCAAGCCGAATTTATAATTTCTAGAGTTGACGATCACGTTTTTATAAAAATTCCGAAAAAAGATCAACATTTTTGGTCCCCTCAGTTACACTTAGAAATTAATCAAACCGAAGAAAATAAAGCTATTGTACATGGTTTATTTGGACCAAATCCAACCGTCTGGACACTATTTATGTTTTTACACTTTATAGTCGCTGGGTTATTTTTTGGTTTTGGAATTTGGGCTTATACTAATGTCACTTTAGGGAATTCTTATGCCGTACAATTATGCCTATCATTCATCATGATAGTACTTTGGTTTGTATTGTATTTTGCAGGAAGGATTGGACGCTCAAAAGGCATGTCTGAAATGCAGAAATTGCATGCATTTATGGAAGACACCATTAAAGTTTACCGCTGATTATACCCAAAACGCTTTAACTGGTTCTGATTAGATCTCCAGTTCTTATTCACCTTTACGTACAATTCTAAGTGCACTTGCTTCCCAAAGAATTTCTCTAAATCCTTACGCGCTTCTACCCCAACACGTTTTAAAGCAGAACCTTTATGACCTATGATAATACCTTTTTGTGTCTCACGCTCTACCATTATCACAGAACGCATTCTAATGATATTATCTTCTTCAAAAAACTCTTCGGTATCTACTTCCACGGCATACGGAATTTCTTTTTTGTAATGCATTAAAATTTTTTCTCTAATAGCTTCATTTACAAAAAACCGTTCTGGTTTATCTGTTAATTGATCTTTAGGATAAAACGCCGGTGACTCTGGTAGTAATTCTATAATTCTATCAAATACATTTTGAACGTTAAATCCTTCAGTTGCAGAAATGGGAAAAAACTCAGCATTTGGCACTTTACTTTGCCATAATTCTGATTGTTCTTCAAGTTGTTCTTGGTTGGAAGTATCAATTTTATTCAACAACAATAAAACAGGAATTTTTGAATTGGTAATCTTATTAAAGAACGCCTCATCTTTAAGCTCTTTCTCTCCTATTTCCACCATATAAATTAGAACATCGGCATCATCAAAAGCCGACTTTACAAAATCCATCATAGATTCTTGTAATTCGTAAGCCGGTTTTATAATTCCTGGTGTATCACTTAGAATAACTTGAAAATCATCACCATTGACTATCCCTAAAATCCGATGCCTTGTTGTTTGCGCTTTAGATGTAATTATTGATAATTTTTCACCAATAAACGCATTCATTAACGTGGACTTTCCAACATTAGGATTACCTATAATATTTACAAAACCTGCTTTGTGCATCTTTAAGAATTTACTGCAAAGTTACAATCTTTAATGCATTTAGTTATAAAAGAGTTTAAAATAGAATTTTACACATGATAAAAATCACAATTTATGCGCTATCATTCTTCTAACTTTGAGAAGAACAATCCTATCATTTACTATTATGACAGACCTTCAGATAGCAAAAAAAGTCACCTTAAAGCCAATATCAGAAATAGCTAAAAAATTTGGAATTGACCCTGATAGTATTGAAATGTACGGAAAAAACAAGGCAAAAATTCCAATATCGTACATAGATAAAACTCAAGCAAATCAGAGCAATCTAATTTTAGTATCTGCCATATCACCGACTCCAGCTGGCGAAGGAAAAACAACAATATCCATTGGCCTATCTGAAGCTCTAAATAGACTTAACAAAAAAACAACCGTTGTACTTAGGGAACCGTCTTTAGGTCCTGTATTTGGAATAAAAGGTGGTGCAACGGGAGGTGGGTTTGCACAAGTGATACCATTAGAAGATATTAATTTACATTTTACAGGTGATTTTTCCGCTATTGAAAAAGCGAATAATTTACTCGCTGCTATAATTGATAATAATATTCAGAGTAAAACCAACTCTTTAGGTATAGACCCAAGAACGGTGACATGGAAGCGTGTCTTTGATGTCAATGATAGAGCTTTAAGAAACATTATTGTTGGTTTAGGTGGTACGTCTTCCGGTATTCCAAGAGAGACGGGTTTTGATATTACTGCGGCTTCAGAAATTATGGCAATTCTTTGTATTGCTAAAGATTTAAGTGATTTAAAAAAACGTATTGGCAATATATTTATTGGTTACACATTTTCTAACCAACCCGTTTATGCCAAAGATTTAAAAGTTGCTGGTGCTATGGCAGCCCTATTACAACATGCTATAAAACCAAACTTGGTACAAACTATCGAAGGAAATCCCGCCATTATTCATGGTGGACCTTTTGCAAATATAGCTCAAGGTACTAATTCGGTAATCGGCACATTAATGGGAATGACTTTTTCAGACTATACCGTCACAGAAGCCGGTTTTGGATGTGACTTAGGAGCTGAAAAATTCTTAGATATTAAATGTCAAAGTGCCAACCTCGCACCAAAAGCAGTAGTACTAACAACAACAATTAGAGCTTTAAATATCATGGCGGAGCAGATTTAAAATCATTAAAAATCACAAATTTAGAAGCCTTAGAGAACGGACTTCCAAATTTAGAAAAACATATAGAAAACATAGAACAATTTGGTCTATCACCCATAATTGCCATAAATAAATTTGAATCCGATAGTGTTGAAGAAATTCAAATAATAAAAGATTTTGCTAAGACTAAAAATATTCGTGTTGCTGTTGCAGATGTTTGGGCTAAAGGAGGTGAAGGCGCTATTGAATTGGCACAGCAAGTCATTGAAGTTGTTGAAGCCAACACAACTCAATTTAAACCGTTATATACATGGGACAATGAAGTGGAATCTAAAATTGAAACCATTGCCCAAAAGGTTTATGGAGCTGACTATGTGGAATATACATCTAATGCTAAACGACAACTTAGACGTATTAAGAAACTAGGTTTAGATAAGTTAGCTATCTGTGTCGCAAAAACGGAAAAATCATTATCTGATAATCCTAAACTTTTAGGTCGTCCTAAAGGTTTTAGCATAACGGTTAGAGAAATTGAAATTGCATCTGGTGCTGGCTTTTTAATACCAATTACAGGTGATATGATGAGAATGCCTGGTTTACCCGCTCATCCTGCTTCTGAAGGCATAGATATTAGTGATGATGGTGACATTACAGGTTTATTTTAATAATGCCACCTCATTTAATTTTTGAGAGAATTAGAGTCGCTTTATTATAACATTTACTTCGCTATACGATAGAGACAAAATAAGAGCATACTTAAAGCACAAACTCCAAAATACTGGTAACAAAAAAGTCTTTCCATATGGAAAGACTTTTAATATCTTAATAGAAACTACAATTAATTAGATTGCAGCAACGTGTTTAGTTAATTGAGATTTTAAGTTACCAGCTTTATTAGCGTGAATAACATTCTTCTTTGCTAATTTATCTAACATACTAATAACAGAAGGTAACATAGCTTGTGCTTCTTTAGCATCAGTAAGCTCACGCAATTTCTTTATAGCATTACGAGTTGTCTTGTGCTGATACTTATTAAGTACACGTCTTTTTTCGTTACTTCTAATTCTTTTTAAAGCTGACTTATGATTTGCCATTATATTATTTTCTTATTAAAAATTGTAGCCCGTAGGGGAATCGAACCCCTCTTACATGGATGAAAACCATGCGTCCTAGCCGATAGACGAACGGGCCATTTTGGTTATTATATTATTTAAATGAACCTGCAACGTTTCCATTGCGGATGCAAATTTACAACTATTTTTAAATTGTGCAACACCTTATTAATTTTTTTTTAAAAAAATTTAATAAGCCTTAGCAAAAAGCACACGCTGCTTGGATGGTTTTCCGCTATAAACACAAACACCCTCTTCTTTCTTACTCTCTGAAGGAATGCATCTTATGGTTGCTTTTGTTGCCTCTTTTATCTTTTGTTCGGTCTCAATAGTACCATCCCAATGCGCTGAAATAAATCCTGTTTTATTTTCTAAAACGTTTTTAAAAGTTTCAAAATCGTCGACTTCTGTGGTGTGCTCGTCTCTAAAATTTAAAGCTTTGGTAAATAATTCTTCTTGTATAAGCTCTAGAAGATTTTTTATCGTTGACGCCAAACCATCAATTGGTACAATTTCTTTAGTTAAAGTATCACGTCTTGCTAATTCAACGGTATTATTTTCTAAATCTTTTGGTCCAATGGCAATTCGCAATGGTACACCTTGTAATTCGTGTTGCGCAAATTTTGCTCCTGGTCTATGTGTTGTTCTTTTATCAAACTTACAACTAACACCTAGCGCTCTAAGCTCTTTAATGATACTTTCTGCTTTTTCGGAAATTAATTCAAACTGTTCGTCTGTCTTAAATATAGGCACAATAACCACTTGAGATGGAGCCAAATTAGGTGGCAATACTAAGCCTTTATCGTCACTGTGAGTCATAATTAAGGCGCCAACTAATCTTGTTGAAACACCCCAAGAACTTGCCCATACATGATCTAATTTCCCTTCGTTATTTGTAAACTTAACATCAAAAGCTTTAGCGAAATTTTGTCCTAAAAAGTGCGATGTACCTGCTTGAAGGGCCTTTCCATCTTGCATTAAAGCTTCAATACAATACGTTTCAATAGCACCAGCAAAACGTTCGCTTTCAGTTTTTACGCCTTTAATTACAGGAATGGCCATAAAATTTTGAGCGAACTCAGCGTAAACGTCATTCATAAGTTCTGTTTCTGCAAGTGCTTCTGCTTTTGTTGCATGTGCCGTATGACCTTCTTGCCATAAAAATTCAGCTGTTCTTAAAAATAAACGTGTTCGCATTTCCCAACGCACCACATTTGCCCATTGATTTATTAAAATTGGCAAATCTCTATAACTTTGAATCCAACCTTTATAAGTATTCCAAATTATTGCTTCACTTGTTGGTCTTACAACCAACTCCTCTTCTAGTTTAGCTTCTGGATCTACTCTTAGCTTCCCTTCATTATCAGGATCATTCTGCAACCTATAATGCGTCACAACGGCACATTCTTTAGCAAAACCTTCGGCATTCTTCTCCTCTGCTTCAAAAAGACTTTTGGGCACAAACAATGGGAAATAAGCATTCTGATGTCCTGTTTCTTTAAACATTCTATCTAATTCTGCTTGCATTTTTTCCCATATAGCATAGCCATAAGGTTTAATAACCATACAACCTCTAACGGCAGAATTTTCTGCTAAATCAGCCTTTACAACCAACTCATTATACCATTTAGAATAATCTTCAGCTCTACTAGTAAGATTTTTACTCATTTTCCGTGTTTTGGCACAAATATTGTGCTTATGTTAAATGTATTAAATAATACAGCAAAACTAACTATTTTTGCTATGTTCAACAATAAAATAAAAGAGATATGCAATTTAAAACTATTTTAACTCAGAAATTGCCATTTTTTGTTGCACTCGGTTTCTTAACGGTGTTAACTTCTTGTGGTTCGTTTCAGTATGCTGGTTATGACAATGACGGTATTTATGCTACTGAAGATTACGAAAATAATACAGAAGAAACAGTTATTACAACTTCAGTAAATGATTCTGACTATTATAAAAATTACTTCTCTGAAAACTCAGCTGAAGTTAATGCCATTCAAGAAGAGTCCGAAATTTTTACTGATATTGATTCTTATGAAGGGAATTACACAGAGCAAGTCATAGATACTCTAGAACAACAACCTGCTTACGGAGGCTGGGGACAAAACAGTAATACCGTTACCATTAATTATATTGATAACGGTTGGTATGGCTACAACAGTCCTTGGATTTGGGGTGGTGGATTTGGATATGGTTGGTCAAGACCTTGGGGCTATAATTACGGTTACGGTTGGAACAACCCTTGGTTATATAGTGGATATTATGGATATGGTTATGGTCATTATGCTCCTTGGAGATACAACAATGGTTACGGCTATTATAATTATGGTTGGAACAATGGCTACTACAGAAACAATAGGTATGCCTATAATAATTCAAGAAGAGGATCCTTATTTAATAATAACAACTTAAACCGTAGAACAAATTCTGCATTATCTAGAAATAATTATTCTACACGTAGATTATCAAATACCTCTAGCTTATCTCGAAATAATCTTACTAGAACTAATTCAACGACAAGAACAGTTAGAAACCCTTCTACAACGACAAGATCTACAAGATCTACTCGAACTCTGAGAACAACTAGACCTACAACAACGACTAGAAGAACAATAACGAGACCTACCAGTAGAACAGTTACACCTACTAGAACTACAAGATCTACAGGAACGGTTCGCTCAAGTTCTAGCTCGTCAAGATCTTCTAGCAGTAGTACTGTAAGATCATCAAGTAGCAGCTCTAGGTCTAGTAGTGGTAGCAGTAGTTCTTCTAGCAGTAGTAGACGAGGGGGAAGAAGATAAAATTTTGTAAACATTCTAAAAAATCACATATGAAAAAGTTACTTATGCTTGGCATAAGCTTAATAAGCACGTCTTATATTTTAGCTCAAGACATTAATGATGCTCTAAGATATTCTATGGATGAGATTCAAGGAACGGCGCGCTTCAGAGCGATGGGAGGAGCTTTCGGAGCCCTTGGTGGAGATATGTCTAGTGTTAATATAAACCCTGCTGGTTCTGCTATATTCAATAATAGTCATGCCTCAGTATCATTAGGTATATTTAATACAAATAACGATACTAATTATTTTGATAGTTATAATTCTGATGCTAATACTAATGTAGATTTAAATCAACTAGGTGCTGCATTTGTATTTAAAAACACGAATACAAGTTCCGGTTGGAAAAAATTCTCATTAAGCTTTGCATATGACCGTACTGCTGATTTAGATAATGATTGGGTGGCGAGTGGTGTGAACCCAAATAACACTATTGGATCCTATTTTGTTACGTATGCAAATGGATTACCTCTCGACGATATTTCCGCCTTACCAGGAGAATCAGTTTCACAAGCTTATTCTGAAATCGGTTCTATATTTGGTTTTCAAAACCAACAGGCCTTTTTAGGATATGAGGGCTATATTATAAACCCGGATGAAGATGAAACAAGTGACTATTATTATTCTAGTATAGACGGTGGTAATTATAACCAACGCTACGCTTATGCAAGTAGAGGTTACAACGGGAAACTAGCTTTTAATTTTGCAACAAGTTACGATGACAAATTCTATCTTGGATTAAATCTGAATTCTCATTTTATAGATTATGAGCAATCCACATTTCTTAATGAATCGAACTCGAACGCGAGTTCTACCGTTAGTCGTGTAGATTTCGAAAACAATTTATTAACCACAGGTAGTGGCTTTTCATTTCAACTTGGTGGAATTGCCAAAATAACTGAAGAATTTAGAGTCGGTATATCCTATAACTCTCCTACTTGGTATAGAATTTCAGATGAAACATCTCAATATCTAGCAACTACAAGACTTGAGAATGGATCGAACATTAATCAAATCGTTAATCCTAATGTGGTTAATGTATACGAAGAATATAAATTAAAGACACCAGGGAAAGTGACTGGTAGTTTAGCTTATGTTTTTGGTAGACAAGGATTATTAAGTTTCGATTATGCTGTAAAAGATTATAGTACTTCTAAATTTAAACCAACAACAGATCCCGTTTTTTCTAGTTTGAACACTAGTATTAGTAATGATTTAGATTCTGCCATCTCATATAGACTGGGTGGAGAATATCGTTATAAACAACTAAGTTTCAGAGGTGGCTATAGATTTGAAGAAAGTCCTTATAAAAACGACAATTTTTATGGTGATCTTACTGGTTATTCCTTAGGCTTAGGTTATAATTTCGGTGATCTTAGTTTAGATTTTGCATTTAGTCAATCAGAGCGTGATTACAACTATCAATTATATTCTGAAGGTTTAACTGATACTGCTCAAATTGAATCTAAGTTAACAGATTTCATTTTAACACTTGCCTTTAATTTATAAATCAGACATTAAAACAAATTTAAAGACCTAAATACTTTTATTATGTATTTGGGTCTTTTTTGGTTTGCAAGAATATAGTTAAAACATACAGGTTAAATTTCTAAGTATAATTTACTCTTTCTGGCTATCCTATCCCCTATCCTATCCTATCCTATCCTATCCTATCCTATCCTATCTCTACGTTCGTTATATTTAAAGATCACCAATGTAGTGAATCAGACTAATCTCACTCTAGTTACTGCGCGTCAATTTGCTTTGCATGGGTTTTAGACTATTATAAGATGTAACTACCACAAGCTTGATACTACCAAAAGAAAAAGCCTGAACATTATAGAATGTTCAGGCTTTTATATCAGTAGATTTAAATCTTATCTTTTTAAAGTAAAATGGGCTTTAAATTCTTTACGCACACCGTTGCTTGGTTCATCGTATTCCACTGTAAACC
>NZ_JAHKPN010000057.1 GCF_018860545.1 Winogradskyella psychrotolerans | reverse complement strand
CATTGGTTTCTGTTTCGTGGTAGGTGACTTCTAAACCTGAAGCTCCTCCCGTGATCTCATCATCCACATCGGTAAGGGTGAACACTCCAAAGCCGTCATTGTCTGGGTCACAGTATCTCAGAGGTTGTGGCGTAAACGCTATTGGTGCTTGTTGCACAACCAATTCTAATTCTGTGGTATCGTAACATCCTGTGCTGGTATTTTCTACGCGTGCAATAATAATTTGTCCATTACTCGTATTGGTATATAATATTGGTAAAGGATCGGTTTCTGTTTCGGCGTCTGCCAAAGTCTCATAATAATTTACGGAATAAGTGGGATTGTTGCCTGTGATTTCTAAATCCTTTAAACTTAAATCCATTTCTGTTAAACCATCTGGTGTACCATCATCACAAACCTCTAAAGCTGTTGGTGATACCACTGATGGTAAGGGGTTGACGATTACATCAAATTCTAAATCTGAAGTACAACCTGTTATCGTATTGGTCAATACAGCGGTAATCGTTTGAGGGTTGCTAATATTTGTATACAATCCTGTTATAGGATTGGTTTCAGTACTAGCATCTGTTGGATTAGCATAATAGCTCACCGTGACGTTAGCCTGGCTCCCTGAAATCTCCGCAGTCTTTGTGTTTAAATCGAAAGCTTCTTCCTCGTCTCCTGGTGTAATTTCATCACACAGCTCATAGTTAGAAACTTCTAAAACTAATGGTTTTGGATTGACAATCAATAGAAGTGTTGTAGTGGAATAACAGTCTGATGATCCATTATCTATACGTACTATAATCTCTTGGGCTCCAGCTTGTGTATTTGTGAAATTGGTAGGTAAAGGACTATCTCCTGCATCTGCATCATCTTGATTAGCATAGTAATTAACAGTCATACCGGTTTGTGACCCTAAAACCTCGGCATCTTTTAAACTCAAATTAAATATCGCTATTCCATCAGCATCATCATCACAAACTTCCAATGGTGTAGTGCTATTGGCTATTGGATTCTCTAAAACCTCTAAGGTAAGACTACTGATGTTGTAACAGTTAGTTGTTGTATTTTCTAAACGCACAAATATGGTTTGATTGTTCATTGATGTGTTAACATAGCCATCAAATATTTCAGAGTTATCCATTTCTGCTCCCAATAGGTTTTCATGAAATGATACAGCTACTCCACTTTGTCCGTTTAACAACTCAGCTTCTTTGTCGCTTAATGGGAAGCCAACAAAACCATCCGTGTCATCATCACAAACTTGCAATGGTGTTACTGAAGTGACATCTGGCAACGCATTTACAATTAAATCAAAACTTGTGGTACTATAACAACTTGAATATAAAGGATTTTCTACTCTTACATAAATGGTCTCTAAATTTGCTGTCGTATTAGTATAAGAATCTGGAAGATTCCCGGCATTGTTATCGGCATCATCTTGACTGGCGTGAAATGATACATTATACGTCGCTGGATCTTGACCTCCTAAAATAATAGCTTCTTGACTGCTTAGATCAAATGTTGCAAAACCATCATTACTGATGTCGTCACAGACTTC
>NZ_JAHKPN010000022.1 GCF_018860545.1 Winogradskyella psychrotolerans | reverse complement strand
AATTATATACGGTGTTAGCAGTAGTATTTATTCCCTTTTATCATTATTTTCTTTCCGTTTCATTTCTTCTTTTGCCTTCGCTCTTTCAATCATTTTATCATATTCTGTAATTGGAATACCACTAACTAATTGAAAGTTTTTATCAAATAGTGGGTCAATAATTGGTACCATATCGTCGCCAAATATCATTCGCATATAATAATCAAAATCTTTATCGCTTTTAATAATCTTCAAATCTACATCATCAATTTCAAATCCGATTTTTTGCCAATTATCATAAAAGTCGCTAAATTTTAACGGATCAGATATAATTGGGACTACATTACTTAAATTGAGAAACGTTTCCATTTCTCTATCCTTTATGATACACAAAGGTGCATAATGTTCAATATCCTTGTCAAAAGCTTTGGCAATTAAGAGACTGTACTTTGCTATTTCAGCTGATTTTATTTCTAAAATAACATCATCGGTTTTTTTTATTTTTAAAAGTTCTGAATATGTGCCAACTGTTTTTGATACTGAAAGTACACAATAAGGGTCGTTTAATTTCTCTTGTCTTTTATAGACTGTATTAAATAATTTCAAGTTTTCTTGAGCTTGAACTTTATTTAGTCTTTCTATTTTGCTTCTTTGATATGAGTATGAAGTTGAGCCATCTTCTAATATAAATTTAATGCAAAAACTATAGTCTGCATCATATTCTTCATTTGAATTCCAAGCAATTGTAGGTGTTCTACCGTTAAGAAGTTGTGGTGAACTTTTCAATGCATTTAACATACCTTGACCTTGCATCATTAAATTAATCCACAATATAAAATCAAAATTTATTAAGTGTTCGCTGAATTCCCTTCCAGGCAATTTTAAAGTGCCTAAAATTCTGTCTATTGGTCTTAAACAAGATTTGTGAACACACCCAAATGCAGATATAGTATCACGGTCTTCGATTTCTACTATTAAAGAATTCTTATCACTAACTTGTTTTCCACAATGTAAACAAATTAAAGGATTTGGATTCTTGTCAGCAAGTTCTTCTAAATACTCATTATGCAGTTTTGAACAATTCTCATTTTCTACATTTTCAATTTCGTTAGCAGGAATGACACCAATTTTCATTTCTTTATACAATTCTTGATTTTCCTCTAAATATCTATCAAGACCTGACATTGTTGCAAAGCGTTGAACTATTTCCCACTCCACATCATCATTTATAATGATTTTATTGTCGTAGAAAACAGATTTGATATTACAGTCTTCTTTAAATCTGTAGAGTTCTACAATCATTAAATCTAATTCATCTATGAAAGATTTAATAATTAAAACTTCTTTACCTGTCGAAAATTTTCCTTCGGTAATTACTTCTGACTTGAACCATTCTTTAGGATTTTCCTCAAGATTAATATCTTTTTCATCGCTTATATAACGTTGAAATATCTTCTCTAATTTATCGTTATCTATCGATAAACGGTCGGTAGCATAAACCAATGAATTCTTTATTAGAATTGACCAAACTAATTCGGGTTGGTTAAAACCGATACTTTTTAATAACATATGAGAAGCAACTTCAACCGTATTACCAGATTCTATGTCAATTATCCCAATAAAAATTCTTTTCAAAAAATTTTCAAATATCTTTTGCGTTGATTTGCTCTTTGAAACTTCTTCGTAAATAATATTGAATAGTGATTGAAATTTATCAAGTGTATCGTTTTCCGATTCAGTCAATGGATTATCTCTAAAAGCATCAGAACTTAAGTTTAACGAAACGATTATTTTTTTTAAGTCGCTTGTTATTTTACTTGAGCTATCACTCGTTGATATAAGTCCAAAGTAGTTTTTAGTTTTTTCGTTTTTAAGGAATTCTTCAATAAATTGCTTTATTGTTTTGTAAAAATCACTCGTATCTCTGATTGAAAGAGAAAGACTTCTTTTATTTGTAAAAAAATAGATTTTCCATTTTCACAAGTCAGATTTAAGTCATCAATAAATTTACTTGTTTCGAAATGTGTTTTACTAATTATTAGTTGTTCATCTAATTGGTCAAAATAGATTGAAATATCAAATTTCGAGTATTGATTAATTAAAAACCAAGCTGAAATTCTCTGCTGATAATTTATTCCTGAATTTGTCGCTTGTCCTCCTGCCATTTATATATGCGATAAGTTTTTTTTAATATTACTGCTAACGTGTTTGTGTATGATTTCGTTGCGTGTTTAAGCACTAAAGTTAGCAAATAAATCACAGATAGAAAGTCCGCGAGGACTTTCGTTAGTAGGCTAAAACTAGCAATGAATTATACACGGTGTTGGCAACTGGCTTTTATTTATTCAGTCGGCATTTTTGTCGTCACGTAAATCAGTTCATCATATTTGTCAGATGTAAATTCCTTTATTGCACTCTGTTCCGTTATTTTTGCTGTTCCGATTACTTTACTTTTGTCGATTTTTTTGTATTCAGCAAAAGATATTATTTTTCCATCAAGAACATAAATAATTTTCTTTTCCGATTTTGTATTTGCTCTTTGTCTTTCACTTAACATTGTTGTTAATAAAATGACACCATTAATATCTTTACTTCCATATATTTTAGTTTCTCCTTTTTTAATATACTTGAGGCTGGAAATATCTTCTTCTTTTATTAGAAACCATCCGTCATTCATTGATTCATAATGCGCAGGAACTCCATCAATGACTAAAAGAGGATTTTCGGTTAGTGAATATTCCGTTTTTATCGAGTCGATATAGTTTGCTAAATATGTTTTTTCTGCTTTCTTTTCATTGCAAGAAATATTTACTAAAATTAGAAATAATACTATGATTTTTGTTGTTCTGTTCATTTTTTAGCTTGTTATCATTTGGTTTTTAGTCAGTTTGAACATCCAAATCAGATTAGTTATTCCAATTCCAATAATTCCAAAAGTTGCTATAAATTGAATTGGTGATTCCTTTCCAATCGCTAATAATACCATAATTAGTATAGGAATGATTCCAATTCCGATTTTTAAAATCAGATTCTGAGTTTTTAATTCCGTAAAGCGAAGTAAGTATCCGTTTAGAGTGGCCAAAACTAATGCTGGAATAGGATATATAATTAATAAAAAGAAAATCTCTCCATATTGTGTGTTTTCATATAATAATGGCCCAATAAAGATTCCGATTAAACAGAATAGAAATCCAATTATTATTATCGTTCGACATTCCATATGAGTGATTTCAGCTTGTTGCCAACGGCTTGGTATATGGT
>NZ_JAHKPN010000018.1 GCF_018860545.1 Winogradskyella psychrotolerans | reverse complement strand
CGTTTTTTATGAATAATCACGCAGCACTGGAAATTATATTTTTAGATTCTACGTTAAAACAATAAAAAGAATAAACTTCCTGTCCTTAAAATTTCTAAAGAATCAAATGCATTGAAACGACTGCTTTTAAGTTTCGGTACTTTAAACAGAACAGCTTCCACCCTCTTTTTTAACTCCTAGTTTTACAAGAATTGTTTCTAACAAACACCATTTTGTAAAAGCAGACTGAATTAAATTCACACCAATAAATACAGTGAACCACATCCAATTAGGACTTACGTATACAGAAAGCACAACGCTTAATAATACCATGACACCAACAATAACTCTAAAATATGTATTTAACATTTTAATTAATTTTTAAATTTATATAAATCTTTCAATAGGAACCACAACCGCTTTTATAGGGTTATTCGTTTCTAAGTTTTCATTAAATTCTTTTATCGCTTCGAATAAAGCATCGATATGTTCATCATCTGTAAACGAAAAGAACATGCTAGATTCGTTGCCTCCTTTTTCCACAGGAAACCAATTTGAAGTCATTAATAAAGACGAACCATTTTTATGTCCATCAATTTCTGAACTACTAAAATTTTCTATATCTGCTTTTTTGAATAGTTTTAAAACCTCCTTTTGATATTGCTCAACTGCTGTAACTATGACTAATTTCATTTGTTTCTATTTTTCTTGTCCGTTCGAGCGCAGTCGAGAACTATTTAAAATTCTCAAAGCAACAGGTCTCGACTGCGCTCGACCAGACATATTACTTATAATTTTTCTTCTCTATCATATAATACACTAATGGCACAACCAATAATGTTAACACCGTTGACACTATTGTTCCTCCCATTAATGAAATTGCTAATCCTTGGAAAATGGGGTCAAACAGAATCACAAAGGCTCCAATTACAACGGTTCCTGCCGTCAGTAAAATAGGCGTTGTTCTTACAGCTCCAGCTTCAATCGCAGCTTGTTTTAATGGTACGCCTTCAGCTGTTCTTAAATTGATAAAATCAATCAGTAATACAGAGTTTCTTACCATGATTCCTGCTAAAGCAATCATACCAATAAAAGATGTTGCTGTAAAAAATGCTCCCATTATCCAGTGTCCAAGAATAATTCCGATTAAAGACAACGGAATTGCTACCATCATTACCACAGGTGCTTTAAAGTTTTGAAACCATCCAACAATTAATATGTAAATCAATATAATAGCACCTAAAAAGGCAATCCCTAAATCTCTAAATACTTCTAATGTAATTTGCCATTCGCCATCCCATTTTACGGTATAATCATCTTCAAATTCTGGTTGACCTAAGTACATTTCGTTCATCTCAAAACCTTGTGGTAATGGAATCTCTTTCAACTTTTTTTCTATTCCTAAAATAGCATAAGCAGGACTCTCTAATTCGCCAGCCATATCAGCCATTACATAAACCACACGTTTTTGATTCTTGTGGTAAATACTTTTTGCTGCTGTAGTTTGAGAAATATTAACCAAATCTGAAATCGGTACCATATTCCCCATTTTAGATTTTACTTTTAATTGTGAAATATCAGTAATAGTGGATTTTTCTTTTTCATCTAACGCTAATACCAAACCTATTTGGTTTACTGCATCTTCATCATATAAATTAGAAATTGCTCTATTAGACAAGGCCATATTCATGGTATAAGCAATTTGCTGTGGCGCAACACCATATAACATCGCTTTTTCTTTATTGATGTCGAATTGATATTCGGTTTGGTCATCTTCAACCATCCAATCGATATCAACCACATCATCAGTATTTTTTAATATATCTTGAACGTGGTTTGCAACCTTGATTTGCTCTTCATAATCAGGCCCATAAACTTCGGCAACAATGGTTGACATTACTGGTGGTCCTGGCGGCACTTCTACCAACTTCACATTCGCATTATATTTTGCTGCTATTTTCTGAATATCTGGACGCAATAATTTCGCAATATCATGACTTTGTGCAGAACGGTCTTCTTTGGCCAATAAATTTACTTGAATATCTGCCATGTTACTTCCGCCACGTAAATCATAATGACGCACTAAACCATTAAATGTAATTGGTGCAGACGTCCCAACATAGTTTTGATAATTGACAACTTCTGGTCTGTTAGATAAATATTGAGAAATCTCTTGAGCTACAACTCCTGTTCTTTCTAAAGTTGTGCCTTCAGGCATATCAATGACCACTTGGAATTCATTCTTGTTATCAAAAGGTAACATTTTTACTGCTACCGAGTTTGTAAAAAACAATACCATGGTTCCCATTAACACGGCGAACGTTCCTAATAAAAACAACCAACGTTTGCCTTTACTTTCTAAAAGTGGTCTTTCAAACTTGTTGTAAATTCTATAAATAAGAGTATCCTCTACCGCTTTTTCAGGTTTCTCTTCTGCTCCTTTTTTATCTTTTTCTCTTAAGAAAATATACCCTAAATATGGTGTGATTGTTAAGGCTACAAATAAAGATAATATCATGGCAATAGACGCTCCAATTGGCATTGGTGCCATATATGGTCCCATTAATCCAGAAACAAATGCCATTGGTAATACTGAAGCTATTACAGTAAACGTTGCTAAAATCGTTGGGTTACCAACTTCGTTAATTGCATATAATGCCGCTTGTTTAAATGGCAAGCGCTTCATTTTAAAATGCCTGTGCATATTTTCAGCAATAATAATTGAGTCATCGACGACAATACCTGTTACAAATACCAATGCGAAAAGCGTGATTCGGTTGAGTGTATAATCCATCATATAGTAACTCAACAACGTTAACGCAAACGTAATTGGTACTGATAAAAACACAACCAATCCACCTCGCCAACCCATAGCTAACATCACAACAATCGTCACTGCGAAGATTGAACCTATCAAGTGTAACAATAATTCTGACACTTTATGAGACGCTGTTTCTCCGTAGTTTCTTGTGATTTCTACGTGAACATCATCAGGAATTAAAGTACTACGTAAATGGTCTACTTTATCAATAATGACTTCTGCGATTTTCATCGCATCTGCACCTTTTCGTTTAGCAACAGAAATAGTAACTGCAGAATATTCAGATTTATATTCAGCTGATTTTTCGCCTCCTTTTCCAAAACCTAAACTCACATAATTTTGTGGCACTTCCGGACCATCAATAATCTTAGCGACTTGTTTTAAATAAATGGGCTGATTTTGTTGTACACCAACCACTAAATTTTCAACATCGGTTACAGATGCTAAGAATTTACCAGTATTCACCAAAAATTCAGTATCACCTTTATCAAAACTTCCAGCACTTAATTGACTGTTATTAGCCTTAATCATTTCAGAAACCGACAAGAAATCTAAGCCACTCGCAGCCAATTTATCCTTATCTAAAACCACACGTAACTGACGGTCTCTTCCTCCTATTTTATGCGTAATTGCTACATCATTTACCTTTTTAATTTCGGCTTCTAACTCTTGAGCCATTTGGTTTAATTGATAATCGTCATAATTCTCACTCCACAACGTTAAACCTAACATTGGTACATCATCAATCGCTCTAGTTTTCACTAATGGAAACGTAACACCAGCTGGCATTTGGTCCATGTGTTTATTGATTTCGTTGTACATTTTTACAAACGAACGCTCAATATCTTCGCCAACATAAAACTGAACAATCACCATACCTTGTTCTTTCATAGACGTAGAATACACGTATTCCACACCTTTGATATTAGAAATTAATTGCTCTAATGGCTTAATCACTCGCGATTCTACTTCCGTAGGACTTGCTCCAGGATAACCAACGAAAATGTCTGCCATTGGCACATCAATTTGTGGTTCCTCTTCACGTGGAATTAAAAATGAACTATATACACCTACCACCATAAACACAATCATTAACAACACGGTTAACTTAGATTGCATAAAGACTTTGGCGATTTTTCCTGCGATTCCTTCTTTCATAATTGGCCCCTTTTAATTTCCCCAAAGGGGAAAAACTGTTACGGGTTATTTTTTAGTTATTATTATTTTTTAGCCCCCTTTAATTCCCCAAAGGAGAAAACTATTGCGGGATAAACTGAAAACTGTTACTTTGACTGCTTTCTCTTATTTGTGTTATTCTTTAATTTTACTTAGACCCAATCCTGAAAACTGCGACTGTTTACTGAACACTGATTTTAGCACCATTGTAAAGTTTTCCTTCAGCTGAAACGATATAAGCTTCGTCTGCATTTAAACCAGATAAAACTTCTACTTGGTCTCCAAAAGTTCTACCTAAACGCAACCAACGTAATAATGCTGTATTACTTTGGCTTACCGTATACACACCCGATAATTGTCCGTTAGTTATAATAGCTGCTGTTGGTACTAAAACCATTTCTGATTTAGCTTTACGTTCTACAGGAAATTGAACTGTTGTAAACATGCCAGATAAGATTTTCGCATCTGTTTTATCTAAATTTATTTTCACTAAATATTGACCTCCAGTATTTTTTGCAGATGTACTAACTTCAGTCACCTTTCCTTTAATGGTTTGGTTAATAGATTTTACCAAAACATCAACTGTAGTCCCTTTTTTAATTTCTGAAATTTCAGATTCTGGTACCATTGCCATCACTTCAAAATGTCCTGGTGTTTCAATACTTATTAATGGTGCTCCTGGATTTGCCATATTACCAGCTTCCACATTTTTACTTGTAATTGTTCCACTAAATGGTGCTGTAATATTACTGTATGTAAATTGTGCGTTGATTTCGTTTTTCATTTGATTGGCAGACTCCAATCGTGCTTTTGCCATTTCAAAATTTGCCGTCATATCATCCATCTCTTTCTGTGATGCACTTTGCTCTGCAAATAAGTTTTTAAAACGGTTGTAATCTTTTTGTGCGCTATTAAAAGCAGCTGTTGCTTCTGTGATTCCGGCATTGACTTGTGCGCGTTTGGCTTGTAAATCGGCATTATTGATAGACACTAATAATTGTCCTTTACGTACTTTATCTCCAACATTAACATGTACTTTATTAACGTAACCCATCATTCTTGTGCTTAAATCTGCACTATTTGAAGCTTGAATTTTTCCGCTTACGGATAAAAACGGACTGTTTCCATTAGCTTCAACCTGACTGGTTTTTACAGCAATTGCTGGGGTGTTATCTACGGCGGCTTTTTGATCTTCACTGCCACAACTCGCAAATAACAAGGCTAATGAAAATGTTAGGATTGTATATGTTTTTTTCATTTTATGATTTGTTTATTAATTAGGTTTCGACTGCGCTCAACCAGACAAAAGTTTGTCATCTCGAGCGCAGTCGAGAGGTTATTCTTTAGTTAAAAATTGTAAGTAAGCTTGTGCGTAATTGTATTCGAAAATAGTTTGGTAATACTCTAATTGTTTTTGCGCAAATTGAGTTTCAGCAATTAGTAAATCCGATGTTTTTTCTAAACCTTCTTTAAATCTATTGGTTCTAATTCTTAAAGATTCTTCGGATTGCTCTAAAGCTAAACTGTTTAATTTTAATTTATTTTCTGCATCAATAAAAGCGCGTTTCGCTTTGTTTAATTCTAAATTACTTTGTGAGACATATTGTTTGTATTCTAATTTCGACTTTTCAAATTCCGATTTACTTTTTTGTGCTTTCCCAAAACGTTTAGAGCCTTGAAAAATATCCCAACTTAATTGTGCGCCAAATAAATACCCACTGGCATCGGCTTGAAAAATTTGATCATCATATAATTCATAACTCCCAAAAGCATTTAACCGTGGTAAAAAAGCCATTTTATCAGCTTTATTCATCGCTTCATATGCGTTTGAAGCTAATTGCATCGCTTTTATATCCGAACGATTTTCTGAAATACTTTTATCCTCTAATCCAAAAGTTGAAACCGTTAAATCATCTGTTGGTGTATACACCACATAGCTTTCGTCATTCATTAAAAACGACAAATAATTTGAGGCATTTTGCACATTGCTTTTAGCTGATTGTAATTGATTTTGAACTTCAGTAACGCGTACTTCAACATTCAACACATCAGAACGTTGCAAACACCCTTGTTTTAAACTGTTGTCCGCTAACTTCTTATTCGCATTTGCAGCTTCTAAAGCGGTTTCTAAAACATCTACTGCTTTATAAGCCAACTGTAATTGCATGTAAGCTTTTTCAACCTCAAACGCTAAATAATCTTGTGTACGTTCCGTCTTTAAAGACATCGCTTCCATTTTAGATTTAGCTGCTTTTCGTTGAAACATACCATCAACATTAATTAATGGTTGCTGAATTTCGAATTTTGTCGCATAGTTTTCAATCTGAGATGGATCGTTTAATAAGGCTGGATTGAAATCATTTGCTGTTAAAATTTCTTGATTCAATTTAGAACCAAATGCCATCAACGGATTTGTAGTTGCCATTGCTGTATGACTCGCCGTTATGTTTGGCAAAAACACTGCATTGGTTTGTCTAAAATCTGCTTTGGCTTGATTAAAATCTTCCTCAGAAATCTTAATGCTCGTATTGTTTTCTGAAACTTTAGTTAAGACTTCTGTTTTAGATATGGCCACCTTTTCTTGTGCGTGTATATTGTAATTGGCAAACAACACTAAAAGTATGACCGTAAACGTTATTCTTTTCATATTTAAAATATTTCTAGTACAAAAATAAAGCGATAAAAAACGTTGGTTGGTAACCAATGTTACCTAACAAAAAAAGCATTCACTTTAAAATGAATGCTTTTTTACTAACCAACCAAAAACTGATAACCACATCAGTTAACTATATTAAATCCTTTATAATTATATATGGCTTGCTATCATACTGTTATTATAAAGTTTAAAACTCTAATTATTCATGCAAAACATATACTCGCTATAACGTTACAAAATTAACTTATTAAGCAGCATCACTTAGTAACATTTGTTACTTTACAGAAAACGCAAAATGATTTCATATTTTCGAATAAACATCAAACTATAAGTTTAGTACTTTCTCGTTCTTAGAGTGGTAAAATATCCTTAATTTTATTCACTTTATTTTTCAAAAACTTCTTATGAATATTACAGCAGCTTACACCGATCTCTATCAAATTACAATGGCCCAAGTTTATTTTGGAACGAAACCCGATGGACGCGCTGTATTTGATTATTATTTTAGGCATAATCCTTTTGAAGGTGGTTATTCCATTTTTGCTGGCTTAGAAGATGTTTTGGAAATTCTTGAAACCTTAGAATTCTCTTCATCTGATATTTCATATTTAAAACAAAAGGGCTTTAAAAATGATTTTTTAGACTATTTAAAGAATTTTAGATTTAAAGGAAATATTTATTCTACTAACGAAGGCGATGTTGTATTTCCAAACAGACCAATATTACAGGTAGAAGCGAATATTATGGAAGCCCAAATTATAGAGACGCTTTTATTAAATATTTTGAATTTTCAGACCCTAATTGCAACAAAGGCTAGTAGAATAAAATATAGTGCTAAAAATGGTATTTTGTTAGATATGGGTTTACGTCGTGCGCATGCCACAG
Source organism: Winogradskyella psychrotolerans (assembly GCF_018860545.1). Classification (GTDB taxonomy): domain Bacteria; phylum Bacteroidota; class Bacteroidia; order Flavobacteriales; family Flavobacteriaceae; genus Winogradskyella; species Winogradskyella psychrotolerans_A. The sequence continues at coordinate 140,703 of NZ_JAHKPN010000018.1, read as the reverse complement.
GTGGTTATTATGCTTCAAGAGCTGCCGCTATTGGTGGTTTTGATAGTACCAGTAATGTAAAGGCTGCCGAAGATTATGATATTCCTTCTACAGGCACAATGGCGCACTCTTTTATTCAAAGTTACGAAGATGAATTACAAGCATTTAGAGATTTTGCTAAAATGCGACCAAAAAATTGTGTGCTATTAATTGACACCTATAACACCTTAAAAAGTGGACTTCCTAATGCTATTACTGTGGCTAAAGAAATGGAAGAGCGCGGTGATAAACTATTGGGTATTCGTTTAGATAGTGGTGATTTGGCCTATTTATCTAAAAAAACACGTGTATTATTAGATGAAGCCAATTTAAAAGATGTAAAAATTGTAGTTTCTAATCAACTTGATGAATACGTTATTAAAAGTTTGAAAGAACAAGGTGCACCGATTGATATTTATGGGGTTGGTACTAATTTAGTGACCGGAAAACCAGACGCTTCTTTGGATGGAGTTTATAAATTATCAGAATATAATAATACACCAAGAATTAAACTTTCCGAAAATATTATTAAAACATCACTTCCTTTTAAAAAGCAAGTCTACCGCATGCTAGATGACAATAACATGTTTTATGGTGCGGATGCGATAACCATTTCTTCTGAAGATCAGGTTGCACTTATGGAACACCCTTTTGATACGACTAAGAGTTTAGAACTTAATTCCTATAAGCACGAACCGCTACTGAAACAGGTGATGAAAGACGGCAAAAGAATAATTTCACCTAGAACGGTAACTGAAATTGCAGAGTATTCTCAATCGCGATTAAAGCAACTACCTGATGAATATAAACGTTTTCAGAATCCGCATATTTATAAAATCGGATTGAGTTCGCAACTTAAAAAAGAACGCGATATTTTAATTAATAAGCATAAATACTAGATTGTATATTAACAAAATTTCTATTGATGAAAACCTTACTTATTATTGATGTTCAGAACGATTTTATGCCAAGTGGCTCGCTACCTGTTGCTCATGGAGATCAAATAGTGCCAGTCATTAATTCAATTCAAAATAAATTTGATTTGGTATTAGCCACTCAAGATTGGCATCCAAAAGATCATATAAGTTTTGCAAGTAATCATAACGGAAAATCTAATTTTGATGTCATAGAATTACATGGTCAACCACAAACCTTATGGCCAGATCATTGTGTGCAAGGCACGGAAGGTGCAGCATTTCATCCGGATTTAAATACTGAAAAATTTGAAGCTATTTTTAGAAAAGGAACCGTCATAACTATTGATAGCTATAGTGCTTTTTTTGACAATGGCCATTTAAAATCTACTGGATTAGCAGGATATCTGAAAGAGAAAGGTACTACAGAATTATTTTTATGTGGTTTAGCCGCAGATATTTGTGTTTACTTTTCAATTATTGATGCTTATAATGAAGGGTTTAACTGCACTTTTATTGAAGACGCTTCTAAAGCCTTAGATAATGAAGCGTTTGAAAAACTTAAGAACCACATGACTAAAAAGGGAATCAAAATCATGACTTCAGAATCACTATAATCACAATACCATTAGAATATTACGCACTAAAAAGCATTCATCTTAAAATGAATGCTTCTTACATATCTACCAAAAAATACAATATTAGAAAGGTCGTAAAAAATTCAAGTTTTTATATGTTTTTTATCATGTTTTAGAAAAAAGCTAGCTCCTACTTTTGCAAAACATAGGCCTTATTTTCAAAAACGTATTGAACTTAAATAGAAATGACACCACTAGAATCCGCTAAAATAAACCTAAACAAAAAAGGCTATTTAGATATTGAAACGCTTGATGTTGATTACGTAACAGAAATTAATCGTTTAAAAAAAGAGAAAAACGCCATACTCTTAGCGCATTATTATCAAATAGATGAGATACAAGCTATTGCTGATTTTGTTGGTGATAGTTTAGCATTAGCGCAACAGGCTGCTAAAACAGATGCAGACATGATTATTTTTGCAGGTGTACATTTCATGGCCGAAACTGCTAAAATTTTAAATCCAACAAAGAAAGTTGTGTTGCCAGATTTATTAGCAGGTTGCTCCTTAGCTGATTCTTGTCCACCTGATAAATTTTCAGAATTTAAAAAACAGCATCCAGACCATTTAGTCGTGACTTACATTAATTGTTCGGCCGAAGTAAAAGCTTTGAGTGATTATGTATGTACGTCCTCCAACGCTAGAAAAATCATTGATTCTATTCCAAAAGACCAACCTATTATTTTTGCACCAGACAGAAATTTGGGCGCTTATTTAAATAAAGAAACAGGAAGAAACATGCTGCTTTGGAATGGCGCCTGTATTGTTCATGAAGCGTTTTCGATGGAAAAATTAATTAACCTATGTAAAGCACATCCCGATGCAGAGTTAATTGCGCACCCAGAATCGGAAGCGCATCTTCTTAGAGTAGCTAAATATATTGGTTCTACAGCGGGATTATTAAACCATGTAAAAAACAGTCCTAAAACTAAATTTATTGTCGCTACTGAAGCCGGAATTCTATTTCAGATGATGCAAGAAAACCCGAATAAGCAAATCATCCCTGCACCTGCAAAAGAAGATAACACTTGTGCTTGTAGCGAATGTGCTTATATGAAAATGAATACCTTAAAAAAACTGTATTTGTGTATAAAGTACGAGTTGCCCAACATTGAAGTGGATGCCGAATTAGCAAAAAAAGCGATTGTTCCTATTGAAAGAATGTTAGAGCTTTCGAAATAAATATGTCCAGATGGTAAGTGAACAAAAAATAATACAATCCGATTTTTTAGTTATTGGCTCAGGGGTTTCAGGCTTAACTTTTGCTTTAAAAATAGCGATTCAATATAAAGATTCAAAAGTCATAATTATTACCAAAGACGAAAAAACAGAATCAAATACGAAATACGCGCAAGGCGGCATAGCAACCGTTTATGACAAAACCGTAGATAGTTTTGAACAGCATATACAAGACACGTTGGTTGCAGGCGATGGTATGTGTGATGAAAAAGTGGTACGGATGGTAGTAAAACATGCTCCAGAACGTTTGCAAGAATTAATTGATTGGGGTACAAAATTTGATAAAAATGATGAAGGGGACTACGATCTAGGTCGTGAAGGTGGACATTCGCAAAACCGCATTTTACATCATACTGATGTTACTGGTGCAGAAATTGAACGGGCTTTAATTGCCCAAGTGAATGCACAACCGAATATTGAATTCCTAGAGCATCACTATGCCATTGATTTCATTACAGAGCATCAAACTAAAAAGACAAAGACCAAGCGAAACTCTAAGATATCGTGTTTTGGCGCTTATGTTTTAGATGAAAAAAAAGCGGTAGTCAAAACCTTTGTAAGCAAATTTACGATGCTGGCTTCTGGTGGCAGCGGACAAGTTTATGAAACCACCACTAATCCTAAAGTAGCAACTGGTGATGGTTTAGCCATGGCCTATAGAGCCAAAGCTGAAATTGCTGATGTAGAATTTATTCAATTTCATCCAACGGCATTGTATAATCCTGGCGAATATCCTGCGTTTTTAATTTCTGAAGCTGTAAGAGGTTTTGGTGCCAAATTAAGAACTATTGATGGGAAAGCATTTATGCATCATTATGATGATCGCGAAGAATTAGCGTCAAGAGATATTGTAGCAAGAGCCATTGATAATGAATTAAAAAAAAGTGGTTCGCCACATGTTTACTTAGACTGTACTCATTTAGATTTTAAAAAATTTAAAGCCCATTTCCCTAATATTACTGAGAAATGCGCTTCACTAGGTATTGATATTAGAACAGATTTTATTCCAGTTTTACCTGCTTCTCATTATATCTGTGGTGGAGTTACTGTGAGTAAAAATGCCAGAACATCGATCAAAAATTTATATGCTTGTGGTGAAGTTACTAGAACAGGATTACATGGTGGTAACCGATTAGCCTCAAATTCTTTATTGGAAGGTTTAGTCTATGCGCATCGTGCTTATTTACATGTCTATAAAAAGTATGATGACGTAAAAATGCCCAAAGGTATTCCGGAATGGAATGATAGTGGCGTGATTAAAAACATGGAACATATTTTAATTACACATGATAAAAATGAGGTTAAAACTATAATGAGTAATTATGTCGGTATTGTAAGATCTAACGAACGTTTATTGCGTGCCGAAAAACGCTTACGTGTCCTTCATAAAGATAACAAACGTCTTTATGACCACTCCGAATTATCAGCTGAACTCTGTGAATTACGCAACCTCATTATTACGGCTTATTTAATTACTAAATGTTCTAAAAAGCGAAAGCATAATTGTGGTGGATTTTATAATATGGATTTGGTTTGACAACAATTAGGATAAAAAAATAAGCACTCACTTAAACTGAATGCTTCTTACTAACCAACCAAAAAAACTGATAACCACATCAGTTAACTTTTCTTGTGCCACCATGTCCACCAGCGACAATAACCATTATTTTTATACTTAAAATTATAAATTTGAAAAACTGAAGAACTGGATTCATCATTCTAAATCGCATTCTTGGTGATATTCTTTTCATGATATTTTAATTTTTTATTACTATTTAAATGATGTTTATTCTTTCCTTATATTTAAAAGAACACCCCTAAAGTCCCCTCAAGGAGACACTACTCATATCTGATTACTCAAGACTTTTAATTTTATGACAACTCTGAATTCTAAATTGAAAAATCACTCCGGAATCAACCACCAAAACGGTCTCATTTTAGCTTTATAAATGAAAGCATAATGCAACATTAACTTAAGCCAATGACCCGCCAAACCAATAGCGCCAAATGTTTTTCCTAAATGTCTTCCGTGCGAATCTGGATATTTCTTAAAATCTGGAACAATAGGAAACGTTGTAATACTCACTCCACTGCCTTTCCAAAAACCAAATCCGGCTGAAGCAATACAAGCAGCGCCCATATTTCCTAAAGAGCCTTTATGATGAGATGATTCTTTACCATTTTTTATAGTATCAATTATATTATCAGCAACTAATTTTGCTGTAATACCAGATGGCATACCCGTTCTTGGCGGCGCAGGTGAAATATCTGTTCCGTTTTTACTTTTACGAGGTTTAGAAATGGCATGTGGTGGCGCAAATGCAATACCTGGTGCAAAAATGTTTTTATAACTTGGATTCTGATAGGTTTCTGGCCAATCTCTAACCGACCATTCTTCGTAGGGTTTTGATGTATAATCCGCATCAACTAACATAAATCCTTTAAACAACTTCTCTGTAATATCATTATCGTTTTTATCATAAGCTTTAAAACCATGACCTGAAAACGACGGAATTAACATCGCAAAATCATAAGATTCTGATTTATGTTCACCTTCAAGATTTTCGTAATGTGCTACTCCATCTTCAATCTTATTGACTCCAGCACCTAAAATCCATTTTATGTCTCTGTCTTCAAAAATCATCTCAATCATTTCATGAGATTTCATCGTTAAACTGCCATAGCTCATTAACATACCATCCATACCAAAATCTCCTAATTGGTATTCGTTAGAAATCCAAGTAACTTCAGCCATATCACGCACATTATGCTTGCGTAATTCTTGTTCTACATTTAAGATATACTCAAAAGCAGCTCCTTGGCAAGTAGATTTTGCATGACCTGTACCAATTAATATTTTAGCTTTTTTACCAGCTTTCATTTGCTCAATAACCGCTTTCAAACCCTCCCAAGCATGGTCTGCATGTGTATATGTACAAACAGAATAAGCTTTGTTTTTACCCGGAATTAAACCTTCAGTAGCTTCGAAATTAAGTTTTGGTCCTGTGGAATTGATTAAATAATCATAAGTTATTTTTTCTTGTTTTCCTTTTTCATCTCCTACTACATATTCTGATAAAACATAAGGTTTTGCTTCTGTACTATCGCCTTCAGGATGAAACGAAATTGCTTTAGCTTGTTTATAACCAATTCCTTTCTTTTTATATAATGGTGCTAATGGAAAATAAATTTTTTCTGATTTCATTCTTCCAATTCCAACCCAAATATTAGATGGAACCCACTGGTAATTACTATTAGGTGATACTACAACAACCTCGTGCTTTTTTGATAATTTTCTGCGTAAATGAGTTGCTGCAACGTGACCAGAAATACCTGCACCTAGAATAACAATTTTAGCCATGCCCTTAATTTTTATTAAAGGTAATTCGCTTTATACAACTAGAGCGTAACTTTGGTTACATAATGAATAGCGAACTATTTTCTTGACTCATCATTCATTTTTTTGTAAATCAATTTAACAAATACAAGTCCTAATACTCCACCTAAAGCCGAAACAAATAAGTTAATGATTAACCTTAATCTATCGAAATCACCATTATTCATTATAAACCAAGGGTCAAAACCTAAGCGACCGAAAGATTTAATGAGTAGAACACTACCAAAAACGCCAACTAAGGTATTTCCTTTTAAACCAAAGGAGAATTGTTTATAACACTTACCAAAAAGATTAGCTGAAACTATTCCTATTAGAATACTGATTAATGAAATTAATGTCCCTGTCATAATAGTGGCTTTAGACTAATGTCCATAATCCATATGATCAATTTTACCACTCATCAATCTTTTTTGAATAATGAAGTATACAAAAATTAGGATAAAGCCAATAATTCCCCAAATTAAGGCTACGGATAATCCATATTCTGATGCTGCAGTATTATAAATGGTTAAATGTTCATGCATATCGTTTACAGAAGGGAGTATAACTGGGAATAATGATGCAAGAGACGACGTAATTCCACCTACAATTATTAAGGTTGATAGTATAAAAGCATGCCTGTTATTTTTAATTTTATTTATAAAAAATAACCCAATGACTCCTGTTAAATAAATTAATGGAAATACTAATAAATATGGTTTATGACTAAAGTTATCTAAAGAGTTTGGATTTACTTTTTGCCAAACAATTAAAGAAAATATAGTAAGCACTGTAAGTGCAATATTCAATTTAAAAATGACACCTTTAAGCTTGCCATTTATAGATGAATTGGTTTTTAATATGACCCAATTAGCACCATGAATAGCCAAAGTAACAACCGATATCAAACCTATAATAATGGTAAACCAATCTATAACTCCAGGATGCTCCGCTAAAGGGCTAAAACTACTATCCCATAAGGGTAAGAAAAAATAATGACCTTCATGTACAGAAACTCCATTATCAACTCCTCCTAAGTTTACACCTCTTACTATATTGCCTAAAGCAATTCCAAAAAACAAGGCTAACAAAAGACTAGAAACACCAAAAGATTTATCCCAAATATCTTTCCACATTTGATACTTAAATTGCCCTCTAAATTCTAACCCAATAGCTCTAAAAACGATGAGCCATAAAACGATGATAAGTGGTAAATAAAATCCACTAAAGACAGAAGCATAAAATGTTGGAAATGCCATAAAAAGCATTCCTCCAGCAGCAACTAACCAAACTTCATTTGAATCCCAAAATAAACCTGCAGATTTTGTAATGACTTCTTTGTCTTTTTCTTTTTTAGCAAAAAACAGATGAATGATTCCCGCTCCAAAATCATAACCATCTAAAATAAAAAACACGGTTAAAACAAGTCCTATTGCTATATACCAAAATAGTTCCATAATTAATGTTTTTGAGGTGTTGGACCTTGGTTAATAGTTTTGCCGACCAAGGTTAAAAATAGTAGTCCGAGTAACATATATAAACCGACAAAGCCTAATAATGTAAATAAGGTATTACCAGAAGATACTGTAGGTGAAACTCCATCGCTTGTTCTTAGTAAACCATAAACCAGATAAGGTTGTCGTCCTAATTCTGCCGTGTACCAGCCTGTAATATTTGCTATGTAAGGAAACGGAACTAAGAACATAATCGTCCAGAGTAATGGTTTAATGTTGTACAGTTTATTCCGCCATAAAAAGAAAAGTGCCAATCCCATTACACCTATAAAAATGGTTCCTAAACCCACCATTATATGATAAGAATAATACAATGCAGGAATATTATCTGGCAATTCTTCGGTTTCAAATTGATCCATACCAGGAATTTGTCTATCCCATTCTTGATACGTTAAAAAGCTGAGTATATTAGGAACAGCAATTTTATTATCTAATTTTTTTTCAATCATATTAGGTTGACCAATCAATACAATTTCGGCTCCAGCTTCTTCGGTTTCAAAAATCCCTTCCATTGCTGCAAAGGTTCCTGGTTGATATTTGGCAACGTTTTTAGCATTCCAATCTCCTGTTGGAAAAGCAACTAATAGGCTTGAAATTAATCCGAATACGACACCTGTTTTTAAAAACAATCTCCCATATTCAGAATGTTTATCTCTTAAAATATAAAACGCACCTATACTTGCCATCACGAAAGCCGATGTTACAACAGAAGCCATTTGATTATGCAAGAAGGCTGGCAATAACCATGGATTAGTAAAAAGTTCTGAGAAGTTATCTAATACAAATTTTCCATTCTCTAAAATTTCATGACCTACAGGATTTTGCATCCATGCATTGGTAGCTAAAATAAACCACCCACTTGCCCACGACCCCAAAAACACCAGAAAACCAGTTAAAAAATGAAGCTTTTGCCCCATTAATTTTTCACCAAAAATAAAAAGAGCTAAAAATGAGGATTCTAAAAAGAAAGAAAACAGTCCTTCCATGGCCAAGGTCTGACCTATAATTCCACCTGTGAGCTCAGAGAACTTAGCCCAATTGGTACCAAATTGAAATTCCATTGGAATACCTGTAACAACACCCATGGTAAAATTAATCGCAAAGATTTTCATAAAAAACGTTGCGGCATTGTTGTACTTTTCAATTTGAGTTCTGAGATATTTCCACTTAAAATAGACTATCATTAAAGATAATCCCATGGTTAATTGTGGAAAAATGTAGTGAAATGTGATAGTAAATGCAAATTGCAATCTATCGTAGAATAGCATGTCTTCCATATCTATTTTTTATGTTATTCAAAGATACGAAGCCAATAACATCCTTGAGTAACTTTTGTCACAAAAAACTTAGATTTAGGTTCTTTGACTTAAAAAAATCCTATACCCACTATTATACTTTTACTCCAACAAATCGAATAACTTGCGCTTTTCCTTTATGATAATTCCCTTCTGAAAGTTCAATAGTCCTCTCTTCTAGCAACTTAAATTCTAATCCAGTAAGTTCTTGCTTTATTTCATCTATAGAAAATAGCATAGCTTCATTTTTAGGACCACCAGAATCATTTTCTAATTGCGCCTTTGCAAAAGCTTCAAAAACAACCTGTCCGCCAACTTTTAAAAATTGAAGTAAATGATGATGTGTTTTTTTACGAATCGCTATTGGAAAATGGACATAACACAAACCAATCACATCAAATTTTTCATCAGTTTGAAATTCCTGAACTCCTATAACTTCATAAGTAATATCTACCGCTTTCAGTTCTGCCAACTGCAAAGCTTTTTCTTTAGCTTTAACACTCATATCAAAAGCAGTAACGTTCCAACCTTTAGCGGCTGCATAAACTGCATTACGACCTTCTCCTTCGGCAGGTAAAAGCAATGTCCCTTTTTGCAACTTTTGTAATTGTTCTTTAAAAAATTGATTAGGCTCAGTACCATAAATAAATTCTTCTTGACCAAAACGGTCGTTCCAAAAATCTGTTGGATTGTTTTTCATAAACGATTAAATAAATCGGTTTGTATTTAGTTTGTAAGCTGAGTATTCCGTGAATTTTTTAGATAATAATTTCTCTTCATAATTTGATTTAAAATAAAACAATATCCATAATGCTATGAAAATTATAAATTTAAATAGGGATTCATCATATATAGCATAGCCTAAAGTTACAGTTAAAATACTGGTGTAAATAGGATGTTTAGCTATTGCATAAGCACCATGAGTGAGTAATTTACTATCTACGACAGGTGTTGGAAAGGGAGATAATTTAGTGTTTATTTGTAATAAAGCACTAATACCTAAAATCAGTCCTAAACCAGCTAAAATTAAAGCTGCATATCTAATCCACACTAAAAGGTTTATAACAATTATTTTAAGTGGAAATACATAGGCAACAAAAAGCAATAGCTGAAGGCCTACAAACACATAATTCATTTTTGATGGTTGACCTATTTTCAATGGGCGTCTCTCCTTTTTATTTATTGAAATTTAGTAACATCATCGCTTAAATCATAAACTACAGTGTCTTTAAGTTGACTAGAAATAATACTGCTACCAGCTGCACTTCTATATCCACCAGCACAATGCACTACGATGGGTTTGTTTGTAGGAATTTTATCTTCGGCATCTCTTAATTCGTGAAGCGGAATTGCTGTAGCGTCTTTAAATATTTTTCCTTTGGCTACTTCACTTTTGTTTCTTACATCAATAATAGTGTACTTATCTTGATGGTTTTCAAAATCATTGAAGTTAAGAACATCTGAGTCTTCAAAATTGGTTTCACCTAGGGTCATCATTCCTATTAATTGTTTTTCGTAACCAATTTTAGCGATTCGATGCAGCATTGTATCTCTGTCTTCAATAGATTTTATTACTAAATAAAACGCTTCATTAGGTTTTACAATTGAGCCTAACCATGTTTCAAATTTATCATCTTCAGTCTCTGCAATAAGATTAATACTCTTAGGTATGTGATTATTATCAAAATCCGCTTTACCTCTAGTATCTATAATTAAAGCACCATCATTAAAAAAATTACTAATCTGAAATTGAAATATGGGGACCGCAATACTCATTTGAAAATTCTCTGCTCCTTCTTTATTGATATCTACATTAAATCCAAAATAAGAGGGAATAAACGGTTGGTCTTTTAAAATATGATCTACAAATTCATCTTCTGTTAAATCTTTAAAAGCCCAATTTTCTTTTCGTTCTCTGCCTAAGGTACTCTGAGAATCAGTGCTCATATTTTTACCGCACAACGACCCAGCTCCATGGGCAGGATATACGACTGTAGCGTCCGGTAAATGATTGAATTTATGCTTAATAGTATGATACATGCTGATTGCTAATTCTTCGCGTTTAGCTTTCATGTTACCCGCTTTTTCTCTTAAATCTGGTCTACCAACATCCCCAATAAATAGCGTATCTCCCGAAAACATTGCATAATTATTATACTTATCTTCTGCAATAATGGTAATACTATCTGGCGAGTGCCCTGGTGAATTAATTGCAGAACATGTAATATCTCCTATTTTAACGGTATCTCCATCATCAAAAGACTCATGTATATAGTTAGCACCAACTAACTTGCTGACATAAATATTAGCTCCAGTCTCATTATGAATTTGTAAATGACTGCTTACAAAGTCGGCATGTGGATGCGTTTCAAAAACGGCGATTATTTTTGCGTTATGCTTTTCTGCTAATTGATAATAGGGCTTTGGATCCCGAGACGGGTCGATAATAGCCATTTCATTATTACTTATAACAGCATATGAATAATGCGCTAATGGCTTATCTTCAAATTGTATAATGTTCATGATTTTTATGCGTTTTAATTCCAGTTAAAAGATAACAGATTTCAGTCTCAACTAAAAATTAAGACCGAAATTTAGATTAGATTATTTTACTTATTAATTTACTTATACAAGAAAATTATCTTCACGCAAAAACGTATTTACTTCTTTAGGATTTCGTTCAACACTAGATCTTTATCAAGCTTCTTAGTACAGAAGAACCAGTCTTTACAATCTAAGTCTTCTGTAGAACTCATACGTTCTTCGGCTACACCACATGAACCTGCTGGAGACACAATAACATCATCACCAGGATTCCAATCTGCTGGAGTAGCTACGTTAAATTTGTCTGAAGTTTGCATTGCTATTAATGCTCTGTATAACTCATCAAAATTACGACCTAAGCTTAATGGATAATAAATAATAGCTCTTACAATTTCATTTGGATCTACAAAAAAGACAGCTCTAACGGCTTGTGTTTTGCTTTCTCCTGGTTGAATCATCCCGTATTTTTTGGCAACATCCATTGATATATCTTCAATTAATGGAAATTTAACTTCGATATTTTCCATTCCATTGAATTTAATTTTATCCTTAATAGTTCTTAACCAAGCGATATGGCTGTAAAGACCATCGATAGATAAACCAATAAGGCTACAATTTGCCTTTTCAAATTTTTCTTCTAAGTGTGCGAAGGTCATAAACTCTGATGTACACACTGGAGTAAAATCTGCTGGGTGACTAAATAATATGGACCATTTTCCTTTGTAATCTGAAGGATAGTTAATATCCCCTTGCGTGGTTACGGCTTTAAATTCTGGTGCTTTATCACCAATTCTTGGCATTGAAAATGTTTGCTCTTCTTTTATTGTTTCTGTAGTATTCATAATATTTTAGGTATTTAATTAATTTATAACAAATATAACTCACAATAGATTTTACCTATGTAACCTATGTTACTAAAACAAAACCATCACAGCCCTTTTCTGTTTTTAAGAACAAAAAAAAGAGGGTAGTTAATTATGGACTACCCTCTTCTTAAATATTTAATTTAGTTAAAAGTTACTATTCTAAATTATTATCTTCATTTATATGATCAGATCCTGCTTCTTTTTTTCCTTTTGACATGAAATTAATAAGAATACCTACTAAAGTTATACAGACTACTGCAAAGATTGCAATCATTACAACTCCATTTGTCCAACTATAAAATGCTATTGAAGAATTAATCATATAAATTATCTATTAAGTTATAAGTGTAAAATTAGACACTTTATTATTTAAGAAATATGACATTTATCAGTTAAGCAAAAAATTAATGAGATGATTTTATAACATTGATTATATCATCCTTTTGCAAGACTCCAGACTGCCTCCAAACTTGTTTGCCATTTTTAAAAAGTAACATTGTTGGCACACCTCTCACCTGATATTTAGAGGCTAATGATTGATTTTTATCCACATCGATTTTAATGATTGACACATCATCACCTAATGCTTCTTTTACTTGCTTTAAAACTGGACTCAACATTTTACATGGCCCACACCAATCCGCAAAAAAATCTACTAAAACGGGTTGATCTTGATTTATTATTTCTGAAAATTTGCTCATACCTGACTTATTTTATTTATCGTAAGTGATACTCCAAATACCTCTCACTTCATTTATAGTATACCCTATAGCTTTATCCGTTGGATATAAGTTTTTAATTTTTACTAAAGTTGTTTCATTCAATGTTTCGTTAGGCTTCCCGTGGCATTGAAGACACATGGTGTTAGTCGTAATTGGATAATAAACCCTTACTTGATCTTCTGATTCTTTTACGATAGGGATTGCTTCTTCATTATTCGCTACAACTTTCTTGAAAGCATTTATATATTCTAATTCCTCTGAATTCGCTTTATTATTTGGGTTTCTAGGCTTATCAGACACACGTTTAATCAATGCATTGTGTACAACAGACATGCTATCGGTTAAAGGATAAGCCTGTTCATTACAAAATGCTAAAGCCTCTAAAACTCCTTTATTCTGAATGGAACTCATTAAATTTTTACCCAAAATAGCTTTTGTTGCTAAAGCGTATTTTAAGCCGCGTTCTCCATAAGGTAAATCTTCAAAGTTAGTTTTGGTTTGCTTCATGCCAAGTTTTTTACCTTGTCCATTTCCTATTCCTTTACTATTCCCTCTTTCTTCATTAAAATGGTTTTCAAACCATTCTGGCTGCTCAATTCCAAAATCAAACATATATTCCGAAATTTGAGCAATAGTCTCTTTTGGGAAATACTGCTTGGGCATCACGCCATATTGCTTTACAGCACCTGGCATTTTAGCATCAGCTTCATTCGGATTTTTAATCCAAGCTTGCATAGCACTAGTAAATTCTTCTTTGGTCGTTTTACTATTTATATAATGCTTTTTAATAGCAATCATAGGTGGACCAATTCTATCATTTTGACCAGCCGTTGCACTATGACAGATATAACAATTAGTTTCCATTAATTTTTTACCAGGATGGTCTTTAGAAACAATTTCCTTTGTAGCTTTACTGTAAGGGTCATTTTCTTTTTTACCAGAATTACAACTCACTAAAAATGTAGCTATAAAAAGTAGTCCAATTATTTTTTTCATTCCAAATAAAATTTAAATAAAAATACGAAAGGATGCTAACAAATTAGGTAACGAATGTTACACTACTCTCGTGAATTAAACTAAAGACTCTAGTTTTTTGGCACTTGGTATAGGCTGAAAAACTATTTGTTTTAAATCAACGTCATCACCTTTATACGCTATAGATCCAATGTAATTCGTCGTTATATTGAAGCTATAAACATTTATTTTATTAAAATTATTTACTAATGACGCAGACACTATATGCGAACCGTCCTTAACCGGTATTTTAAAAACATTATCATCAATACCTTGTCCTGTGGCTTTTACAATGGCTTCTTTTCTTGTCCATAATTTGTAAAAATCATACCTTTCATCTTCAGAATCATTTATAAAGTTTATTTCTTCTGTGCTAAAAACTGTTGTTAGGATTTCGTCGTATTCAAATTGAGGATTTATACACTCAATATCCACACCTAATTCACAAGGACCAATTGCAATTAGGGCATAATCACCAGCGTGCGATACATTAAAAAACAATAATTTATCTAAAGGAAAATACGGCTTATGGTTATCATTTTTTTCAAAATACACTTGCGAAACCTTTAAGCCTTTTAGCTGCGCAATAATTATTTTAAGAATGCTTCTACAGATTACAAATCTTTTAAAATCTTTTAACTGATGGTATCTGTGAGCTCTTTCTACTTCAAGTGGAGTTAACGTTCTTATTAATACATCAACGATGTCATAATAACGCGTTAACTCAATTTTAAAAATTTTTAGGTCTGAATAATTATCATTTGAAACCTCTTTAACTCTATCTGATACAGCAGCATCAGCACAACAAATAACGGTTTCATAATTCTTAATCCTCATTATCCAAAAGTATTTGAAGTTTTTCACCTAACGCTTTAACTACAGGTAAAAAAAACATTTCGGAATGATTTCCTGGTATTATATGTCTATTTACTCCTCCTAAAGCTATTTTTTTCCAACCTAAAAAATTATAGTCATGCGCAAAATATAATTTCTTGCGTGACCAAAATAAATCAACTTTTATCGGCTGTGGAACCATATGATACCTCTGGTAAGCTAAATTATGTAACTTATCAATTTTTGAGGAACGCTTAAACTGTAATTGAGTTTGTTTTTCACTACCATATTTTCGTTTTAAATATAAGCCGTGAAATTTTAACTTTAATAATTTAACTCTACGCTTAAAATTAGCCACGCTACTAAACATATTTAAACCCATAAAACCTAGTTGAGCTAATATATAAAATTTAGAAATTACTTTTTTCTTGAAAGGATCGGAATAATAATATGTAGGATAAACATAACTGTCAAATAAAAATAAACCTTTTATATTTTCTCCTAAACTTCTTAATTGTCTTACCATTTCAAAGGCAATAATACCTCCAAATGAAAAACCTCCTAAGGCAAATGGTTTATCTTGAGTTATAGACTTGATTTCTGAAATATAATGAGAGGCCATTGCTTCAACGGTGTCATGAGGTTGAACATCTCCCTTTAGCCCTTTGGCTTGCAACGCATAGACTGGCTGATTAACATCCAACACTTTTGCTAAATTATTGAATTTTTCAATATTATAATCTGCGCCATGAACAATAAAAAGTGGCGGTTTCTTACCTTTTGGTTGTATTGAAACTAATGAATGGAAAGCGACCTCTTCTTCACAAGAAAGAGGGTCTGAATCTTTTATTAAATCCTGTTTCTCAGAACTCTTCATTTCAGTTATCTAAGATATTCTGTAAAATTCTTCCTGTTTTTTTATCATTCGGCGCTGAAAGCATATTGATATGATTTCCGGGTATTTCATGTTTATTTACACCACCTGTAGCTATTGGTTCCCAACCTAACAAATCAGTGTCGTGTGCATAAAAGATTTCATCCTCCGCTACTCGTAATAAATCGACTGTGATATTTAGTGGTAAAATTTGATAATTATTTACAGCCTCATTGTGCATTTGATCTAATTGGTAAGGCCAACTATTAATTAATTTATGTTGATTTTCTTTGCCTAATTTTAGTTTTAAATAGGTGTTTCTAATGCCGTCCTTAAACAATTGAATTCTGCGATTAAAATTGGCTTTACTACTAAACATAGTCTTAGTCATAAATCCTATCGTATTCATTTTGTATTTAACCTTAGCTATTTTTTTTGCAGTCGTATTAGCGCTGAAATAATAATAAGGATAAACATAACTATCTAGTAGTATAACCTTTTTAACTTCTTTATGTTGCGCTAATAATTGTCTTGCCATTTCAAATGCAATAACACCACCAAAAGAATAACCAGCTAAGACAAAAGGGCCTTCAGGATTAGACTTTAAAATTTCTGAAATATAGTGATTAACCATTTCATCTACTGATTTAAGTGGTTCATCTATACCGTTAAGACCTTTAGCTTGCAATGCATACACAGGTTGATTCGCATCTAAATTATTAGATAATAATTTAAATATCATGACATTATGATCAGCTCCATGCACTAAATACAATGGAGTTTTATCACCTTTTGTTTGTATAGGTACTAATGAACTCCATGTCTCTGATTTAAAATCCAAATCCATATAAAGTGCCAATTTTTCAATTGTAGAATTGGTCATTAAAGCAGCTAAAGGCATTCGTTTTCCAGTTTCTTTTTCTAACAGTGCCATAACACGTACTGCTATTAGAGAATGCCCGCCAAGCTCGAAAAAATTACTAAATACACTTATATTTTTAATTTCTAAACATTCCTCCCAAATATCAGCAATCAATTGCTCTGAAATTGTTCTAGGCTCAGTATGGTGACCTGAATCAATAGAAGACGCAGTTGCGTCTTTTAAAAGTGCTTTTCGATCGATTTTTCCATTTAAAGTAGTAGGGAACTCGTCGATCGTAAGCATCTCATTGGGAACCATATATATGGGCAATACTTCCTTTAAGTGAGCCTGCCATTTGTCCTCAGGATTTGGTGACTCCATATAGGATGCACTCGTAATAACAAACGCTTTAAGTCGGTTTTGATCGATCATAACCACAGAAGATTCAATATCTGCCATAGTATTTATTACCTGCTCTATTTCCCCCAATTCAATACGATGTCCTCTAATTTTTACTTGGTCATCAATTCTTCCTAAACATTGAACTTCTCCATTGCTTAATAGTTTTCCCAAATCTCCTGTACGATATAATGTTTTGTTTAACGTTGTTTCAAAAGGATTAGGAATAAATTTTTCTGCCGTTAAATCTGGTCGCTTCCAATACCCTAATGACACACCATCTCCTGCAATACATAATTCACCAATGGCACCAGAACTCACTAACATATTCTGGTCATTTAATAAATATAATTGTGTGTTATCAATAGGCTTTCCAATGGTGATTAATTCATCACTTTCTTTGATTTGTTTTACAGCAGACCAAATGGTAGTTTCTGTAGGTCCATATACATTCCAAAGTTCATCAACTTTCGTAAGTAGCTTTTTAGCTAATGCCAATGGCAAGGATTCACCTCCACATAAAGCTTTTATCGGAAATGCTGTTTCCCATCCCGAATCTAACAACATTTGCCATGTTGTGGGTGTGGCCTGCATCATGGTAATATTTTCCTTTTTAATTAAGTCTAACATTAATCGTCCATCTCTTGCTGTATCATCATCAGAAATGATTAACTGAGCACCTTTTAGAAGTGGAAGGAATAATTCTAATCCAGCAATATCAAAAGAAATAGTGGTTATAGATAATAACCTATCAGAATCTTTAATACCTGGCTCCTTAGCCATACTACTCAAGAAATTAACTACATTTTTATGAGAAACTTGTACACCTTTTGGTTTTCCTGTTGACCCCGAAGTATAAAGTAAATACGCAATGTCATTTTGATTTACCGCAACATCTATTGATTCTTTTGAAAACTGGGATAAATCCGAAAATAAATCATCTAATAAAAATTTTGATGCTGTAGTTTCTAATTTCGAAGCAAAGGCTTCAACCGTTATTAAAACTTTCGCTTCGGAATCATTTATCATAAAATCCAATCTTTCACTAGGATAGTTTGGATCTAAAGGTAAATATGCTGCTCCGCATTTCATTATAGCCAGTAAAGTCACTAATAATTCTATAGAACGTGGTAAAGATACTCCAACAAAATCTCCTTTATTTATTCCTTTTTCTTTAAGGCTGTGTGCTAACTGATTTACTTGTCGCTCTAAATCTTCATAACAAATTTCTGTGTCCAAAAATTTAACAGCCTTCTTTTTAGGAACTTTTTGAGCTTGTTTTATTAATAACTCATGTAATGGCAAATCAGAATACGACGCAGTAGTCGCATTCAATTTATTATAATCAGTATCATCAGTTTTTATAATATCTGAAATGGTCCGCTCAGGGTTTTCAACAATTCGCTCTATAATGTCTACTAATGAAAACATCATTTTTTCGATTGTAGAGGGTTTAAACAAAGAGGTATTATATTGCCATTCTAGAATAAAATCCTCTTCTGAACCACTCGCATTCAAAAACAACTCAAAAGCTTCAAATGTTCTAGGATTAGATTCTAACTCAAATGATAAATCGGCAAACGTTACTAGATTACTCATACCCATATCTATATTAAAGACAACTGGGACTAGTGGCACGCGAGAAGGGTCTCTAGCAATTGGTAACTTTTGTAGCAACTGACCAAAACTTAATTGTTGATGGTCATAGGCATCAAACATAGACGATTTACGATGTTTTAAATAGGTATTAAACGTCTCATCTAAAATAATTTGACTCCGCAATGGTAATAAATTAACACAATGTCCGATTAATTGCGTTTTTCCAGTGACTGATTGCCCTGCAGCTGGCAAACCTAAAACAATATCATTTTGTCCTGTTTGCTTGCACAGAAACAACTCGAATGCAGTCATTAAAGTTGTTACAAAACTACAACCAGCCTTTACACCTGTTTTTTTTAATTTAGCCAATAATTCTTTATCAATTGAGAAATCAAGACGCTCACTTTTATAAGTCCTTAATTCTGGCCGTGGAAAATCTGTAGGCATATTTAATTCTGGCACAGAGGATTTATACTGATCTTTCCAAAATTTTTCTGTTTCAAGGAACTCCTCACTTGCAGTGAAAACTTGAATATCATCTGCATATTCACTATAATTTATAGGATCAGGAATTTCAAGTGTTGTTTTAGAAACTTTAGAAGAATATAATGCCCCCAGTTCTTCTAATAAAATACCTGTAGACCAGCCATCCAATATAATATGATGAGCCGTAAGTATTAACTGATGTTTAAGGTCACTTTGTTTTATTAAGCTAGCTTTCAACAATGGTCCTTTAACTAAATCAAAGACAAAATTGGCATCTGCCAAAAGATATTGTTTAGTTTTTAGCTTTTTCTCAGAGTCTTTTAATTCAGAAATATCATGTCGTTCTAAAGTAATTGGAACCTCTTTTAATATGCTCATAAACTGTCCATCTGTACTAAAAACAGCTCGTAACGATTCATGTCTCAATACAACGTCATATAAAGACTCTTCAAGTGCTAGCTTATCCAAATGACCATTTAAAGTAAGTAAAAAGGACTCATTATAGGCTCTATTCGCATCTTCACCACCAAATTTGCAACCAAGCCATATTTCTACTTGAGATTGGGTAGAATAAATTACTTTTTCAATTATTGGTCCATTAAATGGATTAAAAGATTCTTTTTTAGTTGATTCTGACGTTAAAAAATTCATTTATACAATACAGGTTAGGATGTAAAATATGTAATTAATTTAATTATTCTTTAGCTATAAATCTATCCGAACAAATTCACCTTCATTCTCGTTATCATGCACAAACCAAGCAGGATCTCCTTTATCGTCTAAGGCCAAACGTGCATTAGAGACTGGTGGTGTATTCAATTCTTTAGTTGAATAATTAGGAAGCTCTTCTGCTGTAGTTTCATTTCTTTCAGATTTAAAAATTCCAGCTGCAATTAACTCTTCTAAAGTCAAAATCGAATTCTTTATTAAGGCATCGATATCACTATTAGTGAATGCTTCTGTCATATAACAAGGAAAACCATCCCAAATATGAAACCCTTTTTCCCTCATAAGCACAAAAAACAGCTCTCCATATGGTACCTCTTCTAAAAATATAAGTTTCCACAATGAACGATAGTGCACGACCTCTAAAGGAAGGTTATTATTTTTGATAAATAAATTTAGCTCTCTGCCGACACGTTCGCTTAAAGATGCCAATCCATTTTGAAGCGCAATCCCTTTATCTTTCATATGATTTAAGGATGCTTTAGCAGTTGCTAAAGCTAAAGGGTGACGAACAAATGTACCGGCAAAATATGTTACTCCAACTTCTGGAAAAGAATCATCACCGAATTGCCAAAAACCACCATCTAAGGCATCCATACATTTTTTATTACCTGCTATGGCTCCGATGGACATACCTCCTCCTATTACTTTTCCGTAGGTTGCTAAATCTGCTTTAACACCAAACAAAGCCTGTGCTCCACCTAGGTGCATTCTAAAACCAGTTATGATTTCATCAAAAATAAGAATGGTTTCCGAAGCTTTGGTAATTGCTCTGACTTCCTTTAAAAACTCAATAGGCTGATAATCTGGCCGTCTACTTTGAACAGGCTCTACAAGTACTGCTGCGACCTCATGGGCACGTTCTTTAATTATAGCAAGACTTTCTTCTGTTCCGTAGTCTAAAATAAGCATGTTCTTAACGGCTTCTGGAAGGATACCTGCAGCAGCCGGAAATGTTCTTAATTTTTTTGAGCCTCTAACAATGACTTCGTCATTAATTCCATGATAAGATCTTGAAAAGGCAATAATAAGCGACCGACCCGTTACTGTTCTAGCGATACGCATGGCGCCTAAAACGGCTTCTGACCCAGTATTACATAATGCAGCACGATCATTACCTGTAAATTCACAAATTAAATCACAGACTTCGCCCGCTAATGGGTGTTGAGGCCCAACTTCAAAACCTTGTTCTACTTGATGATGTAATGCTTTTTTTATAAAATCTGGTTGATGCCCAAATAAACAAGCTCCAAAACCATTAAGAATATCCATGTATTCATTTCCATCTAAATCCCATAATTTATTTCCTGCTGATTTTTCAATTACTAAAGGGTAAACGAGCTCTTTCGTTAATGGTTTAAATCCTGTTACAACTCTAGGATCTGCCATTTTTGCCCTATAATGTTGAGCATAAGCTTTACTTTTCGCTGTTTTTGTGTTATACCTAGTAATTAGGTTATTTAAAAACATGCGTTGCTCGTTTTCTAAATCTGTAGATTCTTTTTCTATTTTAGGAGAAGCACCAAAAGGTTTTTGATGTTCTTTCTTTTCTTCTTCTGTTCTAATATCATCATTAGAATCCACCAAAGGGGATATACTCTTAGCCGCAGTTTTCAATTGATTTACAGAAACACTTTGAGTATTGGAAACAGTTGGAGCTGGTGCTGACACACTATTTCCACCATCTTGTAATAACTGTAGTTGTTGTCCTAAGAGTTGCAACTGTTGGGCTATTAAATTTAATGCAGAATTTTGCCCATATTGAGGTACTGCATATGTATTTTGCCCATTATTGGTAGTAGGTGCCGACTGTTGTATTGGTTTAGGTTGCTGTACTTGTTGTTGAACCGGAGCAGCATCATTAACAGCTGGGGCATAAGCCTCCTCTGGCAATACCTTGTCTAAATGTTCAGCCAATAAATTAGGGGATCCAAATTGGTCATTAAGTTGCCTGAAGGTTATAGGTATATTAAATTCATTTTTACATGTAATCGCCATTTGTGTTAGAACCAATGAATCTAAACCTAGTTCTAAAAAGCTCTGATCTGCTTCATTTTCTTCAATTTCAACTCCTGAGTTATCTTCAATAATATCCGCTATTTTTTTAAGAAGTAAAGGTTTTCTCATAATCTTGATATTAGTATTAGGTTCATTAAATATATTTTCTTCATTTTCAGTTGTGCTGATGACAGCTGTATTATCTAAAACAGTATTTACTGCCGTCTCAATTATTGGTGGATCTACCCAGCAAGGTTTACGATCAAAAACATAAGCTGGTAACCAAATCTTAGATCTCACTTGATCACCATAAAAAGATTTCCAATGAGGTTCTAATCCGTTCAACCATAATTCACCCAACGCGGATAACACAGTATGATAGGAAGTTTCACCTTCTTTAGGAATTGACAAGCTTGAAATAGATGCTAAGGATTTTAAACCTTTCTTTTGCATGGATAAAGTAGTCAAGGCACGTCCAGGCCCAACCTCTAATAAAACAGGATCATCTAATCCTAATACTGTTTCCATAGCACCTGAAAAATTTACAGTTTCACGTAAATGATTTGTCCAATACTCAGTACTAGTAGCTTCTGCATCTGTAAGCCAATCCCCTGTTACAGTCGATACAATGGGTAATCGAGGAACACTGAGTTTCATTTTTTTAACTTCATCTTCAAAAGTTCCCAAAACAGGATCCATCATAGAAGAGTGGAATGCATGACTCGTTAATAAAAGTTTGTTTGCAATACCTTTATCATTTAAGACTTTAGAGAACTGTTCAATCTCCACATCAGGTCCAGAGATCACAATTAATTTATCAGAATTTATAGCCGCGATAGATAATGTCTCTGGCAATAAGTCTTCTAAACTTTCAATATTGGTTCGTGCTGAAAGCATACTACCACCTGGCAACTCACTGACTAGTTTACCACGAACTGTGATAAGATGTAGTGCATCTTCTAAGGTAAAAACGCCTGCTAAATGCGCCGCAACAAATTCGCCAATACTGTGACCGCATAGTAATGTTGGTTTAATTCCCCAACTCATCCAAAGTTGTGATAATGCATATTCTATAACAAATAATGCGGGTTGCGTAAACTTTGTATCTTTTAATTGAGACTCCGCTTCAGTACTTTGTACTTCTGGATATATTATTTGGCGGATATCTAATTTTAATTCGTCTTGCAATAATTCGGCACAATGGTCTACGGCAGCTTTAAAAACAGTTTCGCTATCATATAGAGCTTTTCCCATGTCTAGGTATTGAGAACCTTGCCCTGGAAATAAGAATGCTAATTCATTAGGAATAATTTTTAAAGTGTTGCTTTTAACCAATTTGGACGCGTCTGAACTTAAAGTATCACTAGCTTCAATATGGCTTCCTGCTAAAACAAAACTTCGGTTTTGAAAGACATCTCGTGTCGCATTTAAAGAATAAGCGATATCAGCAAGTTCTACATCTGAGTTTGTTTTTATAAAATCGGATAAGGCATTTTTATATCCCTCTTGGCTATTTTGGGATTTTGCAGACCATGCTAGTAGTTGTAATGGCCTGCCTGAGTCTGAATCTTTAACTTTAGATTTATATTCTTCTACAACAATGTGCACATTAGTACCACCGACTCCAAACGAACTAACACCAGCCATCCTTGAAGCCTCAGATTGCCAAGGTCTTAATTTATTGTTTACAAAAAACGGACTATTTTCAAAATCTATAGACGGGTTAGGTTTTTCAAATCCTAATGAAGCAGGAATTTGACGATGCTTCAATGCTAAGGTTGTCTTAATTACTCCCGCAACACCTGCCGCTGCAGTAAGATGCCCGATGTTACTTTTAATAGACCCCACAGCACAATATCCTTTAGCATCTTGCTCTCCGAAAGCTAACTTTAGTCCTTCAATTTCAATCGGATCACCTAAAGAAGTTGCAGTTCCATGTGCTTCTATATAACTTATCTGTGATGGTTTTACATCTGCATCTAATAGCGCACTATTTATGGCTCCAGCTTGACCTTCAACACTCGGAGCTGTAAAACTCCCTTTATCGCTACCATCATTATTAACACCAATACCTTTAATTACACCATGGATTATATCTCCATCGCGTTCAGCATCTTCTAAACTTTTAAGCAGTACTACACCTGCACCATCACAAAACATGGTCCCTGTTCCGTTAGCATCGAACGACCTGCATTGTCCATTAGCACTTAACATTGACCCTTCTTGATATAGGTGACCGCCGTACATCGGAGAAGTAACACTAGAGCCACCAGCCAAAGCCAGATCACATTGGCCATTGCGAATAGACTCTACAGCCTGTGCAATTGCTAATGATGATGTAGAACAAGCCGAATGTACACTTACAGCAGGCCCTTTTAGATTTAAATGATAGGCTGTACGCGTTGCAATATAGTCTTTATCATTAGTTGTATTGGCTTGTACTTCGCCAATTTGATTCATCAATTCTTTGTTCGGAAATACGTTATGAAGGAAGTAGGTATTCGTATATACCCCTGCAAACACACCTATTTTACCATCATAGAGATTTGGAAGATATCCCGACTGCTCTAGCGCTTCCCAAGATATTTCTAAAAATAACCGTTGCTGAGGATCCATGGCTGACGCCAATTTAGGATTGAGTCCAAAGAATTTTGCATCAAAGGTTTTTGCGGATGGCACAATACCTCTTGCACCTACATAAAGTGGATTATTACGTATCGATTCTGGAATACTTTTATCTAATTCTTCAGGTGTAAAAAATGATATGGTCTCTTTACCTTCTCTAAGAACATCCCAAAGTTCATCAATGGTAGATGCACCAGGAAATCGTCCTGACATTCCAATAATAGCGATATCACTATTAGCTTGACGTTTAGTCTTTCGTTGTTCCCCTAAAAACCTTGATTTATTTTGATCTTTCTCTAAAAATTTAGCTAACCCAGAAATCGTAGGGAACTGATACATCTTAGTCACAGGTACTTTTAGGTTAAGACGCTCTGCTATTAAAGCGGCTACTTTTTGTGTTAAGAGTGAATTGCCTCCCATTTCAAAAAAGTTATCATCAATACCTACTTGTGGAATGTGCAAGGTAGCACTCCATATCTTAGCGATGGCTTTCTCCGCGTCAGTTTTAGGCTTCTTTAAAGGAGGAGCGCCAGCTGGTCTTTGGAACTCAGGATTTGGCAGATTTTTTTTATCAATTTTACCATTAGTTGTTGTCGGAAAATCGTCCACCCACATAATGAGGGCAGGTATCATGTATGCAGGTAGAATATCAGATAATTGCTGACGTATATTATTAGAATCTTTTTCTATATGTTCAGATTCTATATAGGCAACTAATTTTGCCTCTTCAAAATAATTACTGGCAATAACACAAGCTCTCTTAATATTTGGAAGTGTGAGAATCGCAGCTTCAATTTCACCAAGCTCTAATCGGTAGCCTCCAATTTTAACTTGGTCGTCCTTTCTACCAATAAATTCGATATTCCCATCTGGCAACCATTTTGCCAAATCTCCTGTTCTATACATTAAGTTCTCAGGCTCAAATGGATTTTCTATAAAACTTTTTGAAGAAAGTTCTGGTAAATTTAAGTAGCCTTTGGCCAATGCATTTCCAGACAAGTATAAATCTCCCGTAGCGCCAACTGGCAATAATTTTAAATCTTCAGATAGTATATAAGCTTTTGTATTAGGTATCGTTTTTCCTATTGGCAGCAAATTGCCGTAATCATCGTCTGATGAATACTTATAGAGCGTAGACGTTACGGTAGTTTCAGTCAGTCCATATGCATTATAAAAATCACAAATTTGACTCAGCTTTTGGGCTAATTTTAAGGAACAGGTCTCACCTCCTGCTACTATTCTTTTAAGTGACCTAATTTGAGATAAATCCGCAATCGTTTCCAAATAACTAGGTGTACTATTTAAATGCGTTATCTCATGTTTTTCAATAAAATCTAAAATTGTATAGTCTTTAATAGTCTGCTTATCTACAATAATAGTTCTTGCTCCATTTAATATTGCTAAAAAGATTTGCTCTATAGAGGCATCAAAAAAGTAGTTTGAAAATTGTAAAATCTTATCTGTACTATCTAAACCATAATTTCTAGTTTGAAAAGTTATGAGGTTCACTACAGATATGTGTCTAATCATCACCCCCTTTGGGTTACCTGTAGTACCAGAGGTATACATGATGTAAGCAAGATCATTTGGTGTCGATCGATTATCTGAAAGTGCTTCGGTATCGTATTGCGATTGTGAAGCTATAAAATCTTGAATTATAGAATCGTTAACCGTGAATTTACAATTGCTATCATTTTTAATAAAATCTTTTCTAACTTGAGGAGAATCTATATCAATAGGCACATAGGTAGCACCTGCTTTGAGTATACCTAGAATACTAATTACAATCCACTCACTGCGTTCAATCATTAAGCCCACAAAATCGTTTAAACCGATATCGTGATTGGCCATTAAGTATTTTGCAAATTGATTAGAAATTGCATCTAAGGCTTTATAGCTAATCTCTTTTGTACCAAATACAACTGCGACATTGTTTGGCGTATGCTTTGCTTGTTTTACAAATACTTCTACAATTGTATTATCATGAGGAAACTCTGAACTTGTAGTATTAAATTCCTCTAATAATTCAATTATCTCTGGTTTGGTTAAATCCATAGTATAATATTACAACGTTTTAAGAATCAAGCGCTTGACTCAATCTTATATTTTAATTAATCTATAAATGGAGGGATTTATTAGGGATAGAATAAAATTAAGATTATTATTTCATTTAGACGAAACATTTTAGCCATATAACATTTTTCTCAGTTAAATAACCATCTTCTCGATTCGTGTCAACTAAAATTATTTACTAATGATCATATGATCATTATAATATCTTTTAACCTACTGACTAATAAAGCACTAATATAAACTTTTTTTATAAACACCGGGTATGTTTTACAGCAATCTAGAGAAACAATGTATCTGTATTTTAATCTGTTTAGTTAGGTGTTAGGATCCTTATTAGAGAGAAGACATGAGAGCCTAGCCTTTAGACATAGATCTTATGAATAAATTTAGAACTCAATAAACGCGCTACTCCGATATAGTTCAGCCTAAACTTAATTTTATCTCCTACACTATATTTAACACCGCCTGATGCCGTTTGATTGTTACCAATATCAATAACTACCATATCTGATGTGGCACCGACAAATAGAAAATCATCTTCAGCTTCCAAATCATCCTTATCGACATCCAATAAGCCAAAGTCTAAGATAGCTTTGTACGATCTTTGAGGCCTTTCTCTATCTTTGATTCCTGATTTCAAGGTTTTAGTAGTCGTAGATACATCTCCTCCTGGGACAATATTTTTTTCAATTAACTCTATAATATTCGCATGGAGTTCAAATGTATCTTTGTGTAAGTCTTTAAATTGTTCCCCTTCTAAAGGACAAATACCTAAAAAAGCGGCTTCACCTACTCTAAAATGATTGATGTCTTTTGGTACTAAGCCATTTTCTAATAAAGGCAACGTTATGGATGTACCACCAGAAATAAACTTTAATTCCTTATGAAACGTTTCAGAAATAAATCTTTTACTTAACGCAAGTTGAGCAAGATTCTCTTCTGTAGGCTCTACACCAAACATACACCCTAAATTGGATCCAACACCAACCACTTCAATATGAGATAAATCACGAACTGCTTCATAAAACGAGGCTAAATCTTCTAAATGTATACCCTCGCGTAATTCACCTAACTCAATCATAATAATGATTTTATGAACGACCTCTTTTTTCTTAGCAGACACGTTAAGGGCTTTGATGGTTGCAATAGATGTATTACATGAGATATCGGCACAGTCTATAACTTCATCTACACGCAACAGCGCTGGTGGATTGATATAGATGGTTTCTAAATTAGGAAATACTTTTTTAAGATACCTTAAACTAGTTAATTTTGAGTCGCTTACTGAGGTCACACATTCCATAACGTCTTCGGATAAGATATTTGCGATAAACGTTTTATCTCCTGAAAATATTTTAGTAACTAGGCTCCATTCAATATGATGCGTTTTAAAATAACGGCTTAAGTATTGTATGTTTTCCTTTATTTTTTCTGAATGAATAATTAACTCTGCCATTGCAACTTGTGACTTTTAATAAATAGTGAAAACATATCTCAACATTCTGTATCGCATTTGGGACTTGGACTTTTACTTTTCTAATCGCATTTCTAAATACTTATTGGTAAAGCCAAGCTTTTCATATAGCATTTTCGCTGGGTTATCTTTTTCACAATGTAATGCAATACTGCCATCACAATTATTTATAGCAAACTCCATTATTTTTTTTCCGAACCCTTTTCTTCTATAATCTTTGTGAGTCGCAATGTAGACTAAAATATTTTCTGGAATGTATTCATCCATTCCGGTTTTATTAATCACTACCGCACCAATAATTTGATCTGCTTCTTCCATAATAAAGACATGACCACCTAAGCTAGGACGATCTCCAACAGCGTAATCAATAGCTTTTTTAACTGCACTTTTAGGATCTCCGTATTCTTCTAAATGTGTGAATATAAAATTTACAATACGCTCCTTTTCGGAATTACCCAGTTTATGAGAAGCATCGTATATAGTTGTGTTCATTTTTTTAATTTAGGTTTAAATAATTTGGAGTTTCTTCAAATAGTATATTACTCTGTATTTATGATGTTAATAGTATGTTTTCAAATCCATAAAAAACGCTTTCTTATTATATTCAATTGTTCACTTTTAAAGCGAGATACTATTACTTAGCTTTTAGCAATTACAAAGGTCTGCATATTAGTTTCTTGATGCCATGGTTGTTGCGAAAAATGCCATATACTAAAACCTGACTTTTTGAAAAGATATGGGTAGTTGTGAGAAAAAGATGGTTCATATCCATAAAGCTCAGAGTTAAAATTTGTTTCTAAGTTATGATCTTTACCGTTAGGCTCAATAGCAATAAAAATAGTATTACCTAATGAATAAATCATATTTAAAAATTCCTCTAATAATTGTGGTTCAAAATACTCCAAAACCCCTCTGGAAGTTACAAAAATAGTGTTTCTAGCACCATGTTCCCTTACCCATTCTATAGCATCTGAAGCCACAAATTCGAGTTTTTTATTGTTTTTGTATTTCGCTTTATTTATTTCAATTTGATCTACACTAAGATCAATACCAATAAAACGATCAATTTGCGGAAATTCTGAATACAAATAATTCAATACATCTCCATTTCCAGTGCCTATTTCTACTAATCTGGTAAATGATTCAGACTCCTTGGACAATTTTTCTTTAAGAATCTTAAAGATAAAAGAACAGTGTGGCAGAAAATCATTTTGAAAACCTTCTTCTAACTTATCAAATAATTCTGTGGCTTTTTTATTCGACCAAAAATTCTTGTTTAATTTAGCAACTTCACTATAGTCGTCTATTTTATCGAGCTTCTTTATTAAAGCACTACGCATCAGCCTTTCTTGTAGCGACATATTCTTGTAATTATGGACTAATGCCATTCTATACTCGGATAGTTCTTTAGCTTTTTTTGGTCTTAAAATTATTAGAAAGCTACCAAGTATACTCGCTATTTTTCCAATTACTTTAGATTTCAAATTAATATTCATAGATAAGAATTTAATTGTGATTCCAGAGTTCAACTACTCTGAATTAGCTTTTTATTTTTATTCATTGTTAATAAATATTCAGTGATCCAAAATGCCAACATTGTTAAAAAATAAATAGTCGCAAACGCAGTGTACGTAGGCGCACCACCATATGTTGGCATCAATGGTAAGGATATTGCAGTATAATTTACCATACATTGTAACAAAAGGACGCAAAGACCGCTTTTTGTATGCTTATATATAAAAGCACACATACCAGCAATTCCCATAAAGAATATTAACGCAGGTAAAATTGGAATTTCGGGAAATATTCCCTCACCTAACAGAATAATAGGTATAAACCATAAGGTCCAAAAAACAGCAATAATTTGGCTTGCATAGAATGGTTTTACAATTTTAGACAATTCACGTATACAATAACTCACCCATACTACTTCTCCGAGAAAAGCCCAAACTAGATTGGCCACATATCCTCTAAATGTGGTGATATTTACATTTAAAAAGGTAGAATATTCAACATCATTGTAGAACGCTTTTAACAATAGTGTTATGACACCTATTGTTGTGGGAAAAACTAATACCAAAAGGTACCACTTGGGGTGAACTCTCCAGTTCAACATAGGCTTAAACAAATTTATAATCCCTTTATTTCCCTTCGTAATTTTCAATATACAAATTAACAAAAATAGTAAAATACAAAAACGCCCAGTATTATATACACTACTAGAAATCAACCCATTAATCCTAGCTTGAACAAAAAAAACATTCGTGATAGGTCCTAATATTAAGAATATCCAAATCTCATATTTTCTGATAAAACTCTTCATAATTTTTATTAAAAGTAAGGTTATATTAATTCAAAAACTTCATTCTTAATACTCATGCGATATGACTACTAATATTAATATCATTATTGCAAAAAATTTAAGTTAACACACACTCTTTCAATAAAACCGAAGTATTTCCGTAAATAAATTTTACATCTTCAATTTTTATAACAAAGCGTATTGCAATGCTATAAAAAAAATTAGCATTATAGGCTTTTTATTCTACAAAATGTAGAAATTTAAGTTTAGCGGCTTATAAAAGAAACACATTAGAGACACTCCATAAAATACTGATAACGTGAAATTAACACAAATTATTAACGAAACCCATAATATTATGATTAAGTATTCATAGGTCCGTCACATCAACAATAAAGAGGATAAAATCTAGTATATAACAAGAGGTTCAATCTACAATATAAAATCTAAATTCTAAGCAAAAAAAAGCACCAAAAACAACACTGCAATTTGTATTGTTCTTGGTGCCGTTAACAAAATCAACTAAATTAATTTCCTGGTAAACCAGTCATCGTAAATATCATAACGAATAAAGCTACTGTTTCTACAATACCTATAACCATAATATATTTTGCAGTATCGTTTGCACCAGATGCAATAGCATCACAAGCGCGTGCTCCCGTTTTGCCTTGAAAAATGGCTGAACCCGCCATGGCTGCACCAGCAATTAAACCGATAAGAATTTGCCAACCATAGGATTCTGCAGGTAAATTTGCATCGGCAATCGCATTTTTTAAAATCATACCATAGATCACCTGAGATAATGGAGCTCCAACAAAAATAAGCATTGCTGTGGCTGCTTTTTGTCCACTAGTAATCATCTTTTTCCAGGCACCTATAGCGGCCATACCTGCAATTCCTGTTCCTATTGCCGATCCAATTGCTGCTATACTTAGGGACATTCCCATATCACCTAATCCATTAACAACTGTCTGAGCCATTGCTATTTCTGTCATATTTATTATTTTTAAAATGATTTAATACTGAGTTATATTGTTTTCAAAATTTCTGTTTCTTTCGATTTATAATACCGATCTGATGTTATTAATTTAAAAGGTTTATACGCTTCACCTGAAAAATCAACTCCTAAATGACTTGCAAATTCAAGCATATTGAGACGTATGCCATGAACCATGACTGCCATTAGTGCTAAAGCGATATTTAATCCATGACCAAGTAGCAAGGCTATGGCAGCAAATAAAATTTCGAGAATGCCCATATTTTCAATTCCTGAGGACAAAATCATAGTATTGAAACTTGCGGCTACCGCTGCTGTTGCCATTCCCACTGCAAAAAGACGTACATAAGACACGATATCCGAAAAACCACTAATGAGGCTCAGCGGCAAATTCGCAATAGAAATAAGCATACTTTTAAAAAAGTTTTTACTTTCTACAGAAAACAAAGCGACTAAGAGTCCACCTGCAACAAAAAGCCAAAGTCCCCATTCAGGCATATCTATACCTAAAACTAATTGTTCGGTGACAAAAAATAAACCCCATACTAATGCAATCCAACCTAATTGACTGAGTGCTCTTATGGAATTTATAAATTGTACTGCTCTTACACTATGTGCAATTGTTAAATGAATCGCACCAATTAAGAACGACAAGTGCATCATAAAGGATACATTATCAACTCCAAAACTAGAAATATTATCTACAATTAACATTTTAAAAAAAGGGAGTTCGGCAATTTCTGAAGATCCAAAATACGTCCCACTTAAAATTCCCCAAATAATGGTTGAAATACTCAAAACCATTACTAAAACACGGGCTTGCGTTGGTAGTTTTTTTCTAAAAATTAAAACTAATAGCAAAAATATTAGCCCATAGCCAGCGTCACCAACTAACATGGCAAAGAATAACGCAAAAGCGATTAAAAAGTAAATAGATACATCGACCTCTTTATAACCTGGTACAATATCTATGAACTTCATTACAGGATCAATCGTACTAATCCACTTTGGATTTTTAATATAAACCGGAACATCTTCAGGTTTTTCTGGATCTGAAATACTATATCCCCAATTATAAGCTTTGGCAGCTTCTTTAAATGCCGAAACTTCTGTTTTTGGTAAATAGCCTTTAAGATAATTACATTTTCCTTCAATATCACCCATACCTTCTGTTGTTTGCTCAACAGCTAAGCGGTCAGATAACATATCTTTGTAATCTTCTAAAATCAATAGACTTTGTGCTTGGTCTTCTAAGAATACATCAACCGCTTCTAATTGACGTTCCTTACGAGAAATTTGTTCTGAAATAGATTCAAAACTCGCCTTGGGCAATAACGCCTCTTTAAATGGAAGCGTTTCATTTTCGTCTCTTGTGAAAAGGACTATGGGTACTTTTCCGTCTTTTTCTGCAAAAGTACTTATCACATGGTCTTTCTGTAATTGTGATACAAGTTGTTTATCAACATTATACAACCGTAAATAAATAGATTTATCCGCGAGTTGTTTAAAATCTTGCACTACAGTTTTTTCACCCCAAGTCTTATACCAATCTAACTGTTTTTTGAGTACGTCTAATCGTTTCTGGCATTCATTTTCAAAAGCTTTAGCTTTAAGTATGCGATCTACCATTTGCTTGGGATCACTAATATTATATACTACAGTTCTTAAAGCTTCAGTACTTTTAGATATATAAGGCTCTAATTGCAAGATAGCAGCTTCAATGGCCTCAAGTTGTTTTTGAAAACTAGTTATAGCTTCACTTTTAGGTACTTTAATTTCCTTGACATCTAAAACACCTAGCTCGCCAAGACGCTGCACAGTATCATCCACAGATTTTGCAGTTGTAAAAAGTAATATTTCCTTCATCCTAACAATCATAAAGCGCTAGTTTTAGTTAGTTTTTTCTTCTTCACTAATTTGGCACAACCAATTGCCAAACGCTCAACGTCACCAAGGTAAATTTCAATTTTTCTAATATTATGCTGTGCATCAGGAATAAAAACTTCTTTTAATGCATTTTTCATACGACGTGCTTCTGCAAGCTCTTCCTGAAGTACTTCTAAATTTTTCTTTTCTAATTCAATTATTCTGTAATTAGTCTTCTGATCTTTAATAACACTAATGGCAGCATCTACCCAAAGTGGTGTGTTATAAAAATCCTTTTCATAAGCCTCAAAACTAATATCTTCAAACAACTCAATACTTACACCTGCGATCTCTTTCTTTGATGTTTGAATATCTTTAAATTTTACAATAGAATTTAAATCCTCATTGGCTTCTGCAAACACTGCAACCCAAGGTTTAGTCTCTTCATTTATAGTTTCAATAGTCTTTTCTAAACGTTGCACATTATCATAAATAGTTTGCACCACTTCCTTTAATTGCTGTTCCTTCATTTCAAAAACTGGCAAGGCGGTCTTGTATTCTTGAAGCTCTAATTTTAAAGCTGCAAGGGTGTTTTTATTCATTAAAATCTTATCAGCCATTGTCCTCTGTGATTTTTATAAATTTTGAATACTGTATAAAGCCTTCCGTTTCATCAAAACTCCATAAACGTTGTAGTAAAAGAAGTTTGAGTTTATAAGCTATTAAGGCGCTGAAATCTGAAAAATGACCAATTGACAATTCCTCCAACTCATGCCATTGTAATTCTAACAACTGCAGTTCTTCCTCTAAAGGATTACCTGGTTTTAGTTGAAGTGCTTCCAAAGGACTTGAAACATATGTTGTATCTTGATTTCGCGATAATCGCAATAGCTTTATTTTTTCCTTTAAATTGGAAAGAAAACTTGAAAAACCGGATAAAACGGCATCTCCATGTTCTTGAAATCGCTGATGATTTGCTGTATTTAAACTAATCTGTTTAAATATTTCTGCCTTTTTTGCCGATAAATATTTTGAAGCTTCATCATCTAAAACAGTAATTAAATTGATATCACCATCATTCATGCTATAGGTTTGAAAAACAGAATGCACACGCTGCTTGTCCTCAACTGACGAACCAAACTGCAATTGCGGCAAACTACTTATTAAATATTCTAGATTTCCACTAAGCATACTTAAGCGTTATTTTTTAATAATTCTACCCATTTGCTACTTAAATGCGTATTCAATAAATCAGCAATTTCTTTTGGCGTTATTTCATAACTCCAACCTGCATCTTTTTTAGTAATCGAAAATCCGTTTACTAAAGTTGTATCAATGCTTAGTTTTGGTAAAGTCTTAGCATCCTTAAGCTGTTTATGAATGTAAGCCGCAATGTCGTTATGCAAAACTTCTGGTAATTTCACTTCGCTATTTCCACCAATTTGTTCCACAACTTTTAAAATTGCCGTTTGCATTAATTCTGGCGAAAACGCATCATCTACCTCTTTCTGCAATACGGCATCAAGAAGCTTTTTAATATCATTTTGAAGCGTAATTGATAAATCGCGCGCGGCTTGCTGTAAGGCCTTTTGACCTTTAGCAAGTGTACCCTCAGCTTCTTCTTCTCCACTTTTAATGAGTTCTTCCCTTTTTTGTTCAGCATTATGCACAATAGCTTCGGCTTCTGTTTGAGCTTTATCAATTATGGCTTTGGCCTTTACTTCTGCAGCTTCAATAGCTTCAGATTTAATCGTTTCTATTAACTGATCTAATGTTTTATCACTCATTACCCTGCGATTTTAAAATTTTGTATTCTCCTTCTTTTGGCCAAAACGCTTCAATTAATTTTGATGACAAGCCGACTTCTTCTTTTTTGAAATACTTAGCAAGAATATCCCAACACAAATCAAGGGCATCTTCTAACTCTAAATATCTAAATGGATCCATCAATTCTTTTTGAAACGCTTTACGATAATCTAACAACCGAAACGAATAGTCATCCTTTACCGATCCAAATTTTTGTGCTTTTACACGCTCTTCGGCTTCTGATAAAAGTCGTGCCATAACATTCATAATACTTCTGTGATCTTCTCGCGTTTTATCATTCACCTGTTGTTTTAATCGACTTAACGATCCAAAAAGTTCAAGGAAGCCATCTTTCATATAAAACTGACCTTCGGTAATGTAACCTGTATTATCAGGAACAGGATGCGTTACATCGTCCATAGTCGTTACACCAAGAATGGTTAAACTACCAGCACCTTCAATATCTGCGGCTTTTTCATAACGACTGGCCAGCTGCGAATATAAATCTCCAGGATAGCCCTGATTTGCAGGAATTTGATCTTGTGCATTAGCCACCTGACGTAAATAATCAGACCATTGCGTCATATCTGATAACAGCACAAATACATTTTTACCTTGAAGCGCGAATTTTTCTCCAACAGCCAAGGCTAAGTCGGGCACCATTAAGCCTTCCACAATAGAATCTCGATGCGTATGCACAAACATTATGGTTTTACTTTTACTACCAGCCTCTTCAATACGTTGCCTGAAATAATGAAACTCGTCGTATTTTAAACCTACACCTCCAATAATAATTATATCGGCATCGGTTTGCGTCGCAATATTCGCCAATAAACGGTTGTAAGGTTCCCCTGCTTTGGCGAAAATTGGAATTTTTTGAGAACGTACCAAAGTGTTAAACACATCAATCATTGGCACTCCTGTTCTAATCATGTGTTTAGGAATGAGTCGCTTCACAGGATTAATAGATGGTCCTGCAACACGAACCATATCGGTCACTAATTCTGGACCACCATCAATAGGTTTTCCGTTACCAGAATACACACGACCCAACATATCATCTGAAAATCCAACTTGAATTGGCTTTCCTAAAAATCGGATTTTACAATCGGTTGACACTCCAAATCCACCTCCAAATAATTGTAAAGTCACCTCATCATTATTCAGTGCGATAACCTGTGCAAATGCTTTGTCTCCATTAGGGTAAATAACCTCAGCTAATTCTTTATTATGAACGCCTTCTGCTTTTATACTCAGTATGGAACGTCCAATACTATCTATATTCTCATAGGTTTTTTTAAGCATACGTTCTTTGTTTAACTAGGTTTATTAATTTTGTGTGTTGTTTTTCGAAATTCTCATCGTTTACAGACATATAGTTCCAATCTAAAAAGGCTTGTCTTAAAAAGTTGAAATGCGTACGAATCTCTTCTTTTCCCTTCAGATCAATAGGCGCTTCAATAATGGCAAAAACCATATCGAACATGAGTCGTAAACGCTCTGGATTGGTCACACCATCAATGTCATTAAAACTATTTTGTTGCAAGAATACCGCATCGAGTAATTCGGATTTTTGATAGCGAATGTATGTCTCGTCCGTAATTCCTTTTTCTCCCATTAATAAAATGTTGGAAGCGATTGATTTCCCATCACGAAGCAATTCTAATAAATACGTCACTTCCTCTTCTTTTAATAAAGACGGATATTTAGAATTACTATCAATACGATCTATAGCTGGATATTTTCTTGCATCGGATAAGGCTCTAGACAATCCCCAAAATGAGCCCGTACTTAGTAATGTGGCTTGGGTGACAGGTTCATCAAAATTACCACCTGCAGGCGACACCGTTCCTATGATACTAAGCGACCCAACAGAGCCATCTTTTAAAACATCAACTCCTGCTCTATCGTAAAATGCTGAAATCAGTGTAGAAATATACATTGGAAAGGCTTCTGGCCCTGGGATTTCCTCCTTTCTTCCCGATGTTTCTCGTAAAGCTTGTGCCCAACGCGATGTAGAATCAGCTAAAATAAGCACGTTAAGGCCTTGTTTTCTATAATATTCACCTACGGTAGTGGCCAAATAAACAGATGCCTCTCTGGCTGCAACAGGCATTGAAGAGGTGTTACCAACAATATAAGTTCTGTCCATTAATGATTTCCCTGTACGTGGATCAATCAACTCGGGGAAATCTTTAAAGACTTCCACAGCTTCTCCTGCACGTTCACCACACGCTGCAATAATTACAATATCTGCTTGCGAATGTCGCGCTAAACTATGTTGCAGTACCGTTTTACCTGCGCCAAAAGGTCCAGGATTACAAGCTGTACCACCATAAGCAATCGGGAAAAGCGAATCTAAAATTCTAATACCGGTTGGTAGCGGTTTTTCAGGAACAGAACGTTCGTTAAATGGCATGGCTACTTTTACGGGCCATTCAAAAGCCATAGTGAGCTCCTTAATAGTACCAGAATCGTCCTTAATTTTTGCAATAGGATCATCTATAGTGTAAGCTCCTTTTTCTGCAATCTCTATGATTTCAAAATTTGAGCTTAAAGAAAACGGTACAAAAATCTTATGTTCAAATATTTTTTCTGGTACAGTCCCTAATACGTCACCTCCTGTTACGTTATCTCCGATACTCACTTTAGGAGTAAATTCCCATGTGGTGACATTATCTAAAGGCTCAACCACAATACCGCGTTCTAAAAACCACTCGGTTTTAGCGAGTTCATATAAAGGATTTTGAAGTCCATCTGTCACAGACCCTAAAATACCTGGTCCCAGCTTTACCGCTAAGGGCAATCCAGAAAATTCTACCAAATCACCGATACGCATCCAACTGGTATCTTCAAAAACTTGCAGATAGACCATTTGGCCGGATTTGACATCAATAACCTCAGATTTTAAACGTTTACCGTCTTCTAAAACGATATAGGCCACCTCACCATTCATAACAGCACCTTGGGTGGTTTCTACACCAACAAGGGACTCATTAACACTAAGGACCTTTCCTTTTGCTTTTTGCATATTATCTATTTAGATATTAATCAACATTTTATAATTCGAGTATCACCTTAAATTTTGGCATAACAACGCCTATTGGCTTAATTTATATTAGGCCTTTTTGTGACTAAGTTTATCGAAAAGCTGACGGATTCAACCAAAACTTATATTTAAGTTAGTAGCATTTGCACCGCAGTTAACTTGAATAATTGCGTTATGTTAACTATGAATTTGAGCGTTCCTATCCTGTATTTCGAATTTGTTTTATATTTTTCTTGTAAACCTGTAAATTATAAGTATTGTGAGATTTCGGAATTGACACTGCATTGCGAATTTGGCTATTTGTAGAATGTATAGCACTACCATTAACAACACGTAATTGTATGGTTCTAAACACATGATAACACGTATCTTGAAGATGTTTAATGCTATCGAATAGAATAACATCTGACCATACGCAAATAGAAGTGATTGATGATTGAAAATTTTTAGCGAGTTGTGTTACAGCAGTTAAAGTAGTTAAAGTAGTTAAAGTAATTAAAGTAGTTAAAGTAGTTAAAGTATATGCTGTGGATGCCTTAACACCCTGACTTAATAAACTATGTCCTAGCAATTTCATATTACTATATTTAGACTATGAATCATCTAAATTGTAGAATCGTAGATAATTCTAAAAAAATTACATTTAAAGCTTAAATTTTCAGGTTTTTAGAATAAAATTTCTATTAAAAAAACACGTTAATTTTAGTACATCTAAGATACAAAAAAATAAATTTTTTATAAGCTTAAATTCTTTAATAATTTATATTTTTTTTACTTCCAAAATAGTAATATGTTTTAGTTAAAATTAGAGTAAAATCTCATACTTTATGAGTTACATATCCTATTTTTGAACTTGTATATGGATTCACTCACTCAAATTGTCTTAGGTGCAGCCGTAGGAGAAGCTGTTTTAGGAAGAAAGGTTGGCAATAAGGCTATATTATATGGTGCCATTGCTGGTACAATTCCAGATTTAGACGTCTTTGCGTCTTACTTCACCGATACGGTATCTGCATTAGCGATTCATCGTGGCTTTACGCATTCGATTCTATTTTCGGTATTCTTTGCTCCTGTTTTTGGTTGGCTAGTGTCTCGCTATGAAACATATAAAGGATTTAAAGGTTGGTCGTGGCTGTTTTTCTGGGCTTTAATAACTCATCCCATTTTAGATGCGCATACCACCTGGGGAACGCAATTATTCTGGCCGCTGGATTTAAGATTAGCTTTTAAAACCATTTTTGTTGTTGATCCATTATATACCATACCTTTTTTAGTGTTTTTGATTTTAGCGATGTTTCAAAAACGAACCTCAGCTGAACGGCGTCGGTATAACGGTATTGGACTTACGGTAAGCACAGCCTATTTAGCGTTAACATTTGTACTTAAAAGTTTAGCATTCACCCATTTTGAAAACGCTTTAGAAACGCAAAATATAGCTTACAAACAAATAGACACAAGACCATCTCCACTAAATACTATTTTATGGAATGCTAATGTGGAAACACAAGACGAGTATTTATTAGGTGATTATTCCTTTTTTGATACTCAAGATATTCAATTTGAAACCTATCCAAAAAATCATCACTTACTGGGTGATTTAATCCAAAATGAAAAAGTAAAACAAATGATTACTATTTCTGAAGGCTGGTTTACCATTAACAAAATAGACGATAAATTATACTATAATGACTTGCGTTTTGGGTTATTAAGTACGGAACCACAATCACAAAACTTCGTATTTAGGTATTTAATTGACGTTGATGCTTCCGGAAACGTTAGCTTTATAGAACAAGAGAAAACACAACGTGATGGCAAACAATTGATGTCAGATTTATGGAAACGGATTAAAGGTAATTAACCCACTTCACCCTTATTTATTTCTCCCATTAAACCATTTAAATTCATTTGTTCTAATCACAAAACCAATTCTAATCATACTTTGAGATTGCTGATAATTTAGTAAACCTTCAGCTTGTCCAACATACCACTCTAACATTAGATATTGATTAGAAATATTATTATCGAATGGATTATAATAAACCCGTGCTCTAATGGATCCTTTACCCTCAAAATTTAAACCTTTACGCACTCTTAAATCATAGATTAATTTATCTGGCCGGTACGTATGAGATACATTTATTTGACCTAATCCAACGTATTCTAACAGATCTGGATTACCTTCTTTGTAACCAAATGGCAACCAAGCCTTAAAACTTGCCACAGTATTTCTAAAAATACTAGTTGTGTACTGAAAACTTATACGATTCCAACTTCGAGACTCTAAACTATCCCTTCCATTAGATTCATGCTCAAAAGCTAATGTCCCAACACCCTTTAATCGATCTTCCTTGTCATAAAAGTACTTACCCAAAGCAATTGTAGGATTAAAATTGATATCCTTAAAAGGGAGGGACTCCTCATAAATATTCCAAAATGATTTTTGAGTATAGGTTAAAAACAAATAGGTATCTAAGGGTAATTTGCTTCGCGTTAGAACCTGTTTAAAACTTATTTGATACTTGGCATTAGAGGTTGCACTGTTAACATCTTTATTTGTTGGTATTCCCGTTACAAAAAAGTTGTCTTTGTGTATTGAAAAATAAGGTTGCTTAGCAATAGAATCCTGCATTTTTTTTTTCGTATATACCTGAGCTTGCATTATATGAGTAGACAAGAGTATTATAAAAAGTAAAATAGATTTTTTAAACATATTGAAGCGGTATATAAATTTAAACATTGAGCGTCATAAAAATTAAAGCAAATATCGTTAAATACAACAAGCATGGTTAACTTATATACAATCCATAGTAATCTATTAGAAAAATAAAACTATAGATGATAAGATTTGTTATCAAAGCAATCAAAATTCGAAATGAGCACCTCTGCTAATTTTTCTATAATTAAATTTAGATTTTATCTTAAAATCTATGGCGCTCTCAATAATTTTGGTATTTATCATTGTTGGTATTAGCATTTTACTTTTTGTAACAGAGCTCTTTCCGGTTGATAA
Organism: Winogradskyella psychrotolerans; assembly: GCF_018860545.1. Taxonomy (GTDB): domain Bacteria; phylum Bacteroidota; class Bacteroidia; order Flavobacteriales; family Flavobacteriaceae; genus Winogradskyella; species Winogradskyella psychrotolerans_A. The sequence goes on along the minus strand of NZ_JAHKPN010000018.1, from coordinate 99,584 downwards.
AATTTCTTTTTTCATTATAGTAGCCTTAGTTCTGCTACAACTTACAACACCAGAGGAAGCTATTAGTGGTTTTGCCAATCCGGCAACAATAACAGTTTTAGCTTTAATGATTTTAGCCGTTGGACTTGAAGAAAATGGTGTCATTCAATTACTTTCAGATGGTATTAAAAAACTAAAAACAGTACCACTAATCTTATTAACTCCTGCTTTTATGTTTATATCCGCAAGCATCTCTGCGTTTATCAGCACCACTGCCGTTGTCATTATCTTTATAAAAATAATAACGAGATTATCTGAGAAATATGGTTTCTCTTCATCACGTTTATTAATGCCCATTTCATTTGCTGGCATATTGGGTGGTAGTTGTACATTAATGGGTACTTCTACTAATTTAATCGTCAATGCCATTGCAAAAAAGCATGGTATTGAAGTGTTTAGCTTTTTTGAATTCACTTGGTATGGCATTATTTTTTTTCTAATTGGATTGGTCATTATGACCTTGGCTTCTAGATTTTTACCTAAGACCATACGACGTAATTTATCTAGTGATTATGATATCGATTCTTATGTTTTCACAGTAAAAGTTACGGAAGACTCTCCTTTAATTGGTAAACGGTTTGGAGACATTGAATTTATGAATCAAGAAGATTCTAAGTTACTTAAATTAATTCGAAATAATCAAGTTATTAATGATCCAGGAAAATACATTAAACTCATGGCTAATGATAATTTAGTATTGATGAGTGATTTAGATAATTTCCAAGCTTTTATGAAGGAAAACGGTTTTGTTTTAAATGAAAAGCGCCAAAAACAACAACTTGATAATTATAATAAAGATGAGGAAAATGACCTCACTTATATTGAAACTCTAATATTACCAGGCTCCAATCTTATTGGAAAAACCCTAAAAGGCTTGCGCCGAATGTCTTTTGAAGGAGCATTCCCTATTGCTATAAAAAAACGAAGAAACTTAAGAAATACGCGAGAGCGTTTATTACGAAAAAATATAGACGATATTAATCTTAAACCTGGAGACCGCGTTCTACTTGAAATGCAAGAGCATAAAATTTCAGATTTATATCATATTGAAAATATTGCGATTTTAAATGAACACGAGTTTAAACCCAATGTATCCAAATCGAAACGGATGATGGCGATTTTAATTTTGCTAGGCGTAATTTCTCTTGCAGCGACTAGCGTCCTCAGTATTTTAACCGCTTCACTCGTTGGTGTTTCTGTAATGCTACTCACCAATATTATTCGGCTTGAAAGCGTTTATCAAAAGGTGAATTGGCAAATCGTTTTTTTACTAGCTGGCATGATTCCGTTGGGAATCGCTATGACTAATAGCGGAGCAGATCTTTGGATATCCACACATCTTTTGAATATTATGAGTGACCAAGATCCAACTATTGTTTTAGGTTTATTATTTGGGATCACCATTATTCTATCTGGTGTAATCTCAAATAACGCCACGGCTATTATTATGGCGCCCATTGCGATTGCTGTGGCAAGTGGTTTAAGTTTAGATATAAAACCATTTTTACTCGCTGTTATGTTCGGTTCAAATTTTAGCTTCTTTACACCTGTTGGCTACCAAACGAACACCCTTATTTATGGCACAGGCGTTTATAAATTTAAACACTTTTTAATTATAGGTGGTGTGTTATCTTTAACGCTATGGATTGTTGGCACCCTTTTATTATCAAGTAGCTTATGATATTAAAAAAAACACCAAAATGATTAAAGTTTAAGGTCGTTTCTATTTGAGTAAAACTAATTCTAAACTATTATTTGAAGTCTTCGTACTTCTTTCCTTTTGCCATTTCCTCTCGCATTTGCTTTATGGTTAGTGTACTCCCATCGTGACTCCATCCAGGAGGTGCAAAAACATACATGAACTTGTGATACCAATTCTTAGATTTTTTCATATCCTCCCAAATATTTTTATATTCGTGCGTAAGAATAACGAATAAATTATAAGAATTAGGTGGAGTTGACACACCATATTCGATTGGAATGGTCTCATCGAGTTCTTTCCATGTTCCAAATATTCTATCAAATATATTTAGGAAACCACCATGATTTTTGTCCATATACTCAATATTCCTTGCGTGGTGTACTTGGTGCATGGTATGCGTATTAACGAATTTTTCAATAAAACCCATTTTCTTAATATACTTGGTATGCAACTGAAATTGCCACAACGCTTCAATACCTAAACAAACCACAAGCATTTCTGGTGGAAAACCTATAATAACGATCCATACATAGAAAAAAGGCTTATAAAAAATAGTAAACCAACCGTTACGAACAGCAGTTCCTAGATTAAAATTATCCGAAGAATGATGTACTATATGTGCCGCCCAGAAAAACCGAACCATATGATTTTGTCTGTGAAACCAATAATAGGTAAAGTCATCTAAAAGCATACAAATCACCCAAATATACCAAGCATACCCAAAAGACTCGTATCCCATAATATTTGTACGAACACCATCAACTAATGGATTGAATATATCATAGACAAAATCAAAAATAACAATCATTGAGACTGTCTTTATTAATGCTGCAATAACTGCTGATCCTATACCTATGGAAACACTAGATATTAGATCTTTCCATTCATATAATTTCTTATCATCTAAAATTTTACTGTAAGTCAGCTCTAAAGCAATAAGCGCTAAAAAAACCGGAACACCGTAAACTAAGGGGTTAGTGAAATCCATTTACTACTAATTTTTAAAATATGGGTTGTTTATATGATATTAATTTCTGAAGATAACAATTTGATACACTTTTCATAACTACTTAAAAAATGTTTAATAAAAAAAAATTCAAATTCTTGATACTAAATTTAATTCGTAAAGATACAGCAACATCATTAAAAACCACAATTTTTCAATCTTGGTTTTTTGTAAATTAAAAAAGCCCTACGTATTTCTACGAAGGGATTATATCTTAAATCATGTTATAAAAAAGTTTATAACACTTAATTTCGTCTACAAATATGATCTATACTACCAATACCAATCTATCAATGTATGATTTACGCTTGAAGCTGTAAATTATTCGTTCTATGAAACTTATATTTTGTTTGTAAGGCATATTCTTCTGCCAGTATAATATCCTCAAATATTGCAAACGGAGTCGCATCATCATAAAGTCGTTTATAAAAAGACAATAATAATTTTCCGCCCAAGCTATTAATCACATACGATTCTGAAATTCTCAATTTAATTAGTTCAGGGTTTTGAGCTAACAATTTCGCTGCAGAAACAGAAAAAGTCCCGCGCGTATTTTTTAAATCTATAAGAAACGGCATAGCATTACCGTCGCACAACGTTATAATAGCCTTGATGTACAGCTCAACATTTTTTAATTCTAATTTAAAATTAGGATCTTCATTGTTAAATTCACAATAAAGAATGCCGGTATGATCTGTCCAAAATATGGCATTATTAAATCCAATGATTTTACTCATAATAACCTATTAACTTGCATTATTAAAAATCTGATAATTATTTTGGCAGTATGCACGAGCCACATTGAAATCTGTATGTATTTTATTAGGAACCACTTTATTACCAGTAATATTATTAATCGCTAATAAAATTCTTAGACTTGTAGAACGGACTAAGAACACTCTAGAAAGTACTAATGTATTTATTGATACACTATTAGAAATTAGTATAAATAATTCTATAGAATCTGAACTATTTAATTGTTTTAAATCTAATAGAAGTGGTTTGTATTGCCTGTCGTAAATTACAGAAATAGCTTTATACAATACCTCTTCTCTTTCCGACTTATCATAAGTTTTGAAAAAAACTGGACTTAATTTACAACGGATTATATTTTGGTCTTCCCAAATTTTAATGCCTTCATACTGAATATCTTCACTCATATCATTTGTTTGGGATACACATACCAATTGATATGCCAAAACAAAAACACTTCGACTAAAAATAACATAAAACACTGAAAATCAACATATTAAATCTAAAACCCTAAAAACCAAAGCATTAAAAAAGTCACGGAATACCGTGACCTCTTCTGTGATGTTTTTATGAATTAACGGATTACCGCTTTATTTAGGTTTTTTTAAATCTAGTTTTTTCATCCTATCCCGTAACGTACTCGGTTTTATTTGCAATAGGTTTGAAGCACCATCTGGACCACTAATTTTCCAGTTGCATTGCTCTAACACCTGAAGAATATGATCTCGCTGAGCAGCATCTAAAGACAAGTCTTTTTGATTGATAGGATTTACTATTTGATTCGATGATTCAAATCCAGGTATAAACAATGTTTCTTCTGTAGATAAAATTGTTGCGCGTTCAATTAAATTCTCTAGCTCCCTAATATTCCCAGGCCATTTATAGGATTTGAGCTTATTCATAGACTCATCCGCTATATATTTAATGTTTCGACCATAATCTTTATTAAACTTATCTACAAAATGCTCTACTAATAACGGAATATCATCTTTTCGGTCGCGAAGTGCAGGTACAATTATAGGAAATACATGAAGTCTAAAATACAAATCCTCTCTAAAGCGTTTGTTTTTAATTTCTTCTTTTAAATCTCTATTCGTTGCGGCAATCACCCGTACATTCAACTTTTTAGTACCAGCACCTCCAATGACTTCTATCTCTCCTTCTTGTAAGAATCTTAAAATTTTTGGCTGCATATCTATAGGTAACTCCCCTATTTCATCTAAAAACAAAGTTCCCTCATCTGCCAATTCAAATTTTCCAATTTTATCATTAAACGCTCCTGTAAATGATCCTTTTTTATGTCCAAATAATTCACTCTCTAACAACTCTCTAGGGATCGCTGCACAATTAACTTTAATTAAAGGTTTTTTATTACGAGTACTTGTATTATGAATAGCTCTCGCCAACAACTCTTTACCTGTACCTGACTCACCAAGCAACAATACGGTTGCGTTGGTTGGCGCCACCTTTTCTATTTCCGTGAGAACATTACTAAATTCTGCGCTTCCATAGACCATTTCTTCATAGTTAAACACTAAATCTAACTCATTTCTTAGATATACATTTTCTTGCTCTAATTGATTTCGAAGTTTATTAAGTTCATTATTTGCCAGTGTAAGTTGCTCGTTTGCTATAATAGATGCTTTTTCTGCCAATTTTCGTTCTGTACTTTGTATCATTAAGGACACCAGATTAGCAATAGACGTTGCGAACTCTTCTTCATCCGTAGTCCATGTATGCATCGTATCTACCTGTTCAAAACACAAAATACCATAAACTCCACCTATCCCCTGTATTGGAATACTTAGTTTAGATTTTATATTTAACGGTATAAAATAAGTATTTAAAGACCCTTGAAATAACTCATGAGTTAGTGCATTTGACGCATTAACTATTTTGTTCTCAATTATGGTTGCAAAAAAAGCTTCATTTCCTTGTTTATGAAAAGCCTGACCACTTTCATAAGAGTCATTTTTTCGATTATATAACTTTTTGCAAAGCATTTCAGTTCTGCTATCGTTAAATTTTAAAATACTTCCTCTTTCAACATTTAAGGTCTTTGCCGATAATGCGGTAATTTTATCTAAGGCATCTTTATAATCTTTCCCCACTAAACTGGCCAATTCTAATATAACATTTTTTCGTTCTAAGGATTTTTTTGCGTTATCTTCTAAAACCTTTTTAGCTTTTTCTTCTTCGGAAACATCTTTCATAGTACCGAATAATGCTATCACTTCTCCGTTATCATTTTTGATATTTCCAGATAAAAAGGACGCTAAAAATGTTTCCCCATTTTTTCTTACAAACTCAAATTGAGAAGAGGGCTCTTCACCATTTGCAACTTGTTTATTAATATTTGATATTTTTTCTAGATCCTCTGTCTTTACAAATGGATAAGGCAAATTAAGGCTTAACAGCTCTTCTCTTGAATAGCCCACAATATTGCAATAAGAGTCATTAACCATCACTATCTTACCATTTAAATCCACGATAACTAAGCCCTCTTGCATAGACATAATGAGCTTGTCATTAAACTCTTTTGCTAATTTTAAGTTTTGCTCGGCTTTTCTTCGTTCTGTAATATCTTCTACAGTTGCGAAATTGGCCGTTTTATCTCCATTTTCATCATATATACTCGAAACCATAACATGCACCGGAAAATGTTCTCCGTTTTTACGCATATATGTGTTTTCATAATCTTTCTCATTTTTATTTTGTATCAGTAATTTGTACCGTCTATCATTTTCTTTTTTTAATTCGGGTACTGAAAATGGGTATGGCCGTTTAACTCCTAATAATTCGTCTTCTGTAAAACCTGTCATTTTACAAAACGACGGATTTACACTGATTATCTCTGAGTCTAAATTAATAGCATACAAACCTTCATGCATCGATTTCAAAAGGCTACTTGAAAACTCATTAGCAATTTTTAATTCTAATTCGTGCTTTTTACGTTCTGAAATATCCTGAGCAGTACCAATTGCTTTTACTGGAATAAAATTATTATCAAAAATTAGTTCACCAAGGACATGTATCCAAACGTCTTCTTTTGAATGAAGCGTTATAGCTTTGAATTCTAAATCAATCTTCTTCCGGTTTTCAATCGCATCATAATAATGCGCTATAGTTTTTTCTAAATGATCTGGATGTATGAGCGCGATTAAACCTTCTCTTGATTTTTCGTAAGTGTTATCAATACCAATTATATTATCTAAAACCTTAGAGCTTTCCCAAGCACCAGATTCTATGTCTACGGTATACGATCCAATTTTAGCTACAATCTGTGATTGTCTTAGGTTATATTCGCTTTCCTGCAGTTTTATTTCTGATTTCTTACGATGCGTTATATCTTGCATCGTCCCAATCATTTTTACCGATTTTCCATCGTTATCATAAATAATTTCACCGGTACCATGTACCCATATCTCCTCCTTTGTCTTTAATTTAACGACCCTATATTCTTTATCAAACTTTCTATTATTCTTGATTCCGTTTTCTAGGTAGTTAAACATTTCCTCTCTTTCATCTGGATGAATAACCTCAACCCAACTATCAATTGTTTTCACATAAGATTCGGGAATACCAAAAACACTATTTAATACTGCAGAAGACTCCCAAGTTCTCGTATTTAAATCTAATACATACGAACCAATATTTCCAACGACTTGAGATTGCCTCAGACTATATTCACTTTCCTGAAGTTTAATTTCAGACGTTTTACGATCCGTTATATCTTGTATAGTACCTATTAATTTGATAGGGCTATTATTTTCATCAAAAATTAATTCTCCGATACCATGAACCCAAATTTCTTCTTTGGTATTATATTTTATGAGTCTGTATTCTTTGGTAAATCGCTCATGATTTGCGACACACTGTTCAAAGTAATTTAGCATTTCTTCCTGTTCATCGGGATGAATAAGAGTATTCCAACTTTCAACAGTTTTTATATAAGTCCCGTCAATACCAAATAGTTTATTTAAAACTTCAGATCCTTCCCAACTGCTCGCTTTTAAATCCACCACATAAGACCCTATATTAGCAACAATTTGAGACTGCTTTAAGTTAAATTCACTTTCCTGAAGTTTAACTTCTACTTTTTTACGTTCTGTAATATCTCGCCCAATAGACAACACTTTGCCGTCTATTTGTTTTTTTGCAGTGATTTCAATATCTAATATTGTCTTATCCTTGCACATCATCTGCCTTTCAAAAAGCACAGATTCTCCTTTTAATATGCGATCATAAAGTTTTTGATCTGAAATAAAATCACCAACTAGAAAATCGTTGATATTTAGTTTAGAAAATTCCTCTTGAGAGTACCCTAACATTTGAAACGTTGCCTTATTAAAGGAATGTATGGTTCCGTCTAATGTATACGTTAGGATAGCATCACTTGCCTGATTTATTAAAGCTCTATAAGATTCGTCTTTTTTCTTTATTTCATCTCTAACCCTAAATTTTTCTATAACGATATTAATTAAGCTACGTGTTAATTTTAATTCGCGAATATCTTGTAATGAAGGTGCATTTATGGACTGACTATAAATTGCAAAAGTTCCTAAAACTTCATTACTCTCAGATAACACCGGTAATGACCAGCACGATTTAAGCTTATGTTCTAAGGCGACATCCTTATAATTCTTCCACAATCTATCGCTGCTAATATCAGAAACGATTACTGGTTTTTTAGTAAAAGCAGCTGTGCCACAAGAGCCAACAGACGCACCTATTTCAACAATTTTCATTGCCTTATTATAAGGTTCTGGCAATGACGGTGCGGCTACTAGATTGAGATGAATGCCATCTTCGTTTAACAAACTCAATGCCCCAAAATAATCGGGGTGAACCGATTCAAAATTTAGAAGCAACTGATTAAATATCTCATCAATAGGTGTATTTAAAGCAATTAAATCTAAAATTTTATTTTTATGAATTAATAATTGCTCAGCTTTTACACGTTCAGATACCTCCTTATCTAAATCTATTTTTTTTTGCTCTAATTTACTAATAAGGCGCTCACTATAAAGCTTTAATACTTCTTGTTCGTTATATTGTAGGTCTTTTACAGGTTTTGGTTTTGCCTGATCCTCTTTAAGAACTCCCTGAATAATTTTTAGTATTTTTTCTTGATCTGTAGGCTTCCTTAAAAAATGAACAGCACCTAACTTTAATGCAAATTCTTCATCAAGCTTTTCTGTATAAGTCGAGGTATAATATATAAATGGAATTTGACTAAACAGTTTATCCTTTTTACATTCTTGACAGAATATATAGCCATCCATCACTGGCATTAAAATATCTGAAATTATGAGATCTACTTTTCCATTATGGTCATAAGTAGTCTTTAGTATATCTAAACCTTCTTTTCCATCCTTTGCTTCCACAACCTTGTAACCTGCTTCTTCTAATATAACTTTTAGCAAGTAAAGGTTTTCATATATATCATCTACTATTAATATGGTTTTCATAACTACTATGTGGACTGTTTATCTTTATATATTTTTTCCATTTGACTTACAAACGTATCGGGATCAATCGGTTTTTCAATATAACCATCCGCACCAGCTTCTAGTGCCTTTTCCCTATCACCACCCATAGCATAGGAGGTTACAGCTATAATGGCTGTGTTTTTTGGTAGACCATTATACCTAAGTTTAGCACAAATTTCATGACCATCCATATCTGGTAGCTGAATATCTATTAAAATGATTTCAGGGTGATTATCGTTTGCAAACTGCAAGCCGTCAACTCCATTATAGGCTTTTAAAACCGTATAATTACTTGTTGTAAGTAGGTAAGATAACATATACATATTTTGTTCATTATCTTCAATTATTAATATCGATGGACTCATATTTTTTGGGGTATAAAAATTAAAACCAACATCCTAGAGACTTAAATATATTACATTTAGTTTAGTTTAAAAATGTATCAATCAATTATTTTATCTGAATGTTTAATAGGCAACCTAAACGTAAAATTACTACCCACACCTAACTCACTAGACACCTGCAACGTTCCGCCTAATTTTTCTATTAAATTTTTGCAAATTGCTAAGCCAAGACCAGTGCCTTCATGGTTACGATTGAGTCCTACTTCAAGTTGAACAAAAGGCATAAATAATCTCACAAGATCCTTTTTCTGTACACCAATGCCTTCATCAATAACCTGCGTAATAACAAAATCATCAACGACTTCTACTTTTACACGAATAGTTCCGGTATTAGAAAATTTTATCGCATTAGATAATAAATTTAAAAATATCTGCTCAACCCTACGTTCATCGCTGACTAAAGTAATATCCATTTCTGCAATTTCTGTTCGCAAGATGAGGCCTTTAGCAGAGGCCTGTGGCTGCAAAAACTCTATGGTTTTCTCTAAAGATGTCAAATAATCAAAAGGATAGTATGTTACTTTTAATTTACCCGCTTCAATTCTGGATATATCTAAAATATCGTTAATAAGGCTTAATAAATGCTCACCACTATTTTTAACCATTGAAAGTTGCCTTTTTTGCTCTTCATTTAATGGTCCTGCCAATTCTTTAATTAAAATGCCTGTAAAACCAATAATAGAATTCATTGGAGTTCTTAACTCATGCGACATCGTAGCCAAGAAAGCAGACTTCATTAAATCTGCTGATTGGGCTTTAACTTTTTCTTTTTCTAATTCGGCCGTTCTTGTTTCTACTAATTTTTCAAGATTATTCTTATAGTTTTCTAATTCTATTTCGGCTTTCTTGCGTTCTGTAATATCCCGAATCACACCAATTAGAAATATAGCACCACCACTGTCTACAAATCGTGTCTTTTTTGTAGAGATGATACGACTTTCATTATTATTAAAAGTCATTGTTTCCTCATTCACATTAGCAATTCCAGTGGCAATAACTTGTTTATCAATTTTTAAAAATTCCTCTTGCTCAATCAATGATACATTTTCCGCTAAGGTTTTCCCTAAAATATCCTTTTTAGAAATGTTTAAAAGCTTGCAAAATGCATCATTAACCAATAATATATGGCTTTGCTCATCTTTTACGAATACAGGATCTGCAATATTATTTATGATATTTTCAAGATATTTTTCACTTTTCAGAATTTGTGCCTCTACTGTTTTTCTATCAGTAATATCATTTAGTATTCCTATATAGCTGGTTACTTCTTTATTAGAATCAAAAACACCTACAGCCTTAGCCGAAATCCACCTTACATCACCATTTTTATGAAGTAATCTAAAATCCTGTAATAATCTCTCATTTGATACAATAGATTTCTGCCATTGTTCTAAAACCATGTTTTTATCTTCTGGATGAATGGCATTAGACCAACCATAACCTAAGGCTTCATCATAAGTTTGTCCAGAATATTTCAACCATTCCTCATTAACATAATTACACTTACCGTCCTTATCTGATTGGAATATGGCCACTGGCGCATTAGCAGATAATCTCCTAAACAAAAGTTCACTATTTTTTAGCTGTTCCTCTGCTTCTTTACGTTCCGTAATATCTTTAGCTACAATCCCCAATGCTATTGGCGTATTTGTTTCCGGATCACGTATTAATAATCCTGATTTTTCAATAGGAATTAAATCTCCAGTTTCAAAATTTTGTAAATGCACTTCTCCACTCCATCTATTATGTTTAAAAACATGTGGCAAGTGCTCATTTATAATCCTGTCTTTGTAAACAGCTGGGAAGAAATCTATGATGGAATCTACTGTTTCTAAATCTGTATTTAACCCTACTAATTTTCTACCATTTGTATTTAAGTACAGGGGCTTACCTTCTAAAGTTGCTAAACCTATAAACTCATCACTAGTTTCTATTAATGATCGTAACATTTGATTATCCGCATCTGCTTTTTTTATTTCGGTAATGTCTGTAAAATAAATAGTTAACCCTTCCTCTGAAGGATATATTCTGTTTTCAAACCATTTATCTAGTGGTTCAGAATAATCTTCAAAATAAATTGTTTTTTGAGTTTCAAATGCCTCATTATAAACTTTATAAAATGACTGCTCTTTTCCTTCTGGAAATACGGTCCAAATATGATTCCCTATTAAATCTTCTTTAGATTTACCTAAAAGACCAGCTGCTTTTTTATTAACATACGTATAACACCAATTTGAATCTAAGGCAATAAAACCATCCGAAATATTATTTAATGAGGTTTCTAATTGTGTTGTTAATTTTTTCTCACTTTGGTGTTTTTCTGTCTTCAAATCCAAATACCTTTTTTTGTATTGTAATATGGAAAACACATCTCGATCTTGATTAGCTATAAAAGTTGCATTATAACTATCAGAATCTATAAACTTCAAATAAGCATATAGTACAAAGGATAAAATTAGAGCTGAAATAGACTTTCCGAAAATTTGCCCTAACAATAATGCATTAAAATCGTTTGCACCATAATTAAAGATTAAATTGAATAAAATAGAGTCAAATATTAAGACAACGGATAAGGAAACAAATAATACTATATAGATAGGCCACTTTTTAACTTTTGAAATTAAAAATTGATAAATAATCACCATCCAAATAAAATCTAGTAATAGTAAAACTTTACCTATAGAAAAGTACTTATAATTTAATACGAAAAAAGATGGAGATTCCAAATCACTTTTGGCTTGTGTAGTTAGTGCCGGATCATAAGAAAAACTATAGAGCGCTAACAATAAAAAGTTTGAGATAATCATACCTAAGATGAGTGTTCTCGCACTTCGAGCACCTTCTTTTATATAAATCAATAAAACCGCAAATAGAATTGAACTAAAAACAATTACTGATCCTGGATAAATAATTATATTATCTATATCTGTAATACTTACTCTTGAACCTATAAGTGATTGCAAATATTGTATGGCCCCCAGAAAAAGATAAAGCGGAGCCAACCCTAGGGTTTTTCTAAATTTAAATAAGATAAGGACACTAGAGGATATCAGTAAAAATTGTAATACTAAAGAAAGGTAGATATTCATATTTAGGTCAATTAAAGCCCACACAAGTTAAGCGATTATTATATAATACCTAAATAAAAAAACTTTACATACTACAATAACATTTTCTTCACACCCTTTTTATAAAGAAATAAGACACTATATGTTTAACTTCAAAATTCTAACAAACCTAAATACAGCAAACCTAAATACAGCAAACCTAAAGATATGTGTTTTCTCAAAATCTAACTTTTTTAATTTTTGAATTTTAAATATATCTCACCGGCTCTCAACTCACATTGAAACACATAAAAACTAATCCATTGAGCGTAAATACACTATAACATATTGAAAAAAATCTTCACCTCATCTTCAAAAATAGGTATAGGAATACGATGTGCTAAATCATTCCGTAAGTGAATATTATACTCAGGATTATACGAAATTGTACTTGCTAAGAACTGAAGTGTATCCGCCGGATTTACAACATCATCTTCTGTGCCTAAAACGATATATTTAAGAATGCTTTTTTTATTATCTATTTCAGGTATTTCTTGATAGACAGAGCGTTTTGCTAAGGCTGGATTAAAAAGCAATGCTGGACATTGATAACCATTAGAAATGTAATACCCTGTAAAACCTCCCATACTGCTCCCGATAACCACATTAATATCATGTGCGCTAAAATCAGCGGATATATTTGAAATTACGCTTGGTTGGTTTTCATAATCAATAGACGGAGCATAAACAACTCCGTATTGTTCCAAGATACTTCTCTTTTCAGGACTCAAACTCCCGTTTAATCCATGTATATATAAAATGTTCATGAAGTTTATTTTCTATTATAAAATGATTCTTTTTAAGTCAATAGTTAACAAATAACTAAGGTCAAATTTATGCGTAATCTAAACGAAGTACGTTACACTTTATTATTCGTTACAACATAACATTTTTATTAAAAAGTGTTCTGTATTTCAGCAGCTTCAAGCATTAAATAGTGTAAATCTGTATTCTTTATGAACGGTTTTAAGAGGTGACTTCCCGGACCATACATAGCTAATTCTACATAATCTGCAGAGTGTTGCATGCTAATCCAGCCCACTGAATTATGGGGTTTCTGCATTTGGGCTAAAAGATTAAAAGGAAGATGCCTTGGATTATAAAGACCTTTAGCAGTCGGTATGTCTTTATAATAATCTAACAACTGTTGACATTCTTCGTTGGTTAATGCAATATTGTTGGCATAGTTTATTCTTTCTTTTATTTGCGAGATGGAAGTCTCTTTACCAATACCATTTAAAATCCACTCGTTAGTATGTTTATAGTTTTGAATGGAATCAAAATTATCATTAGCATCCGAACCGTAGATAACTCCAGGATTGGCATTCCCATGATCCGTGGTTATAATCACTAAAGTTTCACCATCCTGTTCCGCAAAATCCATAGCGACTTGAATAGCTTCATCATGATCAATTTGATCGTGAATTAATCCTGCAATATCATTACCGTGGGCTGCCCAATCGACTTTTCCAGCTTCCACTTGTAACACAAAACCTTTGGAATGATCTTTCATGACGTCAATCGCTTTTTGAGTCATTTCCGCGAGTGTTGGTATGTTTTGAACCAACTCCTTACTATTTTGTCTATCTAAAGCATAAGGAAGCCCTCCATCATCAAAAACTCCTAAAATAGGCTTATCGGTTTCTGAAGACATCATATCATGTCTGGTATGAACCACTTGATACCCTTTTGATGTAAATTCTTGATACATGTCTTTTTTATCTTTTCTTTTATCTGAAGAAAAGTAATCATCACCTCCACCCATCATCACATCAAACTTAAGTTCCAAATACTTTTCTGCAATCTCCTCTTGGGCATTTCTCGATTTGGAATTGACACAAAATCCCGCAGGAGTAGCGTGCGTAATAGGAACTGAAGTGACACAACCTGCTTTTTTCCCTGACATCTTGAATTTCTGCCAAATAGGCAAGTACACCTCTCCACTTTCACCTACATTTAAACCTCCATTTTTAATTCTAACACCACCTCCCCAAGATGAACTTGCAGCAGCAGAATCGGTAACAATTGAACTTGCCGATGCCATGTCCATAAGTGCTCTGCTAACTTTATTTTTCTTATATAAGTCTAACCAATTAGAACCTGTTCCAGTTTTTCTCGAGAGATATAAATCGGCCATATTTAAAGTTCCAATACTCATACCATCACTAACAATAACAATTATGTTCTTTGCTTTTTTATTATAGTCAGTCATGTCATAACCAACTTCACTAGCGAGACTACTAAAGGGATGTAATAATGTTGTTCCCAATGCCACTAAGGACCCTTTCTTAAAAAAATTTCTTCTGTTCATTTTGATGTGGTCTAATACTTAATCTATAAGTTCCTTTTTCTAATCATTTAAATAAATACTTTACAGTATTCTTATTCAAAATTCAATGGCCTCTTACAATCACTGATGCTTTAATATCACGATATTTTAATATACGCTAAAAATCGAGCCATTTTATTCTGCAAATGGCAAAAAGTAACAACACAATGCATGAGACAAAGCACGTGTAATACAATTTCAAATTCGTTCGATTTTCATTATACCAATATAACAATAATCATTAATGCAACTTAGTTGCAAATTTAAACAAAAAACCTAGTATAGCATCCAAGTTGCGTTATGTTTATGTTATGAAAGTGGTCAGTTGAATGGCTGACCCACAAATAGCCCGTTTTTAATATTGCTATCTGAAAAAGAAGTTCTGTATTAAAGCAATACATACCCTTTACCGAGATGACCTTATAAAAACAAGAAGCCCACTTTACATTACGTAAAATGGGCTTTCATTAGATTTCAATTCTAAATTAAATTAGAACTATTGCACTATAAATCATATTGAAAAATCTGTAATACTAATTAGACTTTATTAGGCGCTTAGTAATTGTACTGTTTGCAGTTTGTACTTTTACCAAATAAACACCAGCCGCTAAATCACTTACATTAATTTCTGAGCTTAGATTCTTGACGCTCTTAACTTCTTGTCCGGAAATTGAGTATATACTAATAGCTTTAATAGAATCATCACCTACCACTAGAAAACTATTTTGGGTTGGATTAGGATAAAATTTAATAGTGTTATTAAAAGGTAACTCTGAACTAACTGATAGTGTTGATATATCAATATCATATTTTATTAAACCTAAATCTTGAGTACCTAAATAAACACTAACTTCATCTTCAGCAAAAAGAAATGCAGAAGTATATGTAAATGGATAGTTTAACGTTTCAGGCGATATTTCGTTCCAAGTGTCTCCTAAATCATTACTTATAATAATTTTTGCCTTTGCAATTGGCAATGGAACTTCATATCCATCAGAGTAATGTGTAACGGCTACAATTGCATTTTCATTAAATGATGAAAAAGCTATTTTATCAGTAAATTCCAAAGAAACAGAAACCCAAGTATCCCCTTTATTTTCAGATAAATAGACACCGTTAGTTGTCGCCAATACTAATTGATTAGCATTAAATGGATTCTGATCAATATCTAATATTAAATGCGCATCAATTGCTAATGATTCTAAACCATTATTACTTGTGATCCAAGTGGCACCATCGTCAACGGATTTATAAAAATTAATCCCTTTAGCAATAAAAATGGTAGTTTCATTTTCACTATCTACTTGTACTGCTTTAACAACCTGATCTAATTCTGGCTCAGGAACCGCTATAGTCTCATAAATAATGTTGTTCATATCAGTTAAATCTACCTTACTTAAACCTAAACCTGTAGAAACCCAACTAATATTTGGGTTAGCAATAGAATTAGAAACATCTTCTATAATTAAAAAAGATGAAGAACTAGCAATAATCTCTGCATTCAAACCATATTCTGAACTAACAGTAACATAAGATGTATTGAACCCTCTAACGTTTGTAAAAACACGACCACTTACCACTGGATCTGCAAATACTCCCGTTGGAGATCCAAAACCTTGATTTAAAGATTGTAGAAAAATCTCGTCCTCTATATTAGTCTGCAAATCTTTATGTATGAAACCGTTTCGCAATCCATAATATACATGGTTATCTCCAGCAGAAGAAAATGCCGCAACTGTTCCTGTAGAATTAAAAAAAGGATTTTCTAACTTGCTAAGTGTTTGCCCTCCATCTGTAGTTAAAAACGGGTAAAAATTAGCAGAAATTAAAATTTCATCAGCCGTAAAAGGATTGTATGATGCCGTTAAACCATAGTAATAGGCTTCTGTATCTATATCAGTATAAACATGGTTTTCCCAAGTGGTTCCATTATCTGAAGATACCACTATTTCATTTTCTTCTAACACTATAATTTCATCAGTATTAGTAGGGTTAAATTGAATATCATGAATACTATTAGTAGACATAGATGTCCAAGTAATTGGCACAATAGCCCAGGTGTCTCCTCCATCTAATGAACGGTATAAATTTTCTACATGAGTGTCGTAACCGTAGAATGTTCCTACAAATATATCATCAGAATTATTCGGATTAAAAGCTATGGGACTGTAAGTATTTCCTGGTATTTTATTTTCCCAAGTAAGTCCAGCATCTAGAGAAACGAAAACTCCCCCTAACTCTCTAGTTGTAGAACCACCTCGCATAAGAAATAGCTTGTTATCGTCACTCGGAGAAATACTTACATTGTTTACAACCACATGATCATTTATAGGACTATAGTAAACAACGTTCCAATTTAAACCACCATTAGAGGTATAAAACACCTCGTGAGTGTAAGCACCTGCAAAAAAATAGGTCGTATGCATTAACACCACATCATTGTTAGCATCCGAAATATCATAAGACTCTATTAAAATATCAAATTCAAAAGAGTTCGGTGGAGAAAAGGTCTGTGTAATCGAAGTTGTAGCTAAATCGAATATTACTATTTTATTATAATCAGTACCTTCTGCTTTAATATTAAAACTTAGAGCAGCTCCATCATTAATTAATTTTAAATCTTTTATAGTGGCATAATTATCTAAAGGATCTGAATATAAAATATCCCAAGTGTCACCACCATCCACAGACGTTACAACATGATTCGTCAAGGTATGAGCATAAATGACATTCTCTTGTGTTTTACTATACGTAACATCAAATAATTGTCCATAAGCTTTTGCTCCTTCAAATTCAATTTGCGCAGTGGCTTTAGTTGAAATGATAACGCTTAAGAAAAAGAGTAATAAAGTAATTTGTTTTTTCATCGTAACATATTTTAAGATTAGGATGATAAATATAGATACACGATATCGTTAACGCCTTATTTTAAGCGTGACATTCCGTGACACTACTGTTCTTTTAGCGTGACACAAAAATTAAATCGTAGATAAATAATTATGAAGTGTAGTGTTGTTGGGAATATTTAACTTACTGGCAAGTCGCTCTTTACGCTTCCTACATGATTGTGGTGTTATGTTTAAAAGCGATGCAATTTCTTTATTTGATAAATTCATATATAAATAAGTGATATACCGAATATCACTTGGCGTTAGTTTATCATGTTTATATCTCAGCCTATCTAAAAACCCTTGATTAATTTCTTCAAAGTGCGTAAAAAAACTATCCCATTGGGTATCTGTTTTAAGGTGATTCTTTAACTCCCGTATCTGTTTTTTTAATTCAGGATTTTCCGCTATCTCTGTATTCTGAGATAGCGATTGTAGTACTTCTTCAATTAAATCATTCTTACTAGACAAATACAAAGCTTTAGCGGTAAGCTTTCTATTTTTAACTTCTAATTCGTTTTTAAAACGTTCTTGCTCTAATAGTGCTAAAGTTTCTTGCTCATGCAATTGTTTTTGAATCAGCAAATAATCGCTTTTCTCTTTAGCTAACTCTAATTCTACAATGGTTTTCCGTTGTTTATGTTTTATAGAATTACTTCTAACAATCCATAAAATAAAGCCCATACTGAGTAATGTGATTCCGATAATACTATAAAAGAAGCGTCGCTCTTGTTTTAAGACTTCTTTACTTTCAGAAAGTTCATGTTGGTAATTTTGAATTTGAAACTTCACTTTTTCAGTTTCAAACAGTTTACTATTTCTGATATCGGCTAGCGAGTCTGAAGCAATAATTACAGAATCTTTATACACTAGAGCCTTTTCAAGTTGTCCCTTTTTACCATATAAATTAGACAAATAGCTATAGACTTCTTCTCTATTCTCAATACCTGCTTGCGTATTTCGAGCTTTAATACCATAATACAGCGCTTTATCTAAACGGTTTTGATCTTCATTAATTTGTGCTAAAACCAATAAAATGAAAACTTTATTTTCTACTTGTGAGACATCTTGAAACTTGGGTAATAAATTGAGAGCAATGTCTTCAGATTTGGCATATTGTTTTTTTAAGAGAAACATTTCAGACTGCGCCATCTTTCCTGTGACTAAAACATTAGGTTCATTCTTCAATAAAGGTAAGGCCTCATTAATATAAATTTGAGCAGAATCAGGCGCTTTCATTTTATTAGAGACCAATGCTAAATTCACCCCGTAATAGCCCACTTTGACCTCATCTCTTAATAATTTTGCCTTTTGGTACGCTTTAAAGAAATAATCCTTTGCCTGTAATAAATCTTCTTCTTGAAAATAAAGAATACCTATATTATTAAGCACCGTCATTTCCTGACGCGAATCTAAATGTTCAATAGCTATTTCATAGGCTTGTAAGTAATATAAAACCGCCTCACCATAATCTGAAAGGAAATAATAATTAGACCCTATATTTAATGTGGACCTAAAAACTTGTTCATACCATTGATTTTTTTTGGCTATGGCTTCTGTAGTAATCAATAGTTCAATAGACTGAGAATGTTCTTTTTGAAACATTAACGCTATTCCCTTATCTATCTGGCTATCTATAGTTTGAGGTGTGTCAACTTGAGAATAACTACGTATCGCGATCAGTAAAGCAATACATTTGATGTATAGATGTAATTTTTTATGCATTAAACCTTAGCCTTTTTTTAAGGCTAAATGTAACTAAAATTTGAAGAACACATTATGAAATACCTATTCACCTATTTTACAAACAGGTTAACTTAAGATTAAATTTGAAATATTAGCTCAAGCCATATATCACATTAAATGCAATACAAGATTTTTAAAAATTAAATTATATAATTTATATCTAAGAATTTTGCGATGACGTTTTACTTCCCGATACAATATTTAACTACCCTTGTATTCATTAGTACTATTGTATTTGGGCAACAAATAGCATACAAAAAATGGATAATAAGAGAAGATTAGTAACAACTATTAATAAATAGAGCAACAAATATAGCATAAAAAAAACCGCTCGATTAGAGCGGTTTCCAAATAAAAACACCAAGCATTAATTAGCTGTACCAGAGCCTAAATAAATACTGTTTGATACTTGACTACCATCAGCAGAAATAAAAGCCATAAATAGCTCTACTGTATCTCCTGCATAAGTTGTTGGGATTGGAATAATTTGAGAACCTACTGTTCTGTCTGCTCCATCAAGTAAAGAAATGGATTCCTTTTTTGAAGGATTGTAAACCAATAACATCGCCTTGTCAGTAGCATTTGCGTTACCTTCAGCAGAGTTATCATCCCAACCAAACGTTACTTCTCCAGCAGTTGCTAAATCAGTCGTTGGGTTTAGCACACCAGATAAACCTCCTCGACTTACTAAAGCGTTCGGATAGTCAACAACAAAGTTAGGTTCAGTACCTGTAATAGCATTATTCAATACATACGACATTGCAGCATTAAATTCTGTTTTCTTAACAGCTAACCCTTTATATCCTAACTTAATAAAAGGCTTTACAGCCTGTAAAAATTCTAAAGTGGCAGTAAACTTGGTTCTTTGGTTTACTTGACCAACAGTTCTTGGATTGGCTACACTTGAAGGTTTAATTCTAATGTAATCAATTCCTTTCCAGCTTCCACCGATAACGTTACCAACCTTACCTGAAAGACCTCCTAAAATACCTTGAGCAATTTTACCCATAACATAAATAATTTAAATGAAACATAATTTTCTTCGGACTTGGTACGGACTTAACACGAAGTTGTACCTTCCGCTGAAATATATGGCAAGTTTTATGCTATTCTTTTGATATGGATTTTGTTGCTTTAGATTGCTTCTTTTTGCATTTTAGAAAATAAACTTTGGATATATGATACTTTCAAATCTGCCATTTTTGAAATGATTTTATGAAGCTCCTTTTCCTTTTTATTAATTGCTGACACAATATTAATATGTTTTTGCAACTGAATTGCATCATAAAACAATGAGCTGTAGCTGTTTTTCAAAGTGTTCCTACAATCATCTATTGAAATAAACGGAATAACACTACCTTTTAAATAGTAAGCGTAAAAACCGCCTATTTGCAACATCATAGATAAGTGAAAAAGTGTGTGTTTTACCTCTTCTGTTGTAGTAGTGACAACGAAACAGTTAGCACAGGATTTTAAGAGTGGTTTTCCGCTGTTTAGACCTTTATTTAGAATGAAAAAATGAGGGTTCGAGTAGGTTCTTCCGATTTGGTGTGTTTTTAGTTCAAAAGTTGACATAGCTATCCAATTTAAAATTGCTTCGCTACGCTTCGCGCCATTATTTTTTTGAAAAGAAAAAAGATAGCCATAGTTGTTGTGGCGTGGGTAAGGCTGTCAAGGTTTTTGGATAAAAGTTTTTTGAGTTGAATGTCTAAATCAAAAGAAAAAGGGTATTGAAAAAAGTTTTATTCAAAACCCGTAGGGCTTGACCTTTATAGCCTTGTGCGGTTGGCAGAGGTAGCCACATATATTTGCCATCTTTTTTTATTTTAATATTTCAAATCGGTTTAAACTTGATTCAATTTACTTTTAACTTTTCTGGGGAATTAACACTTAAAAAAATAGGTTTAGTTCGTATTTGAGCGTTGGATTAAGCGTTTGTATATGTAGCGTTTTAAATAGTTGTTTGATAAAACAGCATTTAAACAAGCTACTTATACAGGACTTTTAGACAATAGCTTATTGCTTTTTTGAGGCACGATAAAAAGTAATGTGCTATGCCGTACTACAAAATATTGTAAACCTATTTTTTTATATCCTATTTCTTGGGTGGTGGGGAAAAGTGGACTTTAATATTTGTTAGTGAAATGAAACAAACAAAGACTTGAGGTAAGGAATACTTGGACTTAACGATGGTTTTGTGCAGTTGAATGAGATAACGAATATTATAATAAATTAACGTTACCCTTTGAATGTTCGACTGTTTAATGTTTGTTGAAAATGTAGTTAGAAGTTCGGATGTGAGCGTTGGAATAGCGGATATTTAGCTCGTTTCATTTTTATTTTAAATTAATGTACTCGTGAATATCCACAGTTTAATTTTAGTTCCGATTTGTGCGGATGGTGAGTGGATATTTTACATAATAGCAGTTATAGCGACGAAAATATAATAAAACGCCGTAGGCAACCATTGAAAGGATTTTTGCTCCTATAACTTCTATTATGTAACATAGCTTGGGATTGGTTTTGTGGCGGAATAGTTGTTTTGAGCGTTGGCAATAGCTCTTTGCTTTTTTATTGTACCAATTTATTAAAATGGATACTTTTAAATAAAAAAAGAAATGTGCTATTATAGCGCTGGCTACAAGTATTATGACATAAAACCAATTATGTATTGGCGTGCGGAACAACACAAAAGACAGAGGATTTTGAGGTACGAAAAAACTGGGTTTTGGGTTGTGGGGAATAAAAAAAGAGCCTTCCGAAAAAGACTCTTTCATTTTTGTTTAATGGTCGTGATTTGAATGGTCATCACTTTCTTCTTCACCAGATTGATTCATTATCATTTCGTGGTCGTATTTACAACAACTTGGTAAACCATTATATGCTTCTTCATTACTTGCTACTTTTTCGGTATCATAGCCTGAAGTTGCTATTGCTTTATGGATTGCCATTGCATCGGTTTTGCTATCATCAAAAGAAACGTCTATTTTCTTTTTATCGACATCCCAATTAGCACTTGCTACACCTTCAACACCGTTAGCTGCTTTTTCGATAGTGTTTTTACACATTCCGCAATTTCCTCTTACACCAAAAGACAGGTCTGTGATTGCCATATCTTTTGACATTTCAGTAGTTGTGGTTTCTGTTTCTTTTTTGGTTTCGTTTTTACAACTTGTAAAACCTAATGCTGCTATTACAGCTACACTTAAAATTAATCTCTTCATTGTTTCAAATTTAATTGTTATTACTTGATTTTTTATTCTATTACTTGTTTTACTTCACCACAGGTTAGCATTGCTTCGCCAAAGTATGGATTGATTACTTTTTCTTCTTTACTCAACCAATATGCACCATTGTTGTTATCTGACATTGGACAAAATTCTACATAGACCTTTTCATTGACACCAAATAGTTGAACAGCATTGATTAGATGTGATGATAAATGTTTAAAATGGTCTCTTTGTGATTTTATATCGGATGTTTCAGAAATTGAGGTTGCAGAAGATTTTATTTCGCCTTCTAATGACATCCAATGGTTATGCGCCTTATTATCTGACAACAATTTCATATCTACTTTGTTCAATTTATTTAATAAAGTTGTTGCGTTTGCTGAAGTACTTTTTGAATCTTCTTTTACTAAAGCATCTTTTAAATTGATATACGCATTGAAAACAGCTTTTAACTGCTCTTGAAATTTCGCTGACACTTTCAAACGCTCATTCATATTAGTGTGGTCACTTTCTTTGTTAGATGCATTGTTATCCATACCTAAATGACCTTCGTGTCCCGTCATTACTTTACCACCTTCTTTATTCATCATAGACTTTTTGCCTTGTAATTGTGCAGCTGCATCAACCGTAAATGTTCCGTTAGTCACTATTTCATTTCCAGCAAATATACCTTCTACAACTTCATATTCATTACCAATTTGATTGCCTAATTTAATTTCAACCATTTCAAAAATAGGTTGGTCTGGATTTGTTTTGAGGTACACCACAGAACGTTCACCTGTCCATAACACAGAAGATGTAGGAATTGTCAATAGGTCTTCATTTTTAGCTGTACTGCCTTCAATGTTTGCTGTTACAAACATTCCTGGTTTAAATACATCGTCCTTATTGCTTAAAACAACACGTAAGGTTACAGTTCTTGTTTTGTTGTTTAAAACTGGGTCTATAAAATCTACTTTACCTTTAAACTCTTTATTAGGATAAGCATTGGTTGTTATCATCACTTCCTGTCCTTTTTTAAAGCGGTCAATCTGATTTTCATACACATCAAAATTTCCCCAAACGGTGTTGAGATTGGCAATTTTTAATAAGCGTTGACCTTGTTTAATGTAATCGCCTTGCTCTACCAATTTTTCTGTAACAGTACCCGAAAAGGTTGCATAAACAGGAAAATTTTCTTTCACTTTTCCTGTTTCTTCAATCTGATTGATTTGATTTTCAGAGAGCTTCCATAACTTCAGTTTATTACGGACTGCTTTGTATAAAGCAGGTTGTGATTCTTTTAAAGATGCTGCTGTAATTAATTCTTGTTGTGCTGCATACAATTCGGGTGAATAAATGGTTGCCAATAATTGACCTTTACGAACTTCTTCGCCTGTAAAACTCACATTCAAACGTTCAATTCTTCCAGCGAAATAACTTACCTGTACTGCATTGGCTTCTTCGTTTTCAGCAATTTTACCGGATAATTTGATAGTATTGCCTTCAACATTGCCTTTACCAACAATAGATGTTTGAATATTAGCTAAAGCCATAGCATTTTCGGTCAATTTGAATTGGTCTGCTAATAAACCATCACTTCCACCATCAGCAGGAATTAAATCCATACCACAAATAGGACAATCGCCTGGTTCTGGTTGCATAATTTGTGGATGCATAGAACACGTCCACATTTGATTGGTTGCTGCAACCGCATCGTGATTATGGTCTGTTCCTTCTTTTGATGAGCCACCAAAAAGCAACCAACCCAATAACACACCTACTACGAGTATGCCAATATATATGACTATTTTATTATTTTTCATTCTCTAATCGTTTTATCATTGCTTTCATTTCTTTTATTTCTTTACGTTGTGCTTTTATAATGTCTTCTGCTAATTTCTTAACTTCTGGGTCTTGAATATCTGCTCTTTCACTTGTTAAAATAGCGATAGAATGATGTGGTATCATTGCTTTCATCCAAAGGACATCACCAATAATTGGTGCTTGTGTTCTCACCAACCCTAATGCACCTACAAACAGAATAAAACTACCTGCGAGTATGGCGATATTCTTCTTTTTGTCGTTATACATTTTTCGCATAAAAAACCACATTATTACTGCCATTGTTGAAATTCCTAAACACGTCATATAGAATCGTGTTAAACTAAACCATACGTGGTCTATGGAATAGGTGTTTAAATACATTGTGATGTACATTGCTACAAATGAGCAAGCCAGCATTATAAAGAAGGTTTTGTAGTTTCCTTTGTTTGAGTGTTTTTTTGAATTTTCCATAATTTTTGATTTTAAAAGATTAACATTAAACTTGCCATAACAATCATAATTGCATTCTCTATAAATGTGGCTTCAGTCATAGGTAATTTTAAAGCAGTACCCAAACACGCACATCGAATTGATTTTTTGTCCAATAATGTTTTTGTTACTCCAATAGTTGTTATCCCTAATACTATTAGTGTAATTATTAAGGCTATATTGATTTCAAACCGCATTAAAAACATCAGTCCTAAAGCTGTTTCAATAAAAGGATAAACTTTCCCATAAAAAGGGACACGTTTAGCTAAAGGGTCGTACATACGGAAGGATTCAGGAAAGCCTTTTAAATCTAACATCTTGAAAAAACTAAACACGATGTAAAATAACCCCATAAAGTCGAGCATAAAAGCGCTCCAAGTCCAATTTTTATAATGTAATAATACACTTGCAGTTGCTATATAAAAAATGATAAGCAATAAAGGTTTTAGCTGTTGTAATTTGCTTTTTTCTTCTTCCATAGGCATTGCCGACATACTTGAAGATGCAAACACATTCTTCTCTTTCTTTTCAGATAAAGTATACTTTTCTGGTAATGCTTTTTGTAGTATATCAGTTGAAATATGTTTATTCATTTTCACTTCTGCCTCACCTTTTTCAAGATTAACAGACACCTCTGATACGTGGTCTATTTTACTCAAATATTTCTCGACGGAAGCCTTACAGTTATTGCAAGTCATTCCCGCAATCTTATATGTGTGTTTCATTATTGCTGTGTTAAATAATTAATAATCGTTGATTGAACATAATAAGTTCTAATTGATTCTATTTGGTTCATTTGAAACTTTAGTTGTAGTTCTTGAATATCCAAAACATCATTAAAATCAATCGTTCCTGTTTCATAGCTTTTGATTAAAATATCTTCTGCATCTTTAGCTTGCTGTAGGTTTTTTGTTTGAGTAGCATAACTTATTCTTGCAGAAATGCGTTCATTATTTGCTTTGTCTAAAAGCGTTTCCAATGCATTTAAACGTTCCTGTTTTTGGACCGTAATTTCCTGCTGTTGCAAATCATTTTGTTTGGTCTGTGATTTATATTTCTTATTGAAAATTGGGATAGATACCGAAACCATTGGCATTACAATATCCTTTCCGTTATCGCTGAAATCCATATTTGGTCTTTCAGCAACATTGATATAATCTAATCCAAAACCAATCATTGGACTGCTTTCTTTTTGATTTAATAATTCGGATTGTTCTATGGATTGATAGAGTTTATCATACTTCAACAATTCGGGATGTAATGCTAAATTTTCAGTAGTGATTTCAAAATCTTCTGAAGGTATCATTAGACTATCTACCACATTGACCTCAACATCATTTTCTCGATTCAATAGATTATTGAAGTTAGTTTGTTCTGCTAAAAATTGTTGACTTAACACATCTTTTAATTGTTGCATTTCGTTTTGGCGCATTTGCAATCGCAACACATCTACTGCGGATGCTTTACCAACCTCAACAGAAGTTAATGCCAACGTCTCATAAGTTTCTAATAGTTTAATATTTTCAGTTAAGACCTCTTGCTTTGCTTTGTTGGCGTATAGATTATAATAGGATTGAGATACCGAAGCCATTAGTTTTCGCTTTGCGATAACAATGTCCTCGTATTTAGCATCTGCCAATGAACTCACATAGTTTTCTCTTGATGTAATGGTTCCGAACCACGGTAACATTTGTTTAGCAGATACTTTAAAGCGTTGTGCTCCTGTTCGTGTTTCTGGTTCACTTACAAAGTAACCAACACCAAATTCGGTATTAGGAATGGTATTGACTTCGTTTACTTTTTCAGAAGCTCTTTTGTATTGTAACTCAAACTTTTGAATCTCTGGGTTGTTCGCTACTGCTTCATTGATTAACGTTTCTAATTGCTGTGCATTTACAAAGAGACTCAAGAATAACGAACAAAGAATAAAGACTGTTTTTATGTGTGATTTTATCTGTTTCATTTTACAGTTCTTTTAAGTTGAAATTCGGCTTTCCAGCTATATAATACTGGAACAACAAATAAGGTTATTAAGGCTATAAGCATTCCACCAAAACTTGGTATTGCCATTGGTATCATTATATCGCTTCCTCGTCCTGTAGAGGTTAATACTGGTAATAATGCCAAAATTGTTGTAGCTGTAGTCATTAAACAGGGTCTGATTCGTTTTTCTCCTGCTTCCACTATGGATGCTCTAATTTCCTTTTTATTCTCTGGTGTATTTCTATCGAATGTTTGGGTTAAGTAAGTTGCCATAACCACACCATCATCGGTTGCAATACCAAAGAGTGCAATAAACCCAACCCAAACCGCTACACTTAAGTTGATTGGGTGCATTTGGAATAAATCGCGTAGGTTTTCACCAAAGAAATTGAAGTTTAAAAACCAACCTTGACCATAGAGCCAAATCATTATAAAACCACCTGCAAACGCTACTGCAATACCTGTGAATACCATTAGTGATGTCCCTACAGAACGGAACTGGAAATACAGAATTAAGAAAATGATGGCCAATGCTAACGGTACAACAACCGACAAAGTTTTTTCTGCTCGTAACTGATTTTCATACGTTCCTGTGAATGTATAGTTGATTCCTTTTGGAACTATCAATTCTCCAGAATCTATCTTTTCTTGAATTAAGGCTTGTGCATTTTCTACAACACTTACTTCTGCAAAACCATCCATTTTATCAAATAAGACATAGCCAACTAAAAAGGTATCTTCACTTTTAATTACTTGTGGACCTTGTTCATATTTTATTGTTGCCAATTCGCTTAATGGCACAGGACTGCCTTTTTCAACTGGCACATAAATCTGTTGTAAGTCGGTTGGGTTTGCACGTAATTCTCTTGGGTATCGTATTCGAACACCATATCGCTCTCGACCCTCAACCGTTTGAGTTAATACCATACCACCAACTGCTACTTTTAATACATCTTGAACATCTTGTATCGAAATGCCATAACGTGCAATTTTCTCTCTATCAATATCAATTAACAAATAGGGTTTACCAACAATACGGTCTGCAAAAACAGCTTCTTTTTTAACACCTTCTGCGTCCTTGATGATGTTTTCTAATTGCACACCAAACGCTTCAATCTGCTTTAAGTCTTGACCTTTTACTTTAATTCCCATTGGTGCTCGCATTCCTGTTTGAAGCATTACCAATCGGGTTTCAATAGGTTGTAGTTTTGGTGCAGATGTAACACCTGGCAATTTGGTAACTTTTACAATTTCATTCCAAATATCGTCTGGTGATTGTATTTCTGGTCGCCAATTACGGTAGAATTCGCCATCATCGTCGGGAATGAGTTGTTCTTTTGCATTAAGAGATTGCCACGCTTCACTCTGTTCCGCTCGCAATGACATTCCGTTTTTTAACACATACTCACCATCATCATTGACTTTGTAACGTTGGCGTTGACCATAATCATTCAGCATATATTCTGGTTTGTACTGAATCATATTCTCGTACATTGATAGTGGTGCTGGGTCTAAAGCTGATTCTGTACGACCTGCTTTACCAACTACGGTTTCAATCTCTGGAATACTGGCGACAGCCATATCCAATTGTTGTAAAACCCTTTTATTTTCTTCTACGCCAGAATGAGGCATCGAGGTTGGCATTAGTAGAAATGAGCCTTCATTTAATGAGGGCATAAACTCTTTGCCTGTATTTTTCATAATGAAAAATCCTGCGATGACAATAGCAGTTGGAACAGATAAAAACAATAGTTTGTTATCTAAACACCACCTTAAAATACGTGTGTAGTATTTTATAAATAATGAGAAAATACCTAATAAACAAAAGCAAATAACACTAACAAAAATGAGATTCCAAAAAATGCTTTTATCAACGCCTAATGGTCTCCAGTATTCGGCTAACAAGAACACAATAGCTGATACGGAAATAATAATATTGATAAGATTAGCTTGTTTCTCTGTTATCTTATTTTGAAGATTGAGAAGTGCTGTAATTCCAAACGCTATCAAAATCAATCCTAACCAATACCCATAAATTATGGCAGCGATTCCTAATGCTATTAAGACACCATTTAAAACATATTTAAAAATGTTTTTAATGTTTTTCTTTCTGAATAAAAATGCAGCAAACGGTGGAATTAAAAATAACGCCACGATTATAGAAGCTGTTAGTGCAAAAGTCTTTGTGAAGGCTAATGGTCTGAATAGTTTTCCTTCCGCTCCAATCATAGTAAATACAGGAATGAAACTGATAATCGTAGTCATTACTGCGGTTACGATTGCACCAGACACTTCAGCTGTTGCGTTATAAACTACCGTATTAATGGATTGAGTTCCATCATCTTCATCTAAATGCCGAATAATATTTTCTGATAGTATGACACCAACATCGACCATTGTTCCGATAGCAATAGCAATACCTGATAAAGCAACAATGTTGGCATCTACACCAAAGAGTTTCATTGCAATAAATACCATTAAAACTGCTACTGGTAATAGTCCAGAAATTAGTACGGAAGCTCGAAGATTAAACACCATAATAATTATTACTAAAATGGTAATCAATATTTCAAGAGTTAAGGCTTCGTTAAGTGTGCCTAATGTTTCTTGTATCAATTCTGTTCTATCGTAAAAAGGCACTATGGTTACTTGTGAGGTTCTACCATCCGATAATACTTTTGAAGGTAATCCTGCACTTAATTCATTAATTTTTTCCTTTACGTTATTGATGACTTCCATTGGGTTTGCGCCATAACGAGCCACCACAACAGCACCAACAACCTCTGCACCTTCTTTATCTAATAATCCACGTCTTGTTGCAGGACCTAATGAAACTTTACCAATATCCTTTATCCTAATTGAAGTATAATCTCCTGAAGTGACTACTGCATTTTCGATGTCTGAAATGGATTTCACATAACCCAAACCACGAACTAAATATTCGGCTTGGTTAATTTCCAATGTTTGTGCACCAATGTCTTTATTGCTTTCCTTAACTGCTTTTACAACTTGGTTTAAACCAATGTCGTATTGACGCATCAATTCTGGATTCACGTCCACTTGATATTCCTGAACATAGCCACCAATAGAAGCAACCTCTGAAACACCACTTGCAGAGGACAACGCATACTTTACATAGTAATCCTGAATACTGCGTAACTCTTGCAAATCCCAACCACCAGTTACATTTCCGTTGTCGTCACGACCTTCAAGCGTGTACCAAAATATTTGTCCTAATCCTGTAGCATCTGGACCCAATGCAGGATTAACACCTTCGGGTAATAAACCACTTGGTAAGGAATTAAGTTTTTCGAGAATACGACTTCTACTCCAGTAAAATTCGATGTCTTCTTCAAAAATGATATAGATACTTGAAAAGCCGAACATAGAGGAACTACGAATGGTTTTTACACCTGGAATACCGAGTAAAGATGTTGTGAGTGGATAGGTGATTTGGTCTTCTATATCTTGTGGTGAGCGACCATCCCATTTAGTAAATACTATTTGTTGGTTTTCACCTATATCTGGAATGGCATCTACAGCAACTGGGTTACTTGGTAAAAATCCTGTATCCCAATTAAAAGGTGCATTTACTGTTCCCCATCCTACGAAAAGGACGAGAAGTAGTACTGCAACGAGTTTATTCTCGATGAGAAATTTGATTGCTTTATTAAGCATAAAATTTGATTATTAAACAGTTAGACATTGGTAGAATACCTGATAAACTTCAAAATAATCGATTGAATTAGTTTACTCACATCTATTCTATAGCATAAATAGGTGTTCGTGATGTGCTTCGCAGTTCTATTTCCTTTATATTTCAATATAAAATAGAACCGTAACTTTGGCTATGCTTATATTTTCTATTTCATCTAAAGAAAATATAATTCAAATTCACTATCAATCATTTTAAAATTCATTCGGTATTAAGAAAACACCGAATACAGCAAATTATCCTTACAACATTGCTGTCATAGGATAAAAGAGTCTATTGTTTAAAAATCAAATTAAATAAGTCTCGTCAATCTTGAAGATTTGCTTTATGACGAGTGGTGGTTCGTATTCTTCAAAAGAAGATACATTGTTATCTAAACCTTCAAAAAGGTTAATGTAAGTGTAAACAAATGAAGCGATGAATACCTGTTGCTCAAATGAGATTTTGTCAACTTGCAATTGCAATTCGTCTTGACCTTCAATTGCTAATTGTTCATCATCACAACAATTTTTCTTGGTAATAGAACATCCTTCGGTTGAAGGCTTTTCCATTTCCATTCCGCACCCTTTGGCTTTTTGAAAGATAGCAGTTTCTACTAACGTATCTCCACAATAATGCATATTCAAAGTAAATGACATTGTAGAGAATAACACTACAAAAGCCATTGTTAAAGACATTATTTTATGGAAAAATTGCTTCATATTGATTGCGAAGTTACGAAATTTTAACAACTATTGATTTTGTTTAACAGAAGTTTAATTGACTAATCTGCTTAATCCCAAGTCATTTTCTGCAAGCGAACCGCATTTAATATTGCTAAAAGTGCAACACCAACATCTGCAAAAACTGCTTCCCACATTGTTGCCAAACCTCCTGCTCCTAAAATCAATACAATTACTTTGACACCAAATGCCAAAATAATATTTTGCCAAACAATTTTTCTTGTGGAACGACTTATTTTAATCGCCTTTACCACTTTTGAAGGTTGGTCTGTTTGAATAATAACATCTGCTGTTTCAATAGCTACATCACTTCCTAAACCACCCATTGCGATCCCTACATCACTTGCTGCTAAAACTGGTGCGTCATTAATACCATCACCTATAAAAGCTATTTTGTTTTCTGGATTTTTCTTTAAAATTTCAACTTCGTTTAATTTATCTTCTGGTAATAATCCACCTTTAGCATTTTCGATGTTCAACTCTTTAGCGACTTGTTGCGTAATGGAATCTTTATCACCGGAAAGCATCATAATATTTTTAATGCCTACTTTGTGTAATGCTGTAATAGTTTCTTTTGCATCTTCCTTTAATTCATCTGCTATGACTACATAACCTGCAAATTGATTATCGATTGCAACTAATACTATCGATTCTACAATAGGTTCCGTTTCAGATGGAACATCAATATTATTGACAGTCATTAAGGCTTTATTTCCTACTAAAACTGTTTTACCATTAACAACGCCTTTTAAACCTTTACCTGCAATTTCAGACACTTCAGTAGCTTCAAAATCTTCTCCTTCTGCTTTGTACTCTAAAATGGCTTTAGCAATTGGATGCGTGGATTGTTCTTCCATCGCCATTAAATATTGCATAAATTCGGTTTCATTCCAACCGATTGCTTTTACTTCTTTGATTTTAAAAACACCTTTGGTAACTGTTCCTGTTTTGTCCATTACCAAAGTATTTATCTTGGTCATTGCATCTAAAAATGAAGCACCTTTAAATAATATTCCATTTTTGGAAGCTGCTCCCAATCCACCGAAATAACCTAATGGTATTGAAATCACTAACGCACAAGGACAAGATATTACCAAGAATATTAATGCTCTGTATAACCAATCTCTAAATACATAATCATCTACAAAAAAGTAAGGAATGAATGTCACGCCTATAGCCAAGAACACAACGATTGGTGTGTAGATACGAGCAAACTGTCTAATAAATAATTCTGTTTTAGATTTACGTGCTGTAGCATTTTGAACCAAGTCTAATATTCTCGCAATAGAACTATCTTCAAACTTATTGGTTACCTCAACTTCAATAACGCTTTCTAAATTAATACTACCTGCATAAACTTTTTCATCTTTTACGATTGTATCTGGTTTACTCTCACCTGTTAAAGCTGAAGTATTTAATGATGCTTTTGAGGATAACAACTTACCATCTAAAGAAATTTTTTCACCTACTCGAATTTGAATTTTCTCTCCAATATTGACAGCTTCTGGCGACACACTAACATAATCACCATCACGAAATACATTGGCTTCTTTTGGCCTAACATCTAACAAGGCTTTAATATTTCCTTTTGCTCTGTTGACTGCTGCGTTTTGAAATAATTCTCCTACTGCATAAAATAGCATTACTGCAACACCTTCTGGATATTCACCAATTATAAATGCACCAATTGTAGCAATAGACATTAAAAAGAACTCGGTAAAAACATCGCCTTTTATAAGGCTTTTCCATCCTTCTTTAATTACTGGAAATCCAACAGGAATATATGCTAAAGTGTACCAAACTACTCGAATCCATCCTTCAAATTGAGGAATCGCATCAAAATAATCTACAGCGATACCTACAATTAACATAACAAAACTTATGATAGCAGGAATATATGTTTTGAATGCGCTACCATCTCCGTGGTCGTGACCATCATCGTGAGAATTTTGTTCTTCTGAATTTGGTTTTAAATCTCTTAAATTGACTTTCTTTTTTTTCATTTAATATCTAATAATTTTTCAATGTCATTTGGAATAGGCATTCGTTTTAATGATGGCACGTTTGCTCCACCTGTATTACCAAGTGGAACGTGATTAATAAATGATTTCCAGCCACCCACAAGCAACCTAATTATTTGACCTATTACTTCTTTCGTATCTTTTTGTCTATATCCAAACTTTAGCATAAGCCAATGTGAATAGATATGTTCTATAGGATAAGATTGTCCTATTATATGACTACGTTCTAAATGATACCAAGCATCACCAAATTGTTTATTTTCTAAACAGAAACTGTATTGTTTTAATTCTTGGTTATACGCCTGTTTTAGATGTTTAGGTATTTTAGTATTAAACTTCATATCCTCTAATTTTGGATAAATGTACTTTAATAATAAGTGCAATGGAAGTGCAATAATTAGACACTACACTTATCGCAAATACCTTTTACCACCAAATTTACATTCTCTGACACAAAACCATCTGGCACTTTTATTTGAGGTATTTTATGTTCTGTTAAGCAAATGGTTTCATTGCAATTATTACAATGGAAATGTAAGTGCAAATCGGTTTCAATTTCACAATTACATCCCTTTTCACATAATGCATATTTTGTAATCCCTGTACCATCGTCTATTTGATGCACAATAGCCTTTTCTTCAAAGGTTTTAATAGTTCTGTATAAAGTGGTTCTGTCTGCTTTTGAGAAAGCATTTTCAATATCACTTAAAGTAACAGCGACCTCTTTTTCTGCAAGAAACTTATATATAAGCAAACGCATTGCTGTAACACGAATATTTTTTGACTCTAATACTTGTTCTATTGTTTCCATAATTAATGTGCGTGTTCTGCTTCTCCTTTTTTCATTTCTGCGTTAAGATAATAAGCATTGTTATAAGCAAATTTTGTATTACTTTCTATGTTTTCAGTAAATTGAACCGATACCCAATCACCATCTTTAGTGCCTAACACAACTTCGATAGGTTTAAAGCTCCAATCGTCATTTTCTTTTTCTACTGAAAACACATAATATCTTTCGCCTTCTTTTATAATTGCACTTTCTGGTAAAGCTTTTGTTTGGGTATTATCTACTTGAATTTTACCTTGAATATACATACCAGGAATTAAGTTACCTTTTTTGTTTTCTATTTCTGCGTGAACGTGGACTGCTTTTGGGTTGTCCTCAAAGGTTTTGCTTACGGAATAGATTTCTGCGATAAGCTCTGCATCTGGTATGGATTGTACCGTAAAGTTAACTTTCTGACCTTTCTGTACTTTATAAACATCTTTTTCAAAAACCATTAAATCGGCGTGAACGTGATGCGTATTTACAATTTCAAATAATTCGGTTTGTGGCTCTACATATTGACCTGTTTTTACTTCAACTTTTTGCACAAAACCTTCTATTGGACTTCGCAATGCTATGCGCTGTGCAATTGTTCCATTGCGAACTGATGTAGTGTTAACGTTGAGTATTCTTAATTGCGCTTCTAAACCATTAACCATTGCTTTTGATGCTTGATATTCTGCTTCTGCTTTCTGGAAATTAGCACCAGAACCAACACCAGCATCGTATAATTTTTGTTGACGTTCATAATTTTTCTTTGCAAGCTCGCTATTGCTATAAGCGTTTAAATAATCCGTTTGCGCTTGTATGATATTTGGGTGCGATAGATAAGCCACAACTTGACCTTTATTAACCTTATCACCTTCAATCACTTCAATTGAAACGACATTTGCACCAACAACAGTAGTAATAGCTGCTTCGTTTTGTGGTGGTACTTCTAACGTTCCGTTTGCTTCTACATAGCCGCTCATATTACGTAATGCTAACGTATCTATTTTCATTTTCAATGCATCGAATTGCTGTTGTGAAAGCATTACTTCGTCTTCATCGTGATGCTCTTCGTTAACTTCTGTTTTTTCTTCCTCATCGTGGGAATGACCATCATTCTCGTTATGATTTTCTTTATTTCCGCAAGCTGAAACAAATATGGCTAACACCATTACGGTAAGGATTTTATATATTTTGTTTTTCATTGTCTTATTTATTAAAATATTGTAATTGAAATGTGCTTTCTAAATAGTTTACTAATGCAGTCTGTGCTTCCAGTTCCGATTGAATTGCTTCTTTTATCAACTGCGTAAATGCAGTATAATCAATTTCGCCTTCTCTATATGCCAGTAATGCACCTGTTTTTTGCTCTTTTGTTAATGGTAAAACTTGGTCTTTGTAAAACTCCCAAGATGTTTTCCATTTCATATAATTTTCTTTAGCCTGAACAAACCTTGATTGTACTTCCTGTTTTTTGAACGCTACATTGGTTTCCGCTATTTCTTTATCAATTCTGGCACTTCTAACTTGTGCTTTGCTAGAACCTGATAAAAACGGAATTGAAATTCCTGCTTGATAGGTGTAAAATCCTGAATTGCCATTTACTTTTTGTAAACCACCTTGAAGATTGAACTTTGGCAAATTATCTGCTT
This sequence comes from Winogradskyella psychrotolerans, assembly GCF_018860545.1. Classification (GTDB taxonomy): domain Bacteria; phylum Bacteroidota; class Bacteroidia; order Flavobacteriales; family Flavobacteriaceae; genus Winogradskyella; species Winogradskyella psychrotolerans_A. Next base: position 63,686 of record NZ_JAHKPN010000018.1, on the reverse strand, counting down.
TTGCAGCTTTATATTTAGCTTCCGCTTCATCTACAATGTTCTGCGACATACTGTACAATGGATGACTTTCAATACTGAATGTTTCCATATCAATATCTATCGCTACCTCAAATTCATCTGAAACTGTAAAAATTTCTTCTGATACCAACCACAAATTGAATTGCTGTAAGGCAATAAGATAATTACTATAGGCTTGCGCTTTTTTATTCTGAATTTGAAACGCTTGATTTTTTGCTGCCGAATATTCTAATTTAGAAATAGCTTCGACTTCATAATTTAAAGCTACTGCTTGCTCGAATTTGGAATAAATGGAATCCAATTCCTTATACAAATCATAGTTTTGTTTCATTTGATAGCAATTAGACCAAGCTTTTTTAACTTCCAATTCTAATTCCAACTCGGAAAGTTGAAAGGCTTTTTGTGCCAATTGAATGCGTTGTTCTTGTAGCTTCTTTTTAGAACCAATGCCAAATACATCGATATTTGATTGACCAATACCAATGGTTGTATAGATGCCATTTCCATTATCAATTTCTTCTCCACCTGTAAAAATTTGAGTCGTTCCGAAATCATAGGCAGTCGATTTTAATTGTTCTTGTTTTGTAATTTCCAACTGCTTTTGCTTCAATAATGGATAATTACTTTTTGCGAGTTTAACAGCTTCCTGTAATGAAATTTCGGGAATTGTATCATTCAACTCTTGTGCATTACTTTGTGGTGAAAAGCCAAATAGTAATAATACAACTGCTGTTGCTGTTACTAACTTTTTATTTGGCTTAAACGTAAAAGATTTGTTTTCTACCCAATGATATAAAATTGGTAAAACAAATAAGGTAAGCAAAGTTGAAGTTAATAATCCACCAATAACAACCGTTGCCAATGGACGTTGTACTTCTGCACCAGCTGATGATGAAATAGCCATTGGTAGAAAGCCTAATACATCTGTAAAAGCAGTTAGCATAATAGGTCTGATTCTTCGTTTAGTACCTTCAACTATTCTATCCTTTAGATTGGTTACACCTTCTTCTTTTAATTCGTTGAGTCCGCTTATCATTACCAAACCATTTAAAACTGCAACACCAAACAGCACAATAAAACCAACACCTGCCGAAATACTAAATGGCATATCACGTAACCACAACGCCACAACACCACCAATAGTTGCCATTGGAATAGCTATGTAAATCATTAAGGTCTGTGGTAAAGATTTTAATGCAAAATATATTAGTATAAATATGAGTAACAATGCAATAGGCACAACGGTTTGTAATCGGTTGCTGGCACGTTCTAAATTTTCAAATGCACCACCATAACGAATAAAATAACCTGATGGTAATTCTAATTGTGCATCTAATTTTGATTTAATTTCAGTTACTAACGATTTTACATCACGTCCTCTAACATTAACACCTACATAGGTTCTTCTATTGGTATTATCTCTACTGATTTGCATTGGTCCTGCTTTATAGCTTACATCTGCAATTTCACGTAAAGGAATTTGAGCACCCGAAGGTAAATTGATATACAGGTTTTGAACATCTGAAATATCCTTACGGTTTTGATCGCTTAATCGTACTACTAAATCGAAGCGTTTTTCACCTTCAAAAATTACACCTGCTGTACCACCTGCAAATGCAGATTGTACGGTTTGATTAAGCGTATTTATTTGAAGACCATATTGCGCCAATTTATTCCTGTTGTAATTGATTGTCATTTGTGGCAAACCTATTGTGGCTTCCGCTTTCATATCACCAATACCTTCAGTACCTGCGATAATTTTAGATATTTCTTCGGCTTTTTGAGATAGAATATCAATGTCTTCACCATAAAGTTTTATAGCAATATCTTCACGAACACCTTCTAATAACTCGTTAAAACGCATTTCAATAGGTTGTGTAAACTCATAATTAACACCAGGAACCATTTCAACTGCTTCTTTCATTGCTTCAATCAATTCATCTTTTGATTCTATAGTAGTCCATTCACTTTTAGGTTTCAGAATTACAAAAACATCGGCAATATCCATAGGCATCGGGTCGGTTGGAATTTCGGCAACACCAATACGACTCACAATTTTATCAACTTCTGGAAATTTTGCTTTTACTATTTGTTCTATTTTGGTAGTAGTTTCAATAGTTTCTGTAAGTGAACTACCTGGTTTTAAAATAGCGTGAAATGCAATATCACCTTCATCGAGTTGCGGAATGAACTCGCCACCCATTCTTGAAAACATAAAAACGGTTATTCCGAACAACACAACTGCAATACCAATTACCCATTTCCCTTTTCGCAAGGCTCTAACCAATAAAGGTTGGTATTTATCTTCAACCCAATGCACAAATCTATCTCCATAAGATTTTTTATCGTTTTTAGGTGCTCTTAATATTAAAGCTGACATCATTGGCACATAGGTTAAACAAAGTACCATTGCACCAATCATAGCAAAAATAAAGGTCAAAGCCATTGGTTTAAACATCTTTCCTTCAATACCTTGTAAGGCTAAAATGGGTAGAAAAACGATAAGGATAATCAACTGACCGAAGAAGGCAGCATTCATCATCTTTTTTGAAGCATTAGAAGCAACTTTATCTCTTTCTTTAGATGTAAGTTGTTTCTTTTTCAAAACTTGTGATGCTATAAGAAAAACAGTGCTTTCAACAATAATTACAGCACCATCTACAATGATTCCGAAATCAATTGCTCCTAAACTCATTAGGTTTACCCAAACATCAAAAACATTCATTAAAATAAAAGCAAATAATAAGGATAATGGAATAGTAGAGGCAACTATTAAACCTCCTCGCCAATTACCTAATAAAAAGACCAACACAAAAATGACGATTAATGCACCTTCAATAAGATTAGTTGTTACTGTAGAAGTTGTTTCGCCAATTAATTTACTTCGGTCTAATAATGGTTCAATAATTACGCCTTCTGGTAACGACTTTTCAATTTGAGTCATTCGCTCTTTTACATTGGCAATAACATCATTGGAATTAGCTCCTTTTAGCATCATTACCAATCCACCTACAACTTCTCCTTCACCATCTTGGGTTAATGCACCGTAACGAATTGCAGAGCCAAATTGTACCGTAGCAATATCGCCAATAGTGACAGGTATATTATTAATATTCTTGACAGTGATTTTTTTAATGTCCTCTAAACTTCTCACCAAGCCTTCACCACGAATAAAATTGGCTTGATGGTTCTTTTCAATATATGCACCTCCTGTATTTTGATTATTGGCTTCAAGTGCATTAAACACATCTGTAATGGTAAGGCCAATAGCATTTAAATCGTTTGGGTCAACCGCTACTTCGTATTGTTTTATTTTTCCACCAATAGCGTTTACTTCTACCACACCAGGAACCATTGCCATTTGACGCTGTACAATCCAGTCTTGCATTGAGCGTAAATCTGCAATGTTGTATTTGTCTTTAAACTCTGGTGCAACTTTTAGTGTGTATTGGTAAATCTCTCCTAAACCTGTTGAAATAGGACCCATTGTAGGTTCGCCAAATCCAGCAGGTATTTGCTCTTTGACTTTGTTTAGTTTTTCGGCTACTAATTGGCGAGGTAGATATGTTCCCATATCATCATCAAATACAATAGTAACCACAGATAAGCCAAAACGAGAAATTGACCTTATTTCCTGAACATCAGGAAGATTGCTCATTGCCACTTCAATTGGATAAGTAACAATTTGCTCAATATCTTCAGTACCTAAATTGGGGGATTGTGTTATAACCTGTACTTGGTTATTGGTAATATCTGGAACAGCATCTATTGGCACTTTGGTCATACTCCAAATACCTGTTCCGATTATGGTAAGTGTAAGCAAACCAATAATGAATTTGTTATTGATTGAAAAATCAATGATTTTATTAATCATAGAAAATGTATTAATTCAGTTAAACTATTCGATACAATTCTGATATAAGAAAATAGAATTACACGAAATGAAATGAACCCTTTAGGCTCAAAATTGGATATAGCTATCCATTAAAAAACTGAATTATACTTTAGGTGGCTGGAAAAGTGATTCCAAATATCTGGAAGTGAAGTTTACTTTATGTAAATTATATTGTTTTTTCTCTTCAAACTTTAATCGATTGGTTAAAGCCAAATTATTATTCGCAATAATTAATACCAAAGGGTGACAACATTGATTATGGGAATGGACTGGTGTATTCTCCTTATCTGGGTTATGATGATGCTCTTCATTTTTAGCATCGCTCTCAATGTAATCTTCAACTACATATTCAAAGAAAGAGTCTCCATAAACTTTATGGTCTTGATAATGGGTAATTACATTTGAAATTTCTTTAATTGGACCACAAAAGTCCATATCTATGCTTATCCCTTGAAAAAAGAATAAAATAGACATTGATATGGAAACAAATATTTTCATATAATTTATACAAATATACAAATTATTGAATGCAATGGTGTTGCAAATAAATTGATTGGTAAATTACAAAAACCATAGAGCATCTTTAGCATCGTCTGGAACGCCATTATTAAAACGTGGTGCTATTTGTGCTACCATTTCTGGATATTTTATTGTGATTGGTACATTTTGTTGTCGAAGCGATTTCCAATATAATCTGCTAAACTGATACACTTGTGTTAATAATTCTAACACTACATCTGCATCTTCAAAAGCATCTTCATCTGGACTGCTTACCTTAATTTTTATTGGGAACGGATAACCATCTGTATCTGAATACCGCTGTGAATTAGGGTAACGTGCATTATTAAACAACAAAAATTGATTTTCGCTAATACGTATGTATGTACCACTTACAGGCATTAACTTTTTGTTCCAATTAAGGTCGTAAGCAATAATATCTTCTGCTTCTGTTTTATTGATATTTAGAATGTAGAGCGGAATTTTTAACCCTAATGTATGCATCCCTCTAATAATTGGTTTTAGTTCCTCGTAACTCATTTCCTTATAGAAGTGAATGACTACTTTATCTGCTTCTGCAACCGATGTAAAATCTCTAATGGCTTTACATATACTTCCTGCCAATAGGTCTGTTTCGCTTTGGTCAAAATATTCGAACTTTCTAAATAAGCCATTGTTTTGAAAACTAAAGGCACTTGCTATATAACGTCTGTTTTCGCCTTGATTGGTAAATGCACCAACACCTATTACTAATTCTTTTTTATCGGTTACTGCAAGTTTCCAAGGTGCGCCACCTAATTTGGCGTGAATAGCTAACGCCATATTTTGCAATGAAAATTGGAAGTTGTATTGATTCTCGATATTGACCACCATTTTTTCATAATCTACCACTTGTGTAACAATGCCTTCATTTAAAAACAGTTCTTTGATTTGAATATAGATTTCGCGGTCTTCGGGATTTTGTGTGAACTTATCGAAAGGACTTAAATAAAAAGCTGCGTAAAGCACATTATCGTGGTCGAAGGTTAAACTCTCTAACTTTTCAATTATTTCTGGTATTGGGTCGTTTTCGTTGGTAAATTCAATGAAGTGTTCTTTGGATGATGATGCTTTAATGTTCACATAGGCTTCTAATCCTTTATAATAATTCTTTTCTGTATTTACACCTTCCTTTAAATTTTGATAGAAAGACAATACCGAATCTTTATGAGAAGTATGGCATATGAAAAATATCTTGATATTTTGATTGTTTGGACGTCTGTAAGGGTTTAGGATATTCATTGCCTTTTTAGGCACTAAATGGGTTTTCTTGTTACCGTATTGGTCTTTACCAAATTCCAATAAACCTACTTGTGGGTCGATATGGTTGATACGATTGAGTGGCACATCTATAAACGTATCAGTTTTAAATGGAAATATGACTTTAAAATCTTCTTTAAACAGATAGTTGGTTGCAAAATTATTAATAAGTGCTACGTACTTTTGATATTTATTAATTGGTCTTATAGGTTCCTCAATAGGTATATCTAATGCTCGTGCTAATGACAAATTAAAAATTGGGTATGCTTGGTCAAACTGAATAGCATTGTAAAATTCTTGTTTTTCCTCTGTATCGAGGTCCATTTGGTAATTGAACGTTTTTTGACCATATACACAACGCTTTATTAGCTCTGAATCCTCTATATCCTTAACCGACGTTGTAAGGACTTTTGAAGTACCATCGTATGATACAATTAACTCTGGTAAGTCTGTGAGTTTTGCAAACTGTATCTTAAATGAAAATTTATAGTAGAGGTTATAGTCTGCTGTATTCCCTTTTTTTGAAGGCATCCACACTTGTACATCACCAACGAAGTTTTTTACTACTATATAGTCTTTAGATTTAAAATAGCTTCTTAATTGATGTTTAAGGAATTGCTTATAAATTCTTAATTCTCTACCATCTACTAAATTTAGCTTAATGCTTGGTGCATCCGGTATTTCTGTTGTAAATGTTGTAAATATTTGGTCTGTATTAGATAGGTCTGTGTCTGGAAACACCTCTTTAATCTGCCTTGAAAATTTAGATTTATGAATGGGATGACTGCCTTCAATATCATCTAAAGTTAAATAAATGGTAGGCGCACTATTAGGCCATTCAAAGTTGAGTATGTTGGTTTTGAGGTGTTCTTGCATTGGTATTGTAATTTTCTACATAAAATATTCTTATATATTAAAGTTTAGCGTCAATTTTTGCTTTTATTTCTTTAAGCTCATTTATACTATCATTATCAGGATTGAAATAATTATTAAATTGTTTTTCAATATCGTCAGCGTATTGCAAACTATAAACCTCAACATCCCAAGTTTTCTTCCTAATTGTCGAGGCTAACTCTATAATATTTCTACTACCTAAATCATCATAGCCTTCATCCCTTCTAATATCCATTGCAGCTTGAATAAAGGGTAATAACAGGTTGTCTGAAATATGTCTAAAATCTGGTACGTCTCCAGCATCTTGAACTTCTTGTAAATAAGCGTAATGGGTTGGGGTGTATTCGTTAATTAAAATTGACCAAGGTTTTGTTAAATAATCTGCTGCACCAAATTTTATTCTATAATCATCTACTAATCTGGAATTAGCATTTAATAATTCCATCATATCAGAAGCAATTTGCTTTTGTTTAGATACTTTATCTTCGATATGAAATGTGTACTTCTTCTTCAAATCTTTAAATGCTTCATTATAAAAATCTGATATTTCATAAAGGTTAACGAATTGCTTTTGCCAATCTTCTGCGTCTTCACTAAAAAATGCTTGAAAAGCCTTGAAATTAGATAAAATATCCATTTCGATAACTCTTTCAAAATTCTTATTAGTGTTGAAATACATCGTATTCATTGCTGAAGGTTTATCTTTTTCTGACTTATAAAAAACCTCCATCCTTTCACCGTGCTTTACAATGTCCTTTTCTAAAGTTTTCAGGTAATTAGATAATAATAACAAGCGGTCTTTTAAATCTTGCTGTTTATCGTTAGCAGCATCTTGCCTTTCTATAATTATTTGCTCTCTCTGTTCATATACTTGATAAAGCACAAAAAGAATTGACAGGAAAGCTAATATCCCACCAATTAATGAGCCATAGGCAGATATTATATGGTCTCTGGTGTTGAAATCTACATCAAACAATTTCCAATTATCTGTTTCATAGATAGCTTGAAATGTAAGAAACACAATTAATGCTAACGTTAACCAAAATACCCATTTGATTATTTTCTTATAGCGGGATAGCGATTCCATAACAATTATTTTTTTGGTTTGCTATCTTTTGGTTTAAGCGAATTAGATGGTTTAGTAGTCGTTCTACCTAAATCAATTTTGACATTTTTCGATTTACTTGAGTTTTCTTGTTTTGCCATAACGTCTATTTTTTAGGTTTTGAATCTTTAGGTTTTAAGAAAGTAGGTGGTTTTGTTGTTGTCCTACCGGCTCCAACATTATCCCATATATTATTTGGGTTTGATTTTGGTAAATTTTTGTTCTTGTCTTTCATAGTTATTTCTTTTTAGGTTTATTGCTCAATTGAGATGTTGGTAATGGTGTCGTTCTCCCTTTTTGATTTTGCCGATTTTGTACTGGATTCTTTTTCGTAGTGGGCTTCTGTTTCTGGTTTGGTGTGATTTTTTTTGCCATTGTATGCATTTATTGATGTATAAATTAATATGCAGAGTAAACCTATAGCCAAAGTGTAAATTGAAGCTAAATTTAATCTGTTCATTTTTTTATTTCGCGAATTAATCCCACTAACTATATCATCATATTCTTTTTCATCATCAATATCCTGTACTGCTTTAGTGTTATTTTTACTTGCTATATAATGAGACAACAAATTGATGAACAATGTTGCTGTTAATAGAAACCAACCTATAGAAATAATCCAAATACATATAGCGTGTTCTAATGGACTTATTTTGTCTATGAATGTGATTGTAAGACCTAAAGCACCAGATGCAATTACCGTAATGTACTTTTCGAAATGGTCATCACTTTTGCTCTTTTCTAATAACAATGACAGTCGATAATTATCCCAAGCCTTTATTTGCTTTTTAGTTTTTTTCAAAATGTTACATCTATATTTAGTAAACTCAATTCATCAATCTTACTAATTTTTTCTTCAGCTATTTTGAGGATTTCCGTACGCTCCTTTTCATTTTTGAGCATTAGTACAATTTGTTCGGACATCCATAGCTTAATTAATTCGTTTTCGTCTTGTTTTAATGCTTTAGCGAATGCAACTACTTGTTCGCGTCTTGCCATCCGATTTCCTCGTTCTATTTTGCTTAAATAGGCAACGTCCATATTTAGGTTTGCAGCCATTTCTCTTAATAGCAAATTGCGGTTTTCACGCAATGAGCGTATGTACTCTCCAAACTCCATAATAGAATTATTTAGACTTGTCAAATTTTGTCTAATTTAAGTAAAGGAAACTAAAGGAAAAGAAAAAGATATTAGTAGTTATTAACAGATAATGAGGATATTAAGGATTTGAGGAAGTCATTTAATCATATCCCTAAATCCTTAAAATCCTTAACTACGGCTTTGCAGGATTTGAGTAGTTATTGTGTGCTTCTCTGTGTATTAATCCTGCTTCTACAAATTTGGTAATATATCCTTCTGCGGTTTTATGTGGGATGTTCTGTTTTGTGGCTAAATCTAAATACACTTGTCTGATAAATTGTTTTGGTAAACTTTCTAAAAAGCGTTCTTTTCTATTTGAACGTTTTGTTGCTTTCTGCTCTATTGGTAAATCATTAAATACTTTACTACTGTGCTTCACTAAAATTGAAATTATGGTTATAGCGTTCTCAAAATCTATATCCTCACATTCTTTAGTTGCGTTTACATCACCATCCTCCATAATTCGGAATGCTGTGAATAGCATCATTATCCTAAACGCAATTAAGCCTAATCGCCTTATTGTTGCGATGTACTCTTCGGGTTGTAGGTTGATGTATTTGGTCTGTAAGGATTCAAAGAACGTATTGAATTGCTGTTGTTGGGTTGTGGTTAATCGTATTTCAATCACTGGGTTGTTTTTTAGCGTTTTGTACAATTCTAAAAACTCACTACCTAATTGGTTATAGTAATCATCTAAACCTAACTTATTACTATTTTGAAATACATTTTTCCAAGTTGGTTTTATATTCATATAGTAAAACATAAAGCGACTAAATAGCCCATTTTCTGCATTGGGTATTAAGGTTGCCACTTGTTTAGGTGTGCCTGATAATACTGTTGACAAGCACGGTTTCTCAATATCTACATATTCTCTATCTGTTCTACGATAATAGCTTATGGTTTCGTGATGAAATGCTTTACGAAATCCATCGGAATAATTGCCATAATCACTTTTAAAGGCTTGTGCTAATGTATCGCCTTCGGTTTCAAAAATTAAACCTCTGCCTTTATTATCAGAAATTAATTGATATACGCCTGTTACACTATTGTTAGCAGGAATGAACAGCATTCGCTCTGGCGGTTTACTCGGTTTTTCCAAGTTTTCATCTTTGCCTTTATTCATATTATAAGTAGCAGTTTCTGCTTGAAATTGCTGCTTTAATACTTTGGCTTGTTCTCGTTTTAATTTATGAACAGGCTCTACCAAATTTTTAATTTGGTTAAGTCTTCCTTTACCTGCAGATGCAGGTGCGGTTACAAATAAATATAAGTTGCTGAATACTCTACGTTGGTCATAGATACCAAAGAGTTTAGGAAAACACGCACTAAATGCTGTTAATGCACCTAACAATAAAATGTCCTTTTCTTCTTGTCCATTAGCAGGATTTACAACTTGTTGTAAAAACTGTGGCAAATTCTCATATACCGTTTCTGGTATTGTAGGCATTGATTGGTTGGCTGTATCGACAACAGTTGCAACGTTTGTTGCAACTTCGTTGTTATACTGTTGTTTAGTCGGTTTGATACCTGACTGATGTGCATAGTGATAAAAGGTAGCAATTGTAATTCCGTGTCCTTTTGCGTTTGAGCATTTATCGAATTGTGCATCACACTCTTTAGCATCGTAACCTGCATAATTTTTACTCATACGGTGGAAATAATCTCTACCTATTTCTCCATATTCTTCTGCTAAAGCAAAGCCTAAATCTCTCCAAGTGGCATAACTTCCTGTTATGTCTGTACCTGATTGCTCGATTGCTGAAATGTAGGATTCAATGTCGTTATCAGCAACAGCAACAACATTAGTTGTTGCTGTGTTGCTTTTTGGTTTTGTTGGCTCTTTAGGAACTTCTAACCAATCTTTTGGGTTAAATATTTTAGTCATAATGCTTGATGTCTTTTATGTAAAAAGGCTGTTGGGTCATATGGTAAAAAACACGCTCTGGAAACGTCTTTACCTGACTGGTCAACCTCAATGTTATAATTGTGTTTAATGTAATTTGCTACTGCTGTGAAATATTCTGAATGTGTTACTTCTGAAATATCTATTCTAATAATCCATTTTAGGCCATCGCCAGATGGTGATATGAATAGCATTTCGGTTTCAAAATATTCATCATTTAAGAGCTGTGTTCTTAACTCTTGTAGATTCTCTAAATGGTCAAAATCAATGGTTAATAAATTAGAATGCTTTAGCAAATTGTTATCGCTTCGTTTTTCAAATGTTCCTGAAAGTGTTACGTAATCAAAGCGATTCGCTTTGAATTTACGTGCTTCTTTTACATTGGTAATTGCTCTTAATTCTTCAGTAATCTTTTTGTATTTATTACTTGTGATTAATGCAAATACTTGATGTAATCGCAAAGTTTCCGAAGGAAACACATTGCGAACAGGTGCTTTAAAAAAGCTACAGTTGGCATACCACGTATCGTCTGGTTCATTAAGCCATTCCAATTCGTCTTTTTCCTTGACTTCTAAATTTAGATGTAGCTCTTGATTTATCTTCTGGTACAAATCTTCTTCATCGGTTATTCTAAAATGATATTGTGCAAAATCGAATACATCACCTTTAAAGGCTTCTAATTCTGTATCTCGATGTGTTGCTATAATACCATCAATATGAATCCGTAAGGTTTCTTTACCACCATTAAAAGGGTTTCGAGTTATCCCACAGTCCCTTCCTTTTACAGAAAGGACTGTTTGATTAGGATAATACTGTCTCAACACATAGGCATAGATTTTTAAACCATAATGTGTTTTGTCTAAAATTGCTTCTCTACTTATTTCCATCTTGCTTGAAATTATGGTTGTAGTAGTTGTCTTGAAGCAATTGCTCTATGTCAGCAACTTTATAGTAAAATTTACCTTTTACTTTGCTGTAAGGCAAAGTGCCATTGGTTCTTAAAGTTTGTAGCGTTCGCTTACTTATATGTAAGGTCTGCAATACATCTTGATTGTCTATCCACGTATCTTTTAATACTTCTGCTCTCGATTGTCGTAACAATTCGATACGTGCTTTAATGTCCTTTATTTCTTGAGAGAGCGTTAAGAGTAAATCGATTATTTCAGTCATAACTTCACCGCTCCTTTCTTAATAAGGTAATCGGCAGCTTGCTGTTCGATTTCGTCTCTTGAGTTCATACGGTTACGCAGTAACCAATGGTCTAACTCTTCTCTTTGGAAATAAATCTTTTTACCATTCGGTTTATAATGTGGAATGGTTCCCGTACTTGTGAGTTTATACAAGTGCGATTGGGATAATTCTAAATACTTGCAAGTTTCATTAAAGTTTAATACTTGCTTTTGCATTGTTTGTTGCTCTAATAAGAGTTTTTCAATGCGGTCTAACTTTTCGATGATATTTGTGTCCATCGTTTATTTTGTTTTAAATAAATGAGGACATCTGGCCAAATGTCATTCTTGGTTTTCAAGAACAGGACAAAGGTTGAAAATTGGCTTCCCGATTTTAGTAAGAGTGTAAAACAAGGGTAAGACAACAGTAAGGTTTCTTACTATTCTTACTGTTTTTTATTGCAGTTGTTGGATGATTTTATCTATTTCTTCCTTTTCTTTTGGGTTGTGAATTTTGTTTTTGTGAAGATTATTCGCCTTTAATAGCGTACCTGTTTTAGTAATAAATTTTCCAGAACGTTCTATTGAGGTAGGATTGAAACCATTAAAAAATGGTTTAAGTTTTGTTACAAGGTAACTAAACTGTGTAGTTTCGCATTGAAGATAAATTTGCGATTCTGTATTTGCAAAATCTTTTGCTAATAACAATTGGTGCAAATGTTCAACAGTTGTGCGGTTATCTAACAAATCGATTTTTAGATTTACTTGTTTAAGTACAGTTAGCAAAGTTGAAGTGTCATTACTTTTATATCCAAAAGAAGTCTTGGGTGTTGCTTTCGTTTTTGATGTTTTTTTGGTAGCAACTTTTTTAGTGGTGTTCTTTTCTATTAAGCTAACATCAAAAGTTTCATCATTAAAGTATTTTTCTGCAATTTCAGAAATTGAGAATTTTGTATTTTCCGAAAATTGTCCGTATTGCTCTTGTAGTTCAGCATACAACCTTATTACAGATACTTTTAAGTAGTTTATGATATAATTGTCATCATTATTTAAATCTGTTGTTATACCTCTTTTATTGATATAAGTTGCAATGTCATTTAAGTACTTATCAAATTTATTAAGTAGAATGGTATAGCTGTATTTATTTTCTGGTGTAGTTGCATTTTTCGGAAATTCCTTTACAAATGATGCTACTGTATTTTCTGTTTCATTAATTATTAGCTTTTGATAGTATTCTTTTTTCGCATTTAAAGGCTTTTTAAAGTTTACTTTAAAAACTGCGTTATTAGCTTTTTGGTTCAATTTAAAATCAGACAATAAGTATTTAAAATCCTTTTCCTGTCTATTATCTCTATGTAAGCCATTGGTTATAGAAACTAAACTTGAAAATATACTTCCTTTCATTATAAATCCAGTTGAATACGGTTAGCAGCTTCTTTCTTTTTATCGTCAATTACTTTGGCATATATCTGTGTAGTTCGTAACTCTTTATGACCTAATAATTTTGATACAGTATATATGTCTGTACCCAAAGTTAATTGTAAGGTAGCGTAGGTATGACGCGCACAATGAAACGTAATAGTTTTAGTAATACCTGCCTTCATCATCCATTGTTGTAATTTTAAATTAGACCAGGCACTATAATGTAAGCCATCAAATACTTTATCGTCTGGATTACCTTTTTCTCCTAATAGATTTCTTGCTTGGTCTGATATTGGTAAGGTTTCGACACCTTTAGTTTTCTTTTGTCTAAATCGGATATAATATCCCATTTCTTTTGAGTGCTGGATTTCTGACCATATCAGTTTTTCAATATCTGACCAACGTAATCCGGTTAAAGCTGAAAAAATAAAAGCATTCTTTAAGATAGGCAGTTCACATTCTGTATTAACTGCTTTTTGTAATTCATCAAGCGTTAAAAATTCTCGTTGAGGTTCTCCTTGTTTAAAATACTCTACACCATTTGCAGGATTTACTTTTAAAATTCCATCCTTGACCGCCTGTTTTAATGCCGCTGAAAATTTACCATAATACGAATATTTTGAATTTTGAGACAATTGCTTACCTGCTCTACCTATTGCTTCTTTATCTAAATACTCTTTGAAACGCTCAACAAACGATTTGTCTATATCTTGAAAACTAACATCTGTTGGACAAAACTTTTTTAAATGTTTTAGCATACTATTCCAATTACCATAATTGCCAGAGCTTGTATTTTTCTTTTCTGCTAAAGCTGTGATATAAGTAATAAAACTACCTTTTAGCTTTTCAATATCTTGAAAGCCATAAATACCATTTTGAATTTCTATTTGTCGCTGTGCACATATAGTTTCAGCCAATTGTTTGGTTTTCTTATTAACCTCTCTTTCAGTTTTGGTTTTAGGATTAGGTGTAAGGTATAAGCGTAAGTATTCTGTTTTACGTTTGCCTTTATGATAGTAATCTAAATACAGACTTATTTTGTCGTTCTTCTTGCGTTGTCTTAATGTTACTTTCATAATGGAATTAATTAAAAAGGTTTTCTATTTGCCATCTGGCCACAATACGCTTTCTACCAAAAGGAACTGCTTTTAAACGTCCTTGTTGAATCATTCTTTGAATGGTCCATCTACTCACACCAATCAGTTGTGAGGCTTCTGTTACGCTTAAAAAATCTTTGTTATTTACAGCATTAGGATTGCGAACTTCAACAACTTGTTTTTGCTGTTGCATATCTTCAGTAAGAGTAGCTTGAATTTTTTCTTGACGTTTGCGTGCCTTATAAGCTCTTTTTGCACAAGTATCGCCACAGTATTTAGTAACTGTTGTACGTGCTGTAAATGCATTACCGCAATGCTTACAAGTTTTAGGAATGAATAAATTACTGCTCATAAATGGTGCGTTATGTAGCGTAATGGTGCAACGTGGTGCGTTATGGTGCATCATTTCGCCAATATCTTCGCCAACAGAAATGGGCAACAATTCTATATTTTAGGCAACAGATATACAACAAATTTAATCAAAAAAGAGCAAATAAACAACAAATAAAAGAAGATAAAACACTATAAAATCAACAATAACAAGGGATTAACAAATAAAAGAAAGTAAGTTACTTCCCGATACAAAAATTAGCAAAAATATTACCCAACAAATCATCATTGGTAATCTCACCTGTAATCTCACCAAAGTGGTACAACGCTTGGCGAATATCAATCGCTAATAAATCCCCAGACAAGTCCGTTTCTAAACCATATTTCACTTTTTCAATCTCTTCAAAGGCTTTCAATAAAGCATCATAATGACGTGAATTGGTTACTATAGTTTCGTTATTTCTTAAAGCGCCTGTGTTTATTAAATTGAGAAGTGTGTTGGTTAACTGTTCTACACCAAACCCTGTTTTTGCAGAAATTGGAATAACTGTAGAGGCATGCGAACGCAGTCTATTAGAGACATGAGCCAATTCAGAATCCGTTATCTGATCAATTTTATTTAATATAACTAAGAGTTGTTTTTGAGGAAACTTATTCTTAATCTTTTCTATTTCTATCTCAATTGCTTTAAGCGCTGTATCACCTGTCGCTAATTCAATACTATTTGCTAAAAACATCACCACTTGAGCTTGCGCAATCTTCTCAAAGGTTTTCTTAATTCCAATACTCTCAACAACATCTTCTGTTTCTCGGATACCTGCCGTATCTATAAACCGAAAACCAATACCTCCTATAGAAATTTCGTCTTCAATGGTATCTCTTGTGGTTCCAGCTATTTCAGACACAATAGCACGGTCTTCATTTAAAAGTGCATTTAACAAAGTCGATTTACCCACATTAGGCTCTCCAACTATAGCTACAGGAATTCCGTTTTTAATAACGTTTCCAACAGCAAATGAATCTATCAAACGTTTCAATACAAAAGTGATACGCTCTATCAACTGCTTAAATTGTGTCCGGTCTGCAAACTCTACGTCTTCTTCAGCAAAGTCTAATTCTAATTCTATTAACGACGCAAAATTTAAAAGTTCTTCACGCAATTTCGCTATCTCAGATGAAAACCCTCCACGCATCTGCTGCATGGCTATTTGATGAGACGCTTCATTATCACTAGAAATTAAATCGGCTACCGCTTCCGCCTGACTCAAATCTAACTTCCCATTTAAAAAAGCACGTAAGGTAAACTCACCTGCCGTTGCCATTCTACAACCTTGTCTTAAAAAAAGTTGAATGATTTCTTGCTGAATGTAAGACGAGCCATGACACGATATCTCCACAACATTTTCACCCGTGTAAGAATTAGGATCTTTAAAAATGGAAACCAAAACCTGGTCAATCGTTCGGTGATCTTCCATAATATGCCCTAAATGGATCGTATGTGTTGCTTGTTGCTCCAAGTCTTTATTAGAAACAGACTTAAAACATTTGGAAGCTATAGCAATGGCTTCCTTTCCTGACAATCGGATAACCGCAATAGCACCACTTCCTGATGGCGTTGCCAAAGCTACAATAGTATCGTTATGCATTTTAAAAATTCTTTGATGCAAAAGTATTGCAAATTATGGGATTCTATTAAGATTAAGGTTATCAACTTTTATCCAATTTATTAAATACGAGATTTTAAACCTTTGTTTTTATATTTGTGCTACTATAAATTAATTAAGAATTTTATATTTAAATCAAATTATGAGAAACGTATTTAGCTTCATCCTCATTGGACTTTTGTTTTTAGGTTGTAAAACTGAAGAAACACGAACAGATTTCATTATTAATGGTAATGCTCCAGGTGTTTATAATGGTGTGCGATCGTATTTGAAAATAGTTGAGAGAAATGGAATGGAACGTGTTATTGATACAGCAATTGTAATTGATGAAAAATTTTCATTTACAGGTAAGGTTTTATATCCATCACTTTCTTCAATTTCTGTAAATTCAGTAAATGGTAAGTTGAATTTTATGCTTGAAAATAATATTATCAATATTGATATCAATAAAGCTAATATATCACAATCTGAAATCTCGGGATCTTCATCTCAACATGATTTTAAAACCTATCAAAATGAGTTTGCTCTAATCCGGAAAGAAGCTATGGATTTAAAAATTCAATTAAGAAATTATAGAGCGAACCAAACGGCAACCAAAAGAGACTCTATTGCAAATCTTGTTGCCACAGCCGAAAAGCAACTCCAAGAGTTCCCTATTAATTTCATAAAAAATCATACCGATAGCTACTACAGTTTAGCATTAATTGAGATTGAAGCTTCTAAGAACAATGCCAAAATTGATGATTTATTAGCTGCTTACAACATGCTTAATTCCGAATTAAAATCATCTCCAAAAGGAGTCTCTGTTAAAATTAATTTAGATAATTTAATGGTTGCCTATCAGAAAAAATCACGTGTTAATATTGGTAAAGTAGCACCAAATTTTACAGCGCCAACACCTGAAGGAACTTCAGTGAGTCTAAACGATGTGAAAGGAAAAGTTACCATCATTGATTTTTGGGCAGCTTGGTGTGGACCATGCCGAAGAGAAAACCCAAATGTGGTTAGAATTTACAATCAATATCATGATCAAGGGTTAGAAATTATTGGGGTGTCTTTAGATGGTACACGTACCCAAAAAGATCCTAAGCAAACTTGGGTCAATGCTATTGAAAAAGACAAACTTACATGGACTCATGTTTCTAACTTGCAATATTTTCAAGACCCAATAGCTCAACTTTATAATATTACTGCTATTCCTGCTACATTTATATTAGATGCAGAAGGAAAAATAGTAGCTAAGAATCTTAGAGGCAACGCTCTAGAAGCTAAGGTTAAAGAACTTTTAAAATCATAAGCACTGTTGCACAGACATATTTTTAAACTTGAAATTAAAAAGCCTTTACTTCGCGGTAAAGGCTTTTTAATTGTATAACATCTAAAAATAAAAGAATTAGACCTTTTCCAGTTCAGGAATGGTCACACTTATTAATTCATCTTTATAAATTTGAAGTTCACTTTGGATTACTTCATAATTTGAAGATGAAGAGGGCACAAACAAATGTTGATAGTAAGCAATACCATCGCATAGATTACTTTTAAAAGCCGTCCATTTTTTAATTTGTTTCGCAGTAAGATCCTCAGAAATTGTATTGATTTCATTTTTTAAATAATCCACATACATTTTTAATTCCTTTATAAACATGTTTGGACGATTTGCATTTGAAAGTACCGTGGCATTGCCATTAATATGCTGTATCATATGAGAGAGTGATACTTCTTTATCAAAATATGCCATGTTTGGACCCGGACAAATAACAACTCCTTGCTCTTGCCCTTTAATACCAATACCATTTTCCAAATAAGATGCATTAGCTAAACCCACACAAAGGCATGCTTTCTCTGTTATTTTAGCTTTAGCATTTTGATACGTATTAAAAGACATGTCCTCTTTTTTAGCTTCTAATTCTTGCAACTTAACATCTTGATATTTTTTTGAAGCCGTGCAAAT
Organism: Winogradskyella psychrotolerans; assembly: GCF_018860545.1. Lineage (GTDB taxonomy): Bacteria > Bacteroidota > Bacteroidia > Flavobacteriales > Flavobacteriaceae > Winogradskyella > Winogradskyella psychrotolerans_A. Next base: position 45,301 of record NZ_JAHKPN010000018.1, on the reverse strand, counting down.
CCCTTCTGCCCCAAATTCTTTGCTTAATGCCAAAAACTTCTTCGGACAAGAACTGCCTGCTTTATTAGTAGCAATACGTTTTTGTTTATGTAATTCGTTAGTGGTACCCTTTATGGTATTAAATGGCACACCCAAAGGAGAAATCCCACTTAAATACAAATCCTGTTCTTTGGCTTTCATCAATAAATCTCGTGTGTGCTGATCTACAGAGGTCGCCTCTGGCACTAATAAAAATGGTGTACCCCAACCCACGGAATCTACCTTATAATGTTCAAGTAAAAAGGCATGCTCATCTGCTGTGCCCACACCTCCTTGAACCGTAATTTTTAATTCTAAAGGTTGCTCAGGAACAACACGTTCTTTTTGACGTAACCCTTTTACATAAACCTGATACGTGTCATTTATTAACTCTGCTTTTTTAGTTTTGAATTCTTCTAAAATTGGACCTAATAAAAAGCCTTCGGTCGCAAACGCATGACCACCACAATTTAAACCAGATTCTATTCTATATTCTGATACCCAAAGGCCTTTTTTAGCTAAAAATTTGCCTTGAATAGTTGCGGAACGGTAATCACTAACTTTTAAAATGATTTTCTTTTTCAACTGACCGTTCGCATCTGGAAAAAAGTCTTTAAAATTCTCAAAGTAGCTGTATAATCTAGGATTCATTCCTGCAGAAAGTACAACCGATGAACTTAAATTGCTATTAGCAAACCCACGTAGCGATGCATGTGCATCATTATATTCTGTTGGTAATTGTTCGCCTTTAACAAAGTTATCCTTATCGACTTTCGTCATAATGTTAACATCAATATCTCCAGCTTTCAAATGGGTTTCTAGATAGTTTTTAACGGCATCCTTAAATGCAACACCTTCCTGTAATAAATTAGAAAGCCCTTCCTTAAAATTAGAAGTATTCGGTAATGTTGCTATAAAGTTTTCTAAAGCGGTTTTGCTTTCAGAAAGTTCTGTTTTAAATTTTGAGAATTTATCCTTAACAATCGTATCGGCTAAATTTAAATATGATGTGATACGTTCTGCACGATAGTCTTGTGCTTTTTTTGTTATTTCTTGATAGGGTAAGTTGAATTTTTTACTGTAAAACGCATTCATTTTTTCTATCAGCTCATCGTCTATGATAGAAACTACGGACGAAATACCATATTGAGCCACACGAATTGGACTATCAATAGTATACGCTAAACCCATAACTGGTATATGAAAACTATGTAGTGATTTTGTTAAAGCCATCTTCTATTTTTTTTTAAAATTGAATAAGCAACAAAGATGATTTTAGTTTTCAGGCAAAAACATGACTTTTGTCATATCTTTTTATTCTTTATTATGCTAAATGATATTGAATTTGCAATTATTTTAATTTTCCTGTTTTATACAATACAAAGAGAATAACTATTGGTATCGCTAATAATCCCACATAGCCTAAATTGGTAGTAAACAAACTTGGCATCATTATTAGAGTCACCACATAACCACCGATGGCTCCCCCAAAATGGGCATCGTGACCAATGTTTCCGATTCTATTTTTCATACCATAAATGGAATATAATAAATAGCCAATACCAAACACATAACCTGGAATAGGAATGGGTATAAAATACATATACAAACTCATATCTGGACGTAACAATATGGCTGCATACAAGACTCCTGTTACAGCACCACTCGCACCAATGGCACTATACCAATACTCATCCTTATGAAAATAGAGCGAGAGTAAGTTTCCAAAAACTAAACTAGCAAAATAAATAACAATAAAATTGAAGGACCCCAACCTCATAATTACAGCATCAGCAAAAAAATAAAGCGTAAACATATTAAACAACAAATGCGTAAGATCTGCATGTAAAAATCCCGAACTCAGCATTCTAATCTGTTCACCGCGTTTTATACTACCGACGTTAAACTTGTATTTCTCAAAAAAACCGCGATCATCAAACCCTTTAAAAGACATAATGACGTTCGCTGCAATAATTACAATGGTAACTAAACTAATACCTAAATTGTCCATAAACTCTAATACTATAAATCAAATATAATATATATTTGTGCTTTAATACTAACAATCGTTAATGCAACTTATTGCTTATATTTTAGTCTACCCAATTCTTTGGTTAATATCAATATTACCGTTTAGATTACTTTATGGCCTTTCGGATATTATATACTTTTTTATGTATAAAATATTCGGTTACAGGAAATCGGTTGTAAAAGCAAATTTACGATTAGTTTTCCCTGATAAATCAGAGCAAGAAATAGTATCAATTACAGGGAAATTCTATCACCATTTTTGCGATATGATGGTGGAAGCCATAAAATCCTTAACGATTTCTGAAGCTGAAATGAATAAACGCTTTAAGTTTACAAATGTCGAACTCATCAACGATTTAGAAAAAAAACAGAGAAGTATTATTTTAATGTGCGCGCATTATGGAAGTTGGGAATGGATTTTTATTCTACAAAAACACGTTAAGCATAAAGGTTATGCCGTCTACAAACGTCTAGCCAACAAGTATTTTGATAAATTAGTAAAACGTATTAGAGCCAAATACAATTCGCACCTTATCACCACAAAAGAAACCTATGGAGTTCTTTTGGAAAGTAAGGAAAAGGGAGAATTAACCATCAACGGATTTGTCTCAGATCAAACCCCTAAAGCACATAAAGCTTTTCATTGGAATGAATTTATGGGCATAAAAGTACCTATGTATACTGGTGCCGAAATGTTGGCTAAAAAATTAGATATGGCTGTAGTCTTTTTTAGCGTGAAACGCATTAAACGTGGCTATTATGAAACAACGTTTAAGACCATTACAGAACATCCTAAAGACTTCAAAGATTATGAAATTACAGATCTGTTTTTTAAACTGGTTGAAGAGCAAATTTTAGAAGCACCACAATATTATCTTTGGACCCACAGACGCTGGAAACACAGAGACAAAGTGCCTACTGAATTCCTTTAACGCATTCCTTTGCAAAAAGGAAGGAATCTTAACGTAACTTTTGCTTATCAAAGACTATTTTAGTTTTCAGTCGAAGTCTCGGTTTATGAAAAATGAGTTATCCGTTTTAAAATTTAACAATCAAACTTTAATATATAAACTTTGTTCTCCGTGTGTCTTTGTGAAAACTCTGCGAATCTGTGTGTAATTATATTTCCGGCAAAAAATTAAACTCTAAATATAATTTGACAAGATTCCTTTCTTCAAAGGAATGAGTTACATCTCAAACCAAGCATCCACATCAACTGCAGAAGATGATTGATCAATTAAACTTTTATGAATAAATTCATTGTTACATTTAGAGTAGTCATAATCCTTTGCCCAAGTCTCGTGATTTTTAGCTAAATCGATAATACTATCACAAACATATCTAATCTCGGCATTCGTTGTGGTTGGGTGAATAGACATCCGAATCCAACCTGGTTTCCGCACTAAATCTCCTATAGAAATCTCATTGGTTAATTCGTGCGACATTTGCTGATCTACGTGCAATAAGAAATGCCCATAAGTACCAGCGCAACTACAACCTCCACGTGTTTGAATACCAAATTTATCATTCAACAACTTTACTGCTAGGTTAAAATGTAAATCATCTATATAAAATGAAATCACACCCAAGCGATCTTGATGCTGACCTGCAAGAATATTAATATTCGGAATATCACCTAATTTCTCAAATATAATATGAACCAATTCATGTTCTCGTTTCAACATATTAGCCACACCCATTTGCTCTTTTAAACGAATAGAAAGCGCCGTTTTTATAACTTGAAGAAATCCAGGTGTACCACCATCTTCTCTATCTTCAATATTATCAATATACTTATGCTCTCCCCAAGGGTTCGTCCAACTTACTGTACCACCTCCAGGACAATCAGGCACCATATTTTTATATAATTTTTTGTTGAACACCAATATACCAGACGTTCCTGGACCTCCTAAAAATTTATGAGGTGAAAAGAAAATAGCGTCTAATTGCGCATCGTCGTCTTCAGGATGCATATCCATAGTTACATAAGGTGCAGAGCATGCAAAATCCACGAAGCAAACACCTCCGTGCTTGTGCATTAATTTTGCAACATCGTGATGCGGAATCTGAATACCTGTAACATTAGAACCTCCTACAACTGAGGCTATTTTTATAGTACAATCTTTATACTGATGTAATAGTTTTTCTAGATTTTTAAGACAAAATAAACCATCCTCATTTGGAGGTACAACTTCTACTTTGGCCATAGTTTCCAACCAAGTCGTTTGGTTAGAGTGATGTTCCATATGTGAAATAAAAACGACTGGTCGCATTTCATCTGGAATGTTAGTAAACTCTTTTAAATTCTCAGGAACTTTTAAACCCAAAATACGCTGAAACTTGTTGACAACACCGGTCATACCATTGCCTGAACAGATTAAAATATCATCGTCATTGGCATTAACGTGATCTTTTATAATATGTCGTGCTTTATGATACGCCTGAGTCATTGCTGTCCCAGAAACCGTAGTTTCCGTATGTGTGTTAGCGACAAAGGGACCAAAATTATTCGATAATTTGTCTTCAATCGGTCGGTATAAACGCCCTGAAGCAGTCCAATCCGTATAGATGATTTTTTGCTCTCCATATGGAGATACAAACTTTTGATTTTGACCTATAATATGCGGTCTGAATTGACTGAAATAAGTTTCTAAATCCGTGGTTTCAGTTGTAGTTGTTTCTAAAATCATCCCTCTGTCATTTTAACGTTCAAAGCTTTTTAAAATCCATATAAAATTTTCTCTACTTCAGACGTACAAGTCGTTATACTATTTAATCCTAAATATTAGCAATCGCTTTAATCTCACTTATAAATCGATCCGCTAAAGTATCTGCCGCTTCTTGCGAAGGTGCTTCTGTATAAATTCTAATAATTGGCTCAGTATTGCTTTTACGTAGATGTCCCCAACTATCAGGAAAATCAATTTTTACTCCATCAATTGTCGTTAATTTTTCTTGACTATAATTTGATTCCATCGTTTTTAAAATCCCGTCCACATCTAATCCAGGTGTTAACTGAATCTTCTTTTTACTCATAAAGTAATTGGGGTAAGAAGCTCTCAATTCACTTACCTTCATTTTCTTTTCAGCTAATAAACTTAAAAATAAGGCGACTCCAACTAGAGCGTCACGTCCGTAATGCGATTCTGGATAAATAATACCTCCATTACCTTCTCCTCCAATAACAACGTTATTTTTCTTCATTAATGTAACGACATTAACTTCACCAACGGCACTGGCCTCATAGGTTCCTCTATGTTTTTCAGTGACATCGCGTAACGCACGTGTAGAACTCATATTACTTACCGTATTGCCTGGTGTCTTACTCAAAACGTAATCTGCACAAGCCACTAAGGTATATTCTTCACCAAACATCTCACCGGTTTCATCCATAAAAGCCAAACGATCCACATCCGGATCTACAACGATTCCAAAATCCGCGTGTTCTTTAACCACTGCTTTTGCTAAGTCTCCTAAATGCTCTTTTAATGGTTCTGGATTATGAGGAAAATGTCCTGTCGGATCACAATAGAGTTTTACAGGTTCAACACCTAAACGTTCTAACAATAACGGAATAGCAATACCTCCTGTAGAATTTACACCATCAACAACGACTTTAAAATTAGCATCCTTAATAGCATTTACATTCACTAGTTCTAAGTCTAAAACTTCATCAATATGAATATCAATATAGGCATCATTAATGGTTATTTTTCCTAAATCGTCTACCTCAGCAAAATTCATGCTGTTAGATTCAGCAATCTCTAAAATTTTCTGTCCTTCTTCGCCATTTAAAAACTCTCCTTTTGCGTTTAAAAGTTTCAAGGCATTCCACTGTTTTGGATTATGACTGGCTGTTAAAATAATACCTCCATCAGCATGTTCTAAAGGCACAGCGATTTCAACTGTTGGTGTTGTAGATAAGCCTAAATCAATGACATGAATACCGAGTCCGACTAAAGTGTTCATCACTAAATTCTGGATCATTTCTCCAGAAATACGTGCATCACGACCAACAACCACGATATAATTATCTTTGTCGCGTTGTTGTTTCAACCAAGTCCCATAAGCTGCTGCAAATTTTACCGCATCTATTGGTGTTAAATTGTCGTCTACCGCTCCGCCGATAGTACCTCTAATTCCTGATATTGATTTTATTAATGTCATGTCTATTTCAATTTTCAACAAATATAAATAGATATACCGTTTTTAACTATTTTGTGATTATGAATTTGTAATTTCGACTTATGAACTTTCTCGCTCACATCTATCTTTCAGGAGACCATGAACTCATTACAATTGGCAACTTTGTTGGTGATGGTGTGCGCGGTAATAAGTATAAATTATACCCTAAAGATATCCAGATCGGCATACAATTACATCGTCATATAGATACCTTTACAGACGCTCACCCACTTTTTAGACAATGTACTAAGCGTCTACACAAAGGTTATGGCCATTATAGCGGAGTCATTGTAGATATCTTTTTCGATCATTTTTTAGCTAAAAATTGGACGAGCTATTCCGATATTCCATTAGATATTTACATCGACAATTTTTATAATAGCTTAACGAAAAACATAGACCTGCTGCCTCCTCGTTTCAAAACGTTAACTCCTATCATGATAAAGGGGAATTGGCTGTTGAGTTATGCTACAATGGAAGGTATTCAGACCGTCTTAAAGGGGATGAATCAAAGAACAAAAGGCCGTTCTAAAATGAATGAAGCCACCAAAGAATTAAAGGCACACTATGACGCTTTTGAAAGAGATTTCACTTTGTTTTTTGAAGACCTTAGAGCCTTTAGTATTACGAAACGTATAGAAATTGAAAACGAGTTTCAATCCTAATTAGACCTTATCCGTTTTTCACTGCAAGATTAAAACGAACGCCATCAATTTTATCTACAGTTTTTAACATTGTTTTATAAATTTCCCAAATCCTAAATTGTATATTTATAAGCACTGAATTTCGTATAAATTCCTGCTAATCAAAACCAACCAAACATGAAACAATTTATTGTTGCGATAGCGTTCTGCTACTCGGTATTCTCATTTTCTCAAGGCACACAATTATTAAGACAACCAACGTTACACGGAAATGACGTTGTTTTTGTTTATGCCAACGATTTATGGAAAGCGTCCATCTCGGGAGGCTCAGCCATTAGGCTTACTAGCGACGATGGCTACGAGTCTAATCCTCATTTTTCTAATGACGGCACACAAATCGCCTTCACCGCACAATACGATGGAAATGTGGATGTGTTTGTAATGCCTTCAGAAGGAGGAGAACCTAAACGATTAACCTTTCATCCCGAAGGAGACTTTGTTCAAGGTTGGACTCCAGATGGTAAGGTTCTATTTCGATCTAGCAGAGAGAGTCAACCGACAATGACAAGCAAATTCTTTACGGTCTCACCCGAAGGTGAATTACCAATAGCATTAGATATTCCACGAGCGGCTTATGGTGAATTATCTCATGACGGTAAATATTTGGCTTATACTCCAATTACGGGTTGGGATGCCGAGTGGAGAAATTATAGAGGAGGACAAGCCTTGCCAATTTGGGTGGTAGACATGACAACAAAAGACCTTATTAGAACTTCGCAACCCACGCAAGAACGGCATTTAGATCCGGTATGGTTAAATGGATTGGTTTACTTTATGTCAGAGCGCGATTATACCATGAATATTTGGTCTTTTAACCCAAGTACTAAAGAAGAAAAACAAATTACCTTTCATAAAAAGTTTGATGTCAAAAGTTTAGATGCGAGTAATGACAAGCTCGTTTACGAACAAGGTGGTTATCTACATGTGTACCATCCAACTTCTGGAGACACCAAGCAATTAAACATTGATGTTAAAGCAGATTTAAACTTTTACAGAACTAAATGGGAAGATGTTTCTGCGCGTCAACTTTCTAATCCGAATGTGTCACCAAATGGTAAACGTGCTATTTTTGAACATCGTGGTGAAATTTTCACCATCCCAAAAGAACATGGAACTTGGATGAATATCACCAACTCTCCTGGTGTTGCAGACCGCACCCCTATTTGGTCTCCTAAAGGTGATAAAGTTGCTTGGTTTTCTGATAAAAATGGAGAATATCAATTACTAATTGCCGATCAGAACGGACAACATGTTGAAGCAATACAGCTACCTAATCCAACATTTTATTATCAACCTGATTGGTCACCAGATGGCAAACACATCGCCTACACGGATACACATTACAATATTTGGGTGCTTAATCTAGATACAAAGAAAACTGAAATTGTAGCCACAGATCGGTATGCGCATCCAAACCGTTCTATGAATCCGGTGTGGTCCCCAGATAGTAAGTGGATTGCATTTTCAAAACAATTAGAGAGTCATTTTAAATCTATTTTTGCCTATAATATAGACTCTAAAAAAACGGTACAACTCACAGACCCTATCGCAGATGCAATCAGTCCGGTTTGGGATGCCTCAGGAAAATATATTTACACCTTAGCAAGCACCAATTATGGCCTTCAAACAGGTTGGTTAGATATGAGTAATTACGATTCTGCTGCCACTTTAACACGCAACTTATATGCTATTGTTTTGAATGCTGAAGATAATGCGCCTAATCTTCCTAAGAATGATATGGAAGATGTTGAGAAACCAAACGAAACTTCTGATAAGAAGTCTAAAGACAAGAACAAAGAAAAAGATAGCGACAAAGACGCCTCTAAAGTCGTTAAAGTAACCCTAACCGAAGCTGGAATTTTTGACAGAGCTGTTGCTTTAAATTTACCAGCTAGAAATTACATAGGACTTCTTAAAGGGCCAGCAAATACTGTATTTGTATCTGAAGCGATCCAGAATGTCGATGGATTGAAAGTGTATACCTTCGATGTAGAAAAAGAGGAAAAAACCGACTATGCTGATGGTGTGTATCAGATGGTTTCCTCAGAGGATCGAAACACTATACTTTTATTTCAAAATGGTAGTTGGGTGATGTCCGATACTAAATCACCACCAAAACCTGGAAAAGACAATTTAAAAACCAACCTAAAAATAAAGATTGATCCTAAAGCGGAAGCCCATCAAATTTTTAAAGAAGGTTGGAGATACATGCGCGATTTCTTGTACGTAGATAATGTACACGGAGCACCTTGGGACGAAGTCTATAAATGGTATGCTCCTTGGATAGACGACGTGCGCCATAGAACAGACTTAAACTACGCTGTAGATATTATGAGTGGTGAAGTTGCTATTGGGCATTCCTATGTGTATGGCGGAGACTTTCCTGATGTAGATCGTGTCCCAGTAGGCTTGTTAGGTTGTGATTTAGAATTAGAAAACGGACACTATAAGATCTCAAAATTATTCAATGGTGAACGTTGGAATCCCAATATAAACGCTCCATTAGCAAAACCAGGAATTAATGTTAATGTAGGTGATTATATTTTAGCCATCAATGGCAAACCTATTTCTGAAACCATTAACCCTTATAGTGTATTAGAACAAACTGCAGGTCGTGAAATTACCATTACGGTAAACTCTAAACCCTCCTTAACAAATGCTAAAACCGTTCTTATAAAACCCGTTAGTAGTGAGCGTAATTTACGAACTGTTGAATGGATTGAAAGCAACCGTAGAAAAGTAGACGAGCTCTCCAATGGAAAATTAGCCTATGTTTATGTACCGAATACTGGTGGCGGAGGTTTCACGTCTTTTAATCGTTATTATTTTTCTCAACAAGACAAAAAGGGAGTAATCATTGACGAACGAAATAATGGTGGTGGTTCAGCTGCGGATTATATGATTGATATTATGTCGCGCGAATTGTTTGGTTACTTTAACAGTAGAGCCAACGACAACAGACCATGGACCACTCCTATGGCTGGCATTTGGGGACCAAAAGTGATGTTAATTAATGAACGTGCAGGTTCTGGAGGTGATTTATTACCCTACATGTTTAAGATGAAAAACATAGGCCCAATGATTGGCACTAGAACTTGGGGAGGCTTAGTTGGAACATGGGACACACCACCTTTTATTGATGGTGGACGCATGGTTGCTCCTCGTGGTGGATTTTACGATGTTAATGGGGAATGGGCTGTTGAAGGAGACGGAGTCGCACCTGACATTGAAGTGATTCAAGAACCAAAGTTAACGTCTAAAGGAATTGACCCTCAACTAGAACGTGCTGTTATTGAAGCGCTAAAATTATTAGAGAATAATGAATTTCAATTACAGCCAGAACCTAAAGCTCCTGTGCGTTGGAAACATGCTGAGGGTTATGAGTCAGATAATTAATATTTTAGTCTTATTGAGGAATTAGATAAAAAGCATTTCATGATAGCATTACAGAATTAACTGTATATAGTTTGTTATTTGTCTCGCAATGCATCAACTATTTATAGTAACTTTGCAAAACAATCAATTCCCTAATACGTGGCTAAACCATCCGTACTAAAACAGACCTTAAAAATTATAGGAGGTATCGTTATCTTCTTTACACTACCAAGTCTCCTACTCTTTGGTTTTATGTATTTAAAGTACAATGAGGATTTACCAACAGGACAACAAGGAGCTCAGGCTGATCAATTAGCAACAGAAATGCTTGAAGCTATTGGCGAAGAAGCTTATCTAAACACCGATTATTTAGAATGGACTTTTAAAGGCAGGCACCACTATAAATGGTATAAATCTGATAATACTTGTGAAGTGTATTGGAAGGACTTTACAGTAATTTTAGATTTTGACAATCGCGACAATTCTAAAGTCTTTGTTTTAGAACAAGAGTATAATGGCATTGAAAAGCAAGACTATATTACAAAAGCCGAAAGCTACTTTAACAACGATTCATTTTGGCTTGTTGCTCCGTACAAAGTTTTTGATTCTGGCGTAGAACGCAGATTAATAAAAACAGAAAACAACACTGATGCACTCTTAGTAACGTATACCTCTGGCGGTACAACACCTGGAGATTCCTATTTATGGCACTTAGATGATTCTAAACAACCTAAAAGCTTTCAAATGTGGGTAGATATTATTCCTATTGGTGGTTTAGAAGCCACTTGGGACAATTGGACGACGACTGAAAGTGGAGCCAAGGTCCCTACGCTTCATAGGCTGTTGTTATTTGGTATTGAGATTACGAATATAAAAGGACTGAAGCTATAACTTATCATAGTTTCATAGTTAATAATGACTTTATGATGAGCTATAATGCCATCATTGAGTTTAATAAACCACTAACTACTAAACTCTATTTGCTTCGTTGCCCAACAAACTGTTGTGATTTCAACTTGAATAACACATTAAAACTGGTTAAACTGCCATAGCTTCTTGTTATGTATTGCTGTAAATCAATCTTTTCTTGTTCTTCAAGATTACTAGAATTTATTTTTTGTTCCATCACGCGTAAACGATCACGCACCATTGTAATCTTATGAAAGAAGGTATCTATTGGTATTTCATTCGACTTTAAATTAGTATCTCCAGGTTGCATAATGAGTTTACCTCCTTTCCATTTGTCTGCGATGGTAATCACCTCTGATACATCTGACCATTGTTTTAAAATTGACTTTAAACTTCGCTCTACGTCATAAAAACTTACGGTATCAACCTCGTCTTCTGCGGCTTCAATAACATCAAATTCTGAATCAATCTCTATAGTTTCCAAGCCATTATCTATAAAGGTAACCCAATAGTGTTTAGACGTAACGTTGGTCACCACGCCTTTTCCATATTCTGAATGTTCAATTCTTGATCCTATTCCCAGTAATTTCATAGTTTATTTTTGTTTACTAATAGTGATTTTAAGCACCTAAAATAATAAAAAATAAATGTTCAAAATAAATTGTATTTACAAATGTTAAGAATTATTAAAAACGCATTATCACCATAAAAAATCTACTTATATTTATCATAAACACAAAATAAAACCAATAAATTATGAAAAAACTATTATTTACGCTTTTATGCTTTACATTCATGTTGTCAGCTTCTGCTCATAATGACCCTAAAGTTGGGGATATTTTAACGGTCAAAACACCATCTGAACAAGGCTTTAATCATATTGACTTTCCAAAGTCAAATATTTTAATAAAACGTGGTGTCGTCACCGGTTATAAATCTGTAAATAATGAGGCTGTTGTGATTAACGATATTAAAACTGAATCTAACGGTGCGACCACAGTAATCCTTCAGAAAAAAGATGGGTCAAAATTCTTTGGGTTTTTAAGTAAAGTTAAAGCCAATTACACTAAGGCGATAGATTCAGGAGAACTTGTGGTACATAAATAACAACACCATTAAGCTTTAGACATAAAAAAACTTAGTCCTTTACAGACTAAGTTTTTTTATGTTTAAGACTCTATAGCTCAACTTCTAGTCTTTAACAACTCTAAAGCTATGCTGACCTTCTTCTGTAAATAGTTTTACAATATATATTCCAGATGTGAACGCTGCGATATCCAATTGCAATTCAGATGCTGCTGTTGTTCTCGACAATACTTCTTGTCCAACGATATTATACATTTTTACACCCGTTAAAGCGGACTTATAATCAATATTCAAAACGTTTTGAGCAGGATTGGGATAGACCTTTAAAGCGCTAAGCTCAAACTCATCAACACTCAAAGGAGCTAAGTTTAAGGTAAAGTCTAAGGCTTGACCGTAGCCAGACTCAATAGATACTTCAAATGCATTAAATGAAATTGCACAAGGATCTATTATAGCTGGAGAGGGAGGATTGATGTCAGTTCCTTCAAGATCGGTATATGTTTTTGTAATCCTAATACGTGTTTCACCAACAACAGCATCTGTAGGCACCGCAATATCTAAAGACACAGTTACACCATCACTACCATTAGTATTAGAAAGTAATCCTAATTCGTATATTTCACCGTCATCATCTAAAAGGTCATTTTGGTTCCAATCAACAAAAGCGACAATATTTGTGTCAAAGTCACCATAGGTATTTCCTGCAACTTCAATGGTGTAGGTTTCTCCAAGAGACACATTTACCACTGTAGCTGTTTCATCCACCAAAGTACTGTAATCTGAATTTACAATAGTGGCATCTGAAAAACTCACCGTTGAAATTTCTTCAACAAAATAAGGTTCTAATTCTGGAATGTCACAGTATGGACTAGGAAAGGTTTGCGCCTGCAATCCTAAAGTTAATAAAGTAATCGCGAAAGTAATTTTTCTCATATCTTATTAATTTTTAAAGTTAACTAGCAATTTAGTGTATTAAAACCTAAAACGATTAGCTTCTTATCTATTTAACAGATATCCTATTAGCGCCTATTATAACATTGACGCTAACTTCTTTTACTTACCATGTAAAAATCACAACCTTATCTCTTTTTACGCTTAGGCTTATCTTCTTTTAACTTAACATAAATAAGTTTTGAGCGTCCTCTAGAATCGTCGCGTCGTTCTATTTCGAATGCTGAAATCGAATTAATTAATGGTGTTAGTTTTTGAAATCCATAATTACGAGAATCGAAATTAGGTTGCTTTTTTTGTAATAAACTTCCAACATCTCCTAAAAATGCCCAACCGTCATCATCTGCAACATCATCTATCGTAGTGGCAATAAATTTAATTTCTTTTGCCGTAATACTGTCGTAGTTGTTTTTAGTTGTTGTTTTTGTCTCCGATTCCAGAGGACTTTCTTCCGTAGCATTTTTAAGGATCTCTATGTATATAAATTTATCGCATGCAACAATAAATGGATTTGGAGTTTTCTTTTCCCCAATGCCATAGACTTTCATTCCGGCTTCACGCAGACGTGTTGCTAAACGGGTAAAATCACTATCACTTGATACCAAACAAAATCCATCAACTTTTTCGGAATATAATATATCCATAGCATCGATAATCATAGCAGAATCCGTAGCATTCTTTCCTGTGGTATAGCCATATTGTTGTATTGGAGTAATGGCATTTTCTAAGAGTACGTTTTTCCACTTAGACAGGTGCGGTTTCGTCCAATCACCATAGATTCGTTTTATTGTTGGATTACCGTATTTGGCAATTTCCTCCATCATTTCTTTTACATGAGCTGATGGGATGTTATCACCGTCTATTAACACGGCTAGTTTAATATCCATAAGATAGATTGTTTATTGATTTAATAATTCTAAAGATAAGGGCTTTCGACTAAAAAACCACTTTTGTTGAAATGGTTTTTTTGAATTTTGGAAAACCATATAACCACGCCATTCATTTTCTATTCATCTTGCGTCAATCTTCAACCCGCTTCCAAATCAACTCGCTATTAACCAAAAAGCTCCCTATATAATCGAAATTACAATCTGAAGGTGCAATAATAGACAAGAATGGTTGCTCATTTTTATCGCGATACAGGTGGTAGGTTTCTCCTATAATGGGCTCAAAGGTGTAACGTGCATTGTAAACTAGATTATTATACTCCAGTTCTTCCATCATTGTTTCATAAGCAGCTTTAAGCTCTAGATACTTGGCTTTAATTTGCTTATTGGCTTTGTGAATGTTTCTCGTTTTCCAGGAAGAATTATCCGTGACTTGTATAGCAGGAGCACCTACATTGGTAGCATAGGGTTTTAAATACGCGTCGTAATTTTGCGTGTCCTCATTGAAGACAATCTGATCTGGTTTTTTTTCTTTAGACATAAATTGCAAGCTTTTCTACAAAGATAAACCACGTTAAAAGATGATTTATAAGCATCTCATGTAATTTTTTCTTAAATTTAAAGCATTAATGAATTAACCCAACATGAATTTCATAAAAAAAATAGGCCCTCTGAACATTTTTATAATTTCGCTTTGCGCTTTAATTATAGTGGTCGCTATGTATTTATTCTTAAGAGGAGATCAGCGCCATGCGATCTTTATTGGATTATGGGTGCCTACAATTCTCGCTTTTGCTATCTTTCTAAAACAAATATTCAATGGAGGCCAATGAAATAATGTTATCGTTTTCGGTATTCGTATCGGTATGTGTAGTGGTTTGGGCTATTTTAGTCATTCGTGCATATAACAACATTGATGGAAATAAATAATTCCCATCAATGTATATTATAACATGTTTCTGTCACCTTTATACCATCTTAAAATCAAGGAGTAATTCCCCTTCAATAGCCGCTTGTAAATGATCTCCTTTAACAACTAAACCTGTACCACTTGCTGGCGTTCCTGTAAAAATAAGATCACCTGCTTCTAAGGTCATAAATGACGATACATAGGCTATAATTTCAGCAAAACTGTATATCATTAGGCTGGTTGTCCCGACTTGTTTTTGTTCTCCATTTATTTTGAGATCGAAATCGATAGCACTTAAATCTGAAAACTCTGAGACAGGTTTAAATTCTGACATTGGAGACGCACCATCAAACCCTTTGGCTAATGCCCAAGGTCCTTTGTTTTCTCTACTTGCTGCTAAAACATCTTTAGCTGTATAATCTATACCAACGGCTAGTTCTGAGATGTAAGATTCCGCATCATTAAGTGCAATCGCTTTACCACGCTTCCCTATTTTAGCCACGAGCTCTACCTCATAAGCCAATTGATTGGTGATTGCCGGGAATTCAATATCCTTGTTGCCAGTCACCAAAGTGGAATCCGGCTTTGTAAATATGGTTTGCGCTCCTGTTTTGATAGCTGCAATTTCTGAAGTGTCGTTGACGTAATTTTTGCCAATCCCAATTATTTTCATGTGTTTTTTTTATTTCAATTATATGAAGAATAAAGATAGCAAAAACGACGTCAATAAAACCTCTAAATTCTTAATTAATTTAAATGCTATCCAATTAAAAAAATTTAAAATAATGATGGTATTAAAAAGTATTTCAAACGCGTATCCCATTCGAATCCTTGTAAGAATCTTCACAATACTTTAACAATGTATAGACTTATAATTAACGCTTGTACAGTAGTCAACATAGGAAATAATACTATTTTTGAGCATATAAAACCCTTAGCCACATCTGTAGTAATGGAAACATCTAAAAAAAAGAAAGCTCCACTTCGAAAATTATTAAAATGGACCTTTGCCATTATTGGACTTATTATCCTAAGTTTGTTTGCGATCCCTTCTATTTTTAATGATGCTATTTCAAATGAAATAAAAAAAGGCATCAATAACAATTTAGAAACAGAACTTCAATTCAATGCTTCTAATATCTCCTTTTTTACGCACTTCCCATCGTTAACGTTTAATTTTGAAGAGGTTAATTTGTCGAGTTCTCAACCCTTTGAAAAAGACACCTTAATTACAGCCAAGGAATTAGGCTTTGGTATTAATGTCTTCAAGCTTATTTTTTCGGATCGCGTGGTTATTAACGAAACATTTCTCACGGATTGCCATATCAATCTCATTAAAGATAAATTTGGAAGACAAAACTACGATGTTTTAAAAGCAACAGACACCACTGTAGTTACCAATGATAGCAGTGCTACAGGGTTAAACTTAAATTTGAGACGACTTAAAATTGAAAATGCAACCGTACACTATCGCGACCACGACCTTGGTATTGATGTAGAAACGCATGGATTGCATTATAATGGCAAAGGTGGTATCGTTGATGGCCAATTAAAACTAGGTTCTAATTTAGATATATCACGTGTTGATGTCGTTTTTGAAAATTCAGATTATTTAAAAGGGAAACAATTACGCGCAAAAGCCTTTACAATTTATGATACCGAAAACCTTTCGATTGCGCTAGATAAAAACACCATTTCTTTAAATGATCTCAACGTGAGTTTTAATGGTAATCTGAATATTTTTGACCAAGGTTTTGCGTATCATTTGTTATTTAAAACCGAAAATGGAAAGATTAAAGATGTGATATCCGCCTTGCCTCCTAAATATGCTGAATGGTCTAAAGCGGTAACATTAAATGGTGATTTAAATGCTACTCTTAGTCTAACAGGTTATACAGGAATTGTACCTAAAGCTTCAGAATTAAATGCTATTCATTTAGATGCCAATATTGTTAATGGCTATGCTAAACATAATAAAGCTGACCAAGCTATTGAAGACCTCCGTTTAAAATTTAAGGGGAGTTTAAAGAATGATTATGTCGACTTTAGTTTAGACAGTTTAAACTTTACACTAAATAAAGAAACTACTAATGGTTATGTGCATGCTCACGGGAAACTAGATTCTTTAGATGTGACATCGCATATGACATCGCATATTAACCTCAACATTCTAAATGAAACCTTACAGTTACCAGACTTACAATTTAATGGAGTTTTAGCTGCAGATTTTTCTTTAAATGGCGTTTACCAACCTCTGGCTTCTAAACTACCAAAAACCAAAGGTTATTTTGAATTATCAAATGGTGCTCTGCAAACCTCAGGACATCCAGAACCTATACAAAATATTGAGTTACGTGCTACAGCTAATAACGATGGAGAGACCTATGCATCGTCTTCGCTAACTATAGACAAACTGAACTTTAGTTTTCTTGGCAACACCTTTTCCAGTTCTGCTTTCTTCAAGAATTTTGACCAACCCGAATACCGCATTGAAGCCAAAGGAGCTATCGATTTCACCACGCTTAATCAAGTGGTAGAATTACCTTTAGTAATTACTGATGGACAACTAAAAGCCGACCTAAATTTAAAAGGCCAACTTAATAATCCTCAGAGCGACACTAAAAACACAGGGACATTAGAGCTTACAAATATTGGATTTACTTCAAAAATGCTACAACATCCTGTATTGATAAAAGAAGGTCAATTTCTATTTTTGAATGAAAAAATGGCCATTTCAAATCTTAAAGTGCAACATCAATCTTCCGATGTAGCCATAGACGGTTATTTTCAAGACTATTTGGATTATGCATTGTTTTCTAATGGTATTTTACGAGGAAATATCAATCTTAAATCGCCTAAAATAGATATTACTGAATTTTTTCCAAAGGAAGAACAACTCGTACAAACGTCAGATAGTATTTCAGAAATTAACACGATTGAAAATACGGTCGTTGGGGTTATGCCTATCCCTAAAGATATCGATTTAGCCCTTCAGATTAAAATAGACAGTCTTATGTATAACAGTTTGCATATCACTGAGTTTTCTGGACAGTTAGGACTGAAAGAACAAGGGCTTTTTCTTAAAAACAGTACCTTAAACATGGTAGATGGTACATCACAATTAAGTGGTTTTTACCAACCTACATCTACAGAAGACGCCTTATTTTCTATGGAGATTAAAGCACAAAATTTCAATATAGAAAAAGGGTATAATAGTGTTGAATTATTCAAAGAACTCGCTCCTGCTGCTGCGCAAGCCTCTGGCATAGTATCTATAGACTACAACTTAACAGGTACTTTAGACAACCAAATGTTACCCGTACTACCTGCTTTAAAAGGAAAAGGCACTTTAAAAGTACACGATGTAAAATTCGATGGGTACAAACTTATGGGGAAAGTCTCTGAAAAATCTGGATTCGATGCTTTAAATGATCCTAAAATATCGGAAATTACAATTAACTCTACAATAGACAATAATGTTTTAGAATTAGAACAGTTTAAATTTAAAGTTAGTCCGTTTAGATTAAAACTAGAAGGACAAACCACATTAGATGGAGACCTCAGCCTAAAAATGAGAATAGGATTGCCTCCGCTAGGCCTTATAGGAATTCCTGTAGTTATAGAAGGGAATAGTGACGACTTTGATATAAAATTGGGTAAAAAATCATCAGACCTCTCCACTGAAGATACAATTGAAAATAGCTATTCTCAAGACGAATTAAACCGATTATCCACACAAAAAGACTCCATTCGTAGTGGTGCATCTGCAAATGCGATTAATAAAATGCAACACGACATTAAAAGTGTAAAGTCTGATTCCATAAACAAATGAATCGGACACTAAAAATGATAGAAAAGCCACACGTATAACACAAGCGGGTCATAAGCGGGTCATAAGCGGGTCATAAGCGGGTCATAAGCGGGTCATAAGCGGGTCATAAGCGGGTCATAAGCGGGTAAGCTATAGTTTTTTCCTACATAAACGCAATATATGATCTAGAATACGTCAAATACAAACCCTAGCAACCAATACAGCACAAAAAACACCACAATAGTGCCAATACAACCGCACTTTCCTCCTCCTATTTTTTTTGCACCCCATGCTGCACCTATAATCTTTAATAATTTTTCCATTGCTATTACTATTTTAAGTCTCGTAAAGTTAAGCGTCATTGTCATAAGGTTTGAGCTGAAATCCTATAAATGTGCGCTCATCTCATTAGTTCTAATTCTTATACATGTCTATAATGCCAAAATTTAAAATAGTTGAAGCTATACAATAGTCGTATAAAAATGTTATGTTAGTCGGTAAAAAAGAATTAATTTGCCACAAATATATATTATGTCAACCGTCTCCAAAACGCTACTATTTTTCCTATTAATTTTAAATTCCATAACCGCATATTCACAATCTGCAGCCATCACCATTGATGGTGTTTTTGACGATTGGGATTCTAGCTTAACAACTTATACGGACACAAATGAAGCGTTAAGTGGCATTGACCTTTTAGAACTTCAAGTTACTAACGATGAGGATTTTTTATATCTAAAAATTAAAACCAATAGTGAATTTGATTTAACCGATGATTTGATCACTCAAGAATTACGACTTTTTATCGACACGGATAATAATACAACGACAGGTTATGACATTCAAGATGGTTATGGCTCTGAATTGGGCCTTATATTTAAAGACTTATATGCGCATTATAACGTGGTCCCTTATTCGCAAATTGGATTTACAAGTTTAAAATTGAGAGCAGCTCCAACTGTTACGTCAAATGAATTTGAAATCGCCATTGGAAGACACCAAATACCAGACGGTCTAAATCCTTTATTCACTACATCAACCATAAAAATCTTACTGAAGAATGATGCTAATTCTGATACACTACCAAATGAAGGTCAAACGTTTTCATATACCTTTGATGATACACCTGTAACTCCGTACACACCAATTGAGCTTACCAAATCAAACGCAGAGCATATTAGGTTACTTGCTTACAACACCTTGTCTGACGGTTTAACGGATGTGGATCGCGTTGCTCATTTTGAACAAATCATAAAAACCTTATCACCAGATATTATTGGTCTAACAGAATGCTGGGACACCACTGCGGCACAAATAAAAACGCTTTTTGATTCGTGGCTGCCATTAGGAACGGCCAACGGCTGGTACACTGAAAAGCTTGGTGGCCTAATAACGGTATCGCGATGGGAAATTATAGAACAATGGACAAGTATCACAAGGCAGTTTCCTGTGTTAATAGACTTACCCAATTCATACGCTACAGATTTGCTGTTTACAAATTCTCATTTACATTGTTGTGATGCCGATGATTCAAGACAAGCAGAAGCCGATCAGTATGCCGCTTTTATTTTAGATGCTAAATCACCAGGAGGTGTCATCACTCTGGAAGAAAACACCCCTTTTATGTATTCGGGAGATTTAAATTTAGTGGGCTATGCGCAACAATTAATCACCTTAAAAACAGGAGATATACAAGACACGGCGACCTATGGAGCTGGAGGCCCTTTAGATTGGGATGATACCGACCTAAAAGAAGAAAATTGCTTACAAGCCGATTTAAGAATGGGCTACACTTGGAGATCAGATGATCAAGGGTTTCCTCCTGGAAAATTAGATTATATAATATTCTCAGATTACACACTTACGGCTGAAAAATCCTTCGTTTTACAAACAGAAGTCATGCCTGCCGATAGGTTGGCACAGTATAACTTAAATGAATTCAACACTATCAATGCCTCAGATCACTTTCCTGTGGTGACAGACTTTTCAATACATGATAATTTAAACACAGATCAGTTTCAACTGACGAATAGCGCTATATATCCTAACCCAACTACAGATGTCATCACTATAGATTTAAAGGTACTAAACACCTATCAAATCCAAGTGTTAAATACGCTTGGGCATGTTGTACTTACTGAGCATATAACGGCTACGTCTACCGAATTAAACGTTGCGGCGTTGCCTTCCGGATTATACATTATTTCCGTACAAAATAGTGACGGCCATCATATGATTCATAAACTTATAAAACACTAAGTTTAATGGTTTTTAGAAAGAATTACAATGAGACCATCGCATTGGTAGACTGCGACTCTATTCGTAAAACCATAACATAGGCCAATTTATATTTTTGTCACAAAATCCGTACCTTTGCAACTTTGCTAAAAACACGAGAGGACAAATCCATATATGAGCCAATTCAACGATTCCATTGAAGTTAAAGGTGCACGCGTTCACAACCTTAAAAATATAGACGTTACTATTCCTAGAGACCAACTTGTTGTGATAACGGGTTTATCTGGAAGTGGGAAATCGTCCTTAGCTTTCGATACCATTTACGCCGAAGGCCAACGTCGTTATATTGAAACCTTTTCGGCCTATGCACGTCAGTTTTTAGGTAGTTTAGAACGGCCAGATGTCGATAAGATTGATGGACTGTCTCCTGTGATTGCTATTGAGCAAAAAACGACAAGTAAATCGCCACGATCTACCGTTGGTACCATCACAGAAATATATGATTTCTTGCGTTTACTTTACGCAAGAGCTGCGGATGCTTACAGTTTTAATACTGGTGAGCAAATGGTAAGTTATAACGATGAGCAAATAAAAGACCTCATCTTAGAATCCTATAAAGGTAAACGAATAAACATTTTATCGCCTGTCATCCGATCTCGTAAAGGGCATTATCGCGAATTGTTTGAGCAAATTGCCAAGCAAGGCTTTGTTAAAGTTAGAACGGATGGAGACATCGTGGATATTGAGAAGGGCATGAAACTCGACCGTTACAAAACCCACGATATTGAAATTGTCATTGACCGACTTAAAATAGATGCTTCCGAAAATGACGATAAGCGTTTAATGGAAAGCATTAATACAGCGATGTATCATGGAGAGGATGTGTTGATGGTGATTGACCAAGATACTAACGAACCGCGTTTTTTTAGTCGGAATTTAATGTGTCCTACCTCTGGTATTTCGTATCCAAACCCAGAACCTAACAACTTCTCATTCAACTCACCAAAAGGGGCTTGTTTTAATTGTAATGGTATTGGCGAACTCTATGTGGTTAACGATCATAAATTAGTTCCAGACGAAACACTTTCGATTAAAAATGGAGCGTTGGCACCACATGGACCACAAAAGAAAAGCTGGATTTTTAAACAGTTCGAAACCATAGCCCAACGTTATGATTTTTCATTAAATGACGCTTGGAAAGATATTCCTGAAGAGGCCAAACAGGTTATTCTTCACGGAGGCAAAGACAAGTTTACGGTAGAAAGCAAACTTCTAGGAGTGACTAGAGATTATAAAATTGATTTTGAAGGAGTGGCTAATTTTATTGAAAGTCAATACAATTCAGATTCCACATCTTTAACACGATGGGCAAAAGAATACATGGACAAAGTGGAATGTCCTGTTTGTGAAGGCTCGCGTTTACGTAAAGAATCGCTCTATTTTAAAGTCGATGGTAAGAGCATTGCTGATCTAGTCTCTATGGACATTGTTGAACTCAGCAAATGGCTAGAAGGTTTGTTGAATAGACTTTCCGATAAGCAACAACAAATTTCTGCTGAAATTATAAAAGAAATTAGAAGTAGAGTTCAGTTTCTTTTAGATGTTGGTCTCACCTACCTCAACTTAAACCGAAGCTCTAAATCACTTTCAGGTGGCGAAGCACAACGTATTCGATTAGCGACACAAATTGGCTCGCAACTCGTTGGTGTCCTTTATATTTTAGACGAACCTAGTATTGGTTTACACCAACGCGATAACGAAAAACTGATTAATTCCTTAATCTCTTTACGCGATGTTGGCAACTCCGTTATTGTGGTAGAACATGATAAGGATATGATAGAACGTGCTGACCATGTGATTGATATTGGACCTTTTGCCGGTAAACATGGTGGTGAAATTATAAGTGAAGGCACGCCAAAAGATTTACTCAATCAACACACCCTTACAGCAGCTTATCTCAATGGTGAAAAGGAAATTGAAATTCCTAAAACAAGACGAAAAGGCAATGGTAAAAAACTCGTTTTAAAAGGCTGTACTGGGAATAACTTAAAGAATGTAGACGTCGAATTTCCATTGGGAAAAATGATTGGAGTCACAGGAGTTTCAGGAAGTGGGAAGTCCACATTAATTAACGAAACCCTCTACCCTATACTTAATGCGCATTATTTTAATGGCGTAAAGAAACCCATGCCTTATAAAAGCATCAAAGGCTTAGAGCATTTAGACAAAGTGATTGACATTAACCAATCACCAATCGGTAGAACACCACGAAGTAATCCTGCAACCTACACCAAGACGTTTGACGAAATTAGAAGTCTCTTTGCAAAGATTCCTGAAGCGATGATTCGTGGTTACAAACCTGGTCGTTTTAGTTTTAATGTCAAAGGAGGCCGTTGCGAAACATGCCAAGGTGACGGTTTGCGTGTGATTGAAATGAATTTCTTACCAGATGTTTATGTGGAATGTGAAACCTGCCAAGGCAAACGATTTAATAGAGAAACTTTAGAAATTCGCTATAAAGGTAAATCCATTAGTGATGTGTTGAATATGACGATTGAAGAAGCTGTTGATTTCTTTGAGAACATCCCGAAGATTCACAGAAAACTTAAAACGATTAAAGATGTCGGTTTGGGTTATATCACGTTAGGACAACAAAGCACAACGCTTTCAGGTGGAGAAGCACAGCGTATCAAATTAGCCACAGAGCTAAGTAAACGCGACACCGGAAACACATTCTATATCTTGGATGAACCAACCACAGGTTTACATTTTGAAGATATTAGAGTTCTGATGAAAGTCTTAAATAAATTGGCTGACAAAGGCAATACGGTTTTAATTATTGAACACAATCTCGATGTCATTAAAACCGTGGACTATATCATTGATATTGGCTATGAAGGTGGAAAAGGAGGAGGAAAAGTCGTAGCTAAAGGCACACCTGAAGAGATCATAAAGGATAAAAAGAGTTATACAGCGAAGTTTTTGAAGAAGGAAATGGTGTAGCAGTTGTTGGTTGTTGCTTGTTGGTTGTTGGTTGTTGGTTGTTGGTTGTTGGTTGTTGGTTGTTGGTTGTTGAAACATAAAAATTGAGGACGGAAGACAGTAGCCTAATTTGCATAAACGTTCTACTAAAAACTGCAAACTAACTACCGAACACTGACCACTAAACCCTAAAAATGAACCCTTATAGAACTAATGTTAACTCAATACATTTAGATTTCTAAAAGCCATAAATTTATTTCATAACTTGGTTGTACTAACACAAAACCTTAAACATTATGAAAAGTATTCTTTGGCTTGTAGCCGTTATTTGTATAGTCGTATGGTTGCTTGGATTATTAGATATTATTCCTGGCATGAGCAGTAGTAGCCTTATCCATATCCTATTAGTTATTGCAGTAGTTGTTATCTTATACAATATTATTTCCGGTCGAAAACCGTTATAAATTTAAAATACATCAAATTCATAAGCGTATCCACATATTGGGGTACGCTTATTTTTTTTGCGATAACATACCAATTTCAATCAATTTAACTTAACTTTGGAAGTCTTAAAATTTAGACTAAGCCATATAAAAATATGGCTTTTATATTGTTATAAATAAATTAAATCTAAATATGCATAACGAAAGTAATAGTAAACGTTGGAATGAAGTTAAAACAAATGACTCTTGGGCGATTTTTAAAATCATGGGTGAGTTTGTTAATGGGTATGAAAAACTAAGTAAAATAGGACCTTGTGTTTCTATTTTTGGATCGGCACGTACAAAACCTGATCATAAGTATTACCAACTAGCTGAAGAAGTTGCCACTAAAATAGTAGACCATGGTTATGGAGTCATTACAGGTGGTGGACCAGGAATTATGGAAGCGGGTAATAAAGGAGCCCATATTGCAGGTGGTACCTCTGTTGGACTTAATATAGAATTACCTTTTGAGCAACACGATAATCCATATATCGATTCTGATAAGAGCTTAGACTTTGATTACTTCTTTGTAAGAAAAGTAATGTTTGTAAAATACTCACAAGGTTTTGTAGTGATGCCTGGTGGTTTTGGAACCTTAGATGAATTGTTTGAAGCAATCACTTTAATACAAACGCATAAAATAGAATCATTCCCTATTATTTTGGTAGGAACAGAATTTTGGGGTGGCTTATTGGATTGGGTAAAAACAACATTAATAGATGCTAAAAATATTAGTGCTAAAGATTTAGACCTTATCCACCTTGTTGACACACCTGATGAGGTTATTTCTATTCTTGATGATTTCTATAAAGAATATGATCTAAGTCCAAATTTCTAAAAAATCTGTTCTTTTTTTTAATTCACCGCTATGAAAAAGAAAACTTTCAGTTTTTTTATACTAATTCTTTTCACTTTAACCTCAATTTCTGCTCAAGAAACGGTTAAAGTGATGTTTAATAATTCATTAAGTTCCCCTATAAAAAATGCGGTTCATAATTTAACTTCTTGCTGGAATACATCTATTAATTCATCGGAATATGAAACCACAGGCTCTCAATTTTCGTATGAATTACGAAATGCTTTACACAATTTTAGTAATCATTTGCCTGTCACCTTATCTTTAACAACTAATGCAACGTTTTTAAGTGTAAAGGATGTGCAAACAGCATCTGGCCTTTGCATTGATGCATCATTGACAAAACAAAAACAGGTTGTTAGCGTTACTAATGTTAACTTATATAATGAAACATTACGTGTTACCAATAGTTTAGGACAACAGGTAAAAACATTTCAAATAAATTCTGATAAAAAACAATATATTGATGTATCTGATTTACAGGAGAACTTATACTATGTAACACCTTCTCAAAATCAGCGTAACCCTTTAAAATCTATAATTCTTTAATTTGAAAAAGCAATTTCTCATAACTGTTCTCATCGCTGTTCTTAGCTACACTATCACAGCTCAAAACACGATGGCTATTGCTGCAGATGTTCACGTAGAAACCAAAACTATTTCCGTAACACAAACTATTGTTTATAAGAACGAAACAAATGATATATTATCTAGTGTTTACCTTAATGACTGGAACCATAGTTATTCTACAAAATCGACTCCATTAGCCCAACGTTTTGAGGAAGAATTCAGTACCAAATTTCATTTAGCAAAGAAAGAAGAACGTGGTTATACTGTTATAACTACCATTAAAGACGAGACAGCATCTACTTTAAAATTTAATCGTCTAGAAGCACATCCCGATGTTATTAAAGTTGATTTAGAAACCCCACTGCAAGCTGGTGAATCCTACACCCTTAACCTTAATTATCAGCTCATTATTCCTGATGCTGAATTTACGAGTTATGGAGTCTCTAAAGCTATGGATTTCGACTTAAAATATTGGTATATCACTCCAGCGGTTTACAACGGAGAATGGCAATATTATAGTAATAAAAACTTAAATGATTTATTTATTCCTAAATCAGATATCACCCTTAGTATTACACATCCAAGAAATTATAAAGTAACCTCTGAGCTCAATTTTAATTCAGCAAACGTCAATACTGAAAACAATACGCAAACCACAGTTTTAAGTGGAAACGATCGTATAGACACCTATCTTTCGTTAAGCAAATTTCCTACATATAATTTTGTTCAAACCGACGACTTTATTATAGTTTCAGACATCCAAGAAAAAGGACTTCCAGGAGCTGCCAAAGCATTAATTACGGATAAGGTTACGAGGTATTTAACCAAACATTTGGGTAACTATCCGCACAAACAATTATTGGTAACTTCAATAGACTATCAAAAAGATCCACTATATGGACTGAACCAACTACCACCGTTTTTCCGTCCCTTTCAAGAAGATTTTCAATACGAATTAAAACTTCTTAAAACGGCATTAAAAAAATATCTAGATAATATTCTATTGCTAAATCCCAGAAAAGAACATTGGTTGAATGAAGGGTTACAAGTATATTATTTAATTCATTACGTAGAAGAGAATTATCCTGACATGAAACTTTTAGGCTCCCTAGCAGATGTTTGGGGCATTCGATCGTTTCATGCGGCAGATTTAAAATTCAATTTTCAGTACTATCTGTATTCCATGGAAATTGCTCGAAAAAACAGAGATCAGCCTTTAACGACTTCTAAAGATTCCTTAACCAAATTTAATGCTAACATTGCCGGTAAATACAAGGCCGGTTTAGGGCTTAATTATTTAGACCAGTTTACGGAAGATATTAATCTATCAAATAACATTACAGAATTCTTACAAACCAATCAACTCAAATCAGTTTCTTTAGCCGATTTCGAAACCTTTATTAGTGCTAAAACCTCAAAAGATATTCAATGGTTTTTCACAGATTATTTAGGCACTCGCAAAAAGATAGATTTTAAAATCTCATCGATTAAATCCTTAGAAGATTCATTAAAACTGACCTTAAAAAATAAGCGTGATAACACCATGCCTATTTCTCTTTTTAAATTGAAAAATGATTCCGTGATTGGGAAATTATGGGTAGAGAATATACAAGGCACTAAAACGATAACATTACCTAAGGACAGTACAGATACCTTTGTATTAGATTACAATAATGTGATTCCAGAATACAATCAGCGCGATAATTACAAAGCCACTGAAGGCTCTTTTCTAAATAATAAACCTTTACAATTTAAACTGTTTAAAGACATTGAAGACCCAAATTACAATCAGATTTTCTTTATGCCTTTGGTCGAGTTTAATAATATCTATGACGGTCTTACACTAGGAACTAAGGTGTATAATAAAACACTTTTAAGAAAGCGCTTAAATTATCGTTTTTCACCTCAATATGCTACCAAATCACGATCACTAACAGGTTCCACATCTATATATTACACCCATAATATTGAAGAAAAAAACCTCTATGATATTTCCTATGGTATAAACGTAGGATACCAATCCTTTGCAAATGATGCCTTTTTCACAACCATTAGGCCTTCACTTAGTTTTGGTTTTAGAGACAATTCTAATTTTCGATCGTCTCAAACGGATCAAATTTTAGCAAGGTATGTCAGTATTTCGAGAGAACTTGGAGAGGATGCAACAGTTATTTTAGACGAACCAGATTACGGTGTTTTTAATTTAAGATACACCCATTTTAATCCTGGTGTCATTAATTATTCAAAATTATATACTGATATTCAGATTGCAGATAAATTTAGTAAAATATCATTTAATTATGAATTTAGGAAACTGACGCAAGGCAACCGAAATATTAATTTCAGATTCTTCGCTGGTGTGTTCTTAGATAACAAATCTGATCCTAATTCTAATTATTTTAGTTTCGCCTTAGACCGACCAACAGATTACTTATTCGACTTTAATTATTTAGGACGTTCAGAAGCATCAGGCTTATTTAGTCAGCAAATCATAATTGCCGAAGGAGGATTTAAATCAAAACTAGAAACTCCATTCGCGAATCAGTGGATGACAACGGCTAACTTTAGCACCTCAATTTGGCGCTATATTCAAGCTTATGGAGATGTTGGTTTGGTAAAAAATAAGTTCAGGAACGCAAAGTTTGTGTATGATTCTGGCATACGTCTAAACCTTGTTGAAGATTATTTTGAAATCTATTTTCCAATTTATTCAAACCTTGGTTGGGAGGTTGGGCAACCCAATTACGACCAAAGCATCCGTTTCATGTTTACCGTAGATCCGCAAGTCTTATTAGGACTGTTTAGACGAAAATGGTATTAACAGATTCTTACTGAAAAGTTAAAATTATCGATTAATTTGAAATATTCTTATGAAAAACGCAATTTCACTAAGAATAACACAATATTATAACGCAACTCTCCCTTGTTTTAAATGTTAATTTTTTGTACTTTCGCAAGACCTAAAAAGTGAGTACATGAAGACGATTCCCAATACCAAAACAGAGATTACATTTGAGGATTTTAAAACGGAAGTTTTAAACGATTACAAACTTGCTGTCACAAGCAGAGAGTGTAGTTTACTTGGTCGTAGGGAAGTTTTAACCGGAAAAGCTAAGTTTGGCATTTTTGGTGATGGTAAAGAAATTCCACAAATTGCTTGGGCAAAAGCATTTAGAGATGGTGATTTTAGATCTGGTTATTACAGAGATCAAACCTTTATGATGGCCATAGGCGAACTTACTATTGAGCAATTTTTCGCAGGGCTCTATGCTAATACAGATATTAAGGAAGAGCCTATGTCTGCTGGTCGTCAAATGGGAGGGCATTTTGCAACGCATAGTTTAGATGAAAATGGTCAGTGGAATAACCTTACAGAACAGAAAAACTCCAGTTCTGATATTTCTCCAACCGCTGGGCAAATGCCAAGACTTTTAGGTTTAGCCCAAGCCTCTAAAATCTATAGACAAGTTGACGGTATTGATACCACCAAATTTTCTAAAGAAGGAAATGAAATTGCTTGGGGAACTATTGGAAATGCAAGTACAAGTGAAGGCTTGTTTTTTGAAACTATAAATGCAGCCGGTGTTTTACAAGTACCAATGGTTATTAGTATTTGGGATGATCAATATGGTATCTCTGTACATGCGAAGCATCAAACAACAAAAGAAAACATTTCTGAAATATTAAAAGGTTTTCAGCGAAACGAAGACGATAAAGGCTATGAAATTTTTAGAGTAGATGGTTGGAATTATCCAGAATTAATGGATACGTACCAACGTGCAGCTAAAATTTCTAGAAATGAACATGTCCCAGTAATGATTCATGTACAAGAACTCACACAGCCTCAAGGGCATTCCACTTCTGGCTCACATGAGCGTTACAAAAACAAAGACCGTTTAAAATGGGAAGCAGAATACGATTGTAATGCACAAATGCGTCTTTGGATTACAGAAAATAATATTGCCACAGACGAAGAATTAACAGCTTTAGAGCGCACCATTAAAAAGGAAGTCAGAGAAGGTAAAAAAGCAGCTTGGGCAGCATGTATTAATCCTATTATAGCAGAGCGTAAAGAAGCACTTCATTTACTTGAGCAATTAGCAGCATCTAGTCCTAATGGTGTTTTTATCACGAAACTAAAAAACGAATTAGAAGGGTTTGACGAACCACTGAGACGAAATATACTTACAGCCACTAGAAAAGCATTGCGCTATGTTGTTTCTGAATCATCTTCAGAAAAAACGGCACTTCAAAATTGGATTACAAATTACATAGACACCATTCAACCAAAATACAGTTCGCATTTGTATAGCGAATCCAAACAAAGTGTTTTAAACCAAAAAGAAATCCTTCCAACCTACGATGCTAATGCGGAAGATGTGGATGGACGAGTGGTATTACGCGAAAATTTTGATGCGCTGTTCACAAACTATCCAGAAGCTTTAATTTTTGGTGAAGATGCTGGTTATATCGGAGATGTGAATCAAGGTTTAGAAGGACTTCAGGAAAAGCATGGCGAACTTCGAGTTTCAGATACTGGGATTAGAGAAGCTACTATAATTGGTCAAGGTATAGGAATGGCGATGCGTGGATTACGACCTATTGCTGAAATTCAGTATTTGGATTACATTATGTACGCACTTCAGATCATGAGTGATGATTTAGCTACAGTTCAATACCGAACAAAAGGACGCCAAAAAGCACCTTTAATTGTTAGAACGCGTGGCCACAGATTAGAAGGCATATGGCATTCTGGTTCACAAATGGGAGGTGTATTGAATTTAATTAGAGGAATTCATGTCTTAGTGCCTAGGAATATGACTAAAGCTGCCGGTTTTTATAATACGCTATTAGATAGCGACGAACCTGCTTTAGTTGTAGAATGTTTAAACGGCTACCGATTAAAAGAAAAATTACCCAATAATATCGGTGAATTTAAAACACCAATTGGAGTTGTAGAAACCATTAGAGAAGGTGAAGATATTACCTTAGTATCGTATGGCTCAACATTGCGTTTAGTAGAAAAAGCAGCCAAAGAATTACAAGTGGTTGGTATTGATGCCGAAATTATTGATGTACAATCACTATTACCTTTTGATCTAAATCATGATATCGTAAAAAGTATTGCCAAAACGAATCGCGTTATGGTGATTGATGAAGATGTTAAAGGAGGCGCTTCTGCTTATATACTCAATGAAATTCTAAATACACAAAATGCATTTCAGTATTTAGACAGTACACCAAAAACATTAGCTGCACAACCACATAGACCAGCTTATGGTACTGATGGTGATTACTTCTCAAAACCATCTGCAGAGGATATTTTTGAAGCAATTTACGAGGTTATGCATGAAGTGAGTCCTTCGGATTATCCGAAATTGAGATAAATATAAATTTTATTTAAGCAATATTAAAGCAGCTAATTATAATCTATAATTAACTGCTTTTAGTTTTAGATAAGGTTTTATTTATAACTAAATGAAAAGCCTTAAATTTAGAGCATGAAGATTGAATCTATCGTTACTATAAAAAAGGAATTAGCACACCTTTCTCAAGAAGAGCTATTAGCATTGTGTTTACGCTTAGGTAAATTCAAAAAGGAAAACAAAGCACTACTCACCTATTTGTTATTTGAATCTCATGATGAAGATGGTTATATCACCAGTGTAAAATCGAGCTTAGACGTTTTGTTTGAAGGTATTAATACGGATAGTTATTTCTACATGAAGAAAACGATTCGGAAGATCCTAAGAGAAATTCGTGTGTACAGTCGCTATTCTTTAAAGAAAACCACAGAAGTGGAACTCCTACTCTATTTTTGTGAGCAGATGAACGAATTAAAACCATCCATTCATAGAAATGTAACCTTGAGTAATCTTTATGAACGTCAGGTTCTATCTATTAAGAAAAAGATTAAAGTGTTACATGAAGATTTACAGTACGATTATAATGTACAGTTGGAAAACCTGGAGCGCTAAGATAATCTCATAAAGACGCAAAGTTCAGTTTAAAATAATTATTGTGACTGTAACTAAAAACTACATCATAGAGACACAAATAACTCACGATGAATAACCAATGCAATACCAAAACTGCTAACTAATCACTGAACACCACCAACTGATCACTGATCACTGAACACTGATCACTGAACACTACCTACCGCTTATGCGTCTTCTTACTACCTTCATACATTTCGTACTTCACTAATCTCGCTTCAAGTTTTGCGTTAAAGACTTTTATTTTTCGAGATGGTCTAAGTCCGACTGATTTTAAAGCTTCAAGATTAGAAGTAACTAACCACGCATTAGTACCAGGATAACCATGTTTTAAAGTGGTTCCAATATTACCGTAAAATTCTTCCACATTTAAATTTTCTAAACGCTCGCCATATGGAGGATTAAAAACCATGTGTAATTTGTCATGACCCGATTTTTGCGTTTTAAAGAAATCTTCATGCTGAATATGAATAAATTCATCTAAATGCGCATTCTTAATATTTTCTTTGGCTTTAACCACTGCCGAAGGTGATTTATCGTACCCAATAATTTTATGATGGAAATCGCGGGTTTTCTTTAATAGGGATTCTTCAATTTTTTCAAATAAATCCACATCCCAATCTTCCCATCGCTCAAAGGCAAATTCCTTACGCATTAGGTTTGGAGGAATATTACAAGCAATCATTGCAGCTTCTGCCAACATGGTTCCTGAACCACACATAGGATCCATAAAATCCGATTGTCCATCCCAACCACTCATCATAATTAATCCGGCAGCTAAAACTTCATTTATAGGTGCAATATTTGTTGCTGTTTTATAACCACGTCTGTGTAGTGATTCACCAGAAGTATCAAGTGAAATTGTACAACGTTGACGGTCTATGTGCACGTTAATTTTTAAATCTGGAAAACGTAAATCTACATCCGGACGTGTGCCATCAAT
Organism: Winogradskyella psychrotolerans; assembly: GCF_018860545.1. Lineage (GTDB taxonomy): Bacteria > Bacteroidota > Bacteroidia > Flavobacteriales > Flavobacteriaceae > Winogradskyella > Winogradskyella psychrotolerans_A. The sequence continues at coordinate 12,361 of NZ_JAHKPN010000018.1, read as the reverse complement.
ATCTCTAAAACGGTCTACAATGGCATCTTTCGTTTTTAAAGCAGTATAGAGTGAATGCGTAAATACACTATTATGAACAGTGGCATCAACAGCCAAAGACCCTGTAGATTTTAAATACGATTCCCATTTCATATTCTTTACATTTTTGTAAAGATCCTCTTCTTTATTCACCCTAAACGAATGAATCGGTTTTAGTATTTTTATTGCCGTTCTAAGTCCAAGATTGGCTTTGTACATAAACCCTTTATCACCTTCAAAACTCACATTACGTATCCCTTTCTCCACTTTCATGGCTCCAAGTTGAGTGAGTTCTTTTGCTAATATATCTTCGAAGCCAAATAAAGTTTTGGCTAACATCTTGTAATTATTGTCCATAAGTTCCGTCAAATAGATTGCAAAAATACAGTATTTTTGCAGCATGGCATCCTAAAATTTCAATAGGAGGCGTCATTACAAAATTTTGAAGCCACGTTGCAGTGCTTCGTTATATAAATAATGAGGTAACAAAACGCATCGTACTCGTAATGGCAACACATTATTTTAATTAAATAGACTCCCATTTACATAGGAGATAATTATGACTAAATCAACTAAACAATGGTACGCATCGTGGTTTGACACACCCTACTACCACATTTTATATAAAGACAGAGATTATACTGAAGCTCAAAATTTCATGGATAATCTCACCAATTACCTTAACCTTCCTGAACATGGTAAAATTTTAGATTTAGCCTGTGGCAAAGGAAGGCATTCCGTGTATTTAAACTCTTTAGGATACCATGTTACTGGAGCTGATTTATCGGAACAGAGTATTACACATGCTAAACAGTTTGAAAATGAAACACTACGGTTTGATGTGCACGATATGAGTAAACCTTATCCTGATACCTTTGACGCCGTATTTAATCTCTTTACTAGTTTTGGCTATTTTGAAGATGAAAATTGTAATCTTGAAACGATTAAATCAATTCAATTAGAATTAAATGAATTTGGATTTGGAGTTATTGACTTCATGAACACCAATCACGTGATTGATAATTTAATTGCCGAAGATATAAAAACAGTTGAAGGCATCGATTTTCACCAAAAGCGATCTGTGAAAGACGGTTACATTATAAAGGATATTAGTTTTGATGCCGATGGAGAGCATTTTGAATTTCAAGAACGTGTAAAAGCATTTACATTACAAGATTTTGAAACCCTTTTTGAAAAAGCAGGAGTGTATTTGTTAGATGTATTTGGAGATTATAAATTACATAAATATCATGCTAAATCATCGGAACGCATGATTATGATTTTTAAATAAACGGAATGAATAGTTATTTATTACCATTACTTGCCGTTGTTATAGGTATTTTGATTGCTTTACTTACCAAAAAGCAAAAGTCTATATACACTAAATTGCTTTTATCGTTTAGTGGAGCTTTTTTATTAGCCTTAACACTTTTTGATTTATTACCAGAAGTCTATCATCATATTGACGCAAAACTCACAGGATTGTATATTATGTGCGGTATTTTGCTTCAAATTATTTTAGAGTTCTTTTCTAAAGGAGCTGAGCATGGTCATGTTCATATTCATAAAGACGACACCGATTTTCCTTGGTTGCTTTTTATAAGTCTTTGTATTCACAGCTTTTTAGAAGGTTTTCCTATTCACCAGCACAACGATATGGTGTATGGAGTTTTAATTCATAAAATCCCTATTGCTATATTAATCACGTCATTTCTGTTACAGTCTAGCTATAGTAAAACAAAAATTATTGGATTCTTGGTTGTTTTTGCAACGATGACACCTTTAGGTACTTTTATTTCTAATCATTCTAGCTTTATGGCAACGTACGTCGATGTCATTAATGCGTTTGTAATAGGTATCTTTCTACATATTTCTACCACCATTTTATTTGAATCTGGTGAAGGTCATAAATTTAATTTATCTAAGTTGGTAGCCATTTGTTTGGGTATATTAATCGCATATTCTATTTAAAATGTTCTCAAAAGAAGAAAGCCGACTATTACGACAAGAGTTCTGGACCAGTTTCGGAAAATCATTTCCTAGAAAATGGTTGTTGTACGATACCAAAATAAAAGGCTTTTCGTTTAAATTTCACTTTGATACCAAGTCGGCTTTAATCGCCCTAGACATTGAAGACGATCTGGAGAGTCGTATTAAATATTGGGAAAAACTTACAGCCCTCAAAGGTATTTTGCAGAATGAATTTCTACCTGATATTATTTTTGAAGAAGAATACCTACTCGACAACGGAAAGGAAATTTCTCGAATTTATTTACCATTAGAACAAAAAGTATCTATTCATAATAAAAATACTTGGAGAGAAGTTATGACTTTCTTTAATGATAACATGAGTTTACTCGAAGCATTCTTTTATGAATATAGCGAAATCATAAAAGGTTAGTATGATTTCTGTTCTAAAAATTCAGGACCCTAAATCCTTTATTTTCAACAAGTAAAAGAACAAGTCTTCAGCGCTTAAAAGTTGTTTTTAAGAAATATTTATCATTTAAATATTGAAATTTAAGATGTTGGTTTTTGGTAATGTAAATCTTATGGTCTAGTTTTGAACCCTGAAATGAAAAAGACTTTCAATAAATATCTTTCTTTAATATTTGTTTTATTACTAAGCACATTCGCTAAGATACATGCGAGTGAAGCTGTTGCTAATTCAATAAATACACTCACAACACACCATTGCAGTGTCTCTCTTAATTACACAAAGAAATCAAGTGGTGCAACTTTTGTTCCACATCATAAGAGTACAGACAACAGACGAAATGTTGAAATCATTGAAAGCAATAACGTCGAAGACGAAGAAGCCTCTGCTAAAAAACAATATTACAAAGACTACTTTAAAACAGCCTTTAGTAATGCTCTGCTTTTTGAACAGTCTTCTAAGCAGTTACAAAAAAACCTTTATCGACCAGAAAATGTCGTAAAAAAGCCCAGTCTGAGGCTTCATATACAATTCCAAGTTTTTATAATTTGATCACCTTTAAACAGACTAACAATTACAGTCCGTCTGTTTCTAATTTAAAGGTTTAGAGTTTCGACCAAAACTCTAAAGAATGGCATTCCCTATTCCCAATGGGTTTGACCAATTAATTATATCATTTTATAAAATCATTTTACAAGTGAACACCATTAAGAAAATCACCATTTTCACAGGCCTATGTATGTGTATTACTCTAGCGAGCTGTGAAGAACACAAAGAAGAAAAACACGAAGAATCCACATTTCTCGTCACTAACCCTATAAAAAAGGATACCACAATTGTTAAGGATTATGTGAGTCAAATTCACTCCATAAGACATATCGAACTACGCGCTTTAGAAAAAGGTTATTTAAAAAATATCTCTATAGATGAAGGGCAACATGTTAAGAAAGGCCAACCCTTATTTCAGATAATGCCTAACATTTATCAAGCAGAACTCAACAAGGCTAAAGCCGAATCAAAGGTCGCACAAATAGAGCTTGCCAATACGCAATTATTAGCAGATGGTAACGTCGTATCTCCAAATGAATTGGCCATGGCACAAGCTAACTTAGAAAAAGCCAATGCCGAAGTGTCTTTAGCACAAACCCACTTAGGATTTACAAGTATTAAAGCCCCTTTCAATGGTATCATTAACCATTTAGAGGCCAGAGAAGGTAGTCTTTTAGATGAAGGCGAACTTTTAACAACACTCTCAGACAACAGTGAAATGTGGGTGTATTTCAATGTTCCAGAAGCTGAATATCTCGATTATATTACCAGCGAAGCTAAAAGGAACAATAAAAATGTTGCCCTTTTAATGGCTAATAACAAACGTTTTAATCAAAAAGGTATTGTAGAAACCATTGAAGGAGAATTTGATAGCGAAACAGGAAATATAGCGTTTAGAGCTACGTTTCCTAATCCTGATGGTATCTTAAGACATGGTGAAACCGGAAGTATTTTAATGACTATCCCTTTTAAGGATGTTGTAATTGTACCCCAAAAAGCCACATTTGAGATCTTAGACAAAACCTACGTTTTTGTTGTCGATGATCACCACGTTGTACACCAACGCGAAATCACTATTGGAGCCGAATTACCGCACTTATTTATCGTAGACAAAGGGCTATCTGAAACCGAAACTATACTTCTTGAAGGTATAAAAATGGTAAGAGACCAAGAGGAAATTCACACAAAATCTGTAGATCCTGTTACTGTATTATCTAATCTAGAGCTTTACGCTGAGTAACGCTAACTAATCCACAGACATTATGTTTAAAAAGTTTATAAAAAGACCCGTCTTGGCTATTGTCATTTCGGTGATTATCATATTTATAGGTGGTTTAGCTATAAAGCAATTACCTATATCACAATTCCCACAAATTGCACCAACCACAGTCAATATTTTTATTGCCTATCCAGGTTCAAGTGCCGATGTATTGGTGAATTCCACATTAATTCCGCTAGAAACAGCCATCAATGGTGTACAAGATATGCGTTACATTGCTTCAGATGCCACTAGTGCAGGTGAAGGAACTTTACGTGTTATTTTTGAACCAGGAACCGATCCTAACGAAGCCGTTGTTAGAGTCAAAACGAGAGTCGATCAGGTAATGCCACTGCTTCCCGAGCTAGTGCAACGTGAAGGTGTTATTATTACACCTGTACAGCCCAGTATGTTAATGTACGTGAACCTTTCTAGTGAAAATAAGGATAACGATGAAAAGTTCCTATACAATTATGCCTACACCAAAATCATCCCTGAAATACAGCGTATTAAAGGTATTGCTAGTGCAAAAATCTTAGGAAGTCGAAAATTTGCCATGCGTGTGTGGTTGAAACCAGATCGTATGCGTGCTTACAATATTTCTGCAGAAGAAGTACTAGAAGCTATGGAAGACCAAAGTATTTTGGCTCGTCCTGGTCGTTTGGGTCGAAGTTCTGGCCAAACCTCACAATCCTTAGAGTATGTGCTAACATATCAAAACCGTTACAATGAACCCGAACAGTACGAAGAAATTATTGTTAAAGCCAATAAAGAAGGTCAAATCGTAACCCTTGCTGATATTGCTGATGTGAAATTAGGAAGTGAGTTTTTTGATATTTATTCCAATTTAGATGGAAAACCTTCAGCTTCTATTGTACTAAAGCAAACCTTTGGTAGTAACGGTAGTGATGTTATTGACGCTGTAAAAGAAAAACTCGATGAGCTTGACGTGGATTTACCACCAGGAGTCGATTTTCAAATTAGTTATGACGTTTCCAATTTCTTAGATGCCTCCATAGATCAGGTGATTCACACCTTAAGAGATGCCTTTATTCTTGTTGCTATTGTGGTATTTCTATTTTTAGGAGATTGGCGGTCTACGTTAATTCCAATTATAGCGGTTCCGGTTTCTTTAATAGGGGCTTTTTTTGTAATGCAGATGTTTGGGTTATCCATTAACTTAATTACGCTTTTTGCTTTAGTATTAGCCATTGGTATTGTGGTAGATAATGCCATAGTCGTCGTAGAAGCGGTCCACGTAAAAATGCACGAAGAACACCTCACTCCCTACAAAGCTTCCTATGAAGTTTTAGGTGAAATTGGTGGTGCTATTGTCGCTATTACCTTAGTAATGGTTTCTGTATTTATTCCTATTTCGTTTATGACGGGTCCTGTTGGTGTATTCTACCGACAATTCTCTATTACCATGGCTGGTTCAATAGTTATTTCTGCTATTGTTGCCTTGACTTTGACTCCGGTGCTTTGTGCCATGTTATTAAAAAATAACCATGGTAAAAAGCGAACCTCACCATTAGATCGCTTTATTGATTGGTTTAACGGTGGTTTTGAAAAACTTACAGGACGTTACGTTAAGGTTTTAAATAAAATCGTAGCAAGACGCTTTATCACCTTCGGTATATTAGTAGCCTTCTGTGTTGGAATTTTCTTTACAAATGAAGTGTTACCAGCCGGATTTATTCCTAACGAAGACCAAGGAATGATTTATGCCATTATTCAAACACCGCCTGGCGCAACTTTAGAGCGTACCAATGAAGTAGCTAAAAATCTTCAAAAAATCTGTGAGGAAATGGACGGTGTAGAATCGGTATCCTCTTTAGCAGGTTATGAAATTATGACTGAAGGTCGTGGGTCTAATGCTGGAACTTGTTTAATTAACCTTAAACCTTGGTCTGAACGCGAGCATTCCGTTCATGAAATCATGGAAGCTCTAGAAGAAGAAACTAAAAACTTAGGAGCCGTAATAGAATACTTTGAACCTCCAGCAGTACCAGGTTTTGGATCTTCAGGTGGATTTGCCATGCGTTTATTAGATAAAACAAACTCAACCGATTACCATCATTTTGAGAGTGTAAATAATGACTTTATGAAAGCCTTATCGGAACGTGAAGAGCTGACCGGCTTATTCACTTTCTTCTCTGCTAACTATCCGCAATATGAGTTAAAAATAAATAATAAAATTGCGATGCAAAAAGGCGTGACTATTGGTACAGCCATGGAAAACCTTAATATTTTAATTGGTAGTACGTATGAGCAAGGGTTTATTCGTTTTGGCCGCTTCTTTAAAGTATATACGCAAGCTGCGCCAGAGTACAGAAGACTTCCAACTGATTTAGAAAAACTATTTGTAAAAAATGAAGAAGGTGAAATGGTGCCCTACTCTGCTTTTATGAGTATTGAAAAAAAATTAGGACCTAACGAAATTACACGTTATAATCTTTACAATTCGGCATCTATTAGAGGCCTACCAGCACCAGGTTTTACTAGTGATGATGCGATTAAAGCGATACAAGAAGTGGCAGCCACACAATTACCTAGAGGTTACGATATCGCTTGGGAAGGGTTGAGTTTTGATGAAGCCCAAAGAGGGAATGAATCCATTTACATTTTTATCGTCGTATTGATATTTGTGTACTTTGTTTTGGCAGCGCAATATGAAAGTTTCCTATTACCTTTTGCTGTTATCCTATCCCTACCTGTGGGTGTATTTGGTTCATTTATTTTACTTAAGGCTATGGGATTAGCCAATGATGTCTACGCGCAAATTGGTGTTATTATGCTGGTTGGTTTATTGGGTAAAAATGCCGTATTAATCGTAGAATTCGCCGTTCAAAAACGCAGGCAAGGCGCTAGCATTTTAGAAGCCGCTATTGAAGGCTCGAGAGCCCGATTTAGACCAATTTTAATGACCTCATTTGCTTTTATTGCCGGATTAATTCCATTAGTTGTAGCCTCGGGAGCAGGTGCTATTGGTAATAGAACCATTGGTGGTTCGGCCTTAGGAGGCATGTTGATTGGTACTTTAGGTGGAGTTCTAATAATTCCAGGACTTTACTATGTTTTTGCAAAAATGGCCGATGGCAAAAGCCTGATTAAAGATGAGGCTAGCGAACCTGTTTCTGAAGAAATGATGCGCATAAGTGAAAGTAAAGATCAAAGTAAAGCCAATGCTGAAAAGATTAGCAAACTCACAAAACTATTGAAAAAACTTCGTAAAAATAACAACGATGAATAAGATAAAAAAGATTAGAAAATCGCACCTTATTGGTGTGCTCACCTTACTATTACTATGCGCTTGTGCACCTACCCAAAAGGCTGTAAGAGAAGCCAACGTAGCAGTGCCTGAGCACTACCAAGATAAAATCACTGATTCAGCTAATAGTGCTACCGTTCCGTGGAAAGCCTTCTTTTCAGATCCAAAATTAGTCGCATTGATAGATACAGCATTAGCTAACAATCAAGAGCTCAATATTATGTTACAGCAAATTGCCATGGCTAATAACGAGATTCAAGTGAGAAAAGGAGAGTATTTACCTTTTGTAAATGCGTATGCAGGTGCGGAAGTTGAAAAAGTTGGTGAATACACTAGAAATGGAGCTATAGAACATAATTTAGACGTTCGTGACGGAGAAGAATTCCCAGAACCTTTAACCGATTTTTCTATTGGTTTAGATGTTTCTTGGGAGCTCGATGTTTGGAAACAATTACGCAATGGCAAAAAAGCCGCTGTTTTAGAATATCTAAGCACCATAGAAGGTAAAAACTTTATGGTCACCACTATAGTTTCCGAAATTGCAAATTCGTATTACGAGCTTTTGGCTCTAGATAATCAATTAAATATTATTGAGCAGAATTTAGAGATTCAAAAGAATGCTTTAGAAATGGTAAAACTTCAAAAACAAGCTGCGAGAGCTACTCAGTTAGCCGTAAGACGTTTTGAAGCTGAAGTCTTTAAAAATCAAAGTAATAAATTTGAAATTGCTCAGCGTATTGTTGAAACAGAGAATAAAATCAATTTCCTATTAGGGCGTTATCCACAAACCATTGATAGAGATTCTGATGATTTTATAGAACAACCAATTCATAGCATTCAAGCCGGTATTCCGTCTCAGCTTTTGGCGAATAGACCAGATATAAAACAGGCCGAATACGAATTGGAAGCTTCAAAATTGAATGTGAAAATAGCGCGCGCTAACTTCTATCCTTCTATAGGTATTAAAGCTGGCATAGGCTTGCAAGCGTTCAAAACTAAATACTTAACGCATATGCCAGAATCGCTGTTATATTCATTAGTTGGTGACGTTGTAGGTCCTTTAATTAATAGAAATGCTATAAAAGCGGAATACAAAAATGCCAATAGCCGACAACTCCAAGCTGTTTTTGAATATGAAAAAGCTATTTTAAACGGCTATATTGAGGTTGCCAATACAATGTCTAACATTAATAAATTAAAAGCGAATTATGATTTAAAAGCCAAACAAGTAGACGCTATGACAGAAGCCATTGATTTATCTATTAAGCTTTTTAAATCTGCAAGAGCAGAATATACCGAAGTTTTATTAACGCAACGTGAAGCTTTAGATTCTAAAATCGAAATAATTGAAACTAAAAGAGACCAATTCTTGGCCAACGTAAAAATATACCAAGCCTTAGGAGGTGGATGGCATTAGTTGAAGACGCCCTGAATCTTAAAGCCATTTTACAGCAATGTAGAGTGGCTTTTTTATACAATTAAATGAAGACTATTCCATGCGCTGCCTTCTTAGGCTTAATGATTTAGTTGTAATAAAAGATACGGATTTCCCCAAAATAATACTGGATAAAGTGTATATTTATGATTATATAACGAGTTAGCCACAAGCTGAAAAACCAATATAAATGGGACGAACTGAATATAAAAAATCATTTGAAGACGAAGTTGATTGGAAAATAATTGACCAGCTTCAATCTGCAACATCAAGATTTAGTAATGCAAGTATTGAGCTAAAAAAAATGTTTATTATTTTAATTGGGATTTCTGTACCAGCACTAATTAAATTAACAGATTCTAAACTTGATTTATCATTATTTATTACTGTTTATGTTTTAACCATTGCCTTTTGGTATTTAGATAGTTTTACATATTTCTATCAAGAAAAATTAAGGGCAAAAATGGATGAGAGGTTTGAAAAATTAAAGGAAAATAATACAGATACTGATTTAGAAAATGAAAATACAGAAGTTGATGAATATACTTTACCTGATGACAGAACGGAATCAAATAGATGGTGGCGTGCATTTAAGGATTCATCGGTAAGATTATATCATATTTTCTTTATTCTTAATTCAATTGGTTTTATTCTTTATCTAATGAAAATTATCGAATGAAATTTTTTATAAGCTATACTACAAAGGATAAAAATATCACGAAAGACTTGTTAATACAGGTCTACAATGAGCTTTCTGAATTTGAAAATGTTTATATCGATTTAATACATAATGATTCAGTAAATAAGCAAAAAAGAGTTTTTGAAGAATTAGAATCTGCTGACCAAATCATATTAATTGAAACAGAAAGTGTCTATGAATCTAATTGGGTTAAAGTAGAATTAGAAAGAGCAAAGCATCTGAAAAAAGAAATAATAAAAATTCCTTTTAACGAGTTAGTTCACTTTTTAGAAAGAAAACTTAATAGTCAAACTGAAGAAAAAAGCCAGTGGCTAACAACGTATATAAAAAATAGCGCGAGTCGTTGCTAACACAAAGGTTCGGGCATTTTTAGTAAGTCGCCAAATTTTTAAATTTGACGATTTCCCAAAAATAAAATAAATAGTAAAATTTAAAAATTCGGCTTGTGTTTCATCCGAATAGATAACGCTTATTTTCAGCGCTACTTTTCATATACACAACCGTTAGCAACAAGCTGAAGAAACTAATGAAGACAATTAAAAATATACTTCCAATTATAGCCATTTTGATTTCCTCACTCGGTTTGTATAAAACTTGCGAAAACGGATATAAAATTGATGCTATTGAAACAAAATACTTAGAAAATGCTTCAAAAACATATTCTGGAAATTTTGAAATAGTAAGACCTAAAGATAGTACGAGAATAGTAGTCAGAAGAGAATTTATATTTGACGCAACATATACAGAACTTCCAGAGGATTATAAATTATGGATTATTGGGAGACACAGTGGAAATTATTATTTCTTAGGTAAGCAACAATCTCTTCACATTGATAAAATAAACAAAAAGATATCAAGGTCTGGAATTAGAATTGAAAATTTAGGCGAATGGGAAATAATGCTTTGTTTAGTGACAAATAAAGCACACGAATATCTATTGAACCTAATGTATCTGCAAAATGAGAAAAAGCTTCCAGAAGGAATAGAAATATTAAAAACTATTACTGTTCAAGGTTATACACAATATTAAATATGGCTAAGAAGGAATATAAAAAATCATTTGAAGACGAGGTTGATTGGGTTATTATTGATCAATTACATTCTGCTACATCAAGATTTAGCTCTGCTAGTATTGAACTAAAAAAAATGTTTATTATACTAATTGGAATTGCCATTCCAGCTATAATTAAATTAGCAGATTCAAAACTTGACTTTTCATTATTCATCACAATTTATGTTCTAACTATAACTTTTTGGTATTTAGACGGATTTACATATTTCTATCAAGAAAAATTACGTTCTAAAATGGATGAAAGATTTATTAAGTTAAGAGAAAACAATACCGAAGATGAATCTGATGAAGAGAATTTTGATGTAGATGAGTATACATTACCCGATAATAGAACTGAATCAAATAGATGGAAAAGAGCATTCAAAAATTCTTCTGTAAGAATATATCAAATCTTTTTTGCGCTTAATACTTTAGCACTAATACTATTTAAAACTGGAGTAATAGGATGAAAATATTTGTTAGCTATACAACAAGGGATAGAAAGATAAATAAAGAATTATTAACTCGACTTGATAATGAATTATCTGAATTTGAAAATGTTTACATCGATTTAATTCATAATGATTCGTTAAATAAACAAGAAAGAGTTTTTGAGGAATTAGAATCGGCTGACCAAATTGTATTAATAGAAACTGAGCAGGTTTATCAATCAAATTGGGTAAAAGCGGAATTAGAAAGAGCAAACTATTTAAAAAAAGAAGTTATCAAAATTTCATTTAGTGAATTAATCGATTATTTAAAACCTGACATTAATATTGGCAAAAGCCAGTTGCTAACAACGTATATAAAAAATAGCGGTTTAATCGCTTAATCAAAACAAAATGAACAAATTAAAGGTCATTGTTAAACTGAAACAATAGTGCTTAAAATCCGCTACTTTTCATATACAAAACCGTTGTAAACAATTTATGAAAACCAAAAAAATCATAATAATTTTAATTCTGACTTTGATATTCTGTTGTCAAAACGAAAAGAAAAAATCGGAAATAAAAACTGATTCTAAAATTGAACTTGGAAAAGATATTTCAAAAGCGGAATCTAAATTGGACAGCAATTTAAACGCAAAAAATAGTTCTGAAAATCTGACTTTTCGAAAAATAACGGAACTGGATAAATACAAAGAATTTACGGAAATAGTTGGAATGGTTTTAGACGGAACTGACAAAGCTTTATCATATATCCAAAAAGACAGTATACAAGTACTTATTTTGGAACAAGTTATTCGAGACAACACATCTAAAGTGAAATTCAAAATATTGGACGAAGTTCAATTAGTTGCAGATAAATCAAAACTTTTCTCTGAACCTACTGATTGCAAGTTAACTGAAGAACCTGATGAAAGATTTATATTCGGAATAGCAAAAGACCAAGACAAAGAATATTTTGATAAAGACCATATTTTAAAAGTGTGGAAAACAGATTTGACTGATAATAAATTCAAGGAAATTGAACCAGAAAAAGTTAAGTGCTTCAATCATTGGTTTGGTTACGAGGAATAAAAAAACTGTTTACAACACCGTGTATAATTAATTGCTTTATTGAGCCTACTTGCGAATATTCCTTCGGAATATTCACAGGTTCGTAAAAGTTTGCTAAATTAGTTGCTAAACCACGCAACTAA
>NZ_JAHKPN010000020.1 GCF_018860545.1 Winogradskyella psychrotolerans | reverse complement strand
AACGGCTTGGTATATGGTTTGTTGCGTTGTTTCAGCGAGTAAGTTAGCAAATAATAACCGAAATAGAAAAGCCGAAGGGCTTTTCGTGAGTAGGCGAGAAGCAGCAATAAATTATATACAGTGTTAGCTAATGTTTTTTCTTTTCTAGCGTTATATTCTCACGTAATATTTCCGTACGTTTTGTAATTTGAGTGTTATTTTCTTTTTTCTTTAAAATCTCAAAAAAATTCCGAATTAATATTCCGCACTTTTTTCAGATCATTATTTGTTTTCATATTTCAGCCGTACGATTTGACATTCCGCTTATCAGCCGAAAGTTGAAGATTGCTATAATATCGAATCAAAGAATCGAAGCTGGTCAAGCCGAAATTCGTGCGTTAGATTCCGTAACAGTAAAAATTCGTGCGTAATGCTTTTAAGGTTCTATTTTTAATTCCAGCGTATTTTTTTAATGCAAACAATTACAGAATAGAGTGAAAGCTTTAAAATTGTTGGTGTGCACCAAAATATTTGCTAACGTTGTTGTGTATGATTTCGTTGCGTAGTTTAAGCACTAAAGTTAGCAAATAAATCACAGATAGAAAGTCCGCGAGGACTTTCGTAAGTAGGCTATAACTAGCAATGAATTATACACGGTGTTAGCCACAGTTATTTATTTTTCGTTGGATTAATGTTCAAATCTAATATTTCAATTACTTCACAGTCTGCTGAAAACGTTCCACCTTCTCTGAAATGACCTTTAGTTCCAATTTTTATTTTATCGTAATGAAATGGTCTCATCTCATTATTTATAATCCACATTCTAGCTGTTCCTGATTTAGGAACTCGACAATTATTTTCCAATATTAACTGACCGTCTTGATTTTCAAATTCAGGCCAAATCATATATAATACTTTTTCGTCCTCTCCCAAAAAGGAAAAATCTGAACGAATTCCTTGATATGGTTCTCCGGTTTGTCTTCCACCATTTTCTGGACTTCTGAACAAATATTTTACTCTAAAATCAGCTTTATGATTTAGTCTTTTTTCGTAAGGTTCGTGCATTATTTCATTTTTCTAAAAGTCAAACTCATTCGTCCGTTTTCAGTAACAGATTTCGGAATTGAGTGTTGCCATTCGTCTTGAATTTCGTTTGTCATATAAATAAACGAGCCAGAGGGAAGTTCAAAGTCCTTTATTAGCTCTCTGTTCTCAATATTTCGGAACCTTAAAATTCGAGTTTCTCCAATTGATACTATTCCAACACCTGTGTTTTCGTGTAATATGTCAGTTTGGTCAGAATGAAATCCCATTTTAGATTTTCCGTCCAGATAATAATTAATCAAACAATTATTCGGTTTGAAATTCAGCGTATTATTAATTGATTCAATAATTGCATTCAGTTCAGCCGTAAATTTTTGAAAAGGATAACTTATTTGAGAATAATTATATGCTTTTCCATAACTCGCAGTTTTTCGAGCAGACATTCTTTCATCCCATTCAACATTGTTTTTCAGTTTATGAAACAATTCGGTTGGATTATCAATAAAATTCTCAATGAATGTTATTCCGTTCATTTTTTTCTCTAATTGTGGCTAACGGTTTTGTATATGGTTTGTAGCGTTGTTTCAGC
>NZ_JAHKPN010000036.1 GCF_018860545.1 Winogradskyella psychrotolerans | reverse complement strand
CGTTTTTTATGAATAATCATTCTGTAGTGTTAAAAAGAATATGAATTGGAAACAGCATTGACATTCGAGGTCGAAAAATTCACTTAAATTAATGATGTCTTTTTTAATTAATTGCTAAGTGCTATTCGTGGGTTACTATTAATTTTTTAGAGAACGATTTATTATTAAGTAGAATTTGAGCTACATAAATTCCTTCGCTTAAATTTTTTGATGGATAATTATAACTGCTATCTATTGAAGAAATAGAGTGGTTTAAGACCATTCGTCCATTGGTGTCGAAAACTTGAAACGAATGTAAATCTCTCAGATTAGGGTTTAAAATAGTAAATTGAGATTCTTGATTATTCACAAAAATATCGAATTGATCTTTAATATTAGATGGCGCACTCAATGTGTTGTCGTTTACAAATACAATTTGAAACCTAGATTCAAAAGTTCCAGCATCAATATTTAAGTTATAATCTTGTTGTGTTAAATCTACATAAATATTAGTCTCTAAATCGTGTAAATAGATTGGTTGTGAATCCTCAAAATTTTGAACATCAAAAATACTGAATCTCAATTGCTGCTGGTTTTCTGACTTAACTACAACGGGTAGTGATAAATCTAATGCATAAGCGTTTGCCTGAATGGTATAAGGTACAGCATCCAGTATCCAATAGGCATCGGTTGATGTTTCACTAGACGATTTTGCCTCCATTCCATAATCAAATCCAGGGGTTGCTGTATTATGAAAATTATGAAGTAATTGTCTTGTGTATTCATCATTAAACGTCACGTTTAAACGAAATCTTTTATGGTCTTGCGGAACATTATTAAGTCCATATTCATTATACGAAGATTCATTAGTATCCGTATCAGAAGCTGTAGTTTCAGTGTTTGAACTTCGAAAAAACAAACTATTTCCATCGGAAATTTTTTCATACACACGATGTGCATTTTTCATATAAACACTTGTTCCAGAAGGGATACCACTTGATCCTTCCACCATAAATCCTTGACCAATTGGGATATATCTTTTTGATATTTTTGTGCCTGTATTTCCTCCTGCTGATGGTGCTAAAGGAACCGGATTACCTGCACCATCATAAGCTGTAAACATTGCGTTTACAAAGCTTTCTACGCCTGTATTTGAAATTGTATATGAAGCATAACCACCAATATACTCACTAAGTACATGCGATCCTTCATCAGATTGTTCCCAAAAATAAAGAGCACCAGTAGTTGTTGGATGAGGACTCGGACCATTATTTAAATTTGTATTTTGTGGATCATGAATAAAAAGTAAGGCATCTATAGCCGATGGATAAGGATTACCTATAAGCGTAAATTGCTCGGCTGTAACTAAGTTACTTATTAAACCGTTATTAGCTTTGCCTCTAAAATCGTATAGTTGGTTATTAGTGCCAGATACTCCTTTCATTGTAAAACCAAGTCCAGGTAAAATAGGTGAAGATGCAGCTACATAGCTCCAATCTGCATAGTCATTCGATGTGCTAAATGTATATAACCAACGCTTAGAAATTGTCAATGCTGGTGACGAAAACCCATCGTAACTAGACGTGAAAGCTGCATCAATACTAGATGTAGTCCCTGTAGGATCTTGCAATGTTACAATATTGGTTGCCTCATCAATTAAGTTAACACGTGCTGATTCGTTGCCTATAATAGCGGAATTGTTTCCTACTGGAGAGCACCAATAATTATAAATATAATTACTGGCATTACCTGTTTGATAGACGCTTAGTTCACCAATACCTGTATTGGACGATAGATCGTTTCCTTGAATGAGTTGACCTTCATTCCTCAAATAAAATTTTGAATCAGTTTCCCCCAAGGTAATAGCTTCGTTTACAAATATAATTTCATCACTTACAATAACGAAATTGTCATTTCTTACGCTTAACTGTGCATAGGATGAGAAAGCTACTCCCAAAAACATAATAAAAGCTGTAACAGCCCTTATATGAGCATTGAGAAATTGATGCTTTATCGTTACAATATTTATAAAGTGTATCATAGGATATTTATTTAAAAAAAATATTGTCTATTTTAATTTACCGTAGCTGTAACATTAGATTCATTGTAAGACCAATTATCGCTGCCTATATTCCTTCCCCAAAGTGATATCGTATAGGTGCCATCACAAGCACTAGTTGCTCCACTAGTACCTCCGTAGCCTTTAGAATCATCATGATTGACTTCTGAGAAATTTCCACCTGATAAATTTACATCGCTACACCCTCCGCTTCCTGTTAATCGCACTTCAAAATTTAAAGTATCCGTAGTGCTTGCACCAGTTAATTCTACAATGGTAGACCAGTTTACAAGGATAACATCTCCGTTTCTTACATCTAATGACGATGAAACACTAGAAATTCTTCTCCAATCATCTGAACTATTATAACTAGCACTTGTACCTCTAGCAAAAGTGGCACTTCTTGAAGATCTTATTGTTAATACTCCATCACTATCCGCATAGACTATTCTGTTTCCTGAGCTACTAAGGTCGCGTACACGAACACTACCATTATTGATATCTAATTTTTCTGATGGTGCTGTTATGCCAATTCCTAACCCTGTTGTAGTTAAAGTCATTTCTGTACTAGTGGTTACAGCAGTACCAGCAGTGACCCCTTCTGCTATTTCAAAATTCATGGCGGCATTTACATTACTATCAACGTTTACGCTAATTCGTGCTGCGTTACCATCAACATCTGGAATACGTGCTGTGTTATTAAATGTAACATTTGCGTTTCCACCGCTATCATTAACAGTAAGTGCAACTGATCCTGTACTTATGCCAGTTTCTATTCTATTGTTTTCAATTTGTGTATGCGTAGATGCTGCTCGTCCTACCTGAATAATTCCATTATTTATATTTAATTTTTCTTCAGGATCTGACATACCGATACCAACTCTATTTGTGTCTGCATCAATAGTAAATGTAGATCCGTCTACTTGAAATGCATCGTTTGCACTACCGTTAAAATCAATGGTGTTTGTATCTAAATTTACAGTCCGATTACCAGTGATTGTACCATTAGTTGAATAAATGTTATCGTCGTTTCCACCACCAGCAGCTACAATTTGAGCAGCTGTTCTACGGCGAATATTTCCATTAGCATCTCTTGTTAAAATATTATCAGTATCTGCTCCATTATTAATGGTTCTTATTCTAACTTCTCCAGCGATATCTAATTTAGCCGTGGGGTCGCTTGTACCAATTCCAATATTACCACCATCTTCAATAATAAAGTCATCAGAATTATTTGTCCCTAAACGTACTTGACCATTACCTCGGTTACGTAAATACATAATACCATTACCTTCATTGTCAATAATTAAATCACCATCAGTTCCGTTATTTCTAATAATTTCCGCGTCATTAGAAGCATCAGCATCTGTATAAAATTGAATTCTTGAGTTTCTATCTCCTGTACCCATTTGGTTCAGTCTCAAATCACCATCACTAGCTATATTCGTACCTAATTGACTAGTGCCATTAACATGTAACCTTTGTGTAGGTGCCGTGGTTCCAATACCAATATTTCCATTGCTACTGATTCTTACTCTTTCGTTATTATTAGAGTAAATGGCAAGTATGCCGTCTCCTTGTTGCTGCAAACCTGTATCGGTATCGCCAATAGCTAAATCTATATTGGGATTGGTTGTACCTATACCAACATTATTAGAGCTTCCATCAATGACTAAAGTATTAGCATCAAAATTAACATCAAAGTTGTTTTGAGTAATATTACGATTACTAGTAATTGTACCACTAGTAGAGTAGATGTTATCATCACTTCCGCCACCAGCAGCTACAATTTGAGCAGCCGTTCTACGACGAATATTTCCACTAGCATCTCTACTTAAAATATTATCCGTATCCGCTCCGTCATTTACTGTTCTAATTCTAACGTCCCCGACGATATCTAATTTAGCTGTTGGATTGTTTGTACCAATACCAACTTCATTAGCGCTACCATCTATTACTAAAGTGCTTGAATCAAAGTTGAGATCAAAGTTCCCTTGTGTGATATTACGATTACCAGTAATTGTACCATTAGTAGAGTAGATGTTATCATCATTTCCACCACCTGCAGCTACAATTTGAGCAGCCGTTCTGCGGCGAATATTACCACTAGCATCTCTTGTTAAAATATGATCGGTATCTGCTCCAGTATTAATAGTTCTTATCCTAACATCTCCAGCGATATCTAATTTCGCTGTTGGATCACTTGTGCTAATACCAATATTACCACCATCTTCAATAAAAAAGTCATCAGAATTATTTGTTCCTAAACGCACTTGACCATTACCTCGGTTACGTAAATACATAATACCATTACCTTCATTGTCAATAATTAAATCACCATCAGTTCCGTTATTTCTAATAATTTCCGCGTCATTAGAAGCATCAGCATCGGTATAAAATTGAATTCTTGAGTTTCTGTTTCCTGTACCCATTTGGTTCAATCTTAAATCACCATCACTAGCTATATTCGTACCTAATTGACTAGTGCCATTAACATGTAACCTTTGTGAAGGTGCCGTGGTTCCAATACCAATATTTCCATTGCTACTGATTCTTATTCTTTCATTATTATTAGAGTAAAAGGCAAGTATGCCGTCTCCTTGTTGCTGTAATCCGGTATCATTATCACCAATTGCTAAATCTATGTTAGGATTGGTTGCACCTATACCAACATTATTAGAGCTTCCATCAATAACTAAAGTATTGGCATCAAAATTAACATCAAAGTTGTTTTGAGTAATATTACGATTACCAGTAATTGTACCACTAGTAGAATAAATGTTATCATCGCTTCCACCACCTGCAGCTACAATTTGAGCAGCCGTTCTACGACGAATATTTCCACTAGCATCTCTAGTTAAAATATTGTCTGTATCCGCTCCGTCATTTACTGTTCTAATTCTGGCATCACCATCGATATCTAATTTAGCTGTTGGACTGTTTGTACCAATACCAACTTCATTAGCGCTACCATCTATTACTAAAGTACTTGAATCGAAATTAAGATCAAAGTTACCTTGTGTGATATTACGATTACTAGTAATTGTACCATTAGTAGAATAAATGTTATCATCGTTTCCACCACCAGCAGCTACAATTTGTGCAGCCGTTCTACGACGAATATTACCATCAGAATCTCTTGTTAAAATATTGTCTGTATCAGCTCCATTATTAACGGTTCTTATCCTAAGGTCTCCGTTGATATCTAACTTTGAGGTTGGGGCACTTATATTTATTCCAATGTTACCACCATCTTGTATATAAAAATCATCAGAATTATTTGTCCCTAAACGTACTTGACCATTACCTCGGTTACGTAAGTACATGATACCGTTACCTTCGTTGTCAATAATTAAATTACCATCAGTTCCATTATTTCTAATAATTTCCGCGTCATTAGAAGCATCAGCATCGGTATAAAATTGAATTCTTGAGTTTCTATCTCCTGTACCCATTTGGTTCAGTCTCAAATCACCATCACTAGCTATATTCGTACCTAATTGACTAATGCCATTAACATGTAACCTTTGTGAAGGTGCCGTGGTTCCAATACCAATATTTCCATTGCTACTGATTCTTACTCTTTCGTTATTATTAGAGTAAAAGGCAAGTATGCCGTTTCCTTGTTGCTGTAAACCTGTATCATTATCACCAATAGCTAAATCTATGTTAGGATTGGTTACACCTATACCAACATTATTAGAGCTTCCATCAATGACTAAAGTATTAGCATCAAAATTAACATCAAAGTTGTTTTGAGTAATATTACGATTACCTGTAATTGTACCACTAGTAGAATAAATATTGTCATCGCTTCCACCACCTGCAGCTACAATTTGAGCAGCCGTTCTACGACGAATATTTCCACTAGCATCTCTAGTTAAAATATTGTCTGTATCCGCTCCGTCATTTACAGTTCTTATTCTAGCGTCTCCATTAATATCTAATCGAGCTGTTGGGCTGTTTGTACCAATACCAACTTCATTAGCGCTGCCATCAATGACTAAAGTGCTTGAATCGAAATTAAGATCAAAGTTACCTTGTGTAATATATCGATTACCAGTAATTGTACCATTAGTAGAGTAGATGTTATCATCATTTCCGCCACCAGCTGCTAC
>NZ_JAHKPN010000029.1 GCF_018860545.1 Winogradskyella psychrotolerans | reverse complement strand
TGTCTCGTCCTGAAATATGGCTACAGGTTAAAATTGAATTTAGGCTGATAATTGATATACCATATTAGGTGTTTTATAGTCTAAAGATAAATGTAATCTTATTTGGTTGTATAAATTAATTGCATTTTTTGCAGCTCTTTTAGCATGTGCTACGTTATCAAAGGTCTGGTCTAGGTAAAACTCATCTTTTAATATGCCGTTTACACGCTCAGCCATGGCATTTTCGTAACAATGATTTTCTTCAGTCATACTAATATCTATCTTGTTTCTTTTTAATATTTGCGTGTATTGGTTGTTACAATACTGTATACCTCTGTCTGACCCGAGGCATTTTTGCCGAACTGGCGAAGCAATGATGAATAAGCTGTTTAATGTTTTTTGCTTGATATATGGCCTTATTTAGGGCTCTTACACAGCCTTTTAGTTCCAAACTATCGCTAAGATCATACCCAACAATTTTCCTAGAATACATATCTGTTATTAAGGCTAGATAACAAAACCCTTTTACAGTTCTGATATAGGTTATATCAGATACCCAAACTTGGTTTGACCTAGTAACTTCCATGTCTTTTATGAGGTTGTTGTACTTATAAAAGCGATGATATGAGTTAGTAGTTCTTGCACTGGTTTTCTTTCTAAGTGTTAGCATATTATGTTTTCTGAGGATATTAAATAGCGTATCTCTACCAACTTTAATATTGGCTTTTGTAAACTCATCAGCTAATGATTTTATGAGTTTACGTACGCCTTCTCTAGGAAGGGATTTACGTCTTTTACGTACAATTTCTATAATTTGTTGTTCTAGTTTTAAACGTTTATCAGCTCTCGATTTGTATTTATAATACGCATCACGTTCAAGTCCAAAACAACTTGCTACAGTAGATACAGAAGCAAATCCCTTAGCTCTATTTCTAGTTTTAATAAAAGCTAGATATTGAGTTTTTTTTTAAGTTGCTGAACATTTTTATATCCTAATTTTTCTGCAGCTACTTCGAGATAAGATTCCTCTACCATTGCATCCAGGTCCTTTTTAAGCAGTAGCTTTTTAAGTTTTTCATTCTCTTTTTGCAATGCTTTGATTCTAGATATTTCGTCTTTAGTTTCCACTTTTACTCTTGTATTCATTAAGTCTTTACGATTGTATTTTTTAATCCACTCGTTAACGGTTGTAGGTGCGATAGAGTAGAGTTTACAAAGTTCGCTCTTTGTGTGTTTACCAGTTGTAAGTTCTGCTAAAATTTTCAGTTTAAAAGGTTCTGAATACCGTCTAATTACTTTGTCATTTTTGTACATAATTGTGTAAAATTATGTAGCCTTTATTCAGGACGGGTCA
>NZ_JAHKPN010000059.1 GCF_018860545.1 Winogradskyella psychrotolerans | reverse complement strand
CTAAAGTCACCGTAGAACCCACGTAAGAACGATCTAAAACCAAAGGAGGCGCTAAATGCAAGGCGTAATTTAAACTGTCAAAATCAAAATCCAAAACACCATACGTCAGTGCCATATGAGTAGCACCTTCCACAAAGTCCACCTGCGCAATATCAAAATCAGCAATACTCAAAGCTAAATCAGTGTCAGAAACACGAAACTCAAAAGGCAACACCTGCCGCACATCACAAGCTGGTGTATAATTAAACTGTTGTAATAACTGAAAGCCATGTGCCTGCCCTATCCCATCAGCAACACAGCGTTCCCCACGTTTATGCGTCGTATCTAAAACCTTTATACGCGTAAACAAGCCCATCAAACGACTATGAAAATGCGTAAACCTGTAGCCCTTATAGAAAGGAGCCAAAGCAGATCTAAACGCTTTATTCACCGCAGAACAATGCCCAAACTCGTTGGCATTTTCGCGCACACGCTGCATACTAGCCTTTGTCTTTATTGCTTTTTTAGTAAACCCACCTCCCGCTTTTCGTGCAATCGGCTTACCATTCAAATAATAAAAATTAATACCATTTAAGGTTCCTACTAAAGGGATAATTCCGGTCTGTTGTGCCATAACACCAATATTTAAGTTAAACACCTACAATACAGCAATATACAAAAAATTATAATACAGGTTATAGCGTGGTTATAGCATGCTTATAAAATGCTTAAAACAAGCTTATAGCATATGAGAAGACATGGAGAGCGGAGTAACACTAACAAACAAAGGAGTAATTCAAGCCAATAACCTTAAGGTATGTAAAATTTAGCGCTCAGTTCTAAACGTCATAAAAAATTCTCTCCGATTTTGACGCAATCCTTAAGTCTTTTCTGCATCTACCATAAAAACCATTCAATGTATACGATTATGAAAAAACACCTTCTATTGGTAATGACCATTGGTCTATTATGCGCTTGTTCTGATGATGATGTCACGGCTTCTGAAATAACGACCATGCGTATTAATCATTATCAAAATACAGCTGTAGGCTTGGAGCCCGTTTTAACATTACTTGTGCAATATGGTGATACCTTTGGAACAGAAAGTTGGAACAACTTCTCCTCCTTCATTGAAGGTTTTGATTATGTGCCTGGATATATCTATGATCTTTCTGTGAGAATTGATCAAATCGGCAATCCAGCGGCTGATGCTGGTTCATATAAATACACACTCCTTGAAGTTATAGCGGCACAAGAAATACCTGCGGAAACTGAATTTGACATCAATTTAAAACTAAACGACAACGTTTTTGTGACTACCGATTCAGGTTACCAATTACTGAATCAAATTGATATCGATTGTAATACCTTATGTGAAGCGCTAGAGGCACTATTGGAAAATCAAGATATCGTTATTGGTACTTTTACGAGACTCGGTACAAACGAAATTCAGTTAGTAGAACTTGAATAAATCTTAAAACCTAGTTCTTCTTTAGTAAACTTAGTGTTGCTGTTCTATATGAAACTAAGAACACCCACTCTTTCGAGCAGGTGTCTTAACTAACAAAAAAACTCAAAAAACATCATGAGTAACTCATGACACGATCAATCTAAACCCTAACGCCAGATTCATCTTTTTTGCTAGCAACCAATCAACTTAACTTAATCTGCTTCCCCACAAATTAAGGGGTTGAAAGCTTTTTAAAATCTATAACTTACCGTTCCTTTTAAAAAGAATGGTGTCCCTGGTGTAAAGTGTATTTCTTCAACCGACTGTGCTTCGTTTTGTAATCGCGATTCTGTAGCAAATTGGGTTTCATTCCACTCCACATCAAACAAGTTTTCAATCGCAAAACCAAATGTCATGTTGTTCAATTTATAATTCACATTAAAATCTGTGACCATATACCCTTCTGCGACAATGGAGTTATCTTCATTTGCTGCTCTATCATCTAAATATCTAAAACGTAAGCCTCCAGAAAATCCGTTAAGATCAT
Organism: Winogradskyella psychrotolerans; assembly: GCF_018860545.1. GTDB lineage: Bacteria > Bacteroidota > Bacteroidia > Flavobacteriales > Flavobacteriaceae > Winogradskyella > Winogradskyella psychrotolerans_A. The sequence goes on along the minus strand of NZ_JAHKPN010000059.1, from coordinate 15,677 downwards.
CAACTGATAAACCACCTGTTAATGTAAAATCTGGTGCTAATGGAATATAGTTTTCACCATCCGGATCATCTACGCTTCTCGCCTTGGTAATAGTGGCATCTGAATCTAAAAACAACCAATCGGTTAACTGGTAACGCAACCCTAAATCTAGTCCATAACGTCTCGTTTTTCCACTTGGTTCTACAATACCTGCATCACCGACATACACAAACTCTTGTTCTAAAAACAAATACCATAATGCAGAGTTTACAACCAACTTTGGAAAGGGTTTCCATACAGAACCTAAATCGGCTCCATAAGAACGTGGCAAAATATCCTCGCCTCCATTAGCAACCACTACTCTGGTATCATTGGAATGAAATCCTAACCCTGATTTTAAATACAACTGTAGATTATCTTGTGCATTGTAGAAAAAATTCAACTTCGGACTCACAATTGTTTTAGTTTCTGATAATGTCTGATAATCGGTTTGTAACGCATCATTATACATAAACTTGAAATAGTCTAAACGTAACGCTGGTGCTACTTTAAATTTACCGAACTCAAATTCAGCATTCACAAAAGCATCAATATTCGTTTGGTTGATATCTCCTAGTTGAATGTTTTCTAAAGTCGTTGATCTATTTAATGTTCGAGATAATTCTACATCATCAGCAATATCATGTCTTAAGCCTAAACCAGTCGTCAATTTCAGTTCTATATCACCTAGAAATGTAGTATGTGTAATGGCTGTATGGGCTCCAAAAATATTCCGATCTTCCTTTTGAAATATTTGATCTCCGTTAATAGGATCTTCCAAAAAGAAGGTAAAATTTGAATACAACTCAAAGGCATAATGCGAGTAGAAGGCATTGGCACTTAAACTGGTATTATCATTAATATATTTATCAAACGTGACATTAAGATTGGTACGTTCGGTTTGTCCACCTTCAGTATCATCAATAGCTCCAAAACGCGAAATGTTTCCGTTATCCACTTCACGCTGTGGAATTTGCCCTGAAGCATCCCAACGGCTTGTAAAATGCGAAGCTGTTAACGTCAGTTTATCATTTTCTGGTGAAAACATCACGTATTTACCAAAGAGGTTGAAACGGTTAAAATTCTGAGGAGAATCATAAGGACCATCTGTAGCAATGTATTCCATAGCGACATAGGCATTTTGATTGGTCGTGTTTTCTATTAGATTGAATAAACCAACCGTTCTCAACGAATTAAATTGTCCTACAGAAAATGAAACCTCGCTATCTTTTAGATAATCTTTAGTTTTAAAATTAACGTAGCCTGCGGTATTAAAATCTCCTTCTTGCGCATAATAACCACCTTTACCAAAATCTATTTTGTTTACCGTTTCTGGAATTACAAAATGTAAATCACTATACCCCTGACCATGAGCATGCGACACCATATTTACGGGCATTCCATCAACTGACAGTGCGATATCAGTACCGTGATCGATATCAAATCCACGAAGAAATATCTGTTCTGCTTTGCCACCTCCTGCATGCTGACCTATAAATAAACCAGGCACTTTTCGTAAGACTTCTTGCGAAGAATTCACAGGAGTGATATTTAAGTCTAATCTCGAAATGGTACTTACCGTATTCAACTCTTCGGTAATCATCATTTCATCTAACTGAAATGCTTTTTCTTCTAGAATAAAATTTAAGTTTTCGAGTGAGCCTAAAGCTACAATTCTGGTTTTATACCCTAATAATCCAATTCGAAGAGAATCTCCTAATTGAGTTTTTGCTATAACAAACACACCATTTTCTGAGGTATGCGCATGACTTTCTGAAGTTTGGTTATAAATATATGCTGCTTCTAAAGGCTGATTTAATTCATTTACAACACGTCCTTTTACGTTTTGGCCGTATGCCGTAAAGGCAAAACAACTGATAAAAAGTATTAAAATGTTAATCTGTTTCATTCTATTTTTTTGAGAATTATTTTAAAAATTACACGACAACAAACATAAATAATCTGCTGTAAATTTGTAGGAATTATAGCTGATTTATCTTTGAAACCATCGTAGGTCCTAATTCATAAATACTCGCTAAAAGCTCAGTTTTTAACGGTTGAATTTCGGCTGTTTTACCTGCTGCTTTATAGATTTCAGCAACATGATACAATACAGCTGGCTCAAAGGTTTTTCCATCTACAAATTCTTCTGTAATGTTATTAGCCCTCTTTATATCTCCTAATTTAAAATAACTCCATGCTAACAAATCATACGATTGTGGTGTTGGCCTGTTCTCAACTTCTTGCATAGCAATTTCTAAGGCACGTTCTGGTATTAATAAATCTTCTGAAAATACCATCACATTATACTTATTATACATGGCTCCATACCTATCATTTTTAACAGCTGCTTGATAGTTGGTTAAAAATTCTGCTTTCAATTTTAAATCATTATTATACTCAGCAATTTCTGCTTTTAATAAATCGTAATCTGGAGTATTGTGATAAGACGTTATGTGATTTAAGATATTTAACGCTTCCTCCGGATTCTTTTCATGAGAATACACAATCCAAGCAATACCTTTTTTAGCATAGGCATTATTAGGATCTAATTCTAAAGCTTTTAAGAAATAAGAATACGACTTATCGATATCACCTGCATGACCATAAAAATCTGCAATGTTAGTGTATGACCATAATTTCATCCCTTTTAAATTCGATGACTCGGCTATAGCCATGGCTTTTTCCATGTGTTCAATAGCTCCATCTAAATTTCCTTTATGATCTTCTAATTTTGATAAACGAATGAGATAATCAAAACTAGAAGTGTTTTTTAAATCTTTTAAATAGGCTTCTGCATAGATGTAGTTTCCTAATTCTAAATGTACATCAAATAGCATTTTTTTAGTCCCATTCAATTTTGCACCATTCGCTTCTGCTTTTTTAAGTAAGACTAAAGCCTCTTTAAAACGGTGTTGTGAAATGTAATTTGCAGCTATATTTTTTAAGAGTCCTGCGTCACTATCCTTAACAATTTTGTTGGCTTCAAGAAGATCTTCCTCAGCCTTAATTAAATAGTCAATTTCACCAGTAACATTAAACACCTCTGTGTTGGCATTAGCACGACTGATTAAATACGAATATGAACTGGTACTATTTTCAATTCTAGTAGTCCAAAAATTGACATCCTCTAAAAGTTTGGTTCGGTCTATTTCTGTAGAAAAGTATGGGCTATAATCAGCTTGGTTAGTAACGGTATTAGAGTTACAACTAAGCATCAGTAAGGTTATAAAAATGGGAAGTATGTTTTTGAGTTTCATAATAGTCTGTTTTTTGAGTTTTGTTAATTGGTATTGCGGTACGTATTAATAATCTAAAATGAGATCTCTCGACCTCATTTTAGGTTACTCATCAATTACTTACCACGGAGACGCTAAGTAAGGGAAAGACGTCAAAAAATCTTTATCATTAGCCGAGACACTATCACTTACTAATCCTGGGTATTCTGGGTTTGTTAAGCCTTCTTCACCACCAAAAATTAATATCAATTCTACATCGATGACATCATCAGTTAAGTTTCTACCGGTTAAAATATTTGTGCCATCAAAAAATGTTGTTGGTGCATCTAAAGACACAGTAAGCACATCAGTTGCTAAAACTCCTGTAAATTGTGCTGCGGTAAAACCTAAAGCATTGGCATCATCTGGGTTTGCAGGATCATATGCAGGACTTAAGGTTTCTAATTTTGTTTGAAAAGCACTTTGAAACAACGCTCCCATATCTGAAGGTGTTGTGGTATTAAAAGCATCTTTCATACCGTCGTTTACAAAAACCGTATTAATTGCAGGTCGTCCCATTTGGTCTTCCTGAACATAAGTTCCTGCAAAGTCTGGCGCTGATGGAGTTACAGTATTATCGTCGTCGTTACTACAGTTAATAGCTGTCATTGACGCTAAAATTGCAACTGCAAATAGTTTTATATTGTTGAATTTCATAGTATTTAAATTTTATTATTAATGATTATCATGAATCACCTTTTTTGTTTTTACATTATTTTCAAATGAAAACATGAAGGCATCATCCTGACTACTTATTTTTAAATTATTGTTTTCTCTTAGATTCTACCCACGTGTTAATCGTGCCAGTTCCTCCTATCATAGATTTCGGTACCTCAACCACTACAGATAATACATTAGATCCTGCAAACGTATCGTCACCAGGACTATCAAATCCAGTTGCATCTCCTGCAATAATTTCTGTGTATTTGTTAAAATCGAAAAAGAAAGGGTCATCTCTTGGACCTGCAAAGAATTTCATACCAGCAAATTCTTCAACCATTGCAGTTTCACCATAATTTGTAATATCCACAACACCTGCATTCGTAGTTGTTGTCACAATTGTACTATTTAAGCCCGTTGACGATGGAGCGGTTGGCCCAAAGAAATACATTTTACCATCTCTTGGTGTGGCTTGGATAACTAAATCTTCAACAGTGTCTCCATCGGTATCGATATTAAATTCCAATAATACATTTTCATCAAATGAAGCTGCTGCCGTATTACCTGGAGTTAATAGTCCTTGCACGTTGGCAACCAATACTAAATTTGATGTGTTTTCACCCCTAAAGGCATAAAAGTCTGTGATATCACTTGTACCACCTTGTACAGCAGGAGCATCAATGTGATCTGCTGCAATAGCAACGAATGTTCCAATTCCTAAAATTGCCGCTGCGATTAAAATTTTTGTTTTCTTCATAATTTCTGAGATTTTGTTAGTTTTAATGTCTCTGCTCTACCTACGAAAAAATATAAATAGCGGTTTTGTTAAAATTTTGTTAATGAAATAAATTAAGGGTTTTTCAGGAAAAAAATTAACTTTGGCCTTTCAAATCGTTTACTATGAATCCATCGGCTAACGGCTGGATAAAAAAATTACTAAATCAAGTTTCTGAAACTGTGTATTCTCAGACTGAAACAGATGTGTTTTATATTAATTTAAAACGTGCCGGATTTATATATGGGAGTAATATTAAAGTCGTATTAGATATTATTAAACCCTTTGAACTTAGTGAAGAAGAGCGTTGTAAGATTAATTTACTTATAGGCTTCCACTATATTTACAATAAGGAAAACACGGAAGTAAAATTTGCGGAAAGCCTTATTAGATATTACAAGTCCATAAGTGACCAAAAGCGTTCCTTTTTTGAAGATCTATTTAGCGACAAATCACCAGATAGTTTGTTAGAAAGTATCATTCACAAACGCATTCATATTGATGATAATTTTATTACCAAAAACTTTAATTACTTCTTAATTAACGCCCTTTTATTTGTAGACATCTTAGGTTATCAACGATTTTTAAAAGAAGAACACAACATTAAAAACTATGTTGAAAAACTTGAATCTGCATTAGAAACTATTGTTTTTTCCGTTATTGAGAATAAGTCCAATAAATCGGATTACGACGAAAACCTCATAAAACTGTTTGAAAGTTCTATTCGTTATAAAAACGCTGAACTTCTCACTTATAATGATGCTATTGCTATTATATCTGAACCATTAGAAAAATTATATGTTATAGATTTAGTCTGTATGGCATCATGGACAGACAAGGTTATTGACAGAGAAGAACAAGATTTTTTAGATCAATTAAAAACAGACTTAGCCATAGACCATACCATTATTGTAAAATCGGTAAATGACATCAATCTATTTTACAACGAACATAAAGAAGATGTTGCTTTTTTGAGCTCCAAAAATTTAGCACAAAGTTTTTATGACAACAGTAGTAAAGTCGTTTCAAAACTGATTAACCGTAATAGTAAACGCTTAATTAAAGAATTATCTGAAAGCAAAGAAGCCTTATATTTATTGACCCAATCTACACAGCGGAACCTTTCTGATGAAGAGCAAAAGAAAATTCAGACGCAGTTATTAGACATTTTTAAATCGATACCAAGTTTGGCCATCTTTATGCTGCCTGGTGGCATGTTGCTTTTACCGTTGTTTATAAAATTTATCCCTAAGTTATTACCGTCTGCTTTTGATGATAATCGGATAGACGACTCTGAGAAATAGAGCTTAGACTAAAAAGAAATACTCGCGAAAATGCAAAGTCGCAAAGAAAAACTAAGCTCGACGTTAGAAAGTTAAGTGCATGGGTATTAACTGCTGTTTTTTTTAAGATATGAATCAATGAAATACACTTTATACATTTCCATTTTCATAGTATTTGTAAGTTGTTCAAAAAAACAACCTACAGAATTTGACGTTGTAACTGAATATTTCGCAGGTTTTAAAACGTCTAATTACGAACAGATAAAAAATGTAATATCAGATACACTTACTACAATTAATGGGGATTACAGAACGGTGTTCTCACCAGAGACGTATTATCAACAATTTCAATGGGATTCTGTTTTTAGGCCTAAATACAAATTGATTTCAATTGACCAAACCAATAATGAGTGTATTGCGACAATTTCCATAAGTTGTTCAAAATTTGAATTCCTGAAGAATAATCCCATGATATGTCGACGTAAATTTCAGTTTCAATCTGGAAAAATATCAAAAATTGAAGGGCTAGATTGTAGTAATGTGGACTGGAAAATTTGGGCTAAAGAAGTAGAAACCCTTGTCAACTGGATTGAGGTTAATCATCCAGAATTGGATGGCTTTGTTCATGATTTAAGCCTGAAAGGTGCTCAAAATTATTTAAAAGCGATTGAATTGTATAAAGCCCGCGTGATAGAATAGAAAAATGAAGACAAAAACGATGTAATGTCTATGTCTTCATATAATTATTTCCCTTTAGCACTCATATAACTCAGAACCGCCTCTTTCGTTGTGTACCAATTACGTCCTTCTTTATGCGCATCTATTTTACCTTGGCGCGCTAATAAACTTACATATTCTTGGCTGTAAGGCACCTCAGGCTCTTCAACAATATTAGAAATCGCCTGATAGTTTTTATCAGAACCAGGAATAGCACTCATATATATATTTAACGACCGTTCACAAGCTTGCCCCATTAACAGCATCAGTTTACTGTAATTACCAGTATTAGCTTGGTTTAATGCTGCGTAATATTTGGCTCTATCATTAGCTAAAATAATGGCTGGCGGAAAACCATGACGCATTAGTAGTAAATTCATGGCAAGCCGAATGGTACGACCATTACCATCAAAAAATGGATGAATCCAAACAAACTTATGATGAAATACCGTAGCCAACTCAATAGGATTGAGCTCTTGTGGGTTATTATTTATATAATGTATTAGGGAGTCTAAATACTCTGAAACTTTACGAGCATTGGGTGGCACAAAATTAGCACCTGAAATACGCACACCTGCATTACGCAAACGACCAGCATAATCATCTTCTATAGAACGCAGCACCAAACCATGAAGCTCTAAAATATCTTTAGCGTTTAGAACATAATCATCTCTAACTAATGCATAAAACTTATGAATTGCGGTTTCATGATTTTTAGCTTCAAAATGCTCTCGAAGTGACTTCCCTTTAATGGTAACACCTTCCTGTAACACCATTTGAGTTTCACGTAAACTAAGTGTATTACCTTCAATACTATTACTATTATAAGTCCATTCTATAAGAAGGGCTTCCTTAATATTTTGCAATACAATATTGGGCAACGGTCTGGCAGCATTTAAAACCTTAACCTTGTCTAACAATCTACTAAATGTACCGTCTAAATCCTTGCGATATGTTGTATTCACGTCCCACATACCACAAAGATACAATTTTATCGGGTAACATAAAAAGTATATATATCCGATATTTACTCTAGCCAATTTTTAAAGTCCTTTACACGTTCTCTTGCTACTATAATATCTTGTTCACTAAAACGGTTGAGTTTTATTTGAAGTCGGGAATTGGTATAACTCACCATATCTTTTATGGCATTGATATTAACATAGAATTTTCTACTTATCCGGAAGAACACATCGGGTTCTAATTCGGTTTCTAACTCATCTAACGTCGCGTCTAAAAGATAATTTCGACCTTCGGATGTGAAGGCATAGGTGCCTTTGTTTTCGCTGTAAATACATTCAATATCTTCAATATTTATAAGTTTGAGGTGTTGCCCCACTTTTACTGAAAACCGTTTTTTGTATTCGCGCTCTATAGGATTTACAAGTAAATTTTTAATATCATTAAAATCTAAGGTTACGGATTGATTTTGAGGTAATCTCCCTTTGTATTTTTCAACAGCCGTCTTTAAATCCTCATCATCAATGGGTTTTAATAAGTAATCTATACTATTTAATTTGAAGGCTTTTAAGGCATATTCATCATAAGCTGTTGTAAAAATAACTGCCGACTTAATCTCAATAGCTTCAAAAATCTCAAAAGACAATCCGTCGCTTAACTGAATGTCTAAAAAAATCAAATCGGGATGCTCATTATTTTGAAACCACGCTATAGATTCCTCAACCGAATGCAACATCGTTTCAGCATTTAGATCTCCAGCTTTTAGCATACGTTGTAATCGTCTTGCTGATGGTTTTTCGTCTTCTATTATGATTACATTCATGATTTAAAAATTATATAAAATGATTCCTTAATTTATCAATATATTTTATTCCCAAAAGGTGGTGTCTTCTTCCTTTTTCTCTAGAAATTGTTCTATTTTTTTCTCTTCCCAGCGCTTATTAAAAATGCGTTTATCTTTAAAAACATTTAGTCCGTGGATAACAATAAAAATGGTCCAAGCCACTATTATACTTAGATTTAAGCTGATAATATTATTTTTATAAGGGCCTGCAACAATATAAAGATTATATAAAATAAGCCCTATACCAATGATATATCCTGCTAAGTGGATATAGAATATTTTAATTCTCCTCACCTTAGCTTTTGCCGTTCTTAGCTGTTCTTTTTCCTTGTTATTCATTTTCTATATTTTTCACTTCCATCTTCACGTCCCACTTTCAACTCATCACGCTTCACTTTTCACTTTTCACTCATAACTCTTAACTCTCAACTAAAACCTATTCCCAATTCTCCTCTTCCTTTTCCATAAATTCTTGAATCTTTCGCTTTTCCCATTGCTTTCCAAAGAGGAAATTAGTGCCAAATACGCCTAGAAAATGAAATGCTAATCCTATGCCCCAGAAAAAAGCCGTAGCATAGGGTCCAAAGCCTGTAAACCCTTCTGAAGAATTAACTCCTATGAGAATTATGAGAAACAAATTCACAATAACGTAAACCGCCAAATGCCAGTAAAAACCAACAATAGCATCTACCTTTTTCTTTGCTCTTAAATAGGCTTCTTCATTTCTAAAATCGGAAGATTCATTATGGTCTTCGTAAGATTCTATTTCAAACTTCTCCATTACTTATATTTTTTATTGTGTTCAAATTCTTCATTCATAAACTGCTGTATCTTTCGTTCTTCCCAATCGTCGCCAACAATAAGTGGCAGTCCAAATACAGAAAACGCATGTATAGCAATGACCAATCCCCAAACTAACCATGAAGCCATCGTAGAGAAGCTAAAAAAGGCCTCTTCAAATGTTCCTCCAATATTCATATGACTCATTACTTTTACGGCAGTTATAATAGAATTAATTATAAAATAAACTGCTAAGTGCGTGTAAAAACGCTTTAATTTTTCAACCTTATGCTTCGCTTTTCTAAAATTTGATTTATTACTGTCCATAATCCAAGTGTTTAATTCCAACGTTTACGTTCATCTTCTTTACGCATGTACTCTTCAATTTTTCGTTTTTCCCATCCAGATCCTAGCGCTCCATCGTCTACAAAGACTCTATACGCCTGAAAAGCCAAACTCAATCCCCAACCAAAGGCTGGAAACCAAAACCACTGAATGGTCATATAAGAATAATTATACCATATAAATACTAGAAATGGGATTACAAATACATAAGAAATTAAACTATAGTAAAAGGCTTTTAATTCCTCTACACGTTTGCGTGCTCTTACATAATCGTCGTTAAGATGTTTAGGTGATTTTTGTATTGTTCTCATGATTGATACTTGTTTTGTGAGCATTGGAATTGCCACGGCAAAATCCTTTTCTCGTTGATTGATGTGTACTTTTTTATTTGTAAGTAATTGGTACCGTTGTTTTATGTTTTCTAAACCAACTCCACTACTCTTCTTTACTATTTGTTTGGGTTGCAAATTATTCATTACCACCAAGTGATTACCATCTTCATAAATTTTAACATGCAATGGTTTACTCGATGTTACCATATTATGTTTTACGGCATTTTCTAACAACAATTGCAAGGATAAAGGCACCACTTTACTTTCAGGGTTTGAAGCCTGATCTGGAATCTCGAAAATGATACTGTCCTCAAATCGCATTTTTAAAAGCGACATGTAGGTTCTGGCAAAATTCAATTCTTCGTCAACCGTAACTAGTTCTTTACTTTTCTGTTCTAAAACATAACGATACACTTTTGATAAAGAGGTGGTAAACTTTTGAGCATTTTCAGGATTTTCCTCAATTAAACTCGTTAATACATTTAAACTATTGAACAAAAAATGAGGATCTAACTGATTCTTAAGCGCATCAAACTTGGCACTTGCCGTACCTGCAATAACTTTTTGCTCTTTAATTTTATTCTTCTGATAGCGATTATAGAAATAAACCACATGAAAAACAGTGACAATACTTAATGTAATCCATACACCAAACGAATAGGCTTTCCAAGTTTCATTTTGTATAAACTTAGTAAAGTCATTACCATAATAAAACACAGACGTCCCGGCTCGTAAAAAGAAAAGACCAACGAGAGTTATAAAGGTACTTCCAATGATGCCAATAATGATGCGCTTTGCGTAATCTCCTTTAGTCCAAGTTCGCTTTTCCATATAATCGAAAAATGCCATATTAGAATACCCTAGAACAAAGGCATACAATTGATAAAACCCGAATTGAATTAAAAAGTCATTAAAAGAATCGTATTTAAAACCATCTGATAAAAGGTTCCCAATTACAAATACCACACAGCCTATGGCGAATGTTAGAATTATTTTTTTTAATGACTTCATATAATTTATTATTAAGCTTTACAATCTTTTGCTACGGCTACAGCACGTTCTTTTCCCCAATTAGGATGTAATTCGCTCTCTGGTTTAAAGGTATTAAAAAGTTCTATGGAAGCTTCTACCTCTTTACAGTAAGGCGCCGTGTCTTTTCCAAAATATTTAGCACTTCCCATTGCCCATTCTGCTTTTCCTAAAGCTGCTCTAGGGTTTGTGGGATCTATCGCCAATGCTCTTTCATAAAGCTCTGCTATTTTCCCACTATATTTCATACCATACGTCATCCCATCAAAAGCAACCCAATTGGTAAACACTTGTGCTTGCATTACCAATAACTCGGCATTATTTTCACTTTTTAACATGGCCTCATCTATATGTAGTTGGGCTTTGTCTAATTGTGCTTTTAAAACAGTCGCATCTTTTTCTGTCCAGCTTTTTAAACTGTTAATCTGAGCGATGTAGTAGTTGGGTAACCATTCTTTAGGTTCGGCTTTCGCAATACGTTCAAACATATTTTCAGCTTCATCCGCTTTATCGGCTTGCCAAAGTTTAAAGGCTTTTTCCATACCTTTTTCAAAATTAGGCTGTGCTTGTATTAATGGTGAAACAAAGAATATTGCGATAATCATTAGATATTTCATGTGTTGTTGGTTTTTAAAATTATAAAGTTATTGTAATTGTCTTATCTGCTTTGATGTCAAATTTAGCATCCTCCCATTTTGGTGGTCCCATAAAACCCGTTGCTCCATTTGAACAACCGTAGTCTTCTTTAGGAATATGCATAAAATTAGTATCCATTTTCCCGTTATCATTTTCATCATGAAAAACGGAAACTGCATAAATCCCTTCAGGAATCCCATTGAAAGTAATTGTGCATTGTTTATTCTTAATGGCACTTATAGTGGCTTTATATTTTGTCTTTAAAAAATCCCCTTCGGCATTATAGAGCGCGATAAACATTTTACCGTCGTTAGTGTCGGCTTCTACAACGTTTACCGTTAAGGTATAGGTGTCTTGTGCTTTAGTCTGAAAACTCAATAAACTTATCAGAGCTGTAATGATGATTTTTAAAAGTATATTCATGGTTAGTGGTTTTGTTTGATACAAATATCGAACACAAGTTCTGGTTTTAAAAACTGAAATAACCGAAATGTTATTTTTTAATGACGAATTGTAAATTTTTAAAATTATGCTAAAAAACAGTAACTTACGGAAGTGTTTGTATACTAACAGGTTAATATCACGCTTAAAACCAATCAAAAATGAAAACTCGAATACTTATTATGGCGTTAACACTAGTGTCTACTATTTTGTTTTCGCAAACCGACAAACGCCTTAAAGGCATAGAAAAACAATTCAATGCTGTATTAGAAAGTACAAAAGCACCAGGTTTTGCTGTAGCAATAGTAGAAGGAGACAAAATTATTTACGCCAAAGGTTTTGGTTATGCCGATTATGAAAATAAAATTCCTGCTAATGCCAACACGCTTTTTGCTATTGGTTCTAGTACCAAAGCATTCACGTCTGCGCTTTTAGGGTTGCATCGTGAAGACAACAAGCTGACATTTGATGATCGTCCTAGGCAACACATTCCGGAATTAGATTTTTTTAATGACGAGATGAACAATAACATTATCATCAAAGATTTAATGCGTCATAGCACAGGTTTACCAAGGCATGATGGCTCGTGGTATTTTTTCCCTAGTGACAGTAAAGATAGTTTAGTCGCAAAACTAAAATATCACGAACCATTTACAGGAGTACGCCAACAATGGTATTACAACAACTTCGGATTTTTATTACAAGGTGTTATTACGGAAAGAATCACAGGAAACACTTGGGAAGAAAATATTGAAACCAAATTCTTTAAACCCTTAGGTATGGACCGTTCTAAAACCACTATTGCAGGTATGAAATCGAGTGCTAACGCCGCTTTAGGTTACGAATTAGATAGCGATAGAACGATTACTAAAATGGATTATTACGATATTGCTGGTATGTCTCCAGCAGGAAGTATTAACAGTTCTGTAAACGACATGAGTAAATGGTTAATAACTTGGATAAACGACGGAAAATATAAAGATGAGCAAATTATACCCGAAAACTATATAAAAGAAGCCATGAGTTCTCAAATGGTGGTTGCTGCAGGATTTCCTTCCAAAGAATTACCAAAGGCACAATTTGCCAACTACGGTTATGGTTGGTTTTTACACTCATACAAAGGGCACTATATGGTAGAACATGGTGGCAATATTGATGGGTTTTCGGCGAGTGTGGCTTTATATCCATCAGACAGCTTGGGTATTGTGGTTTTAGCCAACCAAAACGGATCGCAAGTCCCTAGACTCATTAGAAATATTGTCGCAGATTATATGCTCAATGTTACTAAAACCGAATGGGCACAAAACCATAAAGATGATTTGGAAAAATCTTTAGAAGCGATGGAAAACGCCAAAGCTGATAAGGAAACTTCGAATGTAAAAAACACCACACCATCACATACAAAATTAGATTACACTGGTACTTATGAACAGAAAGGTTACGGTACGTTTGAAATCACATTAGAAAACGATTCTCTATTTACAGAACTCAACGGATTAAAACAATATTTACATCATTATCATTATGACACCTTTGAATTTATAGACGTGAAAAACGCTAAAATAGATACCACAGAAATTGGAAATGCTTTAAAACTAAACTTTAGTACCAATGTTGCAGGAGACATTGACTATGGACGTATAGATATTGAAGGTTTAGTAGATCCTATTGCCTTTAAACGTACACCGAACACCATAGAGGTTGATGCTAAAACTTTAGAACAGTATGTTGGCGAATACAATTTAATGGGAACAGAAATTAAAGCCTACATTAAAGATAAAAATGTTCTTTATGTTTTTGTACCTGGACAACCAGAATATGCCTTAATCCCAACGGCAGCACATAAATTTAATTTTAAAACGCTAGAAGGTTTTAAGATTGAATTTATAGAAAGTGATGATAAATCTATTAATGAAGTAAAATTCATACAGCCTAATGGTATTTTTGTGGCGAAACGGAAAACAAAAGATTAAGCCATATGTAATGCTTAGAACTCATAGTATTGTATTTATTCCGTAAATTTAAGAACTAAAAAAATTAGTAATTTAAACTGCTGTTATCCGCGGATAAAAACGGGATATTGGTTATGTTATGATATAACGAGTTGTAAACAATGCGCGAAACGCTACTCTTACGATATAAAATAATGCTGAATGAATAAAATAATTGCTTTATTTCTGACTATTAGTTTTTTAACGATTAGTTGCAATCAAAATTCGGATTCTAAACTTGAATTTAAGAAATGGCATAAATCGGCAAACAGAAGTCCTTTATCATCTACTCTTTATCCGTATGTGGAATGGAATGACGCTATGAATATAAAAATAGGATTGACTGAAAAAAATGCAAAATTCGATTTCCAATATTATCATCATCCTGTAAATGCAATTATATTCACTAAATCACCAGAAAATGAAAATTATGAAATCGGACTTAAATTATCTGAAGATAAAACTGAAGTGATTGATATAAGTTTTCTGAAATTGGAAACAATAACAACTGAATAAAGCACTGTTTACAACACCGTGTATAATTAATTGCTTTATTTATGCCTACTTGCGAATATTCCTGCGGAATATTCACGGGTTCGTAAATGTTTNNCATACACAAAACCGTTGTAAAACATTTAGACCAACCATTGAACATAGAAGTAGACGATAGAGAAATAGTTCCTTTAAACGAATTTGAATTAGGTTGGAGGTTTGAAAAAACTCATAGTCCTGATATCTCTGAATCTGAAAAGAAACAAATTCTACCAGTTTCTGAAATGGAATCGAAAAGACTGAATAAGGTCATTGACTATTTCGAACAGGAATATAATTTAAGAGAAAAATTTACTCAAACGGATTGGATAAGTGCGAATGCAGAAAGTGATGAGAAAATTGAACGGTTTAGAAACCAACTCGAATTGACTCTGGAAAAATGGGACGAAAAAATAATAATAACTTGGCATCGGAACATTACGCTGAAAACAACGAAAGAAATATTCATAAAATATTGGACTGATTTTTTATATCCGAGTTCTGATGATGTAACTCTGATTTCGGAAAAGACGAATTGGGTAATGTTTTATCGACATTTTGAAGTGGTAAATATTTGGGTTAGAATTCCTGAAAAAATAAAAGGGGAATAAAAAAGCAAAGAGTTAAATGACCGACTTTGATATTAAAAAATATTATAAAATAATTGGATATATAAATCTTGGATTTAGTCTACTTTCTTTGTTTTTTATGAGAGAAAATGATTGGCAAGATAGAATTATTGCAGTTATAGGTATAAATATGGCATACCATATGCTCTATTTGTTTTATTCGAGTATTTACATAAACTCAACTAAAATGCGAAGCAACAATAGTTTTAATAAAAACGTTGGAGGAATAATGCTCGGACTATTTGCTATGTTTGGAATGTTTGGTTCCTTATTTCTAATTTATATTTTTATATATAGTGCTATTTCTTCTAATGAATATTATAGATTATTTACAATGTGTATTCCTTTTGGTCTTTTTCTTGGAGCATATTCTTTGTGGAATGATTTAAAAAAAGAATAAAAAACGTTTTACAACAAAGAACTGAGAT
>NZ_JAHKPN010000001.1 GCF_018860545.1 Winogradskyella psychrotolerans | reverse complement strand
CTGAAGGTAATAAGCTAGTGTCAAAAACAACTAATGAAGAGGGTGTTGCTGAATTCATTGTAGAATGTGAAGAAGATTCAGAACTTGAAGTTGTAATGGATGGTTTTGACAGTAAAAAAGTAGAAGTAAAAGGTTCTAACGACGAAGAAAACAATGTTCAGATTTCTTTAGATCCTATTGAGAAGTTAATTGTAGATGAAGCCATTAATTTAGAACCAATTTTCTTCGAATTTGATGAGTCAAACATTACAGCACAAGCGGCGTTTGAATTAGATAAATTAGTTCAGATAATGAACAAATATCCTGAAATGGTTATTAAAGCTACATCTCATACTGATAATAGAGGAACCGATACTTATAACAACGCACTTTCTGATCGTAGAGCTAAAACAACCGTTCAGTATGTCATTTCTAAAGGTATTGATGAAGCTCGTATTACTGGAGAAGGTAAAGGTGAAACGGAACCGAAAGTAGATTGTTCAGGCGGTTGTACTAAAGCACAACATGCAGAAAATAGACGATCAGAGTTTATTATTGTTAGTAGCACTTCTATAACAGAATAAATTGTGTAAAATTGAATCTTTAATCTAAATTTTTAATAATAAATAGAAATTAATTCTTAATTAAGTAACTATATTGGAATTACTGTCTGAGAATTAGTTAATTCTCTAATTTGATAATTATGTATAATGGTTTGGCACATCCTAATAGAAAAGCGGTTAATTCTGTTAATGATTTTCGTAATTGCTTAAAATTTGAATTAATTGAATATTGTAAGGAAAATGATTTGCCAACACATGGAAGTAAGAAGCAAATAAGAGAACGTATTGAAATTTTTTTAAATAAACAGTTGAAGAATGACAGGTCTAGTAACTCACTTAAAAATAAACGTAGAATTATTAGAAAAATTAATATAAATATCAATTGATTTCTGAATTACATATAAATTAAACGGATTTTGTTCGCTTTTTATCGTATTTAATGAATAGAAACTGTTAAAAAGAAACTTCTCGTTTAGAAATTGCTTTAAGATTTATATGAATTGATTAAATTTCAGATTTAATAAATAATGGATATAGTCATTTGTTTTTAGACGTAATAGACTATTAGGTAAAATTAGCTTATGATAAGAAAAATTACATTTATAATCTTCTTTTTGGTAACTACAATAAGTTTTTCTCAAGATTTATCCATGGAAGATGGTACATTTAATAGGTGTCAACCAGATATGTTCTATGATTCAGGAGGGGAATTTGGCAATTATGGAGACGACGAGAATTTTACAACGACCATTTGTCCTCAAAATGTAGGGGAATTTACAATAGTTAATTTTTTATCCTTTACTACTCAATTTAATCAAGATTATCTTACCATTTATGACGGTGATGATATCACTGCAGATGTGATAGGAGTTTATACAGGGCCAATATCTCCTGAGATTGTATCTGCTTCAGAGAGTAATGCGTCAGGTTGTTTAACCTTCGTTTTTACTAGTAACAGTTCAGGGAATATTAATGGTTGGGAAGCCGATATTTTATGTGCCACTCCATGTCAAGATATTGTTGCATCTATAGATGAAACCACTCCGGCAGCTAATGCGACAGGTGTTGTTAGTATACTGCCTTTTGAATCTGTTGATTTTTCTGCTAGTGCACTATTTTCTATAGATGGGACAGATGCTACTTATGAATGGGATTTTGGAGACAATAATACAGCAATAGGCGCCAATGTGACTAATATATTCGGTGCACCAGGAACTTATACGGTTACAGTAACGGTTACTGATGCTAATCCGCAAGGATGTTCAGATATAGAAACGATAACAGTCTTTGTTTTAGGGCAAAATGTTGTAATAGATCAAGATACATTTACTCCAGAACAATTAATTGAAGATGTTTTAATAGATAGTCCATGTGCTTCTGTGTCTAATATTATTGCTGTAACAGGTACCTCTTATGATTCAGATGAACCAAATGGTATCGGTTATTTTATTAGTAATGGTATAGATTTTCCTTTTGAAGATGGTTTGTTGCTTACCAGTGGTGATGCCAGTGAGGCCAGAGGACCTAATAATAATGGAACGTTAAGTGATGGGTCTGGAGTTTGGCCGGGAGATGATGATTTAGATGATGAGTTAGGGGTTGATTCTCATAATGCGACATATATTCAATTTGATTTTGTTCCGTTGGCTGATACTTTTAGTTTTGAGTTTTTAATGGCTTCTGAAGAATATGATATGGGGATTTTTGAATGTGACTATTCAGATGCTTTTGCATTTTTACTAACCGACCCCGATGGTAATGTTTCTAACTTAGCGGTTATACCAGGTTCAACAACACCTATCTTAGTGACTAATATTCACCCAGATAATGGGTTTTGTGATGCGGTTAATGAACGTTACTTTGGTGCTTACACTGCTAATAATGGATCGCCAATAGCATTCGATGGAAGAACAAATGTTTTTACTGCAGAAGCGGCAGTTGTTCCAAATGAAACGTATACTATAAAATTGGTTATTGCAGATGATAGGGATAACCAATATGATTCTGGTGTTTTTATAAAAGCGGGTAGTTTTAACTTAGGAGGTGATTTAGGTGACGATATTACTATTGAAGCAGGGACTGCAGCATGTGATGGATCAGGTGTGGTTTTAGATACTAGACTTGAGCTAGCAACCCATGTTTGGTATAAAGATGATGTGGTTATTCCAGGTGAAGTGTCATCGACAATTACAGTTACAGAACCAGGAGTTTATTATGCAGACTTTGAATTAGAGAGTGTTTGTACAGGTTCTGCGGATCCAATTGTAGTAGAGTTTAGAACCGGTGTAACGGCTAATCCAGCTCCCAATTTAGTAGTTTGTAGCGCTACTGGCACTGAAGAATTTGATTTATCAGCCAACGATGATGATATATTGGGTGACCAAGACCCATCAAATTATTCTGTAAGTTATTTTTTCTCAGAAGAAGATGCATTAAATAATCTTGATCCATTACCTAATCTCTATACTAATGTGAGTAGCCCACAAACAATTTGGGCGCGACTAGCAGATGTTTCTCAAACGTGTGTAGATATTACGTCATTCTCTTTATCTGCGGCACTTGAGCCTACCATTAACCCCGTCTCTGATATAGAACTATGCGATGATGAGACTAATGATGGTATTGCAACATTTGATTTAAGTTCTCAAACCTCAGGGATATTAGGATCTCAGTCTTCTACTGATTTCACCGTGACTTACCATTTAAGTTTCGCGGATGCAGATTCAGGTGATGGTATTTTACCTTTAGATTTCACTAACACCGTAAACAATCAACCAATATTTGTAAGAGTATCGATTTCAGGGGATTCTAGTTGTTATAATGCCTCAGAGACCGCACTTTTTAATTTGATAGTTAATCCTAGAGCATTAGCTACCGCGCCAGGAGACTTAGAAGTCTGTGACGACATCA
>NZ_JAHKPN010000017.1 GCF_018860545.1 Winogradskyella psychrotolerans | reverse complement strand
ACTAAAGAAACACGTTGTACTTCATTTAAACAACATAATTTGCGAGCGATTAAACTTTTAATTCTGATTTTATTAATCTCATTAACAAGCTGTTATTCAACGAAAAGATTGATACGTAAAAATGATTATAAAATGTCTGAATTTAATAAGCAAAAACTGAGTGGAATTTATAATAACGGTTTAAATGATAGCTTGCCCCAAAATTTATGGGCGACATTAAAATCAAGTGATAGTGATAAAACACACACAAGAAATCATGAAAATAATAACGTCAAACTGACCTTGGTAGATAATGAAAATATCAACGTAAAATTATTGAATGAAACAGACGATAATGTAATTGATGAGTTTAATTTAAAAGGTAGAATTAAAGGTGACTTCTTTACAATTGACCGTAAATTAACACTCTATCCATTTGTTCCGATCTATTATATTAACAAGGAAACTAAAACAATTATTGGGAATGATCTGAATGGGAATTTAGTTGTGGTAACTGGAAGAGTAAGTGAAGGAATGATTTTAATGATGGCAAGTGGAAATAGAAATGTGCAAAACAGCCAATTTAAACGGATTAAAAACTAAGTACAACAGCGGGTATAATTATGTCAATAGTTGTTCATCCTAAATTTGCAGTATAATTTAAAAAAAAGATTATGAGCGCAAATGGGAATCTACAACACCGGCCAAACCCAAAAGAATTTCGATTACATCTAAATTTAAAAAAATCGCGATACACTACAATTCAAATCATTTAGTGCTAGGTCTAGATTAATTACAAAAGTCCTTCAAGATTTTGATCCTCCAATGCGCTTCGCTCGGGTCAGTTTGTGTTTTTTTTGCTAACTTACTTGCTTAAACATGATAACGATATCATAGTCTAGACCGTTACTAGTAATAGCCACAGCATCAATATAAAAATCTTGCAATGAACAACGATTTTATTATAGAGCTTATATTATGTATTCCATTAATCCTTTTTGGAATTTGGTCTACTAGAAAAGCTGTGAACACATATAAACTTAAATCTTATTATGATTTCCAAATGTTAGGTGCGGGAATAGGTTCAATAATAATTGGGGTTTATTTCTTGTATAGGTTGATAAGTGCTATTGTAACCGCATTGTATTAGAGCAAAATAAAAAAATCAAACGATTAAAATAATTCAGACTGAAAAGCACAACGCTAGAATGTTAAACGAAATGGATAAATTAAACCTTTGAAGCTACCAATCGTCTAAAAACTATTAAAACTCAAATAATGAAATACACTTGGTCACTTTTATTTCTATTATTTTTTTCGTGTTCATCAACTCAACAAGAACAAGAATCTGAGCCTAGTTTTATTGAAATCCCTATATCGACAATAGATTATAGCACTATGTCTAATTGGTATTTTCATCCCAATCAATCTTTTAATTTTTTACAAACTTATGATTTAGATATTGCTGTAATTGATGAAGATTTAAGTATCAGTTCTACTATTGAGATTAATAATAATGCGACTACAAACACAGGTATTGATGTATTTTGGGTACACCCAACAGTCCTTGAAAATCCGCCTACATCCCCAAGTACTGTGTCAATTGATAATCAAGACACAAATTATATTGGTCAAACCATTTTGGCTCAGGGAGCCTTATTAGCAAAATATGGTCGCTTTTTTGCGCCTAAATATAGGCAAGCTTCACCTGCATCGTTCTTAAGTATATTTCATACAGAAGAAGAAAGAGCTACCGCTCTATTAGAGACCTATTCCGATATAAAAGCATCTTTTCAAAATTACTTAGATAACCATAATAATGGCAACAAAATCATACTTGCTGGGCATTCCCAAGGCTCGTTTCTTTTGGCTATGTTAGTGAGAGATCTATTTGACACCAATCCGGAATTACGAGAAAAATTGGTAACAGCGGCATTAGGCGGCATGGGATATGTGTATGCTACAGATAATTCAACATTAGGAGGTTGGTGGAAAAATATAGGGCTTTGCACAACAACAAATGAGTGTGGATGTGTACATTATTGGAGAAGTTATGAAAACGATACCAATATACCAGAACCAGTGTCTACCTTGCCATCTTATAGCGAAACATTAGTAACTAGTGGATTGGTATATCGCACAACCGATATAAACAATGATATATTTTTTCAAGACAATTTAATTTTTGAAACCCAAAGTAGCCCATTGCGTTATATAACCCCAGGAATTCAGTATAATTTTAGTAATAGCTACAATTTCGTCGCTTTTGACAATATGTACACAGCTCGTTTTAAGAGAGAATCTAATCAAAAAACAGGTTTGGCCGTAGATTATATTGCAAACACTTTAGACCAACGTCTTAACGAATTAGAGAATGTTGTAAGTCCTACTACTTTTATAAATGGGGATTACCATATTAAAGATTATCATATTTATATTTGGGCTTTGATGCAACAAATCGATGAAAAAATTAGTGATTGTTTGTGAAATTATAAAAGTCTTTAATACCTTTTATAAATACTCTAAATTTTCATATTTTCTTATAACCATCAAGATAATGCGTCACAAAATACGAGTAGGGTTGCATCTAATTTAGAGATTTGTTTTATACACCTATAACGTTTATAGTCAAATAATACGAAACATTAGAAAAATATAAATAGTAGAGAATGGGTTCAAAATTGAACATATACTTGGTAGAATTGTAACATATTCTATAGAATTCAAATGAACTCTTACTGCTCAGTAAGTATGGAATAGGTATTTTATGTTACACATGTTAGCTAAAAATAAAAGAGGGGCAATACTTATTGACACAAAAACATTAGACTATAAATTATATAATAAAACCATATTTTTCAAATACAGATACAAATTATGGTAATTTATTATATACTTGGGGAGAATTTATTCAAGATAACAATATCATAAAAAAATAACCATATACAACTTTTCATAAAAAAAATCAGCCGAAACATTAGAAATTAAACCTTAGTGGAAATTCTAATAAAAGAAACCATCTCAACTTATAATATGAACATTCAAGACCTATTAAAAACCACTGCACATAGACCTTGGAAACTGCCTCAGGACGATTGGAAATTCTACCAAGAATGGAATAACGCTATATTCCTGCATTTCGAAGTTGATTTAGAGGAGCTTAAAAAATGGGTGCCAGAAGCATTAGAAATTGATCTTTTTGACGGTAAACCATGGGTTTCCGTTGTGGCATTTACTATGGAAAAGATTAGACCTAAAAACTTACCATCCTTTTCACCTATTTCGAATTTTGATGAAATTAATATTAGAACATACATGAAGTCTGGTTCTAAAACCGGAGTCTATTTTTTAAGTATTGAAGGTGGAAGAAAATTATCTTGTAAAATTGCTAAAAGTATTTCAGAACTTCCTTATCGTTTTTCAAAAATTAAGCGGACAGAACACCAATACCATTCTTTGAACACCAAATTTAATGACCACTTAAATATTGAGTTTTCAATTGGTGAAACTATGGACACACCATCGGAATTAGACCTTTGGTTAACGGAACGCTATGTCCTTTTTCAAGATACAACCCAATCTATAAATGAATTTGAAATTCATCATTTAAAATGGCCATTTCGCCATATGCATATCACAAAATTTGACTTTAACTATCCAAGGTTTAAACATCTTATACATCACAATCCTAACAAAATTCAATATTCCGAAGGTGTAAAAGTGATTGCTTGGGGAAAAACTAAAACAAAGAAAACAAGCTAGGGCTATTTGTAAACCCTAATGCGTCAATCTTCCTTTTTATACAACGTCGGTAAACTAATTTTATAGCGCACCGCAACTAACCGAACCGTAATAACGACGACACCAACTATGACGAATAGTATGTTTCTATCTTCAAAAAATCTCAACAATAAAAAATAAGTAATTCCGCCTAAAATACAAGCTGTCGCATAAATTTCTTTTCTAAAAATCACAGGAATTTCGTTACACAGAATATCTCTTAACACTCCACCAAAACAAGCGGTCATTGTTCCCAAAGAAATACACACTAAAGGATGTAAACCTGCTATAAGTCCGGTTTCGATACCAACAACGGTGTAGAGCGCAATTCCAATCGTATCGAATAAAAAGAGCGATTTTCTAAGATAATTAATTCGTTTTCTGAACATTACTGCAAATGCGGCTGAACTTATAATGACATACACAAAGGTCATATTTTTCATCCAAGACACAGGTTCAATCCCAATCATAACGTCACGCAAAGTACCACCCCCTACAGCAGTTACAAAGGCTATGATTAGGACACCAAATGGATCCATACGTTTATTCATAGCCACCAAGGCGCCTGAAATCGCGAAAGCAATCGTTCCTAATATATCTATAAATTGAAAAAACATAGGGTGATTATATTTACATTATTGTGACGTGCGAAGGTAGGCATCTAATTTAAAATGAAAAATGGTTCTCTGAGATACTTCGTCTGCACTCAGTATAAGCGATTCAAAAAATTTCTCTAAAAAAAGTGGTTCTCTGAGATCCCAAAACAAATCTGGAATAAGCGATTCACTCACTTTTTCCGAAAAGGAAAAAGTGGTTCTCTGCTTACATGTTCTGTGTATAATAATTATAATCCTTTATAACAGTTGCCACAAAATCCACTGGTTTTTCACTGGTTTCTATGGCCATAATTTTCAATAACCGAACGTGCAAATTCAGAATAATATTATGGTGTCCGTTTCTAACCGCATCATCATACAAATTCTTTACCGTTTGCATATCACGATCACTTAATACCGTAACCTGACTATACGTTGGCACATAATCTACAGGAATATCTTTAATAAGTGTATCGTGAATTGTTAGGAGCTGTTTTTCACTAATGACCGTTGTACCAGCAGCAATATCACCTAAACGCTGCCCATTCCCTTTAATCAAAATGGTAAAAGCCGCAACCCCTCCAGAGGTTAAAGCGACATCGATAAGGCGTAAAATCCAACGTACAAAATAATTAGAAAAACTAGGTTTTGAGCCGTCAAGTTTTACCACTTTGGTCTTCATTAACATCTTACCAACAGTTTTACCATCCATAAATGTTTCGAGCAATACATAATATAAAAAAGCAGGTAATGACACTAATAAATAGATGGCCCAGGTATCACCCATGTCCAAATTTAAAGTCGTTAAAAGCAGTATGGCCGCAATGGTATACAATAGAATAATGGCGCTATCAATAAGGTAACCAAGCATTCTATCGCCAATACTAGCAACATTTTGATTAATCCCTACATTTTGGGCCGTTTCTATTTGAAATTCATCCATATTTTCTTTTCTTTGAAAGTCTAAAAGGGAATATAATGCGCGAGGCAGCTTTTGTAAAGCAAAATAAAGATAAATGGTTAGAATTTGAAAACATTCTTACAAATAAAACGCAAATAGATCCCGATTTACTTTCTGACCTCTATATTGAGGTTACCGACCATTTAAGCTACGCCAAAACCTTTTACGCCAACAGCAATACCGAACGCTATTTAAATCAATTAGCGTCCAATGCACATCAAAGTATTTATAAAACTAAAAAGGAACCTAAAAACAGACTCATTTCTTTTTTTAAAACGGAATTCCCTACGCTATTCTACCAACATCATCGCGAATTGCTTATTGCCTTTTTAACGTTTACGCTTTTTGTAATTGTTGGTGCTTTTTCTGCTGCAAGCGAAGATGATTTTGTAAGATCCTTTCTTGGAGATGGTTATGTAAATATGACTATAGACAACATTGAAAAAGGTGATCCTATGGCGGTGTATAAACAACAAGGAGAGTTTCATATGTTTCTTGGAATTACGCTTAATAACATAAAAGTGGCGCTGTTTGCCTTTGGTTATGGCATTTTATTAGGTGTAGGCACTTTGTACATTATGATGCAAAATGGCATTATGCTGGGCAGTTTTCAATACTTTTTTTACGATCAAGGCTTGTTATGGGAATCCGCGCGTACCATTTGGATTCATGGTACCATTGAAATATCTGTAATTATAATAGCAGGCTGTGCTGGTCTCGTTATGGGAAATGGCATGTTATTTACAGGAACTTTACCTAGACTCGAAGCTTTTAAACGCGGAGTCATTAACGGCTTAAAAATTCTTATGAGCACCATTCCCTTTTTTATAATCGCTGGCTTTTTAGAGGGCTTTGTCACCAGACATACCGAAATGCCAGACTGGTTAGCCATTTTAATTATTACAAGTTCTTTAGCATTAATCTTATTTTACTACGTAATTTACCCTATTCAATTAAACAGAAAATTAAAACAAGATACAGTCTCTAAAAACGCTATAGAGCTCAACCTAAACCCAACCCACTAAACATGAACAAATCCTATATTGAATTTAGAAAACAGCGCGATTTTAGTAGTATATTAACGGATACATTTGGCTTCATTAGAAATGAATTTAAACCATTCATTAAAACCATCTTCAATATTGCAGGTCCTGCCATTGTGGTCTTTATGTTATCACTCGCTGCCTATAACTATGTTGCAGGTGATATACTTGATTTTACAAAAATGACTGAACCCGGGGTCAGCACAACGAATATCTTTGCAATTATTGCCGTCGTTATTATATACTTCGTTTCTGCAATTGCAGCTTACATTCTCTCAGTAGCAACCGTACTTTTTTATATTAAATCGTATGTAGATCATAAAGGTGTTATTGATCCATCCGAAATAAAAAGTAGCGTTTACAAATCCTTTTGGCCGTTTTTTGGTCTCAGTTTTTTAAAAGGTGTCACCCTAATTATTGCTACGATGCTTTGCTTTATACCCGTACTTTATGCTATGATTCCAATGGCTATTGTGTTTAGTATATATGTATTTGAGCCTAAACGCTCAACATCAGATGCCTTTAGTCAAAGCTTTACCTTGGCTAATGCCGATTTTTGGACGGCTTTTGGAGTGTTTATTGTTTTAGGTATCATTTATTACATCCTTATTATGGTATTCTCAATTCCTTCTGTAATATATGCCTTAGTAAGTTCAGGCGTGTTTTCTGGTGAGATTGACCCTGCCAATCTTAATACTTTTTCTGCAGATCCAGTAATTATAGTGCTCAATGTATTTAATACCTTTTTTCAATTTTTATTAAATATCATTTTAATGGTAGCTGGAGCTGTTATTTATTTTCATTTACACGAAAAAGTCAACTTTACTGGTACCTATGATCGTATTAGCGAAATAGGAAAAACAGAAGACTAAATGTTAGCATATAGATGGCTTTTTATTTGTTTGTGTTGTATGCAACTTTCTATGGCATACCAAAACAACGCGCCTCATAATTATGATGATTCTACCATTGAAATACAACAAATTACAGAAGACGACTTAAAAACGTATAAAGCCGACGATGATTTTAATTATATAGAAATTGAACCCGAAGAAAACATTTTAGATAAGATTTCTCGTTGGTTTAAAAACATACTTACAAAATTTTGGGAAGCCATATTTGGAGTGGGTACGGCCTCCGGTTTTTTATACTTTGTTTTTACAATTCTTCCCTATTTATTGTTAGGAATATTGGTCTTTCTATTAGTTCGCTTTTTCTTAAAAGTGAATTCTACGAACCTAATAACCAAAGCGAAAACTCAAGGTTCAATCTTGTTTTCTGAGGAAGAACAAATTATTAAGAATGAAGATATTCCTACCCTAATAAACGAAGCCATACATCAGAAAAATTACAGATTAGCCATTCGCTATTATTACTTATTGTCTTTAAAATATTTAACAGAAAGTGATAGCATTTCATGGCAACCACAAAAAACGAATGAAGATTATATCCATGAAATTAATAAAGACCATATAAAAACCGATTTCATAAATATCACAAGAATTTATGATTATGTCTGGTATGGTGAATTTGATATCGATGCTAATAAATTTGAAACCTTAAAACGTCCGTTTGAACTTTTAAATAATACAATCACAAACCATTGAGTAAAAAAGGAAAACTGTATATTATACTTGTAGCCTTCACTATTCTGGCTATCGTTGTTCTAGAAATGAACAAACCGAAGGCTATAAATTGGTTTCCGTCTTATGCCACGCATCATAAAATTCCGTTTGGTACTTATGTGTTTAACGACCAATTACAACGGGTTTCAGATTCGGTTGCTATTGTCGATCGCCCTCCTTTTGAATACCTTAAAAATAATGACATTAATGGCACCTATCTTTTCTATAATGGCAGTATTGCCTTTGGTAAAGAAGAGCTGAATAGTCTATTAGATTGGGTCTCCGATGGAAACACCCTCCTTGTAGCTGCTGTAGATTTTGAAGAACAATTATTGGACACTTTACAGTTAAACACGAGATCCATCACTACCTTTGATAATTTTAATAACGACTACCAAGTTAAATTGGTGAATCCAGATTTAGACACCGCTAAATCTTATAAATACGATCGTGCTAAAACCTTCTATCACTTCAATGAAATTGACAACTCAAACACATCTGTTATTGGTTTAATAGATACTTACCACGGCGAAAACAAGCCCATGGAAGACTCTTTAATCAGCACGATTAAACAACCGTTTGGAGAGGGTGAAATTATCCTCAGCACCTTTCCTCAAGCCTTTACCAATTACTTTATATTACAATCACCAAATCAAGATTACACCGCCGGACTTTTATCATATGTAGACACATCAAAACCTATCTATGTTGATACTTATTACAAAACAGGAAAGACATTTTATACCTCACCAATGTATTTATTCTTAAATACTCCATCCTTAAAATGGGCATATTACATTATGTTGATTGGGGCATTAATCTATATTATTTTTGAAGGTAAACGGAAACAACGTGCGATTCCGATTGTAAATCCATTAAAAAATCAGACTGTAGATTTTACAAGAACTATTGCCAATATGTATTATGAAAGTGGAAAGCATAAAGATATTTCACAACACAAAGTCCATCATTTTTTAGAGTATATTAGAAACACATTACATCTTTCAACGGCAGAAATAAACACTAGTTTTATAAACAACTTAGCAGCAAGAAGTAACAATACAGTTGAAGACACGCAGACGTTATTTAAACTTATTGAAAGCTTACAGCTAAAAAACGAAATTAGCAATATCGAATTAGAAAGGCTAAATACCTTAATAGAACAATTTAAATCCCATAATCAATGGAAGAAAACGAAACAGTAAACGACGACTTAAATTTTGATAATCGCATTCAATTAGAAGATTTAAAAAATGCGGTAGAAAGCATTAAAGTCGAATTGCGGAAAGTCATTATCGGACAAGATAATTTTGTAGAATTACTTATCGTAGCCTTACTAGCCGATGGTCATGTTTTAATTGAAGGTGTTCCTGGTATTGCAAAAACAGTGACAGCAAAACTATTTGCGAAAGTTTTAAAAACTGAATTTAGCCGTATTCAATTTACACCAGATTTAATGCCTAGCGATGTTTTAGGAACGTCTATTTTAAATATGAAATCGTCGGAATTCGAATTTAAAAAAGGCCCTATTTTCTCGAATATTGTCTTAATTGATGAAATCAACAGAGCCCCTGCAAAAACACAAGCCGCGTTATTTGAAACGATGGAAGAACGCCAAGCTACTATTGATGGTTTTACTTACCCGTTTGAAAATCCGTTTATGGTTTTAGCAACGCAAAATCCTATTGAACAAGAAGGCACCTATGCTTTGCCTGAAGCACAATTAGACCGCTTTATCTTTAAAATCAAAGTGGATTATCCCTCGCTTGAAGATGAAATCAAAATTATAGCCTCACATCATGAGCGTAAAGGAGAAAAACCTCAAACTTTAATTAATGCTATTTTAGATACGGCATCACTTGAAGATTATAAAACGAAAACACAAGCGATTCTTGTTGAAGAAAAAATTATCAAATACATTGCTGAAATTGTTTCCAAAACAAGAAATCATCCGCATTTATATTTAGGTGGTTCACCAAGAGCATCCATCGCCATTTTAAATACTGCTAAAGCTTTTGCTGCTATCAACGGGCGTGATTTTGTAATTCCAGAAGATGTCAAAAAATCATTGAATCCTGTTTTGAATCATCGCATCATTTTAACACCAGAACGCGAAATGGAAGGTATGACCACAGAAAATGTCATTGAAATGATTGTGCAATCCGTTGAAGTGCCGAGATAAAAAAAACGTCCCTTTGTCCTGCGGAGATTTCCCCAAAAGGAAAAAACAAGCAAATTCACAAAAAAAACAAAGAGATTTAACGTTAATGCAGATGAAGTTAAACTAAAATTTGAATGATTAGATTGTCCCCTTGAAGGGACTTTAGGAGTGTTTTCAAAGATGTAAAATTTACCCCACATCAATAGATAAAAGAGAAGATTATGAATTTTTTAAAATCATTATACATACACAAGCAGTTGTACATTTATTTGGCAATAGCGTCTGTATGCTTTCTTTTGTCGTATTGGATACCCGTATTATTTTCAATGGCATGGATTGTTACCATTATTATAGCTGTTCTTTTAATAATTGATGTACTACTACTCTACCAACTCAAAAGCGCTATACATGCACGACGAATTTTACCAGATAAATTCTCTAATAGCGATAATAATCCTGTGCCAATTACAATTACAAATAAGTATAGCTTCAAAACCTACATTGATGTAATTGATGAATTGCCTGTACAATTTCAAAAACGCGATTTTCTTTATCAAACAGCCTTAAACCCAAATCAGAATCACAATTTTGAATATATAGTAAGACCTGTAGATCGTGGCGAATATTACTTCGGTCACCTGAATATATTTGTATCCTCCATTTTAAAAATTATTAAACGTAAATACAAGTTTCAAAATCAGCAAATGGTAATGGTGTACCCTTCTATTATGCAAATGCAGAAATATGATTTTTTAGCCATCAGTAATTCGCTAACGGAGTTTGGTTTAAAAAAGATAAGGCGAATAGGTAATACTTCGGAATTTGAACAAATTAAAGATTATGTTTCTGGTGATGATTTTAGAACTGTAAATTGGAAAGCTACAGCGAAGCGTGGTCAATTGATGGTAAATCAATATCAAGATGAAAAATCGCAACCCATCTACTCTATCATTGATACAGGTAGAATCATGAAAATGCCTTTTAATGGGCTGAAACTATTAGATTATGCTATTAATTCAACCTTAGCATTTAGTAATGTTGCTCTAAAAAAACATGATAAAGTTGGAATGATTTCCTTCTCAAAAAAGATAGAATCCTTTTTACCTGCCATTCAAAAATTGACCTATCTTAATCGTATTTTAGAAAACTTATACAATATAGATACGCAATTTAATGATAGTGACTTTGGTTTGCTCTACGCACAATTAAAACGAAAAGTGACGCATCGAAGCCTTCTTCTACTTTATACAAATTTTGAACATATCAGTGCCTTAAAACGGCAAATGCCTTATTTACAAGCTATCTCTAAAAAGCACATGCTAGTTGTAGTGTTGTTTGAAAACACAGAATTAGATACTATTTTAAAAGAAAATGCAGAGGACTTACAATCTTTCTACCATAAAACGATAGCCGAAAAATTTGCTTTCGAAAAACGATTAATGGTAAAAGAACTTCAAAAGTATGGCATTCAATCGATTTTAACAGCTCCTGAAAACTTAACGATTAACACCATTAATAAGTATCTAGAGATTAAGGCTCGTGGGCTTTTATAGTGATTAGTGATTAGTG
>NZ_JAHKPN010000050.1 GCF_018860545.1 Winogradskyella psychrotolerans | reverse complement strand
CAAACTTAAGACGTGTATAGCTCATTGCGGCTGAATTCCTAATCGGAATTCATTGCAATTTGCAATCTTTAGGTTACGGCGGAAAATCATAGCTGATTTCCCGCAACGAGCCATACACAAAACCGTTGTAGTGCATTTGAGAAATATGAGTTTTTGGAATAAAATTTTAGGAAAAAAGGATAATAATCGAGCAAAAGAAACATCTGATTTTGATTCTGATGTTAAAAAGTCGATTGATATTATTGGCAGTGAAAAATCTCTTGAGAATGACGAACTTCTGACTTTACTTACTCGAAACGGAATTGAAGAAAACATCGGAATTGAAATCATTACTTTTCTGCCAATAGCATTTGTCAGAAAATGGTTGGCTGACGTAAATTGGCCAAAAACATATTTGGAACAATATTCTGATTCAAAAAGAATATCAAAACGATTTTCTGATAATCATCAATATTTGACAATGGAGAAAATTGTTGACCAATATTGGAATGACAAACCGAATAATGACGTGATAGTTAATATTGCAGGAAGAAGTGCAGAATTCAATGCGATTAACCAACTTCTGAATGATGGAGGAAAAATGGCAGATATAAAAATGACAGAAACAGTAGTAATCCGATAATAAAAACGCACTACAACACCGTATAAAAATAATTGCGGTTTAGTGCTTAATCAAAGGTCGTTGCGTGTTTGTAACGTCTGATTTTCCTTCGGAAAATCCTCGCATACAAACCCGCAACTATCCTTATACATAAACGTTGTGCTTCATGCAAAAAACCAACCTAGATGCATATTGAGAAAATAAAAATAAAAAACTTCAAATGTTTCAAAAATGAATTTGAGTTAACATTAAATAAAAATGTCAACATCATTGTTGGAGAAAATGAAGCAGGAAAATCAACAATTATAGAAGCTCTAAACCTTATACTTTCTGGATGGTTTAAGGGAAGATATATTCACAATGAACTGAATGAATATATATTCAACAAAGAAACGATAAAAGAATATATTGCAAGTATTCAAACCGAAACACCATTAGCACCACCTTCAATTAAAATTGAAGTTTTTTTATCGCCTGATGCACCTTCAATTTTCAAAGGAGATAAAAACTCAGAAAAATCAGATTCAATAGGATTATCATTCAACATTGAATTTGATGAGAAATATTTACCTGAATATCAGATTTTAGTTCAAACGGAAAGCATAAAGAGTTTACCAATTGAATATTATAATTTTTATTGGGAATCCTTCGCTAGAGATGAAAGAGTTACACCAAGACTCATACCAATTAAACCTGCATTAATAGACTCATCAAATGGCAGATTACAGAATGGTTCAGATATTTATATTAGCAGAATAATTAAAGACTTTTTAGACCAAAAAGAAATTGTAGATGTTTCACAAGCACACAGAAAAATGAAAGATATTTTCATGCAAGAGGATTCAATAATTAGCATTAATAAAAAAATTCAAACTGATTCAAATATTTCCAACAAGAAAGTTGAACTCTCAGTTGAACTTTCTTCAAAAAATTCTTGGGAAAACTCTTTGGTAACATATCTTGATGATATTCCATTTCATCATATTGGAAAAGGAGAACAATGTGTGATAAAAACCAAATTGGCTCTATCTCATAAAAAAACATTAGAATCCAATGTGCTCTTAATTGAGGAACCAGAAAATCATTTGTCACACACAAAATTAAATGAACTAATTCATGACCTCAAAAAAGGAGCAGAAAACAAACAAATTATTGTAACTACTCATAGTAGTTTTATTGCAAACAAATTAGGTTTAGACAGCCTTATCTTATTAAACGAGCAAAAAACCATAACTTTTAAAGACTTAGAAGATGAAACTTTTACTTACTTTAAAAGATTAGCTGGTTACGATACTCTTAGATTAATTCTAAGCAATAAGGCAATACTTGTTGAAGGCGATTCAGACGAATTAATTATTCAAAAGGCATATTTTCAAAAACATGGTAAACTACCAATTGAAGACGGAATAGATGTAATTTCGGTAGGCACTTCTTTTTTAAGGTTTTTACAAATAGCAGAAAAAATAAATAAGCCAGTTATCGTTATTACAGATACAGATTGGAGTCTTGAACAACTTGAAAACAAATACGAAGATTACATAGGCGAAAATACCAAGCCAAATATTATAATTTCCTATGATAGCGAAATAGATGAAGGAGATTTTGAAATATACGGTAAGCCATTTAACTACAATACATTAGAACCCAAATTACTTAAATCAAATTCTATTGAGTTATTCAATTTGGTTTTCGACAAGGATTATACTACCGATGACGAATTTCATAAATATATGAAACTAAACAAAACAGAATGTGCGTTAAAATTGTTTGATTCTAAAGAAATAATTTCATTTCCTAATTTTATTTCAGACGTTATTTAATTATGATTAACGAATTAATCATAGCGTCAGCAGGTTCAGGTAAAACAACAGCTCTAATTAAAAAAGCTTTGTCATTTCCTGAAAACTCAATTTTAATAACTACCTACACAGAATCAAACGCTCAAGAAATTAAGAATAAATTTTTTGAATTAATAGGCTGTATTCCTTCAAATATTCATGTTTCTACGTGGTTTTCATTTTTAATTAAGCAATGTATTAAACCATATCAAACTATTCTATTTGACCATAAAATAAAGGGACTTCTGCTTGTAAACGAGAAATCAGGAATTAGATATACAGACCAAAGAACTGGAAGGAAAATTCCATATGCAGAAACTGATAATTTTGATAAATTCTACTTTACAAAAAGCAAAAGGATTTATTCAGATAAAGTTGCAAAACTTGCAATTAGGGTTAACAAAGAAACAAAAGGGAAAATAATAAACCGTCTTACAGAAATTTACGACTATATACTAATTGATGAATGTCAAGATTTGGCAGGATATGATTTGGAATTACTAAAGACTTTCGGGCAATGCAGTTCAAATCTATCATTGGTTTGTGACCCAAGACAAGTTACCTATTTAACTCATAATTCTACGAAATATAAAAAATATAGAAATGGGTTATTAAAAGAGTTCATTACAACAGAATGCAGTAAATTAGGTTTCAAAATTGATGACACATCACTTTCTGATTCTTACAGATGCAATCAGCCAATATGCGACTTTGCGAATAGACTTTACCCTGAACTTAGTCAATGTGGTTCAAAACAAAATGAAACAACAGAACATGATGGCATTTATATAATTGATAAAGACAAAGTTGATGATTATTTAGAAAAATATAACCCTGTCCAATTAAGGTGGAACTCTTTAACAAAGAATACAAATCCCGAATACAGTATTACCAATTTCGGACAATCTAAAGGCTTAACTTTTGATAGGGTTTTAATCTATCCAACAAAAGGAATGCTTGGTTGGATAAAGGACAATACCATTTCAATCGGTAAGTTTAGTAATGAAGCACGAGCGAAATTTTATGTAGGAATAACTAGAGCGAAATATAGTGTTGGAATAGTCTGTGATAAAACAGATGGCTTTGTGAAAAATGGAACAATTGAATACGAATAAAGCACGAAAGCACAACACCGTATATAATTTATTGCTGGCTTCTCGCTTACTTACGAAAGTCCTCGCGGACTTTCTTGGTCGGTTTTTATTTACTAAATTAGTTGCTTAAACCACGCAACAAACCATATACAAACACGTTGGCAATAATGTCGGAAATGCGCAAAGGAATCATAATTTTAGCTTATTTAATTGCCTTACCAATATTTGGACAGAATATGGATTTACCCAAAGATTTGACGGAATTTTTAAATTCAAAATCGGAATTGAATTACGACCATAAAACTGTGGAACCTCTTTTTGTTGGAATTATTGACTTTGACAAATTGGAACTCGGAAAAGTATGGATTGAGGGAAATGTTAGCGGAAAATCTTACTACGAAATTCCTGCAATAAATCTGACTGACCAATGCGAACATTATGACCCTGAATACATCCTACTCTACTTGCCTAATGAAAAACTGTATGGAACTTGGGATTCTGACCATTGGAAACTTTATGTTTTCCCGAATATTAATTGGACTGACATCACAGAAAATCCAGCGGAATTTATAAACCAACAATGGAATCCGAAAAAAGAAATCGGAATAGAATTTGACCCAAAAGCTGATTATAAAATGAAAAACGGATGGCCATTTTGAGAGATATTAATAACTTGACTTTTGACCAATTATTTGACTTCGTTGAAGAAAGTCTCACTGCGACTGAAATCGATAAAAAGATTACTCAAAAAATCCTCGAAGCAGAAAGAGATTGGCGAACATCTTTCGACACTTTAGATGGTTTCATTTCCACTTTAGAAAAAGCAGTTGGCGGAAAAATAACTAAATCCAGTTTAAAAAAGCTTGCAAGACATTACGAACAAAATGTTTCTCAAAATGCTTGGGAATTAGAAAGTATAAGTTATTTAATTGAACTCTTTGAATTAACCAAAGAAAAGGAATTGAGAAATATAGTTACTGAACTGAACAAAAAAATAAAATAAAACACTATTGCCAACACCGTGTATAATTAATTGCTTGGTTCTAGCCTACTTGCGAATATTCCTGCGGAATATTCACGGGTTCGTAAATGTTTGCTAACTTAGTCGCTTAACCACGCAACTAACCATACACAACAACGTTGGCAACAAGCCAAAAAAAACAAACATATTGAGAAAAAGAAAAAGAACATTACTCATTTATATTTTATTGCTCCATCAAATAGTAATATCTCAGAATGACAAATCATATCCCGATTATAAACATAAAAATCATTTTATTGAAAATAAAGGTCAAATTGTTGATCAAAATGGAAAACCTAATGATAATGCCTTATACTTATTAAATACCTCAGGTTTAAATGTACAATTAAGAGAAAATGGTTTTTCCTATGACATATATGAAATAAAGCAAAAAGAAAATTGTAAAGAAGACTCTACTGCACTAACAAAAAGAAAAAGAAATGTTAAGCAAAAAAGTTGTTCAGACTATGTATTTCATAGAATAGATTTTACATTTATAAATAGTAATCCTAATGCAAAAATAGAATTAACGCACCCTTCAAAGGCATACTATAATTATTATAATATTCCGCATGAAAAAGATGGAGTGATTCAAATAAAACAATACAAACATTTAACATATAAAAACATATATCCCAATATTGATGTTGAATTTTTTGTCCCAGAATCAAATACGAAACCTGTAGAATATAATTTCATACTGCATGAAGGAGCTAAGATTTCTGATATCAAAATGAAATTAGACGGAGCAAATACAAAAGAAGTATCTGGTAATATTGAAATAGATTTAATTCATGGAAAATTAAGAGAAGTTATCCCAAAAAGCTGGGTACAGAACAAAACATCAAAGCTTGAAAAGAAATTAAGTTTTATTGAATTTGAGAATAATGTTTATGGTCTTTCCGGAGAAAACATAAAGATTAAAAGAAATGAAAAATTAATTATTGATCCAACTCCTGTTAGACTTTGGGGAACTTATTTTGGAGGTAGTGAAGATGAAAATAACTTTAATGGAATTGTAAAAACATTTGAAAACAATATTTATATAGCTGGTTATACAAGTAGTCCTTCTAATATTGCAACCGCAGGAGCTTACCAAACAATATTACAAAGTTACGAAGAGGACGGTTTTATAGCAAAATTTAATGAAAGTGGAGACCTGATTTGGGCAACCTATCTAGGTGGAGAGCGAAGAGATTTTGTCAGAGATTTAGATATTGATAATAATGAGGACATATATTGTGTAGGACACACACAAAGCACATCTAATATTGCTTCAGCAGGTGCTTTTCAAGAAATATATAATGATTGGTATGATGGGTTTATAATGAAATTTGACTCTGATGGAATAAGATATTGGAGTACATATTATGGAGGAGATTGGATTGAAAATATAAGCAGTGTCAAAGTCGATAACACTAATCAATATGTATATTTTGCTGGCTCAACGTCCAGTAATAATGGCATATCGACTTCTGGCTCATTCAAGGAAATTGGCAATGTAAATCAAAATACCAACAAGGATGCCTTCTTAGTAAAATTCACATCTGATGGCGATAGAGTTTGGGGAACATATTATGGTGGAACTGGACACGATTCTTTTAGCAGCATAGATATAGACTCTAATGGAGATGTTGTTTGCTCAGGAACAACTAGTAGTTTTGAAGGTATATCGACACCTGGCGCTTATCAAGAAGAGCATAATTATAATACATTGCTCTGGAATGATTCTTTCATTGTGAAGTTTAATTCTGATGGTCAAAGATTATTTGGAACATTTTATGGTGGAACTGACTACGATTTTAACGATAGTGTTAAAGTTGATAGTAATAATAATATTCTGATCTCTGGATACACGAGAAGTAATAATGGATTAACTATGGTTAATTCACACCAACCTAGTTTTGCTGGTGGTTATGATTCCTATTTGGCAATGTTTGATAGCACTGGAAATTTATTATGGAATACCTATTATGGCGGTGATGGCTTAGATGGACACTGGGGAATGAATGAAATTACTTTTGACAGCTCGGATGATATATATCTATTTACAAGCGGAAATAGTAATTCAGATATTTCTACACCAGATGCATTTCAAGAGAATAATGCTGGAGGATATGATTTATACATTGTAAAGTTTAGCAATATTGGTGAGAGAATATGGGGAACCTATTATGGAGGAAGTGGATCAGACTATTCAGGAATGATTA
The DNA here is from genome assembly GCF_018860545.1 of Winogradskyella psychrotolerans. Lineage (GTDB taxonomy): Bacteria > Bacteroidota > Bacteroidia > Flavobacteriales > Flavobacteriaceae > Winogradskyella > Winogradskyella psychrotolerans_A. Next base: position 12,106 of record NZ_JAHKPN010000050.1, on the reverse strand, counting down.
CAGAAAACAACGGAGACATTTATATCACTGGTTTTACATTTAGTTCAAATGGTATAGCTACACCTGGTGCATATCATGAGACTAATCAAGGTGGTATGGATACTTTTTTAGTTAAATTTAAAGACTGCTTTTCTTCAATTAGTGCCTCTGCAACAGAATCTGTATGTATAGGTGATGATATTCAATTACAAGCTTCTGGAGGAATTTCTTATTCTTGGTCTGGACCAAATGGTTTTATCAGTAACGATCAAAACCCAGTTATTAATAATGCAGATCTTAGCCACGAAGGGGAATATACGGTCTTTATAGAATCAGCTGTTGGATGCGATGACACAAGAGCATTCAATATTTCTGTGTCCCAAACACCAATTGCAAATAGTCCTTTTAATATTATTGCATGTGAAAATATTTTAAACTCAGGAATTTCAAACTCATTAGATACTTCAATGGTTGAAAACCAAATCCTAAATGGACAATCTGGAGTAGTTATTTCCTACTTTGACAGTAATGGAAATGAGTTAACCAGTCCACTACCAAATCCTATGAGCAACACCGTTCCAAATAGCGAAACAATAGCAATAAGAATTGCTGATGAAAATAATTTGGGTTGTTATGTGGAATCAGAGATTTATTTAATCGTTAATACATTGCCATTAATACAAGAAATAGATGATTTAATTGTTTGTGACGATAACAATGATGGGTATCATAATTTTGATACCAGCGGAATTGAAACGACTTTAATTGGAGGGCAAAATAATGTATCTCTTACCTTTTTTGATGGAAGTGGTAATAGTTTACCAAATCCACTGCCAAATCCATTGTCCAATTCAGTTCAAAATATTGAAACTATAACTGCTAGGATTATAAATATTGACACTAATTGTTATTCTGAAACTACATTTGATTTAGTTGTAAACCCCAATCCAATAGCACACTCAATAGATCCATTATTAGGTTGTGACGACAATAGTGATGGCATTTCAGAATATTTTGATACTTCTAATGTTGAAAATCATGTTCTTAATGAGCAAACAGGAATGACAGTAAGTTATTTTGACGAGATTGGTAATGAATTACCAAACCCATTACCAAACCCATACACAAACTCAAATACATTCAATGAATTAATAACTGTAAGGGTTACTGATAGTAATTCAACCTGCTATGCAGAAACTACTTTGCAATTGCAAACTGTGACACAGCCAAGCATAAATCAACCTAATAATTTGTATGCATGTGACCAAGGTAATGGTTATGCCGAATTTGATACATCACCTATAGAACAAGAACTTATTGGAAATCAAACAGGATTAACAATACAGTATTTCGATTCCGATAATAATCCCCTTCCAAGCCCTTTGCCTGTTTTATTTCAAAACGCAGAACCTTTCTCGGAAACTATAAGTATAAGAGTTGAAGATGTCTCAAACCCTATTTGTTTTTCAGAAACATATATTGATTTAATTGTAAACGAGTTACCTATAATTAATTTAGAGGATGAATATTTCATTTGTAATTTAGAACCATCTATTTTATTAAACGTAAATGCTGGATATAATTCATATAATTGGTTCTTTGAAGATGGAACTCTAATTTCAAGTACAAATAGTGGAGAAATAACAGAAGAAGGTAATTATACCCTAACCGTTGCGCAAATTGAGAATGGTATAACTTGCGAAAATTCTTTTGACTTTACTCTTATTCGTTCAATTTTACCTGAAATACAACAAATAAACTTTGGAGAGTTAGGCAATAATTACATTGAAATAATTGCATCTGGTGACGGAGATTTTGAATATTCAATTGACGGTGTAAATTATCAAGACAATAATTATTTCTCAAATATTCAAGGAGGAATATATACAGTATTTGTGAGAGATAAAGATGGTTGTGAACAAGATTCGGAAGAAGTTACAATAATTGATTACCCAAAGTTCTTTACACCAAATGATGATAGATATAACGATTTTTGGCAGATTAAAGGTATAGTCAATTTTCCTAATTCAGAGACCTTAATTTTTGACAGGTACGGAAAACTATTAGCTAGAATAACATCAAATGATTTAGGTTGGAACGGACTTTATAATGGTAAACAAATGATGTCAAATGATTATTGGTTTAGAACAGACCTAGGCAATGGTCGAACTTTTTCTGGGCATTTCTCATTGAAAAGATAAAAGCCAGTTGCCAACAATGTATAAAAATAGTAGCGGTTGAATAGCTAAAACGAAGTGAAATAATAATAAAAAGGTAAGTGTTTAACCGAAAAGTAAGTTTGTGAAAATCCGCTACTATTCTTATACGAGACCGTTAGCCTTCATATAAAACCGAACTGAAAAATGATAAAGAAATTTACTGAAATAAAGAACTTTGGTGTTTTTCAAAATTTTGATTGGAATAATATAGTCAAGAGAAATGGGACTTCAATACCTTTTAAAAAACTGAATATTTTATATGGTAGAAATTATGCTGGAAAAACTACTCTATCTCGACTATTAGGTTGTTTGCAAAATGAAAAATTACCTAATAAAAATGAAAATGCAGAATTTAAAATTGAATTTTATGATGATTCAATTGTAACTCACAATAATATTTCACTAAATAATGAATTAATCAGGGTTTATAATAAAGATTTTGTTACGGATAATTTAAAATGGTTAACTGATGAAGAAGGAGAGATTAAACCTTTTGCTATTATTGGAGATAAAAATGTAGAGATTGAAAATAAAATAACTGAAAAAACAGAAATAATAGGAAGTGTTGAAACTGAAAAAGGATTAAAACATACATTAGTTTCTAAAAAAGCTGAATTCAGTGCAAAATCTCAACAAAGAAAAGATGCTGAAAATTTCATTAAAGACAAATTACGTTGGAAAGCAAATCAAAAAATAAAAACAAATCCGATATACAAGAACGTAAACTACAATATTAACAATATTGAAAATGATATTAAAACCGTTCTTAAAACTTCTTTTTCTACATTAGACAGTAATGAAATTGATAGTAATAAAAAAATATTAAAGGAAAATCCAAAAAACAAAATTGATGAACTATCAATTATCAGTCTTGACTTAAATAATTTATATCAAAAAGTAATAGATATATTATCAATCGAAATTAAACCTACAAAACCAATTCAAGATTTAATAAACAACGCTTTACTTGAAGACTGGGTAAGAAAAGGGCGTGAATTACATAAGGTTGGACGTGAAAATTGTGCTTTTTGCGGGAACATTCTACCTGAAAACTTACAAAAAAAATTAGACGAACATTTTAATTTACAATCAGAAGAGTTAAGGCTAAAATTAAAAAATATTTTAGTGCTTACTGAAGAGTTTGAAAGTAGTTTTAATGCAAATATTGACAGTTATTTGGATATAAAATCTGATAGTATATATTCAGTATTTCACAGTAACTTATCTGAACAAAAAGAAATAATTAAAAATAATAAAAAAGAAATTTTAAAAACCACAAAAGAATTAAAACAAAAATTAATTAAAAGAGAAAAAGAAATCTTTAATTCAATCATTTTACCAAAAAATTACAATACTGATTTACAAAACATTATTAATTGCCAAAAATCTATAAATAAACTAATTAGGAATAGTAATGCAAAAACAGCAACACTAAGTGATGACCAATCAAGTGCAATAAATAAACTACGTTTAACAGAGATTTATAATTTTATTGAAACCATAAATTACAAAGAAAAGAAAATTGAAATCTCAGCACTCAAAATTGAAGAAGAAAAGAAAAAAACAGATTATTTAAAATTAAAAGAACAGATTGAAGAAATTGAAGAAGAAATAAAGGTTTTAAACAACTCATTAAATGATGAAAAAAAAGGTGCAGAAAAAATAAATGATTATTTAAATCATTTCTTCGGTAATAAACATTTAGAATTAATAGCTGAACAAAATGGAGAAACTTCTTATAAATTTGTTATTAAAAGAGATAATAAATCAGCTTATAATCTTAGTGAAGGTGAAAGAAGTTTAATAGCATTTTGCTATTTTTTAGCAAAACTCAAAGATGCGGATACACAAAGTAAAAAACCAATAATTTGGATTGACGATCCAATTTCTAGTTTAGATAACAATCATATTTTTTTCATATATAGTCTTATTGAGAGTTTAATTGCAACACCAGCTACCAATTCTGCTGGAGATAAAATCTATATTTACGAACAATTATTTATTTCTACTCATAATTTAGATTTTCTTAAATATTTAAAAAGACTTTCAAAGCCCAATAATAACTCAGAATATTTTATCATTGAAAGAAAAGGTAATGAAATCAGTGAGCTTTCACCAATGCCTAAATACTTAAAAAACTACATAACTGAATTTAATTATTTGTTTCATCAAATTTATAAAGCTGGTATGAGTCAAAATATTGAAAATCATGATTTATATTATAATTTCGGAAATAATTTAAGAAAATTTCTTGAAGCATACTTATTCTATAAATATCCGAACTTATCTAAAGAAAGAGTAAAAATGACCCAATTTTTTGGAAATGATAATACAGCAATTGAAGTTGCAAACCGATTAAATAACGAACTTTCACATTTAGAAAGCATTTTTGACAGAAGTATGAGACCAATTGAAGTTCCAGAAATCCCAAAATTGGCAAGATATGTTTTGAACAGAATAAAAGAAAAAGATATTGAACAATTTGAAGCTTTATTAAAAAGTATAGATATATCATTAGAAAATTATGAGTTAGATATAGCTGAAATAGAAAGATAGAAAGATAAAAAAATACGAAAGGCTAACACCGTATATAATTTATTGCTGGCTTCTCGCCTACTTACGAAAGTCCTCTCGGACTTTCTTGGTCAGTAATTATTTACTAAATTAGTTGCTTAAACCACGCAACAAACCATATACAAACACGTAAGCAATTTAGAATTCAATGGCTGTACTCAATAAATTTTATAAAGAAATTATTAATTGAAAAAAATATTATCCATAGTAATGATTGTCTTATTAATACTCCCTTCTCTTAATAAGATTGGAGTACTTATCGACTTTAAAATCAATCAAGATTTTATTGCTAAAATACTATGTATTAATAAAGAAAAACCAGAGTTAACTTGTAATGGAAAATGTTACTTAACTAAACAACTCAAAAAAGCAGAAAAACAAGATCAAAAACAAGCGCCTAATTCTAAAAAAGACAGAATCGAAATCGTATACTATTGTTATAAAAACACATTTAACAACTTAACGTATAAATTTTCATATACACCTAAAATAAATACACCTTACGATAATAACCACTACACATCTGTGTATTTATCTCGTATTTTTCGTCCTCCAAAATTTGATTTAATTTAAAAAATTTCTAAAAACCTAGTGTTCATAAATATTAGGTTATTGATAAAGTATGCGCTTTTGTTAAGTGTATGTATTTAAAAATTAAATCAAAAAATAAAGTGAAAATAAAACACATTATAACGGCAATGTTATGTCTTGTTGTAACAAGCAATTTTGCCCAAAATATAGAAGGAATCATCCTATCAACAAAAGGGAATCCTGTACCTTTTGCAAACATTATGATATTAAATAGTTCACAGGGTACAGCCACAGATTTAGATGGTAGATTTGCATTAAAATTAAATTCTGGAACATATCAAATTCAATTTAGTGCTATCGGATTTGCACCTAAGATTAAAAATATAGTCGTTACAAATGATAAGTTAAGTTTAAATGTAACTTTAGTAGATCAAACAGAATCTCTGGGCGAAGTTTTGGTAACCTCAAATAAAATAGAGACAGATCTTCAAAAAACACCTTTGGCCGCAACTGCTTTAAATGCAAAACAATTAAAGGAATATCGTGTTTGGTCTATAAGTGATTTAACAGCTTTAGCCCCGAGTGCTTTTACCATAGAACATGGAAATAGTACAGGTTCTAATTTTCTTAATTTTCGTGGCGCTATGGGGTTTACTAACGAGCAATCTGTAGCCACTTATGTAGATGGTGTCTATCAATTTGACTTTTATTCTGCGCCATTAAACTTCAATAACATTGAACGAGTAGAAATATTGAGAGGGCCACAAGGAACACTTTATGGTAGAAATGCTTTTGCCGGAGTACTTAATGTGATAACTAAAAAACCAACCAATAAAACAACTGGATTTGTAGAAGTAGATCTTGGTAATTACGAACAGCAACGCTATAGTTTAGGTTTTAATACACCATTAATTCAAGATAAGCTTTTTGTAAATGCAGGACTTCAATTAAATAAACGAGGAGCTGTATATGAAAACCCAACCTTAAACACCAAGGATTTTGATGGTAAAGAAGCGTATAGCGGAAATCTTAATCTGAAATATATTGTTTCTGACAAGTGGACGTTAGATTTTACTTCGAGATACGAAAACAACACAGATAAAGGTGCGTATCCATGGGTTACAACAGATAGTATTGCCTTAAATGAACCATACAAAGCTTTTGGCAACTATGACAATACGGAAAAAAGAACGAATTTTAACGCATCTATATCGGCTAAGTATTATGGCGAAAAATTCAACTTTACATCTATTACAGCATTTTTAGATTATGAAAATTGGTTTGATGATAAATATGATTTCGATTTTACGGCCTCCAAGCTAATTAGTGGAGACACTTGGAACAAACAAAATCAAATCACACAAGAATTTCGTTTTACTTCTCCTGCAAACGAAAGTAAATTAAATTGGACTGTAGGATCTTATTTATTTCTAGATAAAGCAAAAAGTAACTACACCACTTATTACGAAGAGGACTTTGCGTTATTTGACCCCACAGCACCTTATTCTACCATTACCAATGGCGTAAAGAATAATGTAGGAATCGCCTTTTTTGGTCAAGGTAACTATGCTATAACTCCAAAGCTAGATGTAACTGTAGGTGCTCGTTATGATATTGAACATCGTAAACTCACTCAAAATTCCAGCTACGAAAAAGATGATGTCGTAACTATTTTGTCTACAGATAGCTCAGACGATAAGACCTTTTATGCATTCACTCCAAAATTCATTTTAAATTATCAATTAACAGATAATTCCATTTTATATGGATCTTATGCTAAAGGTTTTAGAATAGGTGGCTTTAATTTTGGTAATGATACTAATCCAACGTATGACCCTGAACGTTCAGATAATTATGATATCGGAATTAAAAACAATTTGTGGAGTAACAAATTAAAAGTGAATTTAACTGCTTTCTATTTTCAACAAAAAGACCAACAATTAACAACTACAACAGATGGTGCTGTTTATGCAACTCAAAATATTGGTGATATGGATAATTATGGTTTAGAGTTAGAAGTTTCTATACTTCCTATAAAAAATTTACAAATAGATTGGACAGCGAGTACATCACATAGTGAATATAAAAAATTAGAACTTTTTGATGCAAACTCTTTTACAACAATAGACTACAAAGGCAATCAAGCCATTTACACACCTAAATATCAATCTATGGTTGCCGCGCAATATAGTGTCCCTTTTCCAAAATCAAAACATAATATAAGCGCTTTTGTGAGGGGTGAATTTAAATATATTGGAGAATATCAATTAGATTTTGAAAACAGTAATAGTCAAGACGCATACAGTCTGATTAACACAAGATTTGGAATTTCTAGCAACCATCTAGATCTTGCTTTTTGGGTACGTAATCTTACCGATGAAAGGTATCTATCTTGGGGTTATGGATCTTATATGCTTGGTAGCCCTAGAATGTGGGGTGTAACGCTAACTGCTAAATTATAAAAAAATATGAAAAAACTTATAGCCGCATATACATGTATTATTTTAATGATGTCTTGCAACAGTAAAAAAGAGTCTCCTGAAGTAATTACAGTTAATGACTCCAATGATAAAACATCGTTATTTCCAGGGCCTAACCCAGACGTTAAAACCGTTGGTATTTTATTATACGATGGCTTTTCAAATCTAGATGCCATTGGTCCTTATTCTGTATTTAAATCTTTTATGGGAACTGACGTTTTTTTTGTAGGTCTACACGATGGACTTGTTGAAGATGTGACAGGGATGAAAGTACAAGTAGACACAACAATTACTGATGTAAAACAATTAGATGTGTTAATAATACCTGGAGGTTTTAGGGAAACTTACGAACTCACCGAAGATGAAACATTATTAAATTGGATTCGTGACATTGATAGTACCTCTAAATATACAGCTAGTGTATGCACAGGTGCTTGGATTTTAGGAGCTACAGGTTTACTAGAAGGAAAAGAAGCAACCACACATTGGTATGGTAAAAAAATCCTGGAAGAAAACTACGGTGCTAAAATAAAAGATACCAGATACGTAAATAGTGGAAAATATTGGACTAGCGCAGGTATAACTGCAGGTATGGATATGAGCTTGGCAATGTTAAGAGAGATTGCTGGAGACAATTACACTAAAATGGTTATGCTAGATTTAGAATACGATCCGAAACCACCAATAAAAGGCGGAAGTGAAAACAATACAGATAAAAATATTGTAGAAGCCCTAAGATCTATGTACGACAGTGGAATGGAATCTGTATTAAACCCAGAAAAAGCAGTCTCAAATATTAAGGTCGATAATACCAAAGATCCTGTTTGTGGCATGTCTATAACAACACATATTAGCGATACTTTACATTACAACAATAAGGTTTACGGTTTTTGCGCTAGTGCCTGCAAAAACATGTTTAAGAAAAAGCCTACAGCATATCTAAATTCTAAATAATCAATCTATTTATTACATCTTTCTTAATTATCATTTATTAAGACATTAAATTTTAAAATAAGATTAGTAATTGAAAACAAACCGTTTGTAAAAAAACTGCTTACAACAATATATAAAATCAATAGCGGTTCGGCTGCAAACTCGAACCGCTATTGTATTTAATTAATTATATTGTCATCTGAAAAGCAGTTGCGTTTTAATCCGCTACTGCTCTTATACTAAACGCTGTGTGCAATTTGGGAATTTGGTCATTATACCAATTTTTGGTATATTTGATATAAATTATTACTCAAATGAACAAAAACACATCTATATCACTCGGAAATTATTTTGACCAATTCGTGCAAAATAGCATAAGCGAAGGAAGGTTTAAGAACGTTAGCGAAGTTATTCGTGCTGGATTAAGACTTTTAGAAGAAGAAGAAAGTAAAGTAATTGCATTAAAAAAAGCTATTCAAGAAGGAATTGATAGCGGAATAGCTCACGACTTTGATCCAAAAAAGCATCTTGAATCTCTAAAAGCGAAAAAGCACTCGAATGGCTGAATATAAATTGACCAATAAAGCTGTTGAGGATTTATCAAAGATTTGGGATTATACATTTGAGGTTTGGTCGGAAAAACAAGCAGATAAATATTACGCTGAACTAATTTCTAATTGTCAAGAAATTGCAGAAAACCCAGGCATAGGGAAATTCTACGATGGTATATCAAAGCAACTTCTCGGAATTAATGCAAATCGTCATATAATATTCTACAGAACTTTAGACGAAAATTATGTTGAAATAACGAGAATATTGCACGAAAGAATGGATTTAAAGAAACGAATTGCTGAATAAAAACTGCACACAACACCGTGTATAATTAATTGCTTTATTATTCTCTACTTGCGAATATTCCGCAGGAATATTCACGGGTTCGTAAATGTTTGCTAACTTAGTTGCTAAACCACGCAACACCCGAGCGCAGCGAACTGAAGAAGTAAACCATATACAAAACCGTTGTGCATAATTAAAAAATGACAGTTTTCAAAAGAATCTTTAAGATTGGAATTATAATTTTGGGAATATTTTTATTCTTCAAATTGTTGGGGATTTTATTCTTTAAAACAAATGAAAATAAACCAATTGAATTAATTGATTTCAAACCGACTGAAAGTCTTCAAGTTCAAACTTCAAAACCCGTTTTTTACTATTCAGAAAGAGAATTGTTTTTCTCAAAAAATGGAGATTTAAATTTGGAAAAACCTATTTTCAAAGGTGCTGTAGGAGAACGATTTTATGACAACAATGTTTTTGTTTCACCAAACTCAAATTTTATAGCCTTTAAAAGTGAAAATCAAATTATAATTATTGACAATAATGGAAAAGAAATAAAAAGCATACATCCAATTCAAAATCATATTTTAGACAATGAAAATGCTTTTTGGGAATCTGAATTTCAATGGAGTAAAAATTCAGAAAACTTATTTCTTATGAAACATAATGAACTAAAAGAAGCAACGCTTTATTCTTTATCGGTAAACACAAAAGAACTAGTCCAAATGTGTAACCTGAAAGAGCAAGCAGTACATTTTTATATAAGTCCGAATCAAAAACAATTGTTTTATTCAACTTATGACAATAAAGGGGATAGATTATTTAAGAAATATGATTTAGTTAATGAAAAAGTTACTGATACAATTAATAGGACAAAAGATTGGAAATTAATAACTCAAGACTCAATTTTTATTAATTTCAAAGCAAACATTAAAAGCAAGGAATTGAACAAATATATTGGTCAAAGTAAAAATGATACTCTTTGCAATATATATTTAACCGAAAACGGCTCAGAAAAACTAATCTTCATGGTAAAATGCGGATTTGATGCGTTCAAAGGCAGAAAATTAGGGGCTTTAGAACATAACAAGAATATTTTTTTACCAAACGACAGATATTTTTTAACAGAATTATATTCTAAAAATAAGAATGGAACTATCATAATTGACACCAAAACATTGGAATACAAATTTTATAAAAAAGAAGTTAAAGCTTACTTTTCAAATACAAGAACAAACTTTGATAAAGTACTATTTACTTGGGGAGAATTTATTGCTGACTAAAAATAACTATGCCCAACACCGTATAAAATTAATTGCTGGTTTTAGCTTATTTACGAAAGTTCTCGCAGACTTTAAATCTGTGTTTTATTTACTAACTTTAGTGCTTAAAACACGCAACTAATCTTATCCAATAACATTACCCAACATTTGAAAAGAACTGCAATCATAACAATAATTACGCTGATTTTAAGTTGTCAAAAAACGAAAACAGAAATCTATTTTTATCCTTCTAAAGAAATTTATAAGAATTCTCAACTTGAAAAAATTGACTTAGATTCTACTTTGCTAGATTTTAAGTATTTCACAGACAATTCTGGAGACTTTCCATATACTGAAAAAAGAATATCTGTTGAGTTTATAGATGAGAAAGGAATCAAAAAGTGCGTTATACCAGCAAAATATGACAGTGCACTTTATAAACAAAAAAATGTTTTAGTAATAAAATCTGATTCTATTATGGTTGATAACACATACTCAATCATCAAATTAAAACAAATATTGAAAAGGCATTTTACTAATAACGGAAATGATATTGAATACTCTGATTCACCTGATAAAGCAATAGTTGAATTAAATCTAAAGTCAGATACAAATGGAAAAGAACTTAAAAGAGTATTGAATAATTTGACCAATATTTTTGATGAAATTAATAACGAAACAAAAGATTCTCTAGAATTAAAACTGTTTTTTGACTATGACGGCAGTTATTATTGAAAATAAAAAAACTTTGGTAATACCGTCCATAATTAATTGATTGGTCACTGCCGACTTACGAACATTCCTTCGGAATATTGCTTCGCCAGTTCGCTACGCTCGGGTCTATCTGTGATTTATTTGCTAACTTTAGTGCTTAANNTTGTAGTGCATTTGAGAAAAACGATATGCTCAAAATAATCCGAATAACATTTTACATAGTTTTGTTCCTTTTTTTATTGGACATTTTCGACTTGTTTCAAACCAAAATCGGATTTTTAAAAGCAATTATTTATTACGGAATTTTGATTTTACCAATTCCTTTGCTCATAATGGAATTTAAAGCTAATCGAAATTTGTCTGAACCGATTTTAAGAAAGGTAATCCCTATTTTTACAATTATTGGACTGATTTACCTAAATCCTTTAAAAATTCTATTCAATATTGCGACTTGGAAAACACAAACTGTTGAACTGATTAATGAAAATAAGGGAAATCATAAAGTTGAATTTCAAATGAAAGATATTGGAGCTTTAGGATATTCGAAACGAAATGCTGAAGTATATTATATGACCAA
>NZ_JAHKPN010000030.1 GCF_018860545.1 Winogradskyella psychrotolerans | reverse complement strand
TCAGTTCTTTGTTGGCAAACGTTATTTTAGTCACAATTCCCATCTTGCATATCTTGTTCGGTAGGATTGTTTAAGTTAGAATTAGTATAAAAGTCTCCTTGTAAATTCGTTTGAATTAAATTGTTTAATCCACAGAAATCTGAAAGATTAGTATTGTTTGAAATTTCAATATCATTACCTACATAGGTCAAATTGGATAGGAAATTAAGAGAAGAGATTTCATTATTATTTGTTAAAAGAAATTCACCATCTATTGTTTGAATATTACTAAAAATATTGAATAGATTAAAATCTACATTCGAAGTCAACCAGCAATCTCTCCCAATAGTCGTAAGATTTTCAAACCCTGTTAATTGAGTTATATCAGTTAAGAATTTGAAATCTGAACCAGTTTCAGTTAAGCTGTTGAATGCATTAAATTCTGTTAGTCCAGAACTGTCGATGATAAATCTATTACTGACGGATTCTAAATTATTAAAGCCATTAATTGTTTCTAATTGCCAATTTCCTCCAATGTCCAAACTCCCATTTATAAAATTCAGATTGTTGAATCCTTCTATTCTTTTTAAGGCTATATTATTATCTATTCCAAAGTCTCCACCGATTTCGGTAATATTGCTTAAACCATCAACATTTAGTAAGCTTTGGTTCTGATATAAATAAATTTTGCCACCTACTTTTTCGATATTGGATAAGCCATCTATATTTGTAATATTGTCATTAAGTTGGATATTTAGATCACCAGTAATTTCAATTAAATCAATTAATGCGTCTAGATTAAATATATCTATTACGGCATCTATGTTAATAGCGTCACCATCAAGTATCACCAGAAATCCATTTATTTTCTGATAATTATTAGCTCCAAAGTCGTTTATTTCTTCTTGAGATCTTAATACGACATCACCTTCGAAAGTTAAAATGTCCTCATTAGTATTGTCATTGCTATCATCACTACAGTTAATAAAGATGATAAAGAATAAAAAAAGAAAGTGTAATCTGTTTTTCATATGTTTGTTTTTAAATGTTTGCCAACTAGTTATAAAAGTACAATCACTCACGTTATCCCTTTTTTAATTCTGGATAATAAAAGTTGATAACAAAAGCTATAGCACTCTATTCTTAGTTTATAAAACTACGCAATACTTTGCAAAGTTTTGTACGTAGCTTTACGTATATTTCTATAAAAATAAGGCAGCTATGAGACTTATGGTTACTGTTTTCCGTAATGCTATAAAAAAAATGAAGCGGTTGCTGAGCATTTTAGGTGGTGTCTGTAGGCGTTGGGTGGTTTTTGAAGCTTTCTAAGTGCTGTATACGATCATTGTAAATAGATTGGTGATTGGTTGTGATGCTTCTCGATACGTGCCGACAAAAAAGTCGGCACACTCGAAGTGACGGTTTGGGAGGATTTTGGGTTCGTTACTGTTTTCAATTAATACCTATTGTCAGATCGAGTGTTTTGAGTAGGCGAGAAACGTATCGAGAACCTTTGGTGTTCTAATGCTTCTCGATACATTCCGACCAAAAAGTCGGAACACTCGAAGTGACGGTGTTGTCTCGTTTTATATGTGTTGGTAAATATATGACAGATAGAACTTCTGCCAGGATTTTGGTAAGTGGGCTAGGACTAGCAATTAATTTTATACGGTATTGTGTGTAGTGCTTTTTTCATTTAGCTTACTTTTTAATTTATTCACAAATATATTTTGTCTAATTAATGTAATCATCCAATTCATTCCGAAAAGCCACAGAAAGGAAATTATTCCAAACCAATAACTTTGAGAGATTAATCCGAAAAATAAAGCCATTCCACTTGTGATATAAAACGTTCTTACTACAGAAAAAGAATACTCTATTTCTTTCATATTCTTATTTAGTTTCAAATATCCTTTGTCAACAGGCGCCATTAAATGCCACCTTCCTTGTCCGTTAAAAAAAGAATTCTCAAAGTTAATTTTTAATTCAGAGCGTTGAGTTTTGTCAATTTTTAAACGTGTTAATTCTTTTTCAATTTGGTCAAGAATTTGTCCGCTGTTAGAATTTGAATTTAATATGCGTTTATATTTTATTTTTAATGGAAACAATTTTATATTTTTTTAATTTAAATCACACGTAAAGATTGGTTTGCATTACACACCACGGTCTTGTGTATGGTTTACTTCGTTTGTTCGCTACGCTCGGGTGTGGCGTGGTTAAGCAACTACTTTAGTAAACTTTTACGAACCCGTGAATATTCCGCAGGAATATTCGCAAGTAAGCTCAATGAAGCAATTAATTATACACGGTGTTAGGGTTAGTTTTTTATCCACTCAATTGAATGTTTAGACATTTTTTTATAGTCGTGACCTACATTTTTAATAGTGTCTATTTTCCAATTAAATATCCAATTATTCTTGTTTTTTAATTCCATATTTGAATTAAAAAAAGTTGTTCCACGTTCCAATCTGTGCGTTCCTTGTTCCATAGCCAAATCCGTTGTTCTGAAAGTCCCTAAATTTGGGTCATTATCAAGTTCTCCTAATAAAATAATCAATCTTTTCTCGTAAGATTTTTGTAAATCTATTTCAGTATTTTGTATACCGTAGGGAAATTCAACATTTTCTTTTGGTAAGCTATAAAATCCAGAATTGGCAGAGATAGCTGTTCTAATTCTTGATTCTGGCATTAACATTATCATTCTATGCACAAATTGTCCGCCAGCTGAATGTCCAAAAATATCATATTGTTCGTTTGTAATACTGTTAGCCGATTTGATATGATCAAAAATATTTTCTACGACTGTATATGCCCACTCGCTTTTTGGGTTTTTAGTTCCAAAAAAGGAAAACAAATTTCCTTCTTGGTAATCGTTTGTTGTATATTTTGAAAATTTATTCTCGAATTCAGGTGCGACTATTAGTAGGTTGTTCTTGTCAGCTAATTCTACCCACGCATTTAGATAGTCATCCGCGTTTCTTCCTCCGCCGTGCATTACAAAAACTATTTTGTCTTTGTCATTCCAATTTTCTGGTTTGTAAGTCCATACTTTAATCGATTTTCTCTCACTTTCTTTATGAGCATATATAACAAAAGAATCTATTCCGTTATTGATTTTTTGGGTTGCAGTAATTTTAGGTCCTTTTGGAAGTACATAGAGGTAAACGTAACCTGCAATTGAAAGGAATAATAGGATTGAGAAAGTATATAAGATTATCTTTTTTAATACTCTAAAAGTCTTGTTCATTTAGTCTAAATATTTTGATTTCTCAAATCTAAATCGCTTTATTTAATTACAGAATTTTTTATTTCTGAACTGTGTTTTTTCGAGGACGAGTTGTTTTTTCAAATTAACCCTAACGTGTTTCTTTAGTT
>NZ_JAHKPN010000003.1 GCF_018860545.1 Winogradskyella psychrotolerans | reverse complement strand
GCTAAACCACGCAACTAATCATTCACAAAACCGTTGCCAACAATACAACTCAACAGAATGGAAGAAATTGGAATAGTAACATTATCACTTATAATTGCGAATGGAATCGTGACTTATATGGGACTGAATGATTATACATTCTTAGACAAATTTTCATTCAATGTTGACCAAATATCAGTTAATAAAGATTACAAAAGACTAATTACATCTGGATTTTTACACGCTGATTGGACTCACTTCGCTTTTAATATGATTACTCTTTATCTTTTTAGCAGAGGTTTAGAATCTTCAATAGGAATTCCCGCTTTTCTGATATTATATTTTGCGAGTTTAATTGGTGGGAATTTATTTGCATTATACATTCACAGAAACCATCCTGACTATACTGCAATCGGAGCGTCTGGAGCAGTTAGTGGATTAGTTTTTGCCTCAATCGGATTATTTCCTAGAATGGAAATCGGATTTATTTTGTTACCTGTTTTTATTCCTGCTTGGCTTTATGGCATAGCTTATGTGCTATATTCAATTTATGGAATTAAATCTCAACGAGATAATATTGGACACGAAGCTCATTTAGGCGGTGGAATTGTTGGACTATTGGTCGCTATAATATTAAGCCCAAATATTGTCATCACGAATTATCTTCCAATAATCTTAATACTAATTCCTTCTCTAACTTTTTTATTCTTGATAATTAAAAAACCACATTTATTAATAGTTGAAAATCCTTTTTCAAAATCAAAAAAGGTATTTACATTCGAAGATAAATACAATTCTAATAGAGCATCAAAACAATCTGAATTGGATAAAATTCTTGATAAAATTAATAAGAAAGGATATGACAAGCTAACGAAGAAAGAAAAAGAGAAACTGAATGAACTATCGAAATAAAGTACTGTTGGCAACACCGCGTATAATTAATTACCTAGTTCTAACCTACTTGTAGATGTTTACTATCTCAGTCGCTAAACCACGCAACACCCGAGTGCAGCGAACAGACGAAGTAAACCATACGCAACCACCTTGGCAAACATTTGACCGAATGAACAAATCACTAATGTTTTTTCTTCTAATTTTATTTTTTTTTAGTTGCAATAAAAATTCAGAACGAATTAAAATAACTATAACTCAATATGACAACCTGAATGTTGACGAATCGAAATGGAAAGAAATTGAATTAATCAAAGATTCTATAATTGATTTAAAAAAGACTAAGGTTGACTTATATTTCAGTAAAAAAAACACCAAAATACCATATTATATGCCAACAAATGGAATTTATAAAGATTCCATAAAAGACAATGAATGCGACTGGAGTATTTATCCTGCAAATGTAAAATGCTATGAGTATGACAACAAAAACCGTGTAAAAAGTATGAGTGTTGAAGGTTCTGGAACAATGGGAACTTGGAATTACAAATACGATGAATTAAATAGAATTACGAATATTGAAAATCTAGGAACTATTTACACTATAAAATACGATGAAAAATATGGAATTCTTAAAGAAATAATTAAAAACTCAACAAGTAGTCTCGAAGAAAGAATAGAAATTACGTACGAATAAAAACGACTTGCTATCTTTAGAAATTAAATACGCAATGAAATTATATATTACACCGCTCGCAGTAATTTACAAAGGCACCTTACTTATCTAAAAACACACATCACTCATTTTGATTTTTAAGACATAAAAAGCTGGATTACATTTGAGAAACAAAATTCAACGAATGAAATACTTACTAATCTTTTCGATATTTCTTATTTGCAAGTTGAGTTATGGAACTGGACAAGTTCCTGATTATTTGGTTTACAAAGGCGATACACTTGCAATTTTCTCCAATCCGCTTGAAAAGTATTTTGAACTAACAGGACAAAGAGAGTTAATGGATTTTGTTGGTTGTGGCTCAACCGCTTGTTGGAGAGGTTACAAAGCTATTTGGGAATTAAAAGGAGATAAGCTCTATTTAATACAATTAACAAGTTGTCATAATAGTTGCGGACTCAAAATAAAAAATGCTGACTTAAAAAAGATGTTTGGAACTGATATTGTACTTGCGGATTGGTTCACTGGTAAAATAATAGTTCCACAAGGAGAAAGGGTTCAATACATCCATATGGGTTATGCTTCAATTTATGGAAAAGAACTTCATATTTCTTTTAAAACTGGAATTAGAACAAGTGAGAAAACTATATCAAACGAAAAAATAGCTAACAAAATTAGATTTGAAAAAAGACAACGAGAAATAGCTATAAAAATTCAGGATACCCTTTTTCTCCAAGTAAAAAAAGTTATTATTTGGGATACAATCAAAACACCTCTTTATGACTTATGCGATGAAAAATATATCCTAACATATAATAAAAAAGGAAACCTAAAAAAAGTCTGGGTTGATTACGAAAGCTTAACCCATACAGAAAAGCATGAAGAATGGTGGTGGAATATAACTGACGACAGAAAATGCAGAAGAGTTATAAAAAAAGCACTCAAACCAATAAATATTTCTTATCTCGATTCACCGAAAAAGAAAATAAAAATACCATTTGAAATTTTTTACCGGACCGAAACTGGAAAACTGGAATTATGGAAAGAGATGTGGATGGAAGAATAAATAACCACTACCCTAACCAACACCGAATATTCAACAACTAAAAATCGTTATACCAGTTAAATAAATCTGTACGCACACCAATACTAAACCAAAACGTATTAGAATCCGTAGTAGATGCTGTAATCGCATCTGGATTAAAATCTCTATAAATAATATTAGTAAACAGTTTTAAATTGGTCGCAGGATTTAAAAGATAACCGGCTTGTATTTCGGTCATAAAACTATTGGTTTTATTCCCTTGTCCAATGGTAATCCCTGTATCGGCATTACGATCATTATAATCTCTATAAATATCGCCACCATATGAAAAGTTATCTTCATCAGTATTGTAATCAAAGCCACGCTGCCCTATAATAAATTTTGCATCGGCAAACCAACGCTTATAATTGTAACGCCCTATTAACACTAATTCTTTAAAATTAGCTCCCCAAAGGTGTGCCATTGGCTCATTAAAATTTGCATAATTAAGAATTTGTGTATTATGCGAATACGTATAAGGTCTCACTCTATTATATTCGGCTTGTAGCATTAAGTTATCCACTTCAAAGGCATTAAAATACTTCGCACCTAACTGATAACCGAATTTATTTTTCCAACTTTTTTCTCCTGCTTTAACATCACTTAACGAAAACTCATCTAAGATAAATTGGCCATAAATATTGACTTTATTATTCCATTTGTATTTAGAAGATAGACCAAGAATTGCATTTCCGGCACCTTGCCCTGTTTGGAATTCTATAGCTCTGAAAAATATAATTGGATTTAAATAATTCACATCAAAACCTCTTCCGTTGGTATCTGACCAAATTACAGATTCAAATAAGCCAATATTTAAGCGTTTTGAAACGTTCCAGCTTAAGTAGTGATTGGCCATATATTTAGTTAAAAAAGCGTCATCAACAACAACTTCAGGTCTCACATCTTTTAACCACATCCATGTACTGGTGTATTTTATTTTCCAGAAGGTTGCATTTAATTTTAAATATGGATAGGGGCTTGACACATCACTTTGTAATAAGGAACGGTAACCATCACCTACAAAATTTTTCCCATGTCCAAATTGGATATTTAAAAAATCTGCTGGAGTATAGGACATATAGGCTTCTGCTACTGGATAATCATAAGAATCTTCTTTAAAACGCTTGGCTATTCCTCTCCCTGGAATAATAGCTGGGTCTGGACCAAAAGCTTTCAAGCTTTCTGCATATTGATTGTAATAATCAGCAAAACGACCTTGACTCTCATATACAGATGCCGTTAAATTGAAACGCTTCCCTAAACCAGCTTGTATATTAACACCACGTGTATTGTTCCATGTTGAACTAAATTCAGCTTCTGTATCTTTACCCACTTGTAAATCTAAAATAGGATCTACGGTAAACCAATAATCTTTGCCTTGGACTTCTACCAAATGTTCGTTAAAAACTTTTCTACCCAACCAAGAGTCGGTTTCCTTTGCTAAACTTTCTTTTTCTGCCTTAATATCATAATATCTCGCTACATCGCTATACACAAATGGTTTTGCTGCTGTATGACTGTTAGTGCCAATGGCATTCATTTCGTCATCAAACCGCGCATAATAGGCATGTGTAAATGGTATGTTTAGTTCACTATCATATTCTAATTTCTCGTAAGCTTTTAAATCATTAGCGATATCATCGAACTCATTAGACAAGGTCGCATTTAAACTGTCCTTATCGGTGAGTTTAACCTCATCCGTTGGTAGCTCAGTTTTTTCAACAGGCTTTACTAAAGGTATGGGAATACTAATGCTATACTGCACAAATGTAGGATGACCATTATAGGTTGCAGGTTGTATTTTTGGAAGTGAGTCAAAAACACGTTTGCTTTCTTCTTTTAATTCATCATAAATTGCATCTGTATAGATGGCTTTGAATTCACCTTCTTTATTCACTTCAAACAAAACTTGAACGTCTCCTACGTAAGATTCATCTGTGACGATTTGAGGGACTTTAAAATTGTCGTAAATAAACGTATTTAGCGTAAAGTTGAAACACGATTTCAATTGCTCTACAGCAACGGAATCACATGCCTTAAAAACAGGTGATTTCTCGTAAGACAATAAGGTTTGCGTATAACCAAAGCTGGTCGTTAACAGAATAGCAAATAGCACAATGCGCTTCATAAAGGACTAAATTTTAATGTGCGAAAGATACTTAATTTTTTTAGGAACCTAGAAACCAAATGAAGTATAAAAAAACCGTTACTCAGAGAATAACGGTTATTTTTATGTAATCGAACTTATAAGACTAATGTCTAGCATCAAATACTATAGGTAAGGTATAAATAACACCTACAGGAACTTGACGCTGTAAGCCTGGTTCCATTTTAGGAATTTTGTTTATAACACGATTCGCTTCTTTTTCTAAAGCAGGATGTGGTCCTCTAATTTTAATATCGCTAACATTGCCAAATTTATCTATGGTAAATTGTGTAGAAATTCTTTGTCTTCCCGAAATACCATATTGAGACCCGATATCTACATTAAATTTTTTACCAATAAGTTTTGTGATTTTGTCCGACATACATTTTCCACGATCTTCGTTATTGGTGTATTTCTCACATCCTGGATAGACGGGTACTTTTTCAATTAACGTGAAGGGCACAAAGACATCTTCATCTTCAGGATCCATTTCATCAGGCAAACTACTTGGCGCAAAGGGTTGTGTCTCTGGCTTTTGCTCTTCTGGAGTAATAAGTTTCTTTTCTACAATGTCCTTTTCATTATCAACAGCTTCATAATCATCAATTAACTTTGTGCTTCTTTCTACTTCAGGCTGCGTTTTTTTGGGTTGAATAATTTCAGCCCTAACTACTGGCATGACATCAATAATTGCCAATTCATTGTCTACTTGAGGATCAATAATGATCACCTTTTCTTGAAACTCCATTTCAAAAAGCGCATAGGTACCTAATAAACAAAGAATGAGCCCTATTTGAAAATATAGGCTTGAGTTTTTTTGTAAATTTGCATCATGCTTGTGTGATTTCTTTGCTTCAGTAGCGCTCTGACCAGCAACATTGAAGTCTTTGTTAGATGTTTTCATAATATCTATGATTTAAATGTTAATATTATGTCAAAGTCACAATAAGCATACCAAAACGAAAATCCCGCTCAATTAATTTTGAACGGGATTTTTATATAAAAAATAGTATTATTATACCTTAGTCTTGTACTTGGAATACAATTGGAATAGAGAACGGCATTACCACTGATTTTCCTCTTTGTTTACCTGGTTGCATTTTTGGTAATTGACCAATAACACGTTTTGCTTCTTTCTCTAATCCTGGGTGAGGACCACGAGCTACAATATTGGTTACGTTACCAGATTTATCTACTTTAAACTGTACAAAGATTCTCTTTTTACCAGGAGGTAAACCTAAATCTCCAGCTAAATCTGTATTAAATTTTCTACCGATAAATTTATTAACCTTTTCATTCATACAGTCTTTTTTAGCTGCATTTCCCTTTTTATTTTCACAACCTGGGAAAACGGCAACATTTTCAATCACTGAGAATGGT
The DNA here is from genome assembly GCF_018860545.1 of Winogradskyella psychrotolerans. Taxonomy (GTDB): domain Bacteria; phylum Bacteroidota; class Bacteroidia; order Flavobacteriales; family Flavobacteriaceae; genus Winogradskyella; species Winogradskyella psychrotolerans_A. Next base: position 77,190 of record NZ_JAHKPN010000003.1, on the reverse strand, counting down.
ACTTCTAAATCTTCTTCTACTTCTTCTACAACAACATCTTCTACTTCAACAATTTCTGTTTCCATTTCAGTTTCTGTAGATTCTATAATTGTTTCCTCTACCTCTTCTTCATCTTCAACAACTTCAATAATTTCTGGTGCTGCTGGTGGTGGCGGAGGTGGTGGTGGAGGTGTTACAATTTGTTCTGTAATTGGCACTTCTTCTTCTAATTCATCATCTAGATTTAATGAGTCCGCAACAACATCAACTTTATCGTAAGTTTTATAATTGATTGCCAAGTAAGTAATACCCATCATAAGGGTAAGACCAACGGCAAAAAACAGCGAACTGTTTCTACTCACATCTGATTTCAGATTCTTTTTAGGTTCCATAATATGATTTTTTAATACAACTTCGCTAATTTAACTAAATAATAGTAAAATAAACAAGGCTTTAGGTTAATTTAATTTTTCTATATTTATTTTACTTGCAATTAGCGTACCAAAAATAGCACCAATACTATTCGCAATTAAATCATAGGTATCATAGGTTCTATTAGGATTAACAAGATACTGTAACAATTCCAATACAAAACCGAGAAAAATAGCTGCAAAGCAAACTATAAAAAGTAATCGTCTCGTTCTACTACGATTAACATATAAAACCCATAGTAATGTTAATCCAGAATAAGCTACGATATGAAATATTTTATCATCAAATGAAGTTCCAATGCTTGGTACTCCATGCAACGTAATTAGGCTCGCAATAACCAGTGCCAACGTATAAGCTATTGACACTAGTAAAAGCATTTTTCTAACCACTGATAAGTGCTTTATAAGCGTCTGAAGATAATAAACCTTCTATTTGAGAGGCGTCTGAAAACTTTAATTTAATCATCCAACCTTCGCCATAAGGATCAGAATTCACCTTTTCTGGTTCGTCTTCTAAATTGTCGTTGAATTCTACGATTTCACCAGATAGCGGTAAAATTAAATCTGAAACTGTTTTAACAGCTTCAACCGTACCAAATACGTCTTCAGCATCTAAAGTTTCATCTAAGGTATCAACTTCTACATATACAATATCTCCAAGTTCTCCTTGAGCAAAATCTGTAATTCCAACGATAGCTGTATCTCCTTCAATTTTTACCCACTCGTGGTCTTTAGTATACTTTAATTCTGATGGTGCATTCATTTTAATAGGATATAAATTGTTTTGTGCAAATGTAATTTTTTAATAGATTCAATTCAAACTTAATTCCCAAAATTATAACGCAGCGTAATTCCTGAGCTTATAGAGGTTTGTGGGAATGACGTAGAAATCGCAAATTCAGAGAACGCATAATCAAAATAGAAGATTGCTGTGAGGTTTTTACTAAAGGCATAATCTGCATTGTATTTAAGTCCCCAAATAGTCTGACCTGCGGTAATTTGATTATTCTCCAAATCTAAATAGCGGATAATCGTTTTATTATCTCTCACAGTAACATCTAAACTCATGTTTAAATCTGCTACAATAATTTGCTTTGGTCCTGCAAGCTGCGATCTAATTCTTAAATCCTTAAAGCGATATCCTAATCCAAGTGTATATTCTGTTCCTTGAATTTCGGTCATTAAATTATTATCAAAACTTAAAGATAAGGTTCTATCAGTTGCAATTTCAGCTAATACTTTAAACGAATTTTTCATTTCGAAATCTAAGCGCACTAAAGGACTAAATTGCTCTTCTAAGTTAATATTACTAAATAGTGTTTTGTTTTTTAAATTTCCATTTGAATCTTGATTCTCAGTATTTATAGATCCTATACCTGAGTCTGAATCAACAACCAAATTATCAATAGAATTGTCATAATCTAAATTAGTCACAAATTGATTTATGGTATAATTAGAACGGTAACCATGCTGAACAGAAAAACGCTTAAAGGTTTTCTTAAACCAAGGCAATTTCATTAAACCGGTATATTTTAAAGTCCAATTTGGAATTGGAATATCTCTAAAAGCATTAGTACTCACTTTTTCTGGATCAGTACCTTGATATGCTGATAAAAATGCTGGCAGTAATACACGTTGGCTATTTTTACCGAAGCCTTCAGGATAACCTTCGTCATCAGTACCATATGGTGTATTCCCATAAAAGTCTTTTGCTAAACGATTGGCAATAACTAATCGGTTAGCCCTAAAATCATTGAAAGTAGCAGATTGATTTTCATCACTCTTTCTAAATGCCGTTTTAATTAAGGCTGTTGAAATGCTATAGTTTCCGTAAGAATTAGTAATTAAATCATTATACACATCACTTAAACCATCGCCATCAATATCCGTTGTATTGAAACTCTCGGTAATGGTTTCAGCATATATTCTATTTCCTGTCAAATCGATTTTTAAATCTGACAAAGGCTCCAAGTTGATAGAATAATCTAAAGATTTATTGGTAACGTCTGTATATTGATCATTAAAATCTTCATAAGTGGTTAACCAGCCATTTCTCGCCGCCAAAGATCGGATATCGCTCTGACTACCAAAAGTAAATCCAACGGTAGGTTTTAATGTTCCAATAAATCCTGGTGTTTGTAAATAACCTGGGAGATAGATTCCGTTGTTTTCGTTGTAATTAAATTGCATACGCTTCACCATGGTAATCACATTAATAAATGTGTTATATGCTTTTTCGCCTGAACTAGGCTTATTTTCATCTTTTGCTATCTCTTTATTGTCTTCTACATTTAGTGTACCTCGTCTAACAGCTGTACTTCTAGTTCTTCCCTTACTTTTGGTCTGCCCTTTTTTAACTAACCCTAAGCTCTTATATAGAGTTTCCATATTTAGAGAAGCGTTGAAATTATGTGTATTAGAATTCTGAATAGAGTTTCCTAAATTCACCGTATCGTAAAGACCTGTATCTTCATCTAGCACTTCTAAATCGGTGTATAAATCTGAACCTTTTTGCCATTGAAAAGCACCACTATACGCATAAGTTGACCTTAAAAAACTTAAAACAGGGATTTTATATATTGGCAGCTCATAATTCACTTGTATCTGTTGTGTTTGGTAATTAGGATCCCCAAAATCAAAGAAACCATCCCAAACATCTAATTCAGGATCTTGTAATCCATCTAATTGGTTATCTATAAAATAATTACGTACAATATTTGTATTTGCAGCTGAGAAATTGACGCTCAACGCATCTGTAAGATTATAATTTATAGCATATTGAAAATCGAAGGTGTAATTTCTTCTAAACAATTCTTCAAGTCCTATATTATCTTCTGTTAAGTCTACCTCTCTAAACTTCTGCTTAGTAAATTGTCTATTAATATCTGTATTTACAGAAATATTAGATGGCAATAAATTGAGATTAAAATCCTTCAATATTTTCCAGTTTTTACCAGTAAATAACGAATCATTCTTTTTAAAAGGCTCGTATTTTAATGGCTCAAAAGCATAGCTATAGTTAGCTCCTGCTCTAACCGTTTGATTTAAAGAACTCTCAATTTCAAAATCACGATGTTCAACTTTGTTATCAGAAAAATTTAAAGTTAGGTTTTCCACGTCATAAATGTGCTTTTTACCATCACCCATTTTCTGTTTTCTCACCCCTATAAAGTTTATGCTTTGACGTTTGGTGTAATCTTCAGATTGTTCACGAATGCGATCTTCCTCTTCACTGGAAGTAGCAGCCTCTATTCTAGACGCTAAAGTAAGGTCGTTATAATATTGATCGTACTTTGGAGTAACTAGTTCTTCACTCTGAGCGTAGTTAAATGGAAGCTGAACACCCCATTTTTTTGGTAATAACTGTCCTAATTGAACATTTGTAACCACATCGTATTGTACGACATCTTCTAAACTTCGTTCGCTTGGACCTTGATCAATACTTCCAAAACCTATAGTGCTACGACTACCTGTTGCACTAATACTTGCAAAGTCTGCTATTTTAGTGTCCATACTTAGAACCGCGGCCCAACCTCCTTCGTTATCCATATCAGACATACGCAACTCATTGAACCATACTTCAGCACACGAATTCATTGCTGTAATCCCACTATTTTTTACACCAACCATTAAAACTCTAATATCTCCAAAATTAGGATTCCCTTTAATTGCGATACGTTGTTGACTTTGAGTACCTTCAATATCATCATAAAATACATTACCAGAGGATAGCGCTGTCTCATCAAGTTCACCATCAATAACATTGTAAAATGTAGCATCTTCATTAGATAAAGTTCCTGCAGAAATACCAAGTGCTTTAATCTTTTGTAAATACTCTAGTGGCATTTCAATTTCATTTTGTTCTGGCCAAGCTTGCTCTCTTAAGCTGCCTTCTGCATCACTAGATGGTAGTAATGGGACTTCTATTTGATAGTAATTTTCAGTAAAATCATTACCCATTCTAATAAAACCTACCATTTCTCCAGGCTCTAAAAGGCTACCTGTTTGTGCTTCAGCGTGAATAAACATTCGAAGCTTTTTATATTGACGCATGTCAATATCAATATTTTTATAGACACCTTTAGAATCTGTAGGACTTAAATCGCATGCTTGAAGGACTAATGATTGTTCGTTTTGACTTATAATGGTGTTATTATTATTAAGTTCCTCTTGTTCTACACCAGGTGGCAGCTGATAACTAGCATTACTTTGAACTCCAACCACACCAACATTAAACTCAACATTAGGACTATCATTATTAGTGTCATTATCTAAATCCAATGAATATTTTCTCCAGTCACTTCTTACTAAATCTAAAGTCGCGAAACGCAATACTGTATTCTCACTAAAATCTGACACAAATAAACGAGCAAAACGGATAGAGCGTATATCTGAAATACCTCCTACCGCTTCACGAATATCACTTTCTCCAATAGGTATTCTAAATTGATACCAAACCACGTCTCTTGTATCCCCATTTTCTAAAGTTACAGAAGCTTCTTTAAAATCATTAATTATTGGGTTATTTAAGTTTAACGATGAGCTGTTAATATCAACCTCATATTGATAGTAACTATTTATCGTATTCATCGTATTATCTCTATTGATATCTTCAACATCTGGCACTGTTGTTGAGCCTCTATTGGTATCGGTAAAAGTTTCTGGGGAATTCCCTTCTGTACTGTTGTATCTTTTATATCTGTTATAAATATCACCGTCAGTATTTAAATAATATACGTAGTTATCGTTGGATGGATCTGCTCCAAATTCTGCTCCAAATTCTGCTATCTCTTCTGCGTCATCAAAACCATCAAACCCTACATCCTGATTGGTACGTTCTGTACCTGTGGTTCCAAACGTATAAACTAAAGATTGATTTTGTGGCACTACACTTCCAAATTCAGTTCGTCCTAAAACTGAAACATCACCATCTTCTGGTAAACCATTTTCATATTGTTTTTTACCATCTTTTAAAACATCTTCTGAGATATTACCAAGGTTGATATATAATTTACCTCCAGGGTTTGATGGATTATCTAAAAAAGGATCTTGAACCCAAAATTCAATATATTCTACGTTGGCTTGCTCAAAATCTGTAGACGTAATTTGTCTTGTAATCCCACCCCAACTATTAGTTGGAGTTAATGGTGTATCATTAGCTGCAGCAGGATCAAAATTATAAGGACCACGTTCTGTTGGATAATATGCTAAATCTAACGTATTTATTACCGTGGTTTGTCCCTGAACGATATCTTGATCGAAAATCTCTTCTATAAACACACGACGTGTATATAAATCAGAAACATCATCATCTGATATTCCATCTGGGCGTTGTGTACTATAAAAAATAGGATCGATAGTATACCAATTTAAAAGAGCTCTACCATAACCATTTTCAATTCCATTAGCGTCGTTACCTGGAATATTACTTGGTAAATTTAATGGACGACTAGATAGTGTCCACGATGTAGGACTTAATAAATCAATAGTCCCTTGTGTTCCTTCAAAATCGTCAATATATGCTGTAGCTTCATCATCAAAATCAGCACCACTTGACGCACCTGGTAATAAGTAAGCAAACTCACCTCTTAAAGAAAGGCTAGAGGGTACATCCGTATCTATATTTGGTAATTTATTAACCATTCTTGTTAAAAACGGAACTTCTGTTGAGTAATTCCCGTTAAACCCAAAAATGGTATTATTTATAGGTTCAGAGCTATAATTCGCTTTTTGAGTGATTGGGCGTTCATTTAGGTTTAATAGCGTTGCGCCTAAAACAAAATTATCATTGAATTGATGTTCTACATTAACCCCTGTAAATCGTTTTGTTTGTTGACCAAAAACGGCATTATTCTCTACAGAAATATTTATTGGAGTGTTTGATGCTTTTAAAGCTTCGTCTAAAATTTCTACACGTCCTAATTGATAATTCACTGTGTAATCTACTCCTTCTACAAGTGTTCGTCCACCCGCTGTTACAGTAACAGAACCTCTAGGCACATTAAAAGCTCCTATTGAAATTCCACTATCACTTCCACTACTCGTATAACGTCCTTTTATTTGAAACTTATTTTTCTCTGCTTCATCTAAAGCGGCTGTTTTTGTGGATTTATAAAGTATGTCGTACACATATTTTTTCTGATTTTCGTTAAAACCCGCTTGAGTGTCTGTTATGTCCTCATAATCTGTGTCGTTATTATTTGAGTTACCGTCATTATCTAAAATATCAAATAAATAACGTCCGAAAGGTTCAGATTTTGTAAAAATAATTTTTCCGTTTTGCGACAAGACCGTAACGCCTTCTACATAATCAAAGAAACCATCTCCTTGTGTTTGAGCATCTCCATTATAATTTAACTTATCTAAATGAAAAAGTCGTATTAAAGGGGTTTCACTAATTTCAGAATCATCACTAGTAACGTTGGGTGTATTATTATCAAATGTGGGAAATTCAACTTCAACTCCACCAACCGTTACAGGCGTAATATAGTTTAAGGCCGAAGATTCAGTATAAAATATATTTAATGTAAAATCTTCTTGATCCAGTTGGTAAGCACCAGTATCATAAATATTCTTCATCATTAAATTCCAAATAGGCTGATCTACAGAGGTGACAGCACTTTTCAACATTTTAACGACTAAACTTTGATTAGTTACCACATCAGTTCCTGAAGTATCGTCAACTGTTGTAGCTTCTACTCCATCATTAGCAAATTCACCGACCTGAAATACTTGTCCACCTAATGTATATTGAAATGCTACAGCTAAAACTTCATCATTTAACAAACGTTGACTAAGAGAGATATAACCTAAATCAGCATTTAAAACGTAATCTTGTCCTTCAACTAATTTACTCGCCGATTCTAGTTTTCCATAATCAAAACCTTCTTGAATACTGACATTAACACCACCTTGAATGTTTGTAATGTTTCTCACTGATTCTGTTAATAAAGAACCCGCTCCGCCAATATTAGTAGGGTCAAAATCATTATTTTCATTATTTGGTTTTGCTCCTATGTTATTAATAAAACCAGCTGGGATAGGGTCCAATCCGATGTTATCAGCAGTAGACTCCCCTAAATCTTGAAATGCCACAATATTTCTAACATTATCGGTTTCATTCGTTCTATTTGTTACCCATACTTCTGCCCTAGTGATTTGCAACCCTTGGTTATCAATAAATGGATATTGTAGTAAGGCCTTATCATAGGTTTCTTGAAAATACTGTGCTAAAAAGAAGTGCCTATTTTCGTCATAATCTTGGGCATAAAACTCAAATTCTTCAACAGTTCCTCCGCCTTCTGCTACAACTGATGTTGATTGCGATTGTTGTTCTGAAAATACTGCTGTAACCCTTGTTTTTCCGAATTGTAATTCTGTTTTTACACCAAAAAGACTTTGTGCGCCTGTAATCAATGAGCTATTTAGTGGCATACTCACATTACCTACTTCAATTTTCTGGATAATATCATCTTCGGTTGGAGTATATTCTAACTTAACAACCTGCTGAAAATCGAACGTGGCTTCCGTATCATAATTTGCCGTTACTTGAAGTCGCGTACCTACCTTACCTAATAAGCTTAAACTAATTCTCTGATCAAAATCAAATGTGAAATTTGTTCTGTTTTGTGGAGAAAGCGAAGGGTTATCTTGTTTTGAAAATAAAACTCCTAAATCGACTTCAACCGAACCTTGTGGTATAACATTTATAGTATTGCCACCAAATATAGTTTCAAATAAACCTGAATTCACATAAAACTCTGGTAGTAAATTTTTCTGATCTTCTTCAGACCCCTCTTTTTGTCCGGCCTTGGCATCAGCCATTTTCTTGTAATAATCTTTTAATTTTTCTTCCAATACCAGTTTTTGAAATTCTTCTGGAGTTAAAATTAAAGGATAATTAATATTGAAATTTCCAATTTTCTCAGAATAGACGTAGCGGTCTAAAATAGGATCGTAAGTATATTTTGATACAATACTATTTGGATTTGGCATGTTCAATTTTCCAAATGCAAAAGTGGTCTTCGTAGAATCTTGTTCTGTTTCTGTTTCTTGAGCGAAAACTGTATTCCCAATTAGCATGGTTAACGCTAATATGCATAAATATCTATAGGATAAGTTTTGCTTATGTAGAGGTCTATTCAATTGCATTATAAGTTTTTTAGAGCTTCCTTAATAATTTGCTCCACTTGGGCATCTGGTTGGGCTTGTAAAATTTTATCGACAACTTTTTCAGATTGTTTTTTATTAAATCCTAAAACATCTAAAGCAGATAACGCTTCTTCTTTGTGTGTATTGTTTGGTATTGAAGAAAGTTCATCTAGTCCATAGACTTTTAACACTTTATCCTTTAAATCTAGAATAACACGTTGAGCCGTTTTAAGCCCGATACCTTTTACACTCTGAATTAAAGCCACATCTCCGCTTCCGATACCTTCTTTAACTTGGTCTGGTGATAGAGAAGACAACATGGTACGTGCTGTATTAGTACCTATGCCACTTACAGAAATTAATAGTTTAAAGATTTCGCGTTCCACATTGGACGAAAACCCATATAAACTATGTGAGTCTTCACGCACTTGAAGATACGTATAGAGTCTCAAATGTTCTTTATCTGGAATTTGAGAATACGTATGCAATGATATATTAATAAAATAGCCGACACCATTGCAATCTATAACAACGTCTGTCGGATTTTTTTCTACAAGTTTACCCTCTATATGTGTAATCATTTATAACGAAAAGTTAAAAAACCAAATGTAATAAAATTATTTTCATTAGCACACATAGAGGGACAGTATGACTCCTAGATCTCATTATCAACTAAATTCTAGAATTTAGGCTTTATAAAATCTCTATCATCAACCTAAAATTGAAATGCTGAACTATTTTCTTTTCTCTCGTTCTTGCGCATCAATTACTGCAATTGCCGCCATGTTTACAATTTCATCCACGCTAGCACCCAATTGTAAAATATGAACAGGCTTGCGCATTCCCATCATAATTGGCCCAATGGACTCTGCTTGATTTAGCTCTTTAAGCAATTTATAAGTAATATTTGCTGCATCTAAATTTGGAAATATAAGCGTGTTTACTTTTCGACCTGCTAACTTTGAAAACGGAAAAATATCTTGAAGCATTTTTGCGTTAAGTGCAAAGTCTGTTTGTAATTCACCATCCACCACCATTTCTGGATAGGCTTTATGTAAATATTCTACAGCTTCTCTTACTTTTTCGGCTCTTGGATTTTCTGAAGACCCAAAGTTAGAATATGAAATCATAGCCGTTACGGATTCTATTCCAAACATTTTTGACACACGCGATGTCATTCTAGCAATTTTAGCCAAATCTTTAGCCGAAGGATCAATATTTATTGAAGTATCACTCAAAAACATTGGCCCTCGTTGTGTCATCATAACATTGGTTGTTGCGACTCTCGCCACGCCATCTGCCATTCCAATGAGTTCTAACATAGGCCTAACAACCGATGGATAATTACGAGAATAACCTGTAACAAGCGCATCAGCATCTCCCACATTTACCATCATTGCTGCGAAATAGTTCCGCTCACGCATTTTTTTCTGTGAAGAATAAATTGTCACACCTTGACGTTTACGCTTCTCCCAATACGCTTTTGCATAACGGTTTTTACGCTCAGTTTCATCATCTGATTTTGGATCTATAATAGGCACATCCGCAATAAATTCAATCTCTGCCATTAATGATAAAATAGCGTCCTTTCGACCTAAAAGAATAGGATGTGCAATGCCTTCTTCATAAGCTATTTGAGCTGCTTTTAAAACATCTAGCTGATCTGCTTCTGCAAAGACAACGCGTTTAGGATTTGTTTTAGCTCTACCCAATAGCATACGAACTAACTTATTGTCGGACCCTAAACGTTCTAATAATGAGTTTTTATAACGATCCCAATCCTCAATTGGTTCTTTAGCGACACCACTCTCCATGGCTGCTTTTGCTACGGCCGGAGGCACTTCAGCAATAAGTCTTGGATCAAAAGGTTTTGGAATAATATAATCTCTACCAAAGGTCAAACGTGTTTCGGCATACGCGATATTCACCTGTTCTGGAACAGATTCTTTAGCTAAATCAGACAATGCCTTAACTGCTGCCATTTTCATGGCTTCGTTAATTTTTGTGGCGCGTACATCTAAAGCTCCTCTAAAAATAAAAGGAAAACCAAGCACATTATTCACTTGATTAGGATGATCACTACGACCCGTTGCCATGATTATATCATCTCTAGTATCTATAGCGAGTTGGTAATTAATCTCTGGAACCGGATTGGCCATTGCAAATACAATAGGATTTGCTGACATAGATAACAGCATTTCTGGAGTGACAATATCAGGTTGCGATAAGCCTATAAATACGTCCGCATTCTCCATAGCTTCACTTAGAGTATTTATCTTACGATCGGTGGCAAACTCAGCTTTTTGAGATGTTAAATTATCTCTGTCAGCTCTTATCACACCTTTACTATCTAACATTACAATGTTTTCACGACTCGCACCACAGGCTTGATATAATCTTGTACAAGAAATAGCAGCTGCTCCAGCTCCACTAACGACTATTTTAACATCTCCAATTTTCTTTTCTGCTATTTCTAAGGCGTTAATTAATGCCGCTGCCGATATTATTGCTGTGCCATGCTGATCGTCATGCATCACAGGAATATCCAATTCTTCCTTTAAACGACGTTCTATTTCAAAAGCTTCAGGTGCTTTTATATCTTCTAAGTTAATCCCTCCAAATGTTGGTGCTATATGTTTCACCGTTGCGATAAAAGCTTCGATATCTTCGGTATCAACTTCAATATCAAACACATCAATATCTGCAAATATTTTAAAAAGTAATCCTTTCCCTTCCATTACGGGTTTAGAAGCTTCTGGACCAATATTACCTAAACCTAAAACAGCAGTTCCGTTAGAAATTACAGCTACCAGATTCCCTTTAGCCGTATATTTATATACATTTTCTACATCTTTAGCAATCTCTAAACAAGGCTCAGCAACACCTGGAGAATACGCTAATGATAAATCGCGTTGCGATGCATACTTTTTAGTTGGCACCACTTTAATTTTACCAGGAGTTGGTTTAGCGTGATATACTAGGGCTTCTAAACGTTTGCTTTGTTTGCTCATAATTTGAATGGGTTACATATTAAACAAAAATGCATTTAATATAAGCTACAAATATAAGAAATTGAACGCTCGTCTTTCGTTTCTGCCTTTTTAAAAATAAACATTACACGTAATTATTTCATAGATAATTTACTATTTTGTTGCACCTAACATGGTATAAAATGAAAAAAGCATTACTAGTAAGCATTGCAATCGTTTTTTTTAGTGTAATTGGCTATAGTCAATCGTTAAAAAAATTTAAGCTTATAGATGAAAATAGTGGCACTGTCATTCCTTTTGCGAATATCATTTTTAACGATACGGCTTATAAAGGGACTGCAACCGATATTGATGGTGTCTTTTTTGTTACTGCAGATATTAAAAAAATCACCATAAGTTATGTAAGTTATGAAACGAAAACCGTAGAGATCGCCAACTTACAAAGTGAAATAATCACACTAAAACAAACGATTAGTGCTCTTGATGAAGTGGTTATTGATAGCGAAAATCCGGCGCATCGGATTATTAGACGGGCGGTTGCTAATAAAGAACGTAACAATCCTGAAAATCTAAATTCTTTCACCTACACATCTTATGACAAAGTTTTTGTCGATATCAATGACGAGCAACCCGAAAACGATTCCCTGAAAACTGTTGATTCATTTTTTAAAGACGCTTATGTTTTTATCACAGAAACCATTGCCAAGCATAAATATTTAAAGCCAAGATTTACTGAAGATAGTATAATTGCCAGAAGAACCTCTGGTTTTAAAAATCCAAATTTTGCTGTTTTAGCCAATAGTTTTCAGCCCTTCTCTTTTTACGATGAGTACATCTCTCTGTTCGAAACAAATTACCTAAATCCGATCTCAAAAGGAAGTACGAATAAATATAAATTCAGACTAAAAGACGAATACGTAAAAGGTCAAGATACCGTATTTGTTATTTCTTTTGAACCCAAAGCGAATCGAAATTTTGAAGGCTTAGAAGGTTTGTTGTATATCAATTCTAACCAATATGCCGTAGAAAGTGTTGATGCTTCAACGTATAATTCAGGAAAAATAGAGTTCACGATTCAGCAGAAATATAAATTTATAGACCATCAATATTGGTTCCCTGAACAGTTAAATTTTGTCATTATTATAGGTGAAGGTTTTGGTAGTTTAAAATATGTCGGTAAAAGTTATTTGTCCGATATAAGCACAAATACCCAACTGACAAAGAAAGACTTCCCGCTGGTTTCGCTCACCTTACCCGATAAAGTTGAAGGTCGCAACTCTCAGTATTGGGATGACTACAGAAAGCATACTTTAGATGTAAAAGAACGGCGTACTTATGTGTTAATGGATAGTGTTGGAGAAGCATTGAAATTAGATAAGTACTTAAAGTGGGCTCCTAGTTTGGCTAAATGGCGTCTGCCGTTCAAATATGTGGACTTAGACCTTAAAAGTCTCGCTACATACAATAAATACGAAGGTGCAAGATTAGGATTAGGCTTATATACTAACGACGATATATTTAAACATGTGTCTATTGGTGGCTATGGCGCATACGGATTTAAAGATCATACATGGAAGTATGGAGGAGAGGTTTTAGTCGATTTTCCTAGTGAAAAAGATATTTCTGTAAGTCTGAAATACAAGAATGATGTACGAGAAACAGGAACCTATTTGGGTAATACAATTGAGAACCCTTTTGTGCAACGCCATTGGATTGCTAGTCAAATGGACGCTATAGAATCGGTTAGTATTCATACAGAAATGAAACTATGGAGACATATCAATTGGAATTTAGGTTTTAATACCGCTGATGTGACTCCGCTTTACGATTATCAATTTAATACTAATGGAATACCAATGACCAATTATACCAATTCTGAAATCAATGTCGGTATTGGCTATCATGTTAATGAACAATTAATAAAAACCTTTGGTGTTACCACAAGACTACCTAGCGATGCTCCTGTTTTTAATCTTATGTATTCGAGGGGATTAAAAGGTGCATTTGATAGTGATTTTAACTATAACAAATTACGTTTTACTTTAGACCATAGCGTTATCACTAAAGGGCTTGGTAAAACAACATATCGATTAGATTTGGGCTATATTGACCGTGCACTTCCTTATGGATTACTATTTACTGGTGAAGGTACTTTAGATAAGAAAATTCCTTTTGTGGTGAAGAATTATTTCCAAACTGTGACGCCTTATGAGTTTTTGTCAGATCGTTATGCTAATTTGTTCATTACACATAATTTCGGACGGCTATTTAATAACAAAGGCCAATTTCAACCGGATGTTCTGCTCTATAATAATTTTGGAATAGGAAGTCTAGAACATACGTTGTATCATCAAAATATTGAATTTAAAACCAAAGAGGAGTTATTTTTAGAAACAGGACTAGAACTTCAGAATATTATTAAGATTCCATATTTAAATATTGGATACTTGGGTATTGGTGTTGGTGCTTTCTATCGTTATGGGTATCACAATCTTGACAAATCGAGCGATAATTTTGCTTTTAAATATTCTATGGGCTTTACGTTTAAGTAATACTTTTTAATCCTTTAAAAATTACATATTCCGTTCTAAACCAGAAAACTTAGTCCGTTTTATAGCCAATTTTTTAAATCTAAGCCTACCGCTATTTTTTTATTGTAAAAATAAATGTTGCCCCATTCCCCAACTCGGATACTACCTTAATTTGCCCTTCTAACTTTTCCACTATTTTCTTTACTGTAGCCAAACCAATACCGTTTCCTTCACGACCAAATCTATCGTGGTTAGCCACTTTTTCAAAAATATTAAATATTTTACTGTGATTTTTAGCTGCAATTCCTGGGCCATTATCTTTAACATAAAACTCATAATGGGACGGAGTTTCAAAGATATCTAATTCTATTTCAACTTTTGGCTTGTCATTATACTTAATAGCGTTTGACACCAAATTCATTATAATATGGCTTAAAGCGGTTTTATTAATTTCTATTTGAGTTAGGTTTGAATTTAAAACCAATTTAAGATTATGGTCGAAGTTAAATAGGCCTTCAATTTCGGATATTAATTTATTCAAATTGAGGTCTGATTTCTGCTCTTTTAAAATGACATCACTTCTACTATAATCTAAAAGTCCATTAATTAATTCTTTAAGATTATCAGACGATTTAATTATCATTTCTAACAATTCAATACCATCTGTATCAATCTGTAATTTATAATCTTCTAAAAATAATTCTGCTAAACTAGAAATATTTATCAGTGGAGATTTAAGATCGTGTGCTGCTATAAAAGCAAAACGTTCTAATTCTTGATTCTTTTCTTCTAATTCTGATAAAGTAATATTTAATAACGATTTGCTCTTGCGAAGCTCTAATAAATTCATCACTTGCTTTGAAAGCGCAGTAAGTGATTTTAGTTGCCCTTTACTGAGTAAATTAGGCTTGTCATCTATTACACACAAGGTACCTAATGGAAGTCCATTTTCACTTTTAAGTGGTACGCCTGCATAGAAAACGATTTTAGGACCGCCAGTAACTAATGGATTATTTTTAAAACGGTTATCTGTTCTAGCATCTTGAATCATAAATATGTTGCTCTCATCATTTATAGCATGCGCGCAAAATGCAAATTCTTTAGGTGTTTCTGTTTCATCGATGCCGTAATGCGATTTAAACCATTGTCTTTTATCATCTAAAAGCGTGACAAGTGCAATTGGTGTATTGCAAATTTCCGCAGCTATAGCTGTAATATTATCATAATCAACTTCTTGAAGTGTATCTAATATATCATAAGAATCTAAATTCTTTAATCTTTCTTTTTCATATTTATGTTCATTTGGGGCTATCATAATAAATAATTACAATTTGAAAATTTAGGGTTCTATACATGGAATATGTTATACAGTTTCCTTTATATGTCGTGTAACTTTACAACATTACCTAATCATGGCTTTTAGTATTACAGGTCTCAATATCTTAACGCCTTTCTTTAATTAGCAGTTCATCAATTTCAGAAATAGCATTAGACCTATAAGAAGCATCAGGTAAACACTACTGATAGGGTTTAATTTAGAAATAATGATTTCGACCTACAAGCTAACTAATCATTCAATTAACTTATGTTTTCTAATTGAATAGAATTAATATAACATGTATCTATACAAATATAACGAAATTTGACTTGGGTTATTTTCTTATTGCTTGCGCATTAACTTTTCAAAAACCGAATATTCCGTTCTAAACCAGAAAACTTAGTCCGTTTGACTGCCGATTTCTGAAACACTTCTTTAAAGGTATCTTCTGTAATTTCTTCCCAATCTTTTTTGGTCATATCCAATACTTCTGGATGCGGATTAAATAAAGGCTCATTGTGTGGTTTACTAAATTTATTCCAAGGACAAACATCTTGGCAAACATCGCAACCAAACATCCAATCATCAAATTTACCTTTAAATTCTGTGGGTAAATTTTCTTTAAGTTCTATGGTGAAGTACGAAATACATTTACTGCCATCTACCACATAGGGTTCGGTAATAGCTTCCGTTGGACAAGCATCGATGCATTTAGTGCAAGTACCACAATGATCGGTTGTTATGTGGTCATATTCTAATTCTAAGTCTATGATGAGTTCGGCAATAAAATAGAAAGAACCTACTTGTTGGGTTAATAAATTGGAATGTTTACCTATCCAACCTAATCCCGACTTTGCAGCCCAAGCTTTATCTAAAACTGGTGCGGAATCAACGAAAGCTCGTCCTCCAACCTCTCCAATTTCATCTTGAATAAAATACAACAACGATTTTAGTTTGTGTTTTATAACATGATGATAATCGTTTCCGTAAGCGTATTTGGATAGTTTATATGAATCTTCAGTTTGAAGTTCTGAAGGATAATAATTCAACAGTAAAGACACTACACTTTTTGAACCTTCAACAAGCAACGTCGGATCTAAGCGCTTATCGAAATGGTTTTCCATATAATGCATTTCTCCATTCATATGCTTTTGTAGCCAAGCTTCAAGTCGTGGAGCTTCTGCTTCTAGAAATTCTGCTTTACTTATGCCACAAGACAAAAATCCGAGACGCTTGGCTTCGGATTTAATGAGTTCTGTATATGTAGCTTTATGATTTAGCACTAATTTATATTTTCAAACTTCAAAAAAGCATGTTTAGGCCTCAAGGTAATTAAAGGATTAACCTCAATAGTATCTTGAACTGGATAGATTTTAAATTTTGAAACCAATTCTGATACTGCCATTATCATTTCGAACATAGCAAAATTATTACCAATACATTTTCTAGGACCTGCTCCAAATGGAAAATAGTGAGACGAATACCCTTTTGCCTTCTCTGGAGTAAACCGTTCTGGCATGAATGCTTCTGGATGTTCCCACAAGTCTTTATGTTTATGAATTTCTAAAATAGAAAATAAAAAACTTGTTCCTTTCTTTAAATGAAATCCTTTAAATGTATCGTCTTCTAAATTTACGCGATCCATAAAATAAGCTGGCGGATACAATCGCATAGATTCTTCAACCACTTGTTTAGCATATTGAGATTGCCCAATGACCGACATCAAATCAGAATTGGCATCAGCTAATACTAATTGGTACTGATGCCTTACTTTTTCTTGCCATTCTAGGTGATGGGCCAATAATTGTAATGTAAAACTTAAAGAATTAGCAGTCGTCTCATGACCCGCAACAAATAGTACTAAAATTTCATCAATGAGTTGCTCATTACTCATAGCAGAACCATCATGATAGCGCGCACTTAATAACATATCCAACAAATCATTATGCTGTGCTTGAGATTGTTTTCTTCGATTAATAATATTGAGAAGAATATCTCTAGATTCTTGAGAGCGGGATAAATGCTTTTTAATAATGCCAAAGGACTGAAAATACCATTTTAAATACGGTTGTCTTAACTCCTTCACTAACATCAGTTGATTTTCTTCCGTAACATCTTGAAGCGTCTTTATTTCATCGTTAGTAACGGCATTACTAAATAACGATTTTACAACAACCTTAAATGCTAAATCACCAAAAACAGGTAATACATCAACACTGATATTCGTTTTTAATTTTGAAACTTCTTCAACAATAGTATTCTTAATTGTGTCTAATAACGTGTCTAAACTTTTTTTGTGAAACGCAGGTTGAATTAGTTTACGTTGGGTACGCCAATAGTCACCTTCGGATGTTAATAATCCTTTTCCTAAATATTTTGCTAATTGCTCGGTTTGAATTTCAGATTTTTTATAGTTTTTCCAATTTTTCTGAAGTACGTATTCTGCTAGTTCCGCATCTCTTGAAAATACCGCATAATTACCAAATCCAATATTCAACTTAAAAATATCACCATGCTTTTCAAAATTCTTATGATGAAAAGGTAAGGGGTTATTCAATATTTTTAGCGCTTGCTTTAAAAACGTAAATGTCGAAACTTCCGGTATTTTTTTAGTCGCATTCATTAAAACAATCCTCCTTGCGTCGGTCCTTTTATTTTACCTAAATGTTTATAAGCTTGTTCCGTGACTTCTCGACCTCGAGGTGTTCGCATTATAAAGCCTTGCTGAATTAAAAATGGTTCATAGACTTCCTCAATGGTTTCTGTACTTTCGCTCACTGCCGTAGCAATAGTGCTAATACCAACTGGCCCACCTTTAAATTTATCGATTATAGTATTTAGAATCTTATTATCCATTTCGTCTAATCCGTAAGCATCAACATTCAATGCTTTTAATGCAAATTTTGCAATGGCAATATCAATTTTTCCATTGCCCTTTATTTGCGCAAAATCTCTAACACGTCTTAATAACGCATTCGCGATTCTGGGAGTGCCTCTACTTCTTCCTGCGATTTCTATAGCGGCTTCCATAGAAATTGGCATATTTAAGATGGAAGCACTACGCTGTACAATTGTTGTTAGCAATTCTGTTTTATAATATTGAAGTCTACTTTGAATCCCAAATCGTGCACGCATCGGAGCCGTTAATAATCCTGAACGCGTCGTAGCTCCAATCAATGTAAACGGGTTGAGATTAAGTTGAACAGTTCTGGCATTTGGGCCAGACTCAATCATAATATCAATCTTATAATCTTCCATAGCAGAATACAAATATTCTTCTACAATTGGACTTAACCTATGGATTTCATCAATGAAAAGTACATCACGCTCATCGAGATTTGTAAGTAAGCCTGCTAAGTCTCCCGGCTTGTCTAAAACAGGGCCGGAGGTGACTTTAATACCGACATCTAACTCGTTAGATAAGATATGCGCTAAGGTCGTTTTACCTAATCCTGGAGGCCCATGAAATAAAGTGTGATCTAGAGCTTCCTCTCTAAGATTTGCAGCTTGAACAAAAACCAATAAATTTTCCAAGACCTGATCTTGACCGGTAAAGTCTTCAAACGTTAAGGGCCTTAATTTCTTTTCAACATCAAGTTCTTCTGGACTGAAATTATCACTATTTGGATTTAGGTTGTCGTTCATCTTTAGGTCTAACGAAAGTGGGAAATCTTATATAAATTTAAAAAACATCTTAAACCCTTTAGAAGGATTTTATGCATTAAACAAATATAACGAAAAAGACCTTTGGATAGCTATCCAAAGGTCTTTCTAATTTAATAAGGCGTCCTGATAAAACAGGAATATATTTAATGTTGTAATTCCTCTTCACCTTCCATTAAAGGGACATTCTGAGGTACAAAATCTACATCGTGACCCGGCTTACTGTAGTCATAAGACCAACGGTAAACATGAGGAATCGCTCCTGGCCAGTTACCATGAACATGTTCAACAGGTGTAGTCCACTCCAGTGTTGTAGATTTCCAAGGGTTTTGCTCAGCTTTCTTACCGTAGAACATACTAGTAAAGAAGTTATATAAATAAATAATTTGAGCAAGACCACCAATAATAGCAAATATGGTAATGATTACATTGGTATTTGCTAAATCATCAAATAATGGGAAACTAGAATTAGTATAATAACGTCTAGGTAAACCTGCCATCCCAATAAAATGCATTGGGAAGAATACACCATAGGCACAAATCGCCGTAATCCAGAAATGTAAATATCCTAAGTTTTTGTTTAGCATGCGACCAAACATTTTTGGATACCAGTGATAAATCCCAGCGAACATACCATATAAGGCTGAAATACCCATAACTAAGTGGAAGTGAGCAATTACAAAATATGTATCATGTACATTGATATCTAATGCGCTATCTCCTAAAATAATACCTGTTAATCCACCTGTTATAAATGTTGAAACGAAACCAATACTGAACAGCATGGCCGGATTCATTTGTAGATTTCCTTTCCAGAGCGTGGTAATCCAGTTAAATGCTTTTACAGCTGAAGGTATAGCAATCAATAATGTTGTAAATGTAAATACAGATCCTAAGAAAGGATTCATACCGGATACAAACATATGGTGACCCCAAACAATGGTTGATAAGAATGCGATAGCTAATATCGACGCAATCATAGCACGGTAACCAAATATCGGTTTACGTGAACTTGACGCCATAATTTCAGACACTAATCCCATTGCTGGAAGAATAACGATATATACTTCTGGGTGACCTAAGAACCAAAATAAGTGCTCAAATAATACTGGTGAACCACCTTGATAATGTAATACTTCACCTTGAATAAATATATCTGATAAGAAGAATGATGTACCGAAACTTCTATCCATTATTAATAACAATGCTGCTGACAATAAAACTGGGAATGATACCACACCAATAACGGCAGTTACAAAGAACGCCCAAATTGTTAAAGGTAATCTTGTCATAGACATCCCTTTTGTTCTCAAATTGATTACGGTAACAATGTAATTTAATGATCCTAACAATGAAGACGCAATAAAAATAGCCATAGATATAAGCCATAAGGTCATCCCTAAACCAGAACCACCAGAAGCCATAGGTAATGCCGACAATGGAGGGTAGATTGTCCACCCTGCAGCAGCTGGACCAGCTTCCACAAATAAAGAACTTATCATAATAACACATGATAAGAAGAATAACCAATATGATACCATGTTAAGAAAACCAGACGCCATATCTCGGGCACCAATTTGTAACGGTATTAATAAGTTACTAAACGTACCACTTAAACCAGCAGTTAATACAAAGAATACCATAATGGTACCGTGTATGGTTACTAATGCTAAATAAACATCCGCATTCATAACTCCGTCAGGAGCCCATTTACCTAATAATGCTTCAAATAATACATTTGGCTCTTCTGGCCAAGCAATTTGCATACGAAACATAATAGACATTAAAACACCAATAACACCCATTATCGTACCAGTAATTAAATACTGTTTAGCAATCATTTTATGATCAATACTAAAGATGTACTTAGTTACAAATGTTTCTTTGTGATGATGTACGTCGTGGTCTTCGTCGTGACCGTGTGTATCTACTGTTGCTGACATAATCTGTTTATCTTTTTCTTAAAAGCTTAGTTAGTTTAATGAATTTGGGAATGTTTTTTGTTCTTTCATCCACGCATCAAATTCTTCTTGTGTTTCTACAATTATCTTCATTTGCATATTGTAGTGCGATTTTCCACAAATCTTATTACATAATAATAGGTAATCAAATTCGTAAAGTAATTCTTGACCAGATTCTTCAATCTCAACTATTCTTTCTTTTCGAAGGTCATTAATGTTTTTAACTTTCTCTACAATATCAGGATTCTGACGCATATCAGCAGTCGTCACAGTCGGAGTAAAAGCAAATTGCGTTACCATTCCCGGTACACAATTCATTTGCGCTCTAAAGTGAGGCATATAAGCTGAGTGTAGAACATCTTGAGAACGCATTTTAAATACAACTTGTTGACCAACTGGCAAATGCAATTCAGAAACAACAACATCATCCTGTGCATTTGGATCATCTTCATCAACTCCTAATG
Organism: Winogradskyella psychrotolerans; assembly: GCF_018860545.1. GTDB lineage: Bacteria > Bacteroidota > Bacteroidia > Flavobacteriales > Flavobacteriaceae > Winogradskyella > Winogradskyella psychrotolerans_A. The sequence goes on along the minus strand of NZ_JAHKPN010000003.1, from coordinate 55,702 downwards.
TATTAGCACGGTCAATATCAATTAATCTCACGTTAGCTTTTCCTAAAACGTTATCATTACCACTATATCTAGCCGTCCATTTGAATTGCTGAGCATATAATTCAATAACCATTGGGTCTTCGTCTTCATCGACATTCATGATGTCATTCCAAGTGAATAAACCATAAATAATTAAACCAGCTAAAACAATAACAGGTATAATCGTCCAGATAAATTCTAACGTATTATTATCAGCATAGAACAACGCTTTTCTTCCTTTCTCACCTTTATACTTATAGGCGAAATAGTGTAATAGAAATTGCGTGATCGTTTGAACTATGAAGATCACTACCATAGAGATAATCATAAGATTATCCACTTCAGCACCATGTTCAGAGGCCGCGTTTGATAAAAGTGGTAAATCACCGATATACCAAAAACACAGGATGGTAATCAGGTAGATAAACACTAAAAAACCTATCATTAAGTAACCATTAATCTTGTTGTCGTGATCATCCGCTATCTGCGAATTAACCGTTCCAACCTGAGCGAGGTCAAATATTTTTACCATTTGCCACAAGGCAACAGCTACAAAGAGTACAATTATAATTGTTAATAAAGCAGTCATTATCGTTTCTGTTCTAATTTAAAAATTAATAATGGAAATTTTCACTTTCCTTAACAAATGGATTTCCTTTTGCTAACAATGGATATTTACCAAGTGATGTAAATACTAAAAATATAAATAAGCCAGCAAAGAATAATATTGAGCTTATTTCTGGAATTCCAATAAACCATCTGTCACCTACAGTTGCAGGCATAATCATATTGAAAATATCTAAATAATGTCCGCAAAGAATAACAATTCCTGTCATAATTACAAACCAATTTACACGTTTAAAGTCACTATTCATTAATAATAATAGTGGGAATAAAAAGTTCATAGCCACCATACCAAAGAATGGTAATTTAAAATCATTAATACGTGTGATAAAGTATGTTACTTCTTCAGGTATATTTGAATACCAAATTAGCATAAATTGAGAAAACCATAAATAGGTCCAGAAAATACTAAAACCAAACATAAACTTTGCTAAATCATGAATATGACTATCATTTACATGCTCTAATAAACCTTTAGACTTCAAATAAACGGTAACCATCGCAATAACCGTAATACCACAAACTAGCATACCAGATAACACATACCATCCAAATAAGGTACTAAACCAGTGTGGGTCAACACTCATTATCCAATCCCAAGACATTATTGATTCTGTATATATAAAAAATACTAGGAAACCAGCCGAAATTCGGAAGTTCTTTTTAAAGTTACTTTTATCATTAATATCTGCATTGTCTTGTGCTAGTGAGAATTTTCTAGAAAAATACTGGTAAGCAGACCAACCTGCTAAGAAAATAATAGCACGTATAAAGAATCCGGTTTTATTTAACCAACCTGATTTATTAGCCACTAAAGCATCATAATTAGGACTCCCTTCTGTTGTCATACCATCTGTTAACCAAATAAATACATGGCTATCAGCAAAAAATGCAACTAATAGTAAAAGTATTCCACCCGGCAAAACATATGAAGTGATACCTTCCATCACTCTAAATAATACTGGAGACCAACCTGCTTGTGCAGCATGCTGTATAGCATAAAATGCCAATACACCTAAAGCTATCATAAAGAAAAAGAAACCTGCGACGTACAATGCTGACCAAGGTCTGTTATGTACTTGATGTAATACGTGCTCAACATGCGCTTTATGCTCATCAACATGACTACCATCTGAATGGTCACCTTCAGCATGCGAAGCCCCATGTGCTTCCTCAACAGTAGCAACTTCAGAAACCTCACCATGATGAGATTCTTCGTTTAGCATTGTTTCGATATCCTCAAAAGACTTATGAGAATCCATGAAGCCATAACCAACACCTAATGCACCTAAAATCATTAAAATGATTGCTCCTATTCTTAATCGATTTGAAATTTTATATTCCATTATATAATCTTTATCTAAATCTTATTTTTCTAAATCAGCCTTAAGTTTCTCAACATAAGCAACAACTTGCCAACGCTCTTCTTCATTCAATTGGTTAGCGTAAGAACCCATTGTATTTTTACCGTAATATAACGTATGGTAAATACTTCCGGTTGTAATGGCTCTACCAACATCAGCATAACTAGGTACACCTAAAATCTTTTCGCGAGAGACTAACTTACCTTTACCATCACCTTTATTCCCGTGGCAAATACCACAGTAAATTCCGTATAGTTCACCACCTCTATCATAATCGATATCAGCTGCATCAATAGGATTAGTTAGATTTGCTTTAGCAAACGTAAATCCTTCAACTGTGTTATCAATCTCAAACGGCATAAAATCACCTCTTGGTATTGAACCTTCAGCTGGTAACTGACCTTGCTTTCCATTTGGAAACGCATCTGATTCTTGATAAGTTTCATAACCAATCGGTTCATACATATTTGGCATGTATTGATAGTTTGGCCTAGAATTCTCTTGGCAAGATACAAGACTTACCAATAATCCTAATACTACGATATATTTTGTGGCTATCTTCATATTAATGTGCATCTTCATCTTTATCAATAATGTTTATCTCAACAGCCCCTGTTGATTTCAACAAATTCGTTAATGATTCTTCGTTATTATGAACTGCGATTTCCATTAAAAAATGGTCATCTGTAGTTCTTGGATCAGGATTCTCGGCGTCCTTAAATGGCCACATTCTACTTCTTAAGTAAAACGTTATTACCATTAAGTGCGCAGCAAAAAATACCGTTAGCTCAAACATAATAGGAACAAATGCAGGCATATTTTCTAAATAACTAAAGCTTGGTTTACCTCCAATATCTTGTGGCCAATCTTTAATCATTATAAAATTCATCATAGCAAAAGCGACAGATATACCAATACAGCCATAAATAAATGCTGTAATAGCTAAACGTGTCGGAGCTAATCCCATTGCTTTGTCTAGTCCGTGAACCGGAAAAGGTGTATATACCTCTTCGATATGATGTTTTTCTGCTTTTACCGTTTTAACGGCAGACATTAATACATCATCATCTGTATAAATAGCATGAATTACTTTCGAAGCTTCCATAAACTATATTAGTTGTTTAATAAATTTTTAGCTTGTCCTGACCAATCATCACGTTCTGCTCTTCCTGGGAAAGAACCTGCAATTTCATCTAACAAGTCGTATTCTCTTTTTGTCATTTTACTTACTTGTGCATAAGTAAAGATACCAATGTTATTAAGTACCTCTTCCATTTTTGGACCAATACCACTAATCACTTTTAAGTCATCTGCAGTTTGTAAAGAAGCATCAAATCTTCCGACACCTTCTAATAAGTTCCCTAATTTCTCCGTATTATCTTGAAGCGGTTTAGAGGCTGTTGTTTCTTCTGGAATCTTAAAATTAGATGTTCTTGCATCTGCACCAGAACCTACCAAGCTATCTCCACGCTCTCTAATATTCTTATAACTTTCACCTGAAGATTTTAATATGGTTTTAACTTCTGCTTGTGCTATTACTGGGAATGTACGTGCGTACAATAAGAATAATACAAAGAAGAATCCAATAGTTCCGATAAAAATACCGATATCCACAAATGTTGGAGAGAACATGGTCCATGATGATGGCAAGTAATCTCTATGTAATGAGGTTACAATAATTACAAAACGCTCAAACCACATTCCGATGTTTACAATAATCGATATAAAGAACGAGAACATAATACTTGTTCTTAGTTTCTTAAACCACATAAACTGTGGAGAGAATACGTTAAAAGTCATCATACACCAGTATGCCCACCAGTATGGTCCTGTTGCTCTGTTTAAGAATGCAAACTGTTCGTATTCTACACCAGAATACCATGCAATAAACAATTCTGTGATATAGGCTACACCAACGATAGAACCTGTAATCATAATGACAATGTTCATTAACTCGATGTGTTGTACTGTAATATAATCTTCAAGGTTACATACTTTTCTCATAATAATAAGAAGTGTGTTTACCATAGCGAATCCAGAGAATACCGCACCTGCAACAAAGTAAGGTGGGAAAATCGTTGTATGCCAACCTGGAATAACTGATGTTGCGAAATCAAAAGATACAATAGTGTGTACAGAAAGTACTAACGGTGTAGCTAAACCAGCAAGTACCAAAGATACTTCTTCAAAACGTTGCCAATCTTTTGCTCTACCAGACCAACCGAAACTTACTAAAGCATAAATTTTCTTTTGAAAAGGTTTGACAGCTCTATCTCTTAACATTGCAAAATCTGGTAATAAACCTGTCCACCAGAAAACTAATGATACGGATAAATACGTCGAAATTGCAAATACATCCCAAAGTAAAGGCGAGTTAAAGTTTACCCATAACGAACCAAATTGATTAGGAATTGGTAATACCCAATAGGCTAACCATGGACGACCCATGTGAATAATTGGGAACAATCCTGCTTGGAAAACCGCAAAGATGGTCATTGCTTCTGCAGAACGGTTAATTGCCATTCTCCATTTTTGACGGAATAATAATAGTACTGCAGAAATTAATGTTCCTGCGTGACCAATACCAACCCACCAAACGAAGTTAGTAATATCCCAAGCCCAGTTTACGGTCTTGTTAAGACCCCAAACTCCAATACCAGTTGATACGGTATAAATAATACAACCTATTCCCCAAAGAAATGCTACTAAAGCAATGCTGAAAACAATCCACCATGCTTTGTTGGCTTTGCCTTCCACTGGTCCTGCTACATCTAATGTAACATCGTGATACGATTTCTCGCCAGTGACTAAAGGTCTTCTAATAGGTGCTTCGTAATGAGACGCCATAATTATATACTTGTTTCTTTAATTATTTTATTCATTTGAAATTGAAACTCTCCAACTTCAGACTTATTACTTTCTATGTGTTTCTAACCTTTGTTTGATAAATCACGTTAGGTTTTGTACCTACGTATTCTAACATGTGATACATACGGTCATCTTCTTTTAACGCTGATATTTTGCTGTCTTTATCGTTAACATCACCAAAGATCATTGCTCCATTTCCACATGCCGCTGAACAGGCTGTTTCAAATTCACCATCTTTAATTTCTCTACCATCACGCTTAGCATCTAGAATTGTTTTCTGTGTTTTTTGGATACACATAGAACATTTTTCCATAACACCACGAGACCTTACAACAACATCTGGATTTAATACCATACGGCCTAAATCGTCATTCATGTAATAATCAAACTCATCATTCTTGTTGTATAAGAACCAGTTGAAACGACGAACTTTATACGGACAGTTGTTTGCACAATAACGTGTACCTACACAACGGTTATATGCCATTTGGTTTTGACCTTGACGACCGTGTACTGTTGCTGCAACAGGACAAACCGTTTCACATGGTGCATGATTACAGTGCTGACACATTACAGGCTGAAAAACAACTTGAGGATTATCTGCAGGATCTTCTAATCTAGCAAAAGTAGATAATGATCCATCACTCTGTCCATCACCAAACACATAATTTCCTAATCCAAGACCATCTGTAGCTTCTTTTTCTTCAATATCTTCACTAAACGTATCTTGATGAGAATAATAACGATCAATACGCAACCAATGCATATCTCTACTACGTCTCATTTCAGATTTACCAACTACTGGCACATTGTTTTCTGCATGACATGCAATTACACATGCTCCACAACCTGTACACGCATTTAAGTCGATAGATAAGTTAAAATGATGACCTATTGAACGATCAAACTCATCCCATAAATCAACATCTGGAGATGTTACAGGAGTCTCAACGTGATTAAGAGATACATTAGGAGTTTTGTTCCATCCATGCTCTTCATCTTCTTTGCCGTAAGTATTAAAAATTTCTAATCGTGTTTCTTTGATAATGTCACCACGACCCATTAACGTATTATGTAATTGTACACAAGCAAACTCATGTTCACCAGCTACTTTTTCAATAGTTACATTTTGAACGGCATTGAAACCTTGGTATAACGGATACGCGTTAACACCAGTTTTCATTTCGTCTTTTAGTGCATTAGATGTTCTACCATAACCAAATGCTAGACCAACAGATCCTTTTGCTTGACCTGGTTGAATAATAACAGGTAAAGTAATCGCTTCCGCTCCATTAACTGAAACTTTTGCATAACTACCATTTAATCCACCATTCGCAACATTCCAGTTTTTTATTTCTAATGTATCGGCATCAGCTTGAGAAATGGTTAAATAGTTATCCCAAGTTGTTCTTGTAATAGGATCTGGAAATTCTTGTAACCAAGGGTTATTAGCTTGTTGACCATCACCCATACCTGTTTTAGTATAAAGTGACAACTCCATACCTTCAACTAATTTCGTTTGCGCTAATGCTCTTGCCGCAGCACCACCAGTTAACACGGATGCTACATTTATACTATCAGATGTATTATTTACAGTTGTAGACGTCGTAGTAGTTACATACTCGTCTTTATCTTCATCTTTGATACCAACACCTACAGCAACATCATGAATGACACCACCTAAAAATGTTCTATCCTTTTTATCTTTTAATTCAGTAGTACTGGTTTCAGTAGTTGTAGAAGATCCTGTTGAACCACTTCCATTTCCAGAAGTACCTACAACAAAAACACCATCTTGAACTGCTTTATTAAATGAAGCACCATTTAATATACTTTGTGTCCAAACTGATTTTAAATAATCTCTATAGGCCCCAGATGTTTCAGTCCAGCTCATTAAAATTTCTTGAAACTGCTTCGTATCAAACAAAGGACGAATCGTTGGCTGCATCATTGAATAATGTCCAGCTTTTAATTCAACATCTCCCCAAGATTCTAAATAATGAGGTGCAGCTGCTATATAATGACATTTTGTTGACGTCTCATCTTGTTTCATTGAGAACGCAACAGATAAATCTGTCTTGGCAAGACCTTCAGCAAAATCAGCGGCATTTGGCAGCGTGTACATTGGGTTAACACCATTCATAATGATGGCTCCAACTTTACCCGCTTTCATATCAGCTACTAATTGGGTTATTGCCTTAGCACTACCCTGTCTAGTTTTAATTGTTGTTTTCGGATCAAACGCTTTACTTCTTAAGTGCGCATTGATTTCTAAAACTGTTGTTTGGGCATCCACATCTTGGATACCTGTAACTACAACAGCATTACTACCAGCTTTACTTAATTCGTTAGCCGCAGCTTGAACCGCTTTGTCTAATGCTTCAGGAAGACTAATACTTCCAACAGAATTTCCAGTAATACTACTATATAATTTAGCTAAAGCTAATTTTTGTTCACTTGGTGTTAAAGGCACACGCTTATCCGCATTAGCACCAGATAATGTCATATTAGATTCAAACTGAATATGTCTCGACATTTTACCGTTCTCTGGGATACGCTTTTTAGCATACGCAGACTCAAACCCTCCACCTTGCCAATCACCTAAGAAATCCGCACCAACGGAAACAATAGTCATGGCTTTAGAGAAATCGTAATTCGCCATTCCTCTTGAGCCATACTTTGCTTGGTAGGCATCTAAAGTTGCAGATTCTGAAACTGCATCATATGCAACGTGATTTACATTACCATATTTAGCTTTGAATTCTGCAATTAATTTATTTGTAGATGGACTTGGCATCGATTGCGTTAACAACACAATTTGTTTACCATTAAGCCCCTTTAATTTTGAAGTTGTTTCCGATAAAAACGTATCCCAAGAGATTTTAGACTCACCTTTCATTGGAGACTTCACTCTAAGGTTATCATACAATCCTAAAACTGAAGCATTAACTCTAGCATTTGCTGTTCCGTTTGTGGCAGCATCCGTATTGTTTTCAATTTTAATAGGACGTCCTTCTCTTGTCTTCACTAAAACACTAGCAAAATCAAAACCATCTGCAATTGTGGTTGCATAATAGTTAGCAACACCAGGAACAATCTCAGTGGGTTGCACTACATAAGGAATGGATTTAATAACAGGTCCTTCACAGGCCGCTAAAGAAGCAGCTGCTGTACTAAAACCAACGTATTTTAAGAAATCACGACGCGACGTAGATGAAGACTCTAAAGACTCTTTATCTCCCAAAAAATCGTCTGTAGGAATCTCTTCCACAAATTCATTCTGTTGAAGCGCCTCAACAATAGAGCTATTTTCGTTTAGCTCTTCAACACTTTTCCAGTATTTCTTGTTTGATGACATAATATATATTTACGATTTTTGATTTCTGATTTACGATTACTCGGCATTTTCAACACGTCGTAAATCGTCAATCGTAATTCTTTAAACTTCTTCTAATTATTAATAATGGCACTTACCACATTCCAAACCACCCATTTGTGCGACTGTCAATTCCTCAACACCATACTTTTTAGATAATTCTTCATGAATTTTAGTGTAATACTCGTTATCCTTAACTTTTACATTCGTTTCTCTGTGACAGTTAATACACCATCCCATAGTTAAAGGAGCATGCTGATACATGATTTCCATTTCTTCAACAGGACCATGACATGTTTGACATTCAATACCTCCAACCTCTACGTGTTGAGAGTGATTGAAATAAGCAAAGTCAGGCAGGTTATGAATACGTATCCATTTTACAGGGTGTGATTCGCCAGTGTAACCAGTTCCATCCCATCCAACAGCATCATATAATTTTTGAATTTCAGCGTTGTAGTCTACACTATGTTCACTCATCCCTTCTGCAAAGGTATCCTCAGATACTTCTGAAATCGATTTATGACAATTCATACAAACATTTAACGAAGGAATACCAGATGTTTTACTCACCCTGGCAGAAGAGTGACAATATTTACAGTCAATACCATTATCTCCAGCATGAATCCTGTGCGAATAATGAATTGGTTGCACTGGCTCGTAACCTTGATCTACACCCACCTGCATAAAGAAACCATAAACAAAATATCCACTAGCCAATAAGAAGACAACCGCAGTAACCAATACTAAAAATTGATTCTGAACAAACGCTTTCCATAATGGTGTTCTTTTATTTTCAGCCTCAACCTCGATTCCTTTAGCCTCAGCAAAACGATTCAATGTTTTATTAACTAAAAACAACGCCATTGCTAATAATGCGAATAATAAGGCGAGCGCTCCAAGAATTAAATCATTGGATATTCCACTTGTTTGAACAGCACCCCCATCAGTCGCACCCTCCACAACTACAGGTTCTGGTTTTGGTGCAGCCGTATAAGCTAAGATGTCAGAAATATTCTGATCACTTAACTGAGGAAAAGGTGTCATTGGAACATTATTCCACTCAGCTAATAATTTATTTGCATAAGCATCACCAGATTTAATAACTGATGCGCTATTTCTAATCCAAGCACTAATCCATGCTCTATCTAAACCTTGTTCATCCGCTAATCTTGCTTCTACATTACGCAAAGCTGGACCCGTCATTGGCTTATCTAGTTTATGACATGCTGCACAATTAGAATTAAAGAGCGATTTTCCATTTACTGGATCACCGTCTTGAGCTATAAGGGAGGTTGAAAAAGAAAGCAATAGAACAAGACAAAGACTAAAAATCTTTGAGGTTAAACTACAGTAAATCACCTGTTTCATATTATAAGTTGGATTATCTTCTAAACTTTGGTACGATTTTTTCATTCAAAAAGTGAAAAAAGATGTTATAAAAACTCTGGCAAAAGTAACATTTAAAGTGGATTTTGAAAATCTTAGAGAAGTGTTAATAGATAATTTATACTAATTCTAAATAATAATTTTTAAAATTTATTGTGCGAATATTCGTTACCCATTTATCGACCTCTTGAAGTGCAATTGATTACAATTGGAATGTCGATTAAAAAATATGACACAGGTTAATTAGAATACTTTACCTTTGTCAAATAATTTAAACTTATGAAATTAAAAAATAGAACAATTGCCCTTTTAATCGTTGGTTTTAGCCTGACCACTTCCATGCATGCACAACAAGGTGTGGTTAACGTGAGTCAAGACAGTGATATTGACAAATTACTAGAGTATAAAAAGGACATTAAAACCTTAAAGGTATATAAAATACAAGTGTATCAAAGTGTAGATATTGATATGGCGAAGCGAGAGAAAGAAAATTTCTTAAACACCTATGACGAATGGCCTACAGAGATTATTTGGAATACGCCAAATTATAAGGTTTGGGTCGGTAATTTTGCCACTAGACTGGAAGCTGATCGTGCTTTAGCGAAGATTAAAGAAAACTATATGTACGCTAATATTCTTCAGCCAAAAACCGAAAAATAAATATTTCATTTTATACCATAAAAAAAACCGACAATCTCTTGTCGGTTTTTTTATTTCTATAACTATTTATAGTTGTTATTTCAACTTTTTCTTCACTTCTACTTCTTGGAATGCTTCAATAACATCACCAATTACAATATCGTTATAGCCTTTAATTTGCATACCACAATCGTAGCCTTTTGCCACTTCTCTTACATCATCTTTAAAACGTTTTAAGGCTTCTAACGTTCCTGTATGCACCACAACTCCTTCTCTAATTATTCTAATGTTCGAATTTCTAAATATCTTACCATTCATTACCATACATCCGGCAATATTTCCAACTTTAGAGACTTTAAATATTTCTCTGATTTCGGCAGTACCTGTAACTTCTTCTTTTACTTCTGGAGATAGCATACCTTCCATAGCATCTTTAAGATCGTTAATCGCTGCATAGATAATTGAGTAAGTTCTGATATCAATTTCTTCCTTATCAGCTATCATTCTCGCATTTCCAACAGGACGCACATTAAATCCAACGATAATCGCATCAGACGCTGTTGCTAATAACACATCACTTTCTGTAATGGCACCAACACCTTTATGAATAATATTAACTTGAATTTCTTCAGTAGATAGTTTCTGGAATGAATCTGTTAATGCTTCAACAGAACCATCAACATCACCTTTAAGAATAATATTTAATTCTTGGAAATCACCAAGAGCAATACGTCTTCCAATTTCATCAAGTGTAATATGACGTTGTGTTCTAACGGATTGTTCACGTTGTAACTGTGCACGTTTTGTAGCAATTTGTTTCGCTTCACGCTCATCGGCAAAGACATTAAACTTATCACCTGCTTGAGGAGCACCATCTAAACCAAGAATAGATACTGGAGTTGCAGGACCTGCCGCTTTCACATCTTGTCCACGCTCATCTTGCATCGCTTTTACTTTACCGCTATTCTTACCAGCTAATACATAATCACCAACTTTTAAAGTACCTGCTTGTACTAAAATTGTTGAAACATAACCTCTACCCTTATCTAAATAAGCCTCCACAACTGTTCCACTTGCCGCTTTATTAGGATTAGCTTTTAATTCTAATAATTCAGCTTCAAGCAATACTTTTTCTAATAACTCTTTAACACCAGTTCCTTTTTTAGCCGAAATATCATGCGATTGAATTTTACCACCCCAATCTTCGACTAAGAGATTCATTTGTGCCAATTGCTCTTTTACCTTTTCAGGGTTAGCATCTGGCTTATCAATTTTATTAATTGCGAAAACGATTGGTACACCTGCAGCTTGCGCATGAGATATGGCTTCCTTTGTTTGAGGCATGATAGCATCATCCGCAGCAACCACAATAATCGCTATATCGGTTACTTGAGCACCACGAGCACGCATCGCTGTAAAGGCTTCGTGACCTGGTGTATCTAAGAATGCTATTTTTTGTCCGTTTTCTAGTTGTACTCCATAAGCACCAATATGCTGCGTAATACCACCAGATTCACCTGCGATAACATTTTCTTTACGTATGTAATCTAATAGTGATGTTTTACCGTGATCGACGTGACCCATTACAGTAACGATAGGAGCTCTTTCTACTAAATCTTTAGGATCGTCTTCAACAACCTTTATTGATTCTTCGATATCCGCCTTGATAAATTCTACATCGAAACCAAATTCTTCAGCAACAATAGTTAACGTTTCGGCATCTAATCTTTGGTTCATGGTTACCATCATACCTAAAGACATACATGCAGAAATAACTTGTGTAACTCCAACTTCCATCATGGTTGCCATTTCACTTACCGTAACAAATTCAGTAACTTTAATGGTTTTACTTTCTGCTGCAGCAATTTCTTGATCGATTTCCGTTTGTTGACGGTGTTGATCTCTTTTATCTCTACGGTATTTTGCTCCTTTACCTTTGTTAGATTTTCCTTGAAGCTTTTCTAAAGTTTCACGGATTTGCTTTTGAACATCTTCTTCACTTGGCTCTTCTTTAACTACCTTAGGTCTAGCAGCACCACCTCTTCCTTTTTGTCCACCTCTTCTATTATCGAAGTTTGGCTTTCCTGAAGTATCATTTCCACTTTTACTAATACGACGTCTTTTACGTTTATTAGCATCACCAGGTTTAGCTGTTTCAACCTTTTTCTTCTTAGGTTTATTAAATTGAGATAAATCAATTTTCTTACCTGTTGTTACTGGTCCTGTAAGCTTCTTATATTGTGTTTTCAGTGTTTCCTCTACAGGTTCACTTGGTTTTGGAGTAGGCTCTTCTTTTTTAGGCTCCACTTTAGGTTTTGCCTTTTCAGTTGTCTCTACTTTTTCAACCTTTTCTACTTTCTCAGCTTTCTCAACCTTTTCAACCTGTTCAGTTTTCTCAACCTTTTCAACATTTTCAGTTGCCTTTGGTTGTTCAACTTTAGGTGCTTCCTTTGGTGCTTCAGACTTCACCTCGGGTTTTTCAGCTTTAGGTTCTTCCTTAACTTCGGGAGCTTTAGGTGTTTCCTTTGTCTCTGCTTTAGGCTTGTTGTCTAAGTCAATTTTACCAACTTGTTTTGGTCCACTTAACTCAGCTTTAGCCTTAACCACAGATTCTCTTTCAGCTTTCTGCTTTTGCTTTTCTTCAATTTCACGTTCTCTCTGTTCGCGAAGCTCTTCCTTTTCTTTAAGTTTTGCTTCACTTACTTCTTGAGCTTTTTCACGCTTTGATGCATCTGTCTGAAATTCATCAGAAAGCGTGTTGTAAACCTCTTCCGAAATTTTAGTATTAGGGCTTTTCTCAATTTCAACACCTTTGGATTCTAAAAAATCCACAGCGCGATCTATTGAGATATTTAATTCCCTTAATACTTTGTTTAATCTTGTCATTTGAGCCATAAACTGCCTGTAAAATACTTAAATATATTATATATTAATTTTAAATAAAAATTAATATGATACCAATTAAACTTAAAAATGAGATAATACAAATCATTTTTAATATTTTTTTGATATTATTCTTCAAATTCTTCTCTTAGAATCCTAATGACATCTAAGATGGTTTCTTCTTCTAAATCTGTACGCTTCACTAAATCAACTAAATCTTGTTCTAAAATACTTTTCGCAGTATCTAAACCAGCTTTGCTAAATTCAGAAATTACCCAACCCTCTATTTCATCAGAGAATTCTTTTAATTCAACATCTTCTTCTGCACCTTCTCTAAACACATCAATCTCGTAACCTGTTAACTGACCAGCTAAACGAATATTGTGACCACCTCTACCAATGGCTTTAGAAACTTCTTCTGGTTTTAACAACACCTCAGCGCGCATCGTCTCTTCGTTTAATTTCAAAGATGTTACTCTTGCTGGGCTTAAGGCTCTTGTTACAAAAAGTTGAACATTATTAGTATAGTTAATAACATCGATATTTTCGTTTCCTAATTCACGTACAATACCATGAATTCTTGAACCTTTCATACCGACACAAGCTCCAACTGGGTCAATTCTATCATCATAAGAATCTACGGCCACTTTTGCTTTTTCACCAGGAATACGTACTACTTTTTTAACCGTAATTAAACCATCAAAAACTTCTGGTATTTCTTGTTCAAATAATTTCTCAAGAAATACAGGAGAAGTTCTAGACATTATAATTGCCGGCTTGCTTCCTTTTAATTCCACACTCTCTATAATTCCTCTTACATTTTCTCCTTTTCTAAAGAAGTCTGAAGGAATTTGTTTGTCTTTCGGAAGTATAATTTCATTACCATCATCGTCTAACAAAATAATTGCTCTATGACGAATGTGATGCACTTCTGCTGTATAAATCTCACCTTCAAGTTCTTTAAAGTGCTTGTAGATGTTCGTGTTATCATGCTCGTGAATCTTAGAAATTAAATTTTGTCTTAATGCAAGGATAGAACGTCTTCCAAGGTCAATTAACTTAACTTCTTCTGCAACGTCTTCACCAACTTCAAAATCTGGTTCTATTTTCTGAGCTTCTGACAACGCTATCTCTTGGTTTGGCTCTTCAACCTCACCATCTGCAACAACGATACGGTTTCTCCAAATTTCTAAATCACCTTTATCTGGGTTTATAATGATATCAAAATTATCGTCATCACCATATTTCTTCTTCAATGCATTACGCAATACATCTTCAAGAATCGCCATTAGCGTAACTCTATCTATTAATTTGTCGTCTTTAAATTCTGAAAATGACTCAATTAACGCTACATTTTCCATAATTAATATGAATTAAAATTTTATTTTAACTTTCGCTTCTTTAATATTATCAAAAGTAATAGTAGCCGTTTTAACCACTGTTACTTTTCCTTTTCCAACGGGTTTTGGTTCGCGTGCTTTCCAGCTTAAAACCACATCAGATTCGTTTACCTCTATGAGTTCTCCCTCTAAATCTTGATTATCTAAAGTCTTTACTTCTAAATTTCTACCAATATGCTTATTATACTGTCTTGGTAAAATTAACGGAGATGCTGCACCAGATGATAAAACTTCTAAAGAAAAATCATGTTCCTCTCTATCAATATGATGTTCAATGGCTCTACTAATAAACATACAATCTTCTACTAAGACACCATTATCACCATCTATTACAATTTTTATAGCGTTATCTCCAGACATAGAAAAATCTATTAAGAACAGATCTTGTCTTTCTGCTAATGCCGTTTGTAATAAGTCTTCTACTATTTTCTTAATCATTTCTTGATATAAAAAGAGAGGACTTTTCGTCCTCTCGCTTATTCATTTTTAGTAAATAACGGTGCAAATATACGTATTTTATATTAAATTACCCAAGCTATGTAATGTGGATTTATTTTCTTAAATTTAGAAGAACTAACATAAATCAATAAATATGAATAGAATATTAGTTCCAACAGATTTTTCGGAGCAAGCAGAAAACGCTCTAAAAGTAGCTGCTATGCTAGCGAAAACTTACAATGCAGAAATTTATTTATTGCATATGATGGAAATACCAATGCAACATCCAGACCCTGGACACGCTGAAAGCGATATTCCTGAAACCTTGTTTTTTATGAATTTGGCACGAAAAAGATTCGAAAATCTAATGGCACAAGACTATTTAGAAAACATAACGATACACGAAACAGTTAAGGCTGACATAACATTTGACGAAATTAAAGATTCTTGCAATGAATTTAATATTGACTTAATTATTATGGGGTCTCATGGTGCAACAGGCATAAAAGAAATGTTTGTGGGTTCTAATGCAGAAAAAGTGGTTCGCTCTTCCGAAGTACCTGTATTAGTTATCAAAAATGAACATCATAACTTTAAGGTTTCTAACTTTGTATTCGCTTCCGATTTTAAAAACGACAATAAAGAAACTTATAAACAAGCTGTAAAATTCGCTAAAGCCTTTGGGTCAAAAATCCATTTACTCTTGGTAATTACGTCTGGCAATTTTTTGACATCGTATGAAGCAAAATCTAGAGTCAATGATTTTATTTCCGGACAAGATTTTGATAATTACACCATTACCATACACAACGATCACACTGTTGAACAAGGGGTTTTAAATTTTTCCAAAGATATAGATGCAGACCTTATAGGAATTAGCACACATGGCAGACAAGGCATTGCGCATTTCTTCAATGGTAGTATCAGTGAAGATTTGGTAAATCATGCAAAACGACCTGTGATTACGTTTAAAATATAAATTACTTCACTTTTAAACTTAAAAACTAAGACTTCATAGTTTAAGTTTTGAAAAACATGTTTCGACTCCCCCCTAATAAAGAGGATGCCTTCAAAGCCTTCCTCTTTGTTGTTTTTAATACTTTTATAAAGCTATAGTATTTATTACAAAGGTATTTAGATGGACCTTAGCACTATACTCCCAGCTATTGTACAGAAAGACTTAAATAAAAAAATCCTAATTCATTTCTGAATTAGGATTTAAACTTTAGTTGGCCTACTAGGTTTCGAACCTAGACTCTTCTGTACCAAAAACAGATGTGTTAGCCAGTTACACCATAGGCCAATCTCTCATTTTGAGGGTGCAAATTTAATACAAAGTTTTACTTTGACAAAAAAAAAGAAGAAAATTTTTTAAAATACTTAACGTTAACTTAAAAATGTAGGCTTTTAGGGATTAATTAGTAAATTCGCCAGCATTAATAAGCAACGTTTTCATGAAAGATTTTAACTTTAAAAAGTGGAACAACATCTTAGGATGGTCTGTTTTTGCAGTAGCAGTTGTAGTTTACGGATTAACTATAGAACCAACCGTTAGTTTTTGGGATGCTGGAGAGTATATTTTAACCTCTTCCAAATTACAAGTCGGCCATCCACCAGGAGCTCCATTATTTCAAATGTTAGGTGCGTTCTTCTCAATGTTTGCTTTAGAACCCTCACAGATTGGAGCCATAATGAATATGATGAGTGGTGTTGCAAGTGCATTTACCATTCTTTTTATGTTTTGGACAATTAGTCTTTTACTTGTAAAGCTTACTAAATATAATGAGGACAAAGACACAAGTAAAGCTTATGCTATTTTAGGTAGTGCCTTAGTGGGCAGTTTAGCATTTACGTTTACGGATTCATTTTGGTTTAATGCTGTTGAAACAGAGGTTTATGCCATGGCTACCTTAATTATGGCGGTTTTATTTTATTTAGGTTTACGTTGGGAACGCGACATGAATGAACCACGAGGTAACCGCTGGTTAATCCTTATTGCTTTTGTGATTGGGCTATCGTTTGGAGTTCACTTTATGGGACTACTAACCATTCCTGCCATTGGTCTGCTTTATTATTTCAAGAATTACAAAACCATTACGGTCAAAAACTTCATCATTGCCAATATAGCTTCAGCAGCAATTTTACTTTTTATATTCAAATTACTTTTACCTTCTACCTTAAAACTCTTTGGTTATTTAGAAGTCTTTTTTGTGAACTCAATAGGCCTACCATTTAATTCAGGAACCATTATTACAGGTTTAATGGTGATTGCCTTGTTTTATTTTGGACTGAATTACACACGACAAAAAGGTATGAAACACACCAATACCTTAGTATTGTGTTTGATGTTTATTTTTATAGGATTTTCATCTTGGATGATGCTTCCTATTCGTGCCAATGCACAAGTTGTTATTAACGAAAACAACCCTTCAGATGCGAGAGAACTTTTAGCGTACTACAACCTAGAGCAATACCCTGAAACGCACTTATTTTATGGCCCATTCTTTACAGAAGTATATTCTGGTGCCGATAAAGACGAACCGTTTATTGATGATAAAAAGAATTATGAGCGCGATGATGAAGCTGGGAAATACGTAATTATAAACGAATGGGAAAAAAGTAAGCAGAATTATAACCACGAACACGCCTCAATTTTACCAAGAATGTGGAGTGCCGAACATGCTGAAAACTACATGATGTTTACGGGCTTAATTGATTTTAAAGTTGACCCCTCTTTACAAACACGTGCGTACAACGAAGCTATGAATGCTGGTTTAACCGAAGAGCAATCTGCGCAATATGCCCTTGGTGAAAAACAACAATTTGATCAGCTCGTTAATGATTTCAGAATGCGTGTTGCCAATGGCGAAATTGATTATGAAGGGTATAATCAGTTTTTAAAGCGCTACGGTCAACAGTATTTAATTATTGAAAAACCGTCCTTTATGGACAATATTATGTACATGTTTCAATATCAGTTTGGCTATATGTATTGGCGCTATTTTATGTGGAATTTCACAGGACGACAAGATGATATCCAAGGACGATACACTCACAAAAATGGAAATTGGATTTCGGGTATAAACTTTATAGACTCAATCCATATAGGCATGTCTCAAGATAATTTACCAACTGATGTTTTGGAAAACAAAGCGAGAAACACCTATTATTTCTTACCATTAATATTAGGCCTTATTGGTTTCTTTTTCTTGATGTATTCCGATTTAAAACGGTTCTGGGTCCTTTTAGTGTTCTTCTTACTGACAGGTTTAGCCATTCAGTTTTACACCAATGTAAGACCTTTTGAACCAAGAGAACGTGATTATTCTGTTGTAGGTTCATTCTATGTCTTTGCCATTTGGATCGGCTTTGGAGTATACGCTATTTATGACCTCTTAAAATCGAACATAAAAACCAAACTTTTAGCTCCTGTAGTAACCTTAGCTTGTCTTGTTATTGTACCTGGTGTTTTAGCAGCAAATAACTGGGATGATCACGATCGTTCTGGGAAGTACACAACCAATTCTATGGCTCGTAAGTATCTCGAGTCCTGTGCACCAAATGCCATTCTATTTACCATTGGAGATAACGACACTTTCCCACTGTGGTATTTACAAGAAATTGAAGGTGTACGTACAGATGTGCGTGTAGTAAACACTAGTCTATTTCAAACGGATTGGTATATTGACCAAATGAAGCGTAAGGCTTATGATAGTGACCCAATCCCTTCACAGTTGACCCATAATCAATACCGAGGAGGCACAAGGGATGTTATTATTAGAAGAGAAATCACAAGAGATACTATAGACATCAAACGATTTATGGACTTTATATCTAGTGATAGAGCGGATACTAAATTTAAACATGTTGTTGAAATGCAAGGGGAAGACCCAAGTCAGTACCCAACTCACTTATTGAGTACAAATTATTTCCCTACCCGAAATATTAGTATTCCTGTAAACAAGGACGTGGTACTAAAGAATGGTGTGGTTAAACCAAAAGATGCAGATAAAATAGAAGACAACCTATACACTCAAATTGAAGGGAGTTACCTTTATAAAAATCGCCTCTTAATGTTAGACATCATTGCTAATAATAATTGGGAGCGTCCAATATATTTCACGGGAGGTGCCTTTGGAGCTGAAGATTATGTTTGGCTAAAAGACTATTTACAACTTGATGGCATGTGTTACAAATTGGTGCCAATTAAAACACCTGTTGATAAAGCTAATCCTTATGACATGGGACGTGTAGATCCAGATCTAATGTACAACATGGTTAAGAATTGGAAATGGGGAGGTAGCGGAGAAGACATGTATTATGATATTGAAACGCGAAGAAACGGTATCACTTATAGAGGCAATTTAGCACGCTTAATAGAGCAACTTATTAATGAAGACAAACTAGATAAAGCGGAAGAAATAGCAGACATCGCTATGGAAAAAATGCCTGTAGATAAATTTGGTTTTTACTCTTTATTAGAACCTTATGTTAGCGCGTATTATGAAATAGGTAATATTGAAAAAGGACGTGCACTTTACAAAGATGTGGCTAAAAAATATCAAGAAAATTTGGTGTATTACAGTGGTCTTTCGTTAGAAAATCAAGAACGTATGGTTGGCGAAGATATTTATTTAGATATTCAACGCTACAGAGGTCTAATTGATATTTTAGTCATCTACAATGATAAAGAATTTGCTTTACAAGAAACAAAGACGTTTAATAGCTATTTGAGCTTATTTGATGAACTTATGAATCGTTATAATGAAGATGAATTACCTGAAATACCTAACGATTTAGATTTACAAGAAATGACTACGGACACTATAGATCTTATAGCGCCAGAAAATTAAGGTATGCATGCAGATCATTCCAGTTAAAACGCCCGGCATTGTAAAACTAGTGTTCCCAAATTTTATCTGGAATATCAATACCAAAAACAAAGAGCTCTATTTAACGTTTGATGATGGCCCAACTCCTGAAATTACAGATTGGGTACTTTCCACATTAGACGTTTATAATGCTAAAGCGACTTTCTTTTGTATTGGAAATAATATTGAAAAGCATCCTGAACTTTTTCAAACTATTATTTTAAAAGGTCATACCATTGGAAACCATACTTACAATCATTTAAAAGGCTGGAAGCACAAAACAAAAGATTATCTTGATGATGTCATTAAAACTGAAGAATTAATCAATTCCCAAATCCAATTACTAAATTCCAAAACTCAAAATACTCAGCTTGACAATTTGGAATTTGAACATTGGAATTTTAAAATTTTTCGCCCACCATACGGAAAGTTTAAATCTAAACAGCGTAAACAACTTCAAGACTTAGGTTATAAAATTGTTTTATGGGATGTATTATCTTATGATTGGGATAAAGCTGTATCAGAAGACGCCTGTCTTCAGAATGTAACCTCTACAGCTAAAGAAGGCAGTATCATTGTATTCCATGATAGTCTAAAGGCTTCTCGAAATTTAAAGCATGCGCTTCCTAAGGTTTTAGATTATTTTAGTACGCGAGGGTTTGTTTTTAAAAGTTTAAATTGATGCTGTTGAAAGCTGTCGCATCTTTGATAGATAGGAGATATACCTATGTCAACCAATTACTAATTATGATTTAAGCCAAATTATGATTGCCTTAGATAAGACATCTATTGTAGTTATAATTCTAAACGTATTCTTGAATAATACCAATCAACGTATTAGCATCTTGCCCACCACTATGGCGCCATTTCATTTCGCCACCTTTATAGATTATTAAAGTCGGCAAACCTTTAACACGTAAAGCTTCTGCGAGATCTTTATTTTTCTCAATATCAATTTTAATCACTCTGGCTTTATCGCCTAAAGCTGCAGCAACATCTCTAAGAATAGGATGCATAGCTATAGATTGATTGTCATTTTCTGTGTAGAAGTCCAGAAGTACTGGAATTTCAACATCTATTAATTCCCCAAATTTTGACATACAGTATAGTTTTAGTCAAATACATAAGCTTTTCAAATTGGCATAGCCCTAAAGCTAAGCCGTATAAATTCACTACTTATATCATAAAAATAAGCAATTCTTTACAATTACGCACTTTTCGGACCTTTTTTGAGTTCAATCACCGTGATTTCTGGCCAAATACCCACACGACCTGGATAACCTAAATAGCCAAAACCTCTATTAACATTAATATACTGATCTAATTCCGTATAAATTCCTGCCCATTGTTTATACCTCCATTTTGCTGGACTCCATTTGATCCAACCCGGAATTTCAATTCCAAATTGCATACCATGTGTATGGCCACTTAACGTTAAGTGATAATGATACGGATCGTTAAGCACCTTGGCTTCCCAATGACTTGGATCGTGTGACATTAATATTTTAAAATCATCGGCATTTATTTCTGAGGACGCTTTTTCTAAATTTCCAGCCTTTTTAAAACCACCTTTTCCCCAATTCTCTACTCCCACCAACGCTAAACGCTGACCATCTTTTTCAAGGTAGCGGCTTTCATTTAATAACAAATCAAATCCTATATCTTTTTGAATGGTTTTTAAATCTTCAAGGTTTTGAGCTTTGTCTTCTGGCGAATTCCAATCGACATAATCCCCATAATCATGATTACCTAAAACAGAAAACTTACCATCTTTAGCTTTCAACTTCGCAAAAGTATCCTTCCAAGGTAACATTTCAGAGGCTTTATTATTCACCATATCACCTGTAAACAATAATACATCTGATTGCTGCTCATTAATTAAATCGACGGCATATTCAATCTTTTCCTTATTATCAAAACTACCCGAATGTATATCACTAATTTGAGTGAGTTTATACCCATCAAAAGCCTCTGGTAGATCTTCAAAATGAAGGGTGTAGTTGAGAACTCTAAAATCATACTTCCCTTTAAACATACCATAAAGTAATGACGAAAACGGAATTGCTGCCAACCCTAAGGCGACTTGACTCACAAACTTTCGGCGTGATGGCGCATGAAACGTCTCGTTTTTAGTGACAAATTTATCGTATAACCCAATAATTCCTCTAATGATATCTTCACCAATTAAGAATGGTATTATCACTAAATTAAACGCCATAAATGCCAATAAGAATCCAAAAGCAAAACTTTTAGCCGTTGTTAAAACTCGACCTTCACTAGACATGGTAAACTGAACAATAAAATTGCCGGCCACTAGAATAGCAATACCAAAAAACAGATAGTAAACCCACATCTGTTTGGTTACTGTTCTTACAGCTTGAAAACCATAGAGCGTGATCATTAAAAATAAAAGAGCAAATAGTATCCAGCGAATCATATTGTGTTTTTGAATTTACAAATTTAAGGATATGACGTACGACTTATCTTATCAAAGTGTTAAAGGTTTTAAGCTTACTATTTTAAGGTGTTTTCTTTTTTAACATTGCAATAGTACGCCATGAAGTAGCAAAAAAGGAATTCAACAAAGACGTTCTTGAAATCCATTTTACTATATTAGATGCCTTGAATTTGAATTTAAGACATCTATATTTAGTCAACCATACGCAATCCCATTTAGACCTACAAGATTTTAAGGGTCTTGTAAATCTAAATTAACCAAACCTACAAGACCTTGCAGGATAAAAAATTAAGACTACACCCTAACACCAATGACAATTAAATTATGAATCAACAAAAATCCTATCGCTCCTCGTTTATTCTATTAACCACTTTATTTTTCCTTTGGGGATTTATAACGGTTTTAGTTGATTCTTTAATTCCACGACTGAGAGAACTTTTTACATTATCTTATTTTCAAGCTGGCATGGTACAATTTGCTTTTTTTGGAGCTTACTTTCTACTTTCAATTCCTGCAAGTTATATCTTATCTAAAATCGGTTATAAGCGCGGTATTATTTTAGGTCTATTAACCATGGCATTGGGTTGCTTGTTATTTTATCCTGCTGCTTCATATCGTGAGTTTGGTATATTTATGTTGGCCTATTTTATTTTAGCTGGAGGTATTACTATTCTTCAGGTAGCTGTCAATCCCTATGTTGCCGTTTTAGGTTCTGAAGAAGGAGCATCAAGCCGATTAAATCTCTCGCAAGCCTTTAATTCTCTTGGCACTGCAATTGCACCAGCCATAGGCGCCTTGTTTATATTAAGTGATAAAATTAAAACCAAAGACGAAATTGCAGCGCTCACTGGCACAGCAAAAGAAACTTATTTAGCGGCAGAAGCCGCAGCAGTTCAAACACCGTTTCTAGGTTTGGCAGTATTTATTGTTGGTATTGCAGGTATCTTTTTATTTGCAAAATTACCTAAGCTCATTAGTGAAGAATCCTCAGGAACGTATGCTGATGTTTTCAAACAAAAAAACGCAATGCTTGGAGTTTTAGGGATACTGTTTTATGTAGGAGCTGAAGTTGCTATTGGTAGTTATCTAGTCAACTATTTTTTAGATATGAATTTGGTGGACGTAATAAAAGAAAATGGAGTAATGAAATCCATTGCAGAAGCTATTCTCAATTCCGGTCTCGCAGAAAGTGATAATAAAGCGATTGTTGGAGTGTTTGTCACCTTTTATTGGTCCGGAGCTATGATTGGTCGTTTTGTAGGTTCGTATTTAACTAAAATTATTAAACCAGGAAAAGTCCTTAGTATTTTTGCCTCAATTGCCATTACATTGATCGTCATCTCAATAAGCACAACCGGCTTAGTAAGCATGTGGAGTATTTTAGCCGTGGGATTGTTTAATTCTATTATGTTCCCAACCATTTTTACTTTAGCACTTGATGGTATTGGAGATTTAAAACCTAAAGCATCAGGCATCTTATGCACAGCTATTGTTGGTGGTGCAATTATCCCTCCGCTTTATGGCTATTTCACGGATATTATTGGTTTTAAATCCGCTTATGTTTTTGTAATAGTCTGTTATGCTTATATCCTTTGGTATGGCTATAGAAATTCCCAAAAACATCTTGAACCTGCCAATAAAAAAATGGTGTATCTATAACACTATTGTGTTGTAAATAGGACTAAAAGTAGAACGTATTATTCATATAATATAGCACAATATGGAACGTAGAAAATTTATAAAGACAGCATCCTTAACTGGCGTTGGCTTAACCCTTGGAAGTACTTTACTTAATTGTGATGAAACCGTTTCTGAAAAAATAACAGAACAACATAGTGAAGCTATCAATGATTTATATGGCATACCTCTAGTCGTTGCGACGTGGCATGTTGAAAATGCAACTGCAAAAGCAATGGAAATTTTACAGGCTGGAGGGAATGCTCTAGATGCTGTAGAGCAAGGCTGCAGAGTTGAAGAAGCCGACGCAAAAGGACAAACCGTTGGCAAAGGTGGTTTGCCCGATCGCGAAGGTAATGTCACCCTAGATGCTAGCATAATGGATAAACATGGTAATTGCGGTTCCGTGGTTTACCTTCAAAATGTGACACATGCGGTTTCAGTGGCTCGCAAAGTGATGGAAGAGACACCACATGTTATGCTTGCAGGCGAAGGAGCCAAACAATTTGCCCTTTCTAAAGGCTTTCAATCCGAAGATTTATTAACCGAAGCTTCAAAGAATGCTTGGGAAAAATGGAAAATTAATGCCCAATACCAACCCATCATTAATATTGAAAACCACGATACTATTGGGATGTTAGCCATTGATAAGAATGGTGATATTTCTGGTGCGTGTACAACTAGTGGATTGGCATACAAAATGGAAGGACGCGTTGGTGACTCTCCTATTATTGGCTCAGGGTTATTTATTGATAATGACATTGGTGGCTGTGTAGCCACTGGTTTAGGTGAAGAAGTCGTAAAAACAGTGGGGAGCTTTTTGGTTGTTGAATTGATGCGACAAGGTAAGTCACCACAACAAGCTTGTGAAGAAGCAATTGGTCGAATTGTGAATAAACCGAATAGTGATTATAAAAATTTTCAGGTCGGTTATGTAGCCGTCAATAAACAAGGAGAAACGGGATGCTACTCCATTCATCAGAATTTTAATATGACGAAGTTTCAGGATGGTGTGAATACCCAAATTCAATCGGATTATTTTAATAAAGCTTAACATGTTTAAATTTTAAATCCACAAACGTTCATTCACTAAAAAAAAACGTCCATTCACCAAATAAATCTATACAATTAGAGCGTTAAGTTTATTTTTAACCGGCTATTAATTCATTCATTAAGTGTTTAGAAAATGCTCGCTATTAAGAGCGAGCTTTTTCTTTTCATTTGCACTCACTTTTATTAATCCGTAAATCACTAATTTAGTGAGGCATTTTTAATTAAAAAATATTCTTTTGAAATATTTAGTCGTCCTCTTATTTTTTTCAAATATTATTTTCTGCCAAGATGATGTAAAGCAACAAATTGATAGTTTGATGGTAATCGAGGATAGCGTAAATTTATCTCATTTTAAAAATCTACTCCGTACAATAGATCAACTACCTAGTGAAGCATCGTTTGCAAACTATAATTATATTGAAACCAAAATAGACCGCAACGACACTTTAAAACTTTACCTGTACCTCTATAAAACGAGTACGCTTTTACGCCAAGGAAAAGCAGATGAAGCACTTCTTCTAAATACTAAAGGACTCAATCTCCTAAAGCAACATCATATACCGCTTTCACTTTATGAGTTTTATCAAATGCGCGCTAATGTTTTTGATAACAAAGCTATTATTGATTCTACAGTTATTTACATTAATAAGGCTGAAGAAGTTATAAATGATAATATTGAAACCTTAGGTCAATATTTAACTCGAATTTATCATCAACGCGCCATGGTTGAACAAACCATAGGAAATTTTGAAAAGGAAGATTATTACATGGAAAAAGTTGCAGATGTTATTGAATCCTATCCTGAAAGTAGTGGCAATGCATTTAGCCTATCCATGGTCGTTTATCATTTTAAAAAACGCAAAAATTACGCTAAACATGCGTATTACTCACAAAAGTTACAAGAATATTATTTAAAAAAAGATGGTTTTAATACGCCAAAATCACATGAATCCATTGCTTCAATGGTTAAAATGGACAATACCACTGAACAGATTAGAGAGCTTAAACATATCATTAGCACAAGAGATAGCTTACAATATAATTTCTTATTACCATCTACTTCAAATTTACTAGGAGATATCTATTTAGAATCTAAAAACTACGACGAAGCCATTTTTTATCTCAAAAAATCGTTAAACTATAACAAGGAAAATATAAACCCTTACAGTAAGCTTATTACTTACAATCTATTATATCAAACCTATTACGACACCAAAAATTACGATAAGGCTATTGAAGCTTTAAATAAAAAAATAGACATTCAAAACAGAATTAAACAAGAGGAATTAATAGAAAAAGTTGCCGATTTTGAAGTAAAATATGAGACGGAAAAGAAAACCGTTCAATTAAAACTGCTACAAGCCGAAAATGAATATAAGGAAGAGCAAAAACAGTGGTATCTTATTTTAGCCTTTTCTGGGTTAATTGCAACATCACTCTTAGGGTATTTTGCGTATAGAAATAGTAAACAAAAATTGATTTTATCAAAGCAAAAAGACCAATTGGAAGTGACGATTGACGAAAGAGATATTCTTTTCAAAGAAATACATCATCGTGTTAAAAATAGTTTACAGATGGTATCTTCTTTACTGTTTTTACAATCACAAAATATTGAAAATAGTGATGCCAAAAATGCTATTAAAGATGCTCAAAACAGGGTGCGCTCATTGAGTTTAATTCATCAAAAACTATACAGTAAACAACATTTAATTGGTGTTGAGACTAAAGATTACATCAGCGAATTAACCCAAGATATTTTTTACAGCCATCAGTTAGAATCCCAAGATTTAGATTTTCAATTAGATGTCGAAAACTTAGTCCTAGACATCGACACTTTAACACCAATTGGCCTAATTCTTAATGAGCTTATAGTAAATGTATTAAAACATGCTTTCACTCCAAGTGGTAAAAATCACAAACTATCAATTCAATTTAAAAAGACAGGAAAAACACTAGTACTAAAAGTGATTGATAATGGAATTGGTTACAAAGAACCAAGTAAAAAAAACTCATTTGGACTTAAACTTATTAATTCCTTAGCTAAAAAATTAGATGCTACGTTCACCATCAAATCCATAGATCCTACAGGAACCGAAGCTGTTTTAATCATTAATGATTTTGAAATTATCCCTAACTCATGAAACCACTAAACATACATATCATAGAAGATGAGCCTTTAATTGCAGAAACTATCAAAGCGGTTTTAGAAAATGAAAATCATACGATTACAGGAATAAGCTTAAGAGGGAAAGATGCCATTTTTGATATTGAATATTTAAAACCAGATTTAGTATTGGTAGATATTATGATTAAAGGAGACATGGATGGTATTGAAATTGTAAACCATTTAAGACAAAAAATAGACATTCCGTTTATCTACTTAACATCATTATCAGACGAAAAAACACTAGAACGTGTTAAGGCTACAAATCCGTCTGGTTTTATTGTAAAACCATTTAACGAAAACACACTGACGGCAAATATAGAACTAGCCTATCATAAATATGAAGCCAGTAAATCTAGTATTGAAGTTAATACACAAAGTGATGCATTCTTTATAAAAAACAAAGGAGAACTGCTAAAAATAGTCCAAAGCGACATTTTGTTTTTTGAAGCTTATGATAACTATTGTAATTTATACACTTCAGACAAAAAACACCTTTTAAGTCACACCCTAAAGCGTGTTGAAGAAAAACTACCTTCATCCCAGTTCTTAAAAGTACATCGTTCATACATTATCAACTTCTCTAAAATAGATTCTATTCACGACGGTTATATCTTTATAGAAAAACACAAAATACCTTACAGTAAATCGCATAGAGAACAATTAATGAAAAAATTGAATTTGTTCTAAATTCACTTACCAAAGAAATCTATCCATTCACTAAATAATGAAATAGGTTCACCAAATAACAAATTACACACTTCTTTATCGCTCTATTTTTATGGAAACTTATCCATGAAGTCAGATAGACAAACCAATTATATAGAGCTCAAAACAGATTTCGATGTTGACTTTAAGGTCACTATTCTATCTCAGAAAGGCATGATACTGTTTAGTCAAAATATGAGTAGCAATAATCGGAAAATTGTCTTAAAAGGCTTTACGCTCAAAGAACATACGGTTATGCTAGCACCGATACATCATAAAAACAATACATAAACCCGTTTAAAAATGAATCGATTTTATATCCTATTTATTAGTCTATTAGTCTCGTGTGCATCCGAACAAGAACAAGAAGTATTCAATGTTATTGGAGATTATTTTGAATCTAAAGTGACACACACTAAGGGATTTTCTTCAGAATTAGGTAAAAGCAACGTCAGTTATATTAACCTTAATATAAAAGGCGGGCCTTATATAAACACCATACGACCAAAAGTAATGGCCGCATATGCAGCAACCTTGCTATATACTAATCTAGGCGATGAAGCTGCTAATAAATATACCAACATTATTATTAGCCTTTTTGAGAATGAGACTCAAAAAAATCCGATTTATACACAATCATATACTATAGAAACCATACGCAACATTGCTGTGTTATCTGCACAATTCCAAGAAGCAGAGCAGATATTGATGCATGACTCATCTAGTAAACTCTATGATTTATTAGAAGAAAAATATAAATCACAAGAAGAGAAAGAACGCTTTGTGTCGGTCATTGAAAAAATGAAAATCGATCGCTCTGGAGTAACATCTGTAAAATTATTAGGAGTTGAATTATTAATTAACAGCGACACCAAGGAGCGTTTTTTAAGCTTTAGTGGTCATGTAGAATGGGGAAATAACCTCCATACAGAAATATCAGTAAGAACAGCAGAAGACCCCAATAACAAGAGTATAATACACCTCAACATAAAATAAAAATACCTCATGTATAAATCATAGAACAAATGAAAACACTAACATTATCACTGACCATATTAATTGGCGCCTTATATTCTTGTAATGCTATGAAGCCTTCAGCACAAGATACTTTGGTCCTATTAAATCCGTCGGATACAATTACTAAAAACATCACTCAAGAGCCTAAAAAACCAATCTATTTTAAAAATGGTAATGGTGTTTTAAAAGGCAACTTAAATGAAGGCGCTATAATGAGCGATTTGTCTTGGGCCTGGAGTAGTAACAATGCTTGTTTTGTAGAACCTCAAAAAAAGAAATTCACAGGCAACCACGTCTTGTATTACACAGACTTACCAGCCTATTCCGAAATGGAGGTTACTGTTATCCCTAAAGACCCAAATGCCAACTTTAGCATCTACGCATACCAAGTTGGCACAGTTAAAGAAGGTAAAATAGTTCCTAACCTTAATAGTTGCACGCGCTGTGAAGCTGACTTTAAATGGGACTATAAAAAACGCGGTAAAACACAAGATCATACACGTACCGTAACAGACTTACTAGCTATAGCAAATCCGTTTCAAGTAGTAATTGGTGTAGTGGGTGCAGACGGTTTAACCGAAGGAGATTACGAATTACATATAAAACTTAAAACAAGATAAATTTTACGTCAAAATTTAAAAAACAATAAAAACATTCTAAAATGAAAAAAGCAATTTTAATTATTTCGTTAATGCTAGCCTCAATGTTTTGCTACACTATGTCAGCACAAATTATAAAAGGTAAAGTAAGTGCAATTTTACCGGTAAAAATATGTGAGGTCGCAAACGCAACGCATGACATATCCATAACAGGTAACAAAACTAAAACCTATTCAATTTTAAAAAAGGGGAATCTATTTTCTACATATAAGCTTGTGGTTCATAAAACAAACGGAAAAGCCAACGCAACCTTCACAATATTAATTGACGGTATTCAAAGTCAAAAATGGCAATTTGATAATAAAGTGTCTACTGGTAGAAAAGAAATTACTCTTGATAACATCAAAGGAAAAGAAGTAGTATTAAAAGTAAAAAACCACTCTTTTAGCGATAGAATTGTTGGTAAATACAATGGATTATATGATAGTAATAGTATGCTTCACGGCAAATTATCTGACGAAACTATAACAGAAAAAATCACAAGTTCATTTGACACAGATCTTAGAACACCATGTAACGGAAAAGGAACTATTGAAATCAATAGACTAAGAGGCGATTCTAGTGCTGAGATTGTAATTACTCAAGGTTATACCGTTTTAAAAACAGAAATTATTGCTGCTAATGAAACGTCAAAACGAATTAATCTCAATAATATATCTGGTGACGAGCTAGTGTTAACCATAAGAAATATTGAAACCAACAAGTTTATCAGAGCAAAAATTGGAGCGTGGTTTAATTAAAAACCTTTGCAAAATTAAATGATAACCAACCTCATTTAATAATAAATTAAAACATCAAAAAATGAAAATAAACATTCAAGAAAAAGCCATAGATATTGAAGACTTAAAACTCAATTTAGCGTCACACTTTTCTGGTAAATACGGAGTCACAACCCGAAACAAAAAGATGTTAGATGTGGCAGCAACCAAAAACATTGGAGCGACTGTAATCTTAACAAAAAAACATCTAAACGTCACCGGAGGATTTCCATCCGCAAAACGAACTATGGTTTTTACACTCTTAACGATTGCCTTAGGAGTATTAATACCACTCATTGTTTATTTTTTAGTCTTCCATAAAAAAATGAAAGCTGTAGAAAAAGATGTGGTAGACTACATCAATACACACTATATAAAACAGCTTAAATAGCACAGAATTTTTAGTATCACAGCTTAGCTATTAAATCCCAATCCATATGAAAACAATTACCAGTACTATAGTATTATGTTTATTTACCTTAATAGGGTATTCGCAAACTACAGCCATACCAGACCCAAATTTTGAGCAAGCCTTAATTGATTTCGGTTATGATATTGCGCCTATTAATGGATCTGTGCCAACGGAGTATATCGATTTTATTAGCGCATTAGATTTAACGAACCGAAACATAACAGACCTTACCGGTATTGCCGATTTTACTTCATTAACTTATTTAGAATGTAGCAGTAACCAAATAACCTCGTTAAACTTATCTAACAACACCATTCTTTCATTATTAAACGTGGCAGATAACAATCTCTCTTACTTAAATGTCAAAAATGGTAATAATACAAATTTCACCAATTTTAAGGTTTTTAATAATCCTAATCTAACCTGTATTGAAGTTGATAATGTCGCATATAGTGAAACGAATTGGCAAAGTGGTATCGATGAACAAATGAATTTTAGTGAAGGGTGTTATACTGCAATTCCAGATCCAAATTTTGAACAAGCCTTAATAGATTTAGGATATGATTTTGTCATTGACGGTTTTGTAGTTACAGAATCTATTAACACACTAACGTTCTTAGATGTTTATGATAAAAATATTTCTGATTTAACAGGTATTGAAGATTTTGTCAACCTTAATTACTTAAACTGTGCCCAAAATATGTTAACAACACTAGATATAAGTCAAAATACAGAATTACTTAATCTAGCAGCAAGTCACAATCAACTAACAACACTTGATGTTAGCAACAATACATTGTTAGATCAACTACACGCAAACGACAATCAGCTAACATCTATAGACTTAAGCCTAAATACAGCATTAACATATATAGATATTTCAACTAATCTGATTACAAGTTTAGATCTAAGTAATAATACATCTCTTCTTACTCTAGGAGCTCATTCTACTCAGTTAAATACATTAGACTTGAGCTTGAATACAAATTTTCACAATTTAGTAGTTAGCAGTGATCAACTTACTAATCTCAATGTCAAAAATGGAAATAATAGTAATTTTATTTTTTTTGATGCCGATAATAATCCAAACTTAACGTGTATTGAAGTAGACGATGCCACATACAGCACAACTAATTGGACAAACATTGACCCACAAACTAGTTTTAGCGAAGATTGTCATTATAACGAAACCTATGTTCCAGACGATAATTTTGAGCAAGCCCTTATAGATTTAGGATATGATTCTGGACCTTTAGATGATTATGTACCAACCGACAATATAAATACCGTTACTATATTAGATGTTACAAATGAAAATATTGCAGACTTAACAGGAATTGAAGATTTCGTAATGTTATCTATGTTAGAAGGTAGCAGTAATCTACTAACCATTTTAAACTTAACCAATAACATAAACCTTACCGAATTAAATTGTTCAGGGAATAATTTAACTTATCTAAATGTTAAAAATGGTTTTAATATTAATATCACAAATTTTAAAACTATTGATAATCCAAATTTATTATGCGTTGAAGTAGATAATGCAGTATACAGTACAGAAAATTGGACTGAAACTGTTGACCCACAAACCAGTTTTAGTGAAAATTGTCATTATAACGAAACTTATGTTCCAGACGATAATTTTGAACAAGCCTTAATTGACTTAGGTTACGATGCTGGTCCTTTAGATGATTATGTGTCAACAGCTAATATTGACACCATTCTTACACTAAATGTCGCTTCAAAAAATATTGCAGACTTAACTGGGATTGAAGATTTTGTAGCGCTTGAAGAATTAGATTGTAATACAAATCAACTTACAAGTATTGATATTCAGAACAATAATGCCTTATATTTTTTAAATGTAAATTACAATTTAATTTCTACTCTCGACGTATCAAATAACGTATTGTTAACTTCTTTAAGTTTCATGAGTAATCAAATTTCAAATATCGATTTATCTAATAACGAGGCGTTAATAAATTTGTTTTGTAACAATAATAACTTAACCACTATAGACTTATCGAATAATCTTGAATTAAAATTCTTATGGTGTGCTACAAATGACCTAACAAATTTAGATTTATCCAATCATAGTCTTTTAACCCATATTCGTTTACAGTATAACGAACTTACAAGTTTAAACGTAAAAAATACAAATAATATAAATTTTTTAGATTTCAATACTAGTTTCAACTTCAACCTAACTTGTATTGAAGTAGACGATGCTGCTTATAGCGCAACCAATTGGATAAACGTTGACTCCCACACCAGTTTTAGTGAAGATTGTCATTATAACGAAACCTACGTACCAGACGATAATTTTGAACAAGCCTTAATTGACTTAGGTTACGATGCTGGTCCTTTGGATGATTATGTGCCAACCAACAATATTAATACCGTTACTATATTAGATGTTGCAAATGAAAACATTGCAGACTTAACAGGAATTGAAGATTTTGTAGATCTTGAAGATTTAAACTGCGCAAATAATAGTTTAACAGCTATTGATCTTAGTCAAAATAATGCCTTAACAGTTTTAGATATTGCCAGCAATGATTTTATATCGCTAGATTTGACTCAGAACATTTTATTATTAGATTTAGACGTCTCCTCAAATAATCTTAGCTCACTAGATATCACTGAAAATGTATTATTAACTAATTATCGTGGCACTAATAATAATATATCAAATATAAATTTTAGTCAAAATACGGCTTTAACATCTTTAGTTATTGACAGCAACCAATTAACAACCATAGACATTAGTCAGAATACGGCATTAACATCTTTGCTTGTTGGTTATAACTCATTAACGAGTATAGATATTAGTCAGAATACAGCATTAGTTAGCTTTTACGCACAAGATAACTTATTAACGTCTATAGATATAAACGCAAATATAGCTTTAGAGCGGTTATTAGTACAAGACAATCAATTAACTAACTTAGATGTAAGTGCTCAAAGTTTTTTAACATCTTTACGTTGCTCTTCAAATAATCTTTCAAGTTTAAATTTAAATGACCATAATGCATTAACGAATTTATTATGCGATAATAACCAACTCACAAGTTTGAGCGTGAAAAATGGAAACAATACTAATTTTATCACATTTATTGCAAACAATAATCCAAATCTAAATTGTATTGAAGTAGATGATGCGGTATACAGCACAACCAATTGGCCAGATATTGATGCACAAACTAGTTTTAGCGAAGATTGCACGCCAGAACCACAAACTTATGTTCCAGACGATAATTTTGAGCAAGCACTTATAGATTTAGGGTATGATTCTGGGCCTTTGGATGATTATGTGCCAACCAACAATATTAATACCGTTACTATATTAGATATTACAAATGAAAACATTTCAGACTTAACAGGAATTGAAGATTTTGTAATGTTATCTATGTTAGAAGGTAGTAGTAATCTATTAACCACTTTAAACCTTACCAATAACATAAACCTTACCGAAATAAATTGTTCAGGTAATAATTTAACTTATCTCAATGTTAAAAATGGAACTAATATTAATATCACAAATTTTAAAACTATTGATAATCCAAACTTATTATGCGTTGAAGTAGATAATGCGGCATACAGTACAGAAAATTGGACTGAAACTATTGATCCGTATACTAGTTTTAGTGAAGATTGTAGTGCTATCTCGTTAACTTATGTTCCAGACGATAATTTTGAACAAGCACTTATAGATTTAGGATACGATGCTGGCCCTATGGATGATTATGTGCTAACAGCTAATATTGACACCATTCTTACACTAAATGTCGCTTCAAAAAATATTGCAGACTTAACCGGAATTGAAGATTTTGTAGCGCTAGAAGAATTAAATTGTTACGGTAATGATCTTGCCAATATAAACTTGGATGCCAATACCGCATTACTATCCTTGCAGATGGAATCCAATGATCTTTCAAGTTTAGATGTGACAAATAATACGGATTTGGTATTTCTAAATTGTGGTATTAATAACCTCTCAAGCATAGATCTGACGAGTAACCCTAGCTTAAGATTTTTAGATATTTTAGGTAATAATATTTCAACTTTAGATATAAGCAATAACACTTTATTAGAACGACTAACAATAAGTTACAACCCAATTAACGTTATAGATATTAATAACCATACTGCATTAACAGAATTTTATTGTAGTAACAATAATCTAACGAGTTTAAATGTTGCCAACAATACGGAGTTAATAATCTTAGACTGTAGTGGCAATAGTTTTTCGAGCTTAAATGTTGATAATAATATCGGTTTATTAGGTTTAGTATGTTACACTAATAATCTCACAAGCTTAAACCTTGAAAATAATACATCATTATCAGGACTAGTTTGCCATGAAAATGATCTTACGAGCTTAAATTTAAAAAATGGTAACAATAGTAATATTATTGATTTTTTTGCCGCAGACAATCCTAATTTATTTTGTATTGAGGTGGATGATGCTGCTTACAGTACAACCAACTGGACAAACATTGACCCACAAACCAGTTTTAGCGAAGATTGTACACCAGCACCACAAACCTATGTACCAGACGATAATTTTGAACAAGCCTTAATTGACTTAGGTTACGATGTTGGGCCTTTGGATGATTATGTGCCAACGGCTAATATTAATACGGTAACATCATTAAATGTTGGTTATAAAAATATAAGTGATTTAACGGGTATCGAGGATTTTGTGGCACTTACTGGTCTAGGCTGTATAGATAACCAATTAACCACCTTAGATCTTAGCCAAAATTTAGTATTAGAAACACTTGCTGCGGCTAACAATGAATTAACTGCAATAGATTTAAGTCAAAATTTAGCATTAACCTCTATAGCATTAATTAACAATGAACTAACAACTTTAGACATTAGTCTAAATACGGCTTTAACTATTATACTGATTCAAGATAATTTATTAACGAATTTAGATGTTAGCCAAAACAATGCATTAATAGGTTTAGATGCTGGTAACAACCAATTAGCAACATTAAACGTAAAAAATGGCAACAATGAAAATTTCATAACCTTTAATACGGTTGGAAATCCTAACCTAAGCTGTGCTGAAGTCGATGACCCTGCTTACAGCACAACCAACTGGACAAATATTGACTCACAAACCAGTTTTAGTGAAGATTGTAGCCTTATCGCATTAACCTATGTACCAGATGATAATTTTGAGCAAGCGCTAATTGATTTAGGTTACGACTCAGGACCATTGGATGATTACGTCCCTACGCAATACATAAATACAGTGACACAGCTAAATATTATTAATGAAAATATTGGCGACCTAACAGGTATTGAAGCCTTTGCAGCACTACAACAATTAGTCTGCTTAAACAACCAAATAACAAGTTTAGATCTTAGCAACAATAGTGAGTTAAATGAATTAATCTGCTATAATAACAACCTTACAAATCTTAACGTAACCGGCAATCCGTTATTAACTATACTACAATGCTATAACAATGATTTAACAGATTTAGATGTTTCCAACAATCCCTTATTAGAAGATTTGAGATGTGGTAATTCGCAATTAACCACTTTGGATGTTACGAATAATTCACAATTAAAAACCCTAATTACCAACCATGCGGCTTTAACAAGTTTAGAGCTTTCAAATAACACCTTGCTAGAGTTATTAAACTGTGGTAACAATCAATTAACAAGTCTAAATGTAGATAATAACCCTGCGTTAACAGATTTAAATATGCAGACTAATATGATTGCAAGTTTAGATGTAAGTAATAACCTCAACTTGGCAGTTCTTAATTGTACAGGTAATAACCTTACAGAAATAGACTTAAGTCAGAATACAGCTATAACGACTCTAAACTGTAGAAGTAATCAACTGACAAGTTTAAATTTAAAAAACGGAAACAACATAAATATCACCTACGTTAGCACTACTAGCAACCCGAATCTTGAATGTATAGAAGTCGATGACGCTGCCTACAGCGCAATCAACTGGACAAGCATTGATAGCCAAACTAGTTTTAGCGAAAACTGTAGCACATTAAGTATTGGCGATAGCGATGAACCATCAATGGCCATCTATCCAAATCCTGCTTCGAATGTGGTAACCATTGACTATCCGTTTAGTGTAGAGAAAATAGAATTCTACAATCTTTTAGGTCAATTAGTATTGCAAAAACAACAGTCTAAAACCATTAGTATTAGCGATCTATCAGATGGTATATTCCTAGTAAAGATTTATACTAAAAGCTCCGTCGTGACCAAGAAGGTAATTAAAAAAACAGACCAAAATTAAAACTTAAATATTATGAGAACACCCATCATAACCTTTGTAATTGTCCTATTTACTTTCATTGGTCATTCACAAACTACGGCAATACCAGATGTTAATTTTGAACAAGCCTTAGTAGATGCTAACATAGACACTAATGGCTTAAACGGTAATATTTTAAATAGTGATGCTGAAGCTGTAATCTCGCTTTCTGTGGTATCTAAAAACATTTCAAACCTAACTGGTATTGAGGCTTTTACTAACATTACATCTTTAAGTTGCCAAGGAAATAATTTAACCAGCCTAAACTTAACTGCCAATACAGCATTACTTACATTGTATTGTAGTGCAAATTATATAACAAATTTAGACCTTAGCACTAATGTTAATTTGCAATATCTTAATTGTGGTGGTAATTCCCTAAATGCCTTAGACCTATCAACAAATACGGATTTGACTAGTGTGTTTTGTAATGCTAATAATATAACTTTACTTAATGTTTCTGCTAATAGCAATTTAGAAACTTTACATTGCTTCCAAAACAATTTAACAACGCTGAATGTATCTAACAATACAAACCTTGTAGAACTTCATTGTGCTCAAAATTTTTTAACGGAGTTGAATGTAGACGTTAATACTAATCTATCTACTTTATATTGTTACAACAATAATCTTTCTACATTAGATTTAAGTACGCTAATTGCTTTAGAAAATCTAGGCTGCAATAACAATCATTTAATAGAATTAAACCTAAAAAATGGAAACAATACCAACATCACTTATTTCGACGCCAGCAATAATTCTAATTTAAGTTGTATAAGTGTAGATGATGTAAACTATAGCCAAACAAACTGGACCTCTATTGAAGCACAAACTATTTTTAGCGAAAATTGCTCTACAATCACGTATGTACCCGATGATAATTTTGAACAAGCCCTTATAGATTTAGGCTACGATTCAGGCACTTTAGATAATTATGTGTTTACTGATAATATTAATACTATTACAGATTTAATGCTAACTAATGAAAGTATTTCTGATCTTACCGGAATTGAAGCTTTTTTAAATCTAGAAACCCTTAATCTTTCAAATAATATTATATCTTACATAGATATTAGCCCCTTAAATAACTTAGAAAGCTTAATCATAAACAACAATAGTTTACAGTACTTAGATCTTTCTGAACATTCTAATTTAACGGAATTAAATTGTGCGGACAATGCGATAAGAATTCTAAAAGTTAATAATGGGAACAACAGTAATTTTACTTTATTTGATGCCACCAACAATCCTGGCTTAGACTGTATTGAAGTTGATAATGTCACCTATTCTTCAACCAACTGGACAGCTATTGATACGCAATCAGGATTTAGTTTAGATTGTGTTTATGACATCACTTACATCCCAGATTATAAATTTGAACTCGCTTTAATTAACCTCAGTCACGATACTGGACCTGTAGATGGTTTTGTTGCTACGGCTTCAATAGAAAATATAACGAACCTGAGTATGGTATCTAAAGGTATCACAAACCTCACTGGAATTGAAGACTTTACTAATCTCGAAATTCTAACATGTTATAATAATTACATTTCAAACATCAATATAGCTGAAAATTCTGCTTTAAGGATTTTAGATTGTAGAGCTAATAATTTGTTAGGTCTAGATATCAGTAATAATACACAATTAGAAGAATTGCAATGCGCTGGTAACAGCCTAATGAGTTTAGACCTTAGCAACAATCCAAGTTTAGAGGTATTAAATGCCAATAGTAGTAACTTAGAAACTATAAACCTCTCTAATAATGCTAATTTAATATCACTATCAATCAGAAATAATCAACTTACTGATATAGATCTTTCAAGCAATAGTAGCCTCAATTATTTAGATTGCAGCAGCAACCAATTAACAAATTTAAGTATTGCGAATAATTTAGCCTTAGAAACTCTGACATGTACAGGTAATCAATTAACAAGTTTAAATTTTGGAGTTAATCCATTATTAACTTATGTAGATTGCAGCAACAACCAATTAGATGATATTGATATTTCAGACCTTAATGACCTTACTGTTTTTAAATCTTCGGGTAACTTATTACATAACTTAGACCTCACAGAAAATATCAACCTTATTCAATTAACCTGTGCAGGAAACCAGCTAACCAACTTAGATGTCACCAATAATACGGCATTAGAAATCTTATCCTGTACTTTTAATGAATTAACAGAATTAGATCTATCATCAAATACAGCGCTAAATACGCTTCATACAGAATACAATAACTTAAGTAGTTTAAATATTAAAAATGGAAACAATATAAACATACTTGAGTTTAGAACTTACAATAACCAAAATCTAACCTGCATAAATGTAGATAACGAAGTGTATAGCTCAGCGAATTGGACCGACATAGATACACAAAGCTTTTATAGTGAAAATTGCGCAACATTAAGTATTGACACATTTAATAAGCCTTCCATTCAAGTCTATCCAAATCCGGCTTCGAATGTGATAACCATTGACTATCCGTTAAGTGTAGCGAAAATAGAATTCTACAATCTGCAAGGACAATTAGTATTGCAAAAATCCCAGACTAAAACCATTAATATTAGCAATCTACCTGATGGTATGTTCTTAATTAAAATCTTTAGCGATAACGGAGTCATTACCAAAAAGATTATTAAAAAAAGTAAGTAAAGTTATAAGCTAAAACTGTATAGGTTGGCGATATTAATATTACCATCCTATTACAACAGTATTAAATATTATTTAGCCGAACTAAACGAAACTATAATAAGCGGATTACAACAAGAAACTTTACGCTTAACTAGATACGGTTTTAATGTCAACTGTAAAATCAATTCAATGAAATACCTATTCTACACTTTAGCAATCTTAGTATCATTTACAATTTCATTACAAGCACAGGTTGGTATTGGCACCACAACACCCGACGCATCAAGTATTTTAGATGTCGAATCAGATGACAAAGGACTACTAATTCCAAGAATGACTGCTTTAGATCGCTTAGCAATAATAAGTCCTGCCGAAGGACTTATGGTATACCAAACAAACGATGTAAAAGGTTTTTATTTTTATGATGGTTTATCTTGGGATCGATTGCTTAATGAAACCAAAGACGCCATTCCGATTGGTGCAATTTTTACATTTCCTATGGCAGCAACTCCTGTGGGTTATCTCGTTTGCGACGGTAGTGCCGTAAGCCGAACCACCTATGCTGATCTATTTACGGTTCTTGGTGTTACTTATGGAGAAGGAAATGGTTCAACAACATTTAATCTACCAGATTATCGAGGCAAATTCTTAAGAGGTCATGATGCTGCTGCAGGTAATGACCCTAACGCTTTAACCAGAAATAACAGAGGAGATGGAACAACTGGAGATGCTGTAGGTACACAACAGGACAATGCCTTTACAGATCATACTCATTCTATTGATCCACCAAATACAGAATCAACCACCAATGGAAATCACAATCATACAGCTACTGCTTCCTCTAGTACTTCAACGACCACAGGTTCTCATATGCATCAATTAAAAGGTGAATTAGGTAAATTTCAACTTTCGACATCAACTTTCGCACCCCAATATTTTTTAATAAGACCAGGTAGTGGACCTGATAATTATAACACACCTAGCACAGGTAGTCATAACCATTCAACGACTCCGACAATACATGTTGCATCTAATGGTGATCATATCCACAATGTTAATATAGATGCTTTTAGTTCTGGTGGATCTTATACCGGTAGCACTGAAAGTAGACCAATTAATATATCTGTTATTTGGTGTATTAAATATTAATAATAATTGCTTGAAGACACAATGGTTCTTGAAAAAGTCAATGTAAGTAGCAACTTTTCTTAGTTTCTAAAACCACTTAATAGTCAATCGTGCCAACTTCTCTTTAAATCCCGAATAAGGTGGAAACAATAGCTCGGTAACCCCAAACGTGTGTTGTTTCATCACGGCACGCTCATTACTAAACGCTTTAAAGCCAAAAAACCCATGGCTTTTACCAATACCACTATTATTAACCCCTCCAAACGGCAAATTATGATTGGTATAATGGAGCACACTATTATTAATACACGTCCCTCCTGCCCTAGTGTTATTTAAAATCGTATTCGTATTCGCTTTACTTTTACTGTAAATATATAGCGCTAATGGTCGCGGCTTAGAATTAATGTAGGCCATGGCCATATCTAGACTATCATAGGTTACAATCGGTAAAATTGGTCCGAAAATTTCATCTTCGAGTAATTGAGCTTCTGGTTTTAAATCGGAAATGATTGTAGGTGCTATATATTTTGAAGTACTATCGGTGTCTCCTCCAACTTCAAATTTGGCATTTAATGTTTTTGCATTGTCTAAATACGAACTTAAACGTTCAAAGTGTTTATCAGTAACGATTCTACCATAAGACGCTGAGGCTTTAGGATTATCGTTATAAAACGTTTGAAGCCATTTTTTGCAAGCGTCTATAAATTGTGCTTTTACATGCTCATCTATTAAAACATAATCTGGAGACACACAAATTTGTCCACAGTTCAGAAATTTCGCCCACATTATTTTTTTAGCCGCTTTATCTATGTTAGCTGTTTGATCTATAATAGTTGGTGATTTCCCACCTAATTCTAAGGTTACCGAAGCTAAATGTTGCGATGCGGCTTTCATTACAATCTTACCCACTTGTGGAGACCCTGTAAAAAAGATATGGTTAAAAGGTAGTTTTAGTAATTGCGTAGAAACGTCCACTTCACCTTGTAGAACGGCGACTTCATCTTCAGGAAAAATATCTGCGACAATCTTAGCCATTAATGCTGATGAGTTTGGTGTCATCTCAGAAGGCTTAATAATAACCGTATTACCAGCTGCAATTGCAGAGACTAAAGGCCCAAAGGTAAGATTGAAAGGAAAATTCCATGGAGATATAAGTAAACACACACCTTTAGGTTCATACTTTATATAAGCACTAGAACCCAATAGAGCCATTGGTGTTTCAACAGATTGCTTTCGCATCCATTGACGCAGATGCTTTTTAGCATGTTTTATATCACCTACAATGGCGTAGATTTCAGTGAGCTCAGTTTCTAATACTGGTTTCCCTAAATCCTTATGCAAGGCGTCTTGAATTTGAGTTCTATAAGTCCCCTCAATGGCCTGCTGTAGGTTAGTTAACGTTTTAAGCCTTTCTTTATAAGTACGATTCCCTACGGCATATTGATTTATGCTTTGTTTTGAAAATAAGTCATAATAAGGGTTATTACTAAAATCATCCATAATAATTTCTCTATTTACAAGTGTTTCAAGCTCATTTTACGTAGTTCATCGACAAAACGGATCTCAAAGTGTTTTTTATCTTAAAAAAAATGTCGTTCAACTTCTAACTCAACGCATTTAAAGGGCTACAAGCTCATTTTGCGTATTTCAACGATATTATTTACTACCCTTTACCACTTAACAGTTTATCGATATGCTTCATCTAAAAATTTCATTCACACAAGATATGTTGCGTTTCTTTGACCCGAAGTTAAAACAAAAATAACGTCTTACGATTATGAAAAAAGGTTTATTCATCATATTATTTTTAACAATGTCTTTAGCAAGTTTCGCACAACAAGACGTCATCGTTAATAATGAAACTGAAGTTGTTGAAACCTCTAAAACTGTAAAATCTGAATCTAGCGACGCTGCTATTTCTTCTGAAGTTAAAGCTAAGGTTTTAAAAATGAATCGTAAAAAGAATAATGAAATTATCAGTATCAAAACGTTTAGAAAAAGTCTTCAAATTAGAGTGAAGACTAAAAAGCTTTGTTAGAATACTATAAGAAATGCTATTAACCATATATTATTAAAGAAAGCCGGAACGTGAGTTTCGGCTTTCTTGTTTTTAGCTGGAAATTTTTTAAGTACGATTTCAAATGTTTCCAATTTTAAAACCGTTGCTTTCGTCCATATCATTCAATTTAGCATTAGCATTTTTAGCTCTAACGTCCCAATCAATTATAAAGCATCAAGACTCAACTTAGAGCATCAAATTATAACCTTCGAGGTCATGCGGCTTGAATGTTAACTTTAAAAAGGATTCAATACTAGCCTTAAGTTTGATGACCGTTTTAGTTGTTCAGTGGATCTGTAGTAGCCAATAGCATATAGATTTTTGATTTATCCTTTAAACATTTCATAATATTCGGAATTCCTAAATTTAGATAGAATATTAAAGTGTTTATAGGCGCTTCAAGCATATTTTATGCATTTCATCGATAAAACCCAACCAGAAGTGTTTTTAATCTTTTAAAAAATAACATTCACCCTAAAAACTAACCTATTTAAAGGGCTACCGACGCAAATAGTGTATTTCATCGGTGCTTTTTGTTAGCACTTACCACTTAACCGTTTATCGATATGCTTCATCTAAAAATTTAATTCACATGAGATATCTTGTGTTTCTTTGACTCGAAGTTAAAACAAACATAGCTTCTTACGATTATGAAAAAAGGTGTATTCATCATATTATTTTTAACAATGTCTTTAGCAAGTTTCGCACAACAAGACGTCATCGTTAATAATGAAACTGAAGTTGTTGAAACCTCTAAAACCGTAAAAGCTGAATCTAGCGACGCTGCTATTTCTTCTGAAATTAAAGCTAAGGTTTTAAGAATGAATCGTAAAAAGAATACTGAAATTATCAGTATTAAAACGTTTAGAAAAAGTCTTCAAATTAGAGTGAAGACTAAAAAGCTTTGTTAGGTCATTAAAAAGATTACCCGCTATTAACCATATATAAAAAAAGCCGAAACTCACGTTTCGGCTTTTACTGTTTTAAACTGTTCCAAAAGTACTAATCCGCATAATTGAGTTCTCCATTCGCTTCTTGCTCTTTAAATTTCTTCACCAATTCTAAAGCATCTGGAATCACATCACTACATAAAACAATCAATGAGCCTTTTACCGCATTCTTTACGGCATATTTAATTGCTTCTTTCTCCGAAGGAATTATAGTCGTCTTCTTATTAGGATCTCGTTTTTTAATCCCATCATCGAGCATCTTAATGAGCTCTTGTTCTGTTTTACCTCTTAAACGTTTGTCTTGTCTAATAATAATTTCATCAAACATGTCTGCTGCAATCGCTCCCATTTCGTTATTATCTTCTACACGTCTGTCACCAATACCTGCAATAATTCCGACTTTTACGGTCGCATCAAGTTCGTTTGTAAAGG
Source organism: Winogradskyella psychrotolerans (assembly GCF_018860545.1). GTDB lineage: Bacteria > Bacteroidota > Bacteroidia > Flavobacteriales > Flavobacteriaceae > Winogradskyella > Winogradskyella psychrotolerans_A. Next base: position 11,419 of record NZ_JAHKPN010000003.1, on the reverse strand, counting down.
CTTGTAAAGCCCGCATTCCTGCAGGATTATGAGCATAATCTAATAGGATAGAGAAATCTTTAAACTTAAATAAATTCAAACGACCAGGTGTCTGTGAAGCTGAAGGAATAAACGTTTCTAATCCTGCTTTCATATCTTCAATACTAATACCGTGCACATGCGCTCCTAAAATTGCAGCCAGCACATTTTGAATCATGAATTTAGCTTTCCCACCATAAGTCAACGGAATGTTTTCTGCTTTCATTAAGCGCATTTTCCATTCCCCTCTACAAATAGTCACATAACCATTTTCGTAGATTGCTGTAATCCCATTAAGACGTTGTAAAGCTTTTATTCTAGGATTATTTTCATCCATAGAAAATAAAGCCACATTACAATCTACACTTCTACGCATATCATAAACCAAATCATCATCGGCATTTAAAATCGCATAGCCATCTGGTAACACGGTTTCTGGTACAACTCCTTTGACTTTGGCCAATTGATCGATGGTATGAATACCTTTTAAACCTAAATGATCTGCTGCAACATTGGTTACAATAGCCACATCACATTTTTTAAAGCCTAAACCTGCTCTTAATAAACCGCCTCGTGCACATTCTAAAACCGCAAAATTCACCGTCGGATCTTTTAATACAAATTCTGCACTTGCAGGCCCTGTACAATCACCCGTCATTAATAAGCGATTCTGAATATACACACCATCACTGGTAGTATACCCCACACGATACCCATTCATTTTGGCAATATGAGCCATTAATCTAGAGGTGGTTGTTTTGCCATTGGTTCCTGTAATCGCGATAATAGGAATACGACCTGTATCTCCTTTTTGAGGAAATAATTTATCAATCACTGGAGCGGCTACATTTCTTGGCAATCCAGATGTTGGAGCCAAGTGCATTCTAAATCCTGGACCTGCATTAACTTCCAAGACAGCTCCTCCGGTTTCCGATAAGGGCTGCGAAATATCAGTCGTCATAATATCAATACCACAGATATCTAAATCTATAATTTTAGAAATACGCTCTGCCATGCTCACGTTTGCCGGATGTATAATGTCCGTGATATCTTCAGCGGTTCCGCCTGTACTTAAATTGGCGGTGTCTTTTAATATTAAACGCTCACCTTCAGGAATCACGGAATCTAAAGTATATCCTGCATCTTTAATAATGGTCTGTGTTAATTCGTTTGTAGTGATTTTTGTCAATACATTTTCATGTCCAAAACCACGACGCGGATCACTATTCACGTTATCTATTAATTCTTGAACTGTAGATGAGCCATCTCCAATCACATGGGCAGGAGTTCTAATGGCTCCGGCGACTAACTTATTATTAATAACTAGTAACCTGTAATCTTCCCCAACAATAAACTTTTCGACAATAATAGCTCCACTTTTAGAACTCGCTTTGGCATGATGAAAAGCCGCCAAAGCATCATCATAATTTTGAATATCTACAGTAATACCACGACCATGATTGCCATCAATAGGTTTAATCACCAAAGGGTAACCTACATAACGGCAAGCCTCTTCTAAACTGCGTTCTCTTCTAATAATATCTCCACGAGGCACCTCAACCTCAGCTTGTTCTAATAAATACTTGGTATCTTCTTTATCACAGGCCAATTCTACACCAATACTACTCGTTTCAGAAGTTACAGTGGCTTGAATACGTTTTTGGTTCGCTCCATAACCTAATTGACAGAGTGAATATTTATTTAATCGAATCCAAGGAATTCCTCGTGCTTCAGCTTCTTCAACAATAGATCCTGTACTTGGTCCTAAACGATCGGCTTCACGCAATTCCCGCATTTCCTGAATATCATCAGACATATCATAGGCTTCACCTGCAATTAAGGCTTCACAAATTCTAACGGCTGCTTTCGCTGCAAATCGTCCAACGGATTCTTCCATATATGAAAACACCACACTGTAAACTCCATGCTCGCCATAACCTCTGGTTCTTCCAAAGCCTGTGTCCATACCTGCAAGGGTCTGGATTTCTAAAGCAATATGCTCAATAATATGACCCATCCAAGTCCCATCATCCACACGCATAAAAAATCCACCTTCACAACCTTCAGAACAACGATGGGAATACATACTTGGAAACATAGCTTTTAATCGTTCTGGGAATCCTTCAATTTTATTAGAAGGCAACTCCTCCATCTCTTCGAGATCGAGAACCATTACTATTAATTTATGTCGTCTTACAGACCAATAATTAGGGCCTCTCATCGCATTGATTTCGCGTATTTTCATGTTGGTTGGTTTGTTTTAGTTAGTGAAAGATTCTAAATATAGTATTTTTCACTAAAAAAATTGGCTTATTTTTGCCCTATATTTTTAGATGAAAATTATGCAGAAGATTAAAGGGACCCTAATACCTATTGGAGGAAACGAAGATAAAGGTATAGAGGAAAGTGAAATTTACACCTTAGAATTTATTGATGAAGGGATTTTATACCATGTGGTAAAAGAAGCTGGTGGTGTAGATGCTCAAATTGTTGTGGTGCCTACGGCCTCAAGTATTCCGTTTGAAGTGGGTGAAAATTACTTAACCGCATTTGATACTTTAGGCTGCAAAAATGTGGACGTTTTAGACATTCGTTCGAGAGAAGATTCTGAAACTGAACATGCCATTCAGCTGATTAAAAATGCGGATTGCGTGATGTTTTCTGGTGGTGACCAATCTAAGATTACCGATAAAATTGGCGGGACTATCATCCACACCATTTTAGCGGAACGCTTCGTTAATGAAGCTGGTTTTGTTATCGCAGGTACCAGTGCTGGCGCTATGGCCATGGCCAACGAAATGATTGCAGGCGGAAGTGCTTCGGAATCCTTTATTAAAGGTGCTGTTAATATGTATAAAGGTTTAGGCTTGATTCCTGAATTAATCATAGATACCCATTTTATTCGTCGTGGTCGCTTTGGAAGACAGAGTGAAGCGGTGGCAAAATTCCCGAATCTAATAGGATTTGGATTGGCAGAAGATACTGGCATGATTATTAAAAACGGAAACGATTGCACGGTTATTGGCTCTGGAATGGTGATTGTTTTTGATGGAAGTACCCTAACCCATAACAACGAAAAAATCCTAGAAGAAGGCACTCCAATGACGATGGCAAATCTTACCATCCATGTTTTATCTAATGGCGATGAATACAATATTAAAACTCGAAAAGTAAAGGTGTTACCTATTGAAGCTCCTTTCATCTAAATTCCTGCGAACGCAGGAATCTCATGACTATATACTAGATCTTACGGATTAATAAAAACGTTTCATCTAATAATACTCGCATCTTAAGCCTTTGCGTGAAATTATTACCCAGAGATACACATAGGTTGCACGGAGACAGACAGAGCGAAAGATCTCAAAAACAAAACTAAACAACAAGCAACCACACTTCGCACCTTTGCGCCTTTGCGCCTTTGCGCCTTTGCGCCTTTGCGTGAAATTATTACACAGAGATACACAGAGCTTGCACAGAGATACACAGAGCGAAAGATCTCAAGAACAAAACTAAACAAAAAGCAACTACACTTCGCACCTGAGCGCCTTAGCGCCTTTGCGTGTAATTATTACTCAGAGATACACAGAGCTAACACGGAGATGCACAGAGCGAAAGATCTCAAGAACAAAACTAAACAACAAGGAACTACACTTTGCGTCTTTGCGCTTTTGCGAGAACATCACACAAATTTCATAAACCTACATAAATACCCATTAGAAGCGACATCTTAACCCTTAGAGACTCTGAGACTTTGCTACTTTGATACTTTGATACTTTGATACTTTGATACTTTGATACTTTGATACTTTGCTACTTTGCTACTTTGCTACTTTAAAGCTCTGAAAATCTGCAACTTCACAACCTCACAATCCTACCCATAAATAGCAACTTCGTCAATCCCATCAGAAGATTTCTGTCCGCGATACATCCCTTCCGTATTAAAAGGCATCGCAATGTTCCCTTTCGTATCCACAGCAATTAAGCCACCATCACCACCAATGTCTAGAATACGTTTATGAATCACTTCGTTTGAGGCATCTTCTACAGACATGCCTTTATGTTCCATTAAACAAGCTACATCGTAAGCTACAACTCCCCTTATAAAAAACTCACCACTTCCAGTACAACTGATTGCACAGGTTTTATTGTTGGCGTAATTCCCAGCACCAATCATAGGGGAATCCCCTACCCGTCCCCATTTCTTATTCGTCATGCCTCCTGTAGATGTTGCCGCTGCAATATTGCCATCTTGGTCGCAAGCGACCGCTCCAACGGTTCCGAATTTTGAATCCTTTTTTGTAGAATGATCCAACTGAAAACTGTCGGTATCTTTAATATCTAACCATTGTTGATGTCTGAATTCATCATAAAAATAGCTTGCATCTTCTAGCTTATAATCCAATTCCTTCGCAAACTGCATGGCTCCCTCTCCTGCTAAAAATACATGTTCACTTTTTTCCATGACATCACGAGCCAAAGACACCGGGTTTTTAATTCCTGTAATTAAACTCACACCACCAGCATTTAAGGTTTTACCATCCATAATACTCGCATCCATTTCGTGCGTTTCGGTGGCTGTAAATACAGCGCCTTTTCCTGCATTAAATAATGGGGAATTTTCTAAAATTTGAACAGCAACCTCAACAGCATCAGTCGCTGATCCGCCTTCAGCTAAAACGGCATAGCCTTTATCTAGTGCTGCTTTTAAATCACGTCTGTATTTAGATTCCAATTCTGGTGTCATCATCCCTTTAACTAATGTTCCTGCTCCACCATGTATGGCTATTGAAAATCTGCTCATGTATCATTGCAATGTTTAGACATCAAAAATACATCTAGATTTTAAATGGATCCTATTAGAAGTAATTTTTATTTTTTTAAAAAGCAGTATATTGTTGGTCTAAATCAACCACAGATTTGAAACAACTTCTATACTTATCTATTGTATTCGTTTTTTTAGTCCTAAATAAGGCTCGTGGTTTTGAGTATCAGACCGAACAACATCCAAGTCAATTTAACAAGAAAACCGTCCAAAATTATATAGACAAGGCCTGGGAGTACACCATACGTGAAAATGACAGTGCCTTAATTTACGCCAAAAAAGCATTACAATTTTCTAGAAAAAACAACTACCCTTATGGTGAAGCATTGGCCATTGAAAGTCAAGGCCTATATCATGAAATCGTAACAGGAAATTACGATTTAGCCAGTAAATTTTATTTTGAAGGCATAAAATTTTGTGAAGAAAACAACCTTACTTATGCCTCATCACTTTATCATTCTCTAGGTATTATGTTTCACACCTCAGACAATTATGAAAAAGCATTAGAGTATTACAACATTGCTTATGAAAGAGCAACCAATGATAACGATGCTATTCTTCAAAAAAGATGCTTAGTTAATATAGGCTCTATTTATTCATCATTAGAGGAATATGACAAGGCTAAGGCAACATTACTTCAAGGCTTAGATATTGATGTTAATCGTTATATCGATTACAACATCTACGCCAATCTTGGAAACTTATTAATAAGGCAACAACACTATAAAGAAGCCATTTCTTACTTAGAAAAAGCGGTTGTAGTACACCCTGACAATAAAGATTCGGAAACAAACCTTATGTATTTATTAGAAGCTAAAGCAGCTTTAAAAGATTCTATAGGGATGCAACCCAAAATAAAACGAGCCGTTGCTGAAGCTGAACGTATTAGTTCGCTAAGAAATAAAAGTCATTTATATGATGCACTTTCAAAATATTTTTATGCCTTTGAAGATTTCAAAATCGCAGCTGACTACCAACAAAAATATCACGCTATTTTTGTTGAAATCAAAGAAAAGCAACGCGACCAAACTGTTTATGATTTAGAAACGAAATATCAAACGGAAAAAACCAATCGCGAACTAGAGAACAAAACATTTAACGAAAAACTATTTATTATTAGTTTAATTTTCCTCGGGATTTTACTCACTTTAGTCACATTTTATTACATAAAAAATCGCAAAAAAAATCGTTTACTAGATAAACAAAAAACACTTTTAGAAAGCACTGTGGAGGATAAAAACTTTCTACTCAAAGAAATTCACCATCGCGTTAAAAATAACTTACAAGTTATTTCGTCTTTATTAAGTTTACAGCAACGTCAAATAAGCGACGTCAAAGCGTCTCAAGCGATGCAAGAAGGTAGAGATCGTGTAAAAGCCATGGCGCTTATTCATCAAAACCTATATCAAGACACAGATCTTATTGGAGTTCAAATTAACGATTACGTTAAAAAATTAGCTAATAGTCTGGTTAAAAATTATCAAACTGAAAACAAACCTATTCAACTCAATTTAGATGTCGATACTATAAAACTAGATATTGATACTATTATCCCTTTAGGCCTTGTCATTAACGAGCTTATAAGCAATGCACTAAAATATGCGTTTACGGAACAAGACTCAGGAACTATAGACATCCATTTAAAACATAAAAACAATTCATTAACTCTAGTTGTTACAGATAACGGCAAAGGCTTACCTGAAGGGTTTGACATCAACCAGATTTCTAGTCTAGGCTTTAGACTCATCAAAGCATTTAGCGATAAATTAAAAGCCGATTTACGTATTAATTCTTCAAAACAAGGCACAGAAATACACTTAGACATTCCTAATATAACGCCTAATTAATTTAGAAAACTCACGTCTATAAATTACACCTACTAACGCAACTTCTTTCACCTATTAGCATCTGTTTCAAAGATCTAACAAGGTAGATTACACTTCATATCAACTATTTTCTTACAAAATCACCTAAATAGGTGAGCCATAGGTATAAATCTCTAATTAGCTTTGCTTTTTATTAAGAATACTCACTTAACACTATTTTCTATTATGATTAAAAAATTACCTTTATTAGTATTACTAACTTTAATTAGTTTACCTGCAATTGCACAAACCACCTATGTGCCAGATGATAATTTTGAACAACGATTAATAGACATGGGACTGGATGACGTGTTAGACGATTACGTACTTACTGCAAATATAAGTAGTGTTACTGAGTTAGCTATAGGAAGTGAAGGAATCGCTGACTTAACAGGTATTGAAGGTTTTACAGCTTTAACAGAGCTTAAATGTCAATTAAATAATTTAACCTCTTTAGATCTATCCAGCAACACAGCTTTAACACTACTTTGGTGCAACACTAACGATTTAACCGCTTTAATTCTACCTAATAGTAATACTTTAATAGACCTTAATGCCTCATATAACGATTTACCAACTTTAGATGTATCTAACTATACAGCTTTAGAAAAAATTGCTTTTAATGAGAACAATTTAACCTCTTTAGATGTATCTAATAATACCGCTTTAATACAACTATTGGTTACCAATAACGATTTAACCGAGTTAAACGTAGCTAATGGTAACAATAGCAATATTACTTATTTTAACGTAATAAATAACAACGACTTAACGTGTATACAAATAGATGCTGGATTTGATCCTGAAGCCGCAGGGGGTTGGACAAAAAACAGCTATACAGATTATAGCGAAGACTGTAGTATCGTTATCCCAGAGCCTACCACCTATGTGCCAGATGATAATTTTGAACAATACTGTATCGACAGTGGATGGGATGATGTGTTAGATGATTACGTGCTTACAGCAAATATAAATGGTATTGTAAATATAAATATAGCTAATAAAGGTATCGCTGACTTAACCGGTATTGAAGATTTTGTAGCTTTAAAAATACTTACCTGTGAATATAATGACATAACAACTTTAGATCTATCTAATAACACAGCGTTAGAAAGACTTAGATCTTCTAATAACAATATAACTACTATAGATATATCTAATAATACTGCTTTAATAGAGCTTAATCTTGGTGGGAATGCTTTAACAACTATAGATGTAACTAACAATACAGCTTTAACAGAATTTCTTATTAGTAGCAACGGTTTAACAACTTTAGATGTTTCTAATAATACAGCTTTAACAGAATTTAGATGTGGAAGTAACAACGTAACAACTTTAAATGTTTCTAACAATACAGCTTTAACAATTATTAATTGTGGGAACAACAACTTAACAACTTTAGATGTTTCTAACAATACAGCGTTAGAAAGTCTTTATTGTGGCAATAATAGCTTAACCAATTTAGATCTATCTAATAATTCAGTTTTAAATACCCTTTCTTGTTACGACAATACTTTAAGCAACTTAAATGTCGCTAATGGAAACAATAGTAACATTACGTATTTTGACGCTACAAATAACCCAAGCCTATACTGTATACAAGTAGATGCTGCATTTACGCCACCAACAAATTGGGCCATAGACAGTACATCAGCTTATGGAGATAATTGTAATGAACTTACTATAATTCCTGACACTAATTTTGAACAAGCATTAATAGATTTAGGGCATGATACAGGAACACCAAACGGTTTTGTTCTAACAGAAAACATTAATACGCTAACTAGCTTAAATGTAACAGGCAAAAATATTTTAGACTTAACAGGTATTGAAGATTTTACAGCTTTAACAGAGCTTATTTGTTCTGTTAACGATTTAACATCTTTAGATGTCTCCAACATTACAACTTTAACATCTATTAGATGTGATAATAATGACTTAACAACTTTAAATCTGTCTCAAAACACAGCGTTAACTAATCTTGAATGTTTTTTTAACGATCTAACTAGCCTAGATCTATCTAACAATACAGCTTTAACAAATCTTAGGGCGCGTTCTAACAACTTAACTAACTTAGATTTATCTAATAATTTAGCTTTAACCACCATTGGCTTATTCAATAACCAAATAACAAGTTTAGACCTGTCTCTTAATTCTGAATTAACCTATATTATTGCTACAGATAATGCGCTTACCAATCTAAATGTTGCCAACGGAAATAATTCTAATTTCACTTATTTTAATATCACAGGAAACTCAGGTCTTAGCTGTGTACAAATAGATACAGGATTTACACCACCAACTAGTTGGCTAGAAGATGCTACCACAACTTATAATGAAAGCTGTGAAGCGCTAGGGTTAGAAGAACACAAAGAATCCTTGTCATTTCAACTATACCCTAACCCAGCTACAGATATTATTAATGTGACTTCAACACAACCCATCACAAAAATTGAAGTGTTTGATGTCTCAGGTAAATCTGTATTAAAAGCAACACATTCAACTGAGATCAATATTAGCAGTTTACAACCAGGTTTATATCTGTTAAATATTGCTAGTGACCAAACACAAACTGTTAAGAAATTGATTGTAAAATAATTAATACCCTTTAAAAAATCATGTCTTGTTTAACTTTTACACCTGTTTAAACAAGACATGATTTTATATATAAATGAAGAACTACAGACGGTACAATTAATCCTAAAGCTTTTGTTATTCAACAACCTAAGATATAAAACCCTTTTATATCTTTACACTTTAAAGAAAAACGTATGAGTAAAATCCATGTACTTGTTGTTGAAGATGACCCTTTTATTGCCGAAGATATTAGAGAAGCACTGACCAATGTAAATTATGAAGTGGTAGGTGTTGCTCATAATAAAAATGATGCTATTAAGGCTCTTGAAGCAACCTCTCCAGACATCGCTTTACTCGACATAAATCTTGGTGACAACCTAGATGGCATTGTAATCGCTGAAACGATTAATACTGAATTTCAAATTCCATTTTTATACCTTACATCCTATTCTAATAGGGAAATTTTAGACAAGGTAAAACACACCCTTCCTATGGGTTACATTGTAAAACCTTTTGATGAATCTGATTTATTTTCTGCCATAGAAATAGCGGTGTCAAACTATTACCAATTTAATAAAACGGAGGCTTTACATATCGCATTAATTAATAATGCCATTCCTAATACAATTACTCAAAAAGAATTTGAGGTTTTAAAGGACATCTATCAAGGTAAAACGAACAATCAAATGGCAGAAGCCCATTTTGTAAGTATCAACACTATTAAAACACACATTAAAAACATTTACGAAAAACTAGATGTACACTCACGTTCCGAAGTTATTGTAAAAATAAGAACACTTCTTAATTAAGGACTGCGATCTCATTAAGAAACTTATATTCATTGGCGTTAAATTAATGATGCATCATAATAGCCCATTTTAAAATGTTTGTCGACGCAACGCTTTTATACCTTCAAAGTTTAAAATCGTTTCATAAGAATTTTCTAAATTTAATGATGCAAACGACTCTAGCCATCATAATATCACCCAAATGGGTGAGACGAGACATTAAAACTTACAATATATTTGTATCTCAAACAAAATCAAACAATTAACATCAATAGGTTTATTTAAGTTCAGTAATTCTAAAAGGTCGGAGTATTATACTTCGGCCTTTTTTACTAATTCAGTAGACGTTGTCATGAATACGCTTTCAATAAAACAATAAGGGTAAAAAATGATACGCACACACGTAATGAAATACATAGTAAAAAAAATGAGCATTTGTGTTTCATAATTTATTGTATTTAAACATAAAATACTTATATTTAATACTTTAACCATGTCAATTATGAAAAAACTTTACTTTTTATTAACTACAATTTTGTTAACTCAAATTACATTAGCACAACCAGCTAATGACGATTGCGCTTCCGCAGAAACCATTGCAGTGACAACAACAGCGTCTACTGTTAATTTTGAAATTGCTGAAGCGACTATTACTAATGAAACGGGTTGTGCCGAAACCACTAGCAACTATGCTGATATTTGGTACAATATCACCATGCCGGTAAACGGAAATCTTTACGTCGATGGCACCATTGGCTGGAACAATTTCGCTTTATACGATACTTGTGGAGGTACACAATTACAATGTGGATCCGACAATCAATTATTTACAAACCTTACCGCAACAACCAATTACAAATTGCGTCTATTTAGAACGGAAGCAAATGCAGATAATAACAGTTACAGAACGTTCACCATTCAAGCGTTCGAAGCGGTTTCTAATGACGATTGTGCTTCTGCAGAAAACATTGCAGTGACAACATCAGCGTCTACGGTTAATTTTGACATTGCAGGAGCTGCTATTAATAATGAAATAGGCTGTGCTGAAACCACCAACGACTATGCCGATATCTGGTACGATTTTACCATGCCGGTAAATGGAAATCTTTACGTCGATGGCACCATTGGCTGGAACAATTTTGCTTTATATGATACTTGTGGAGGTACACAATTACAATGCGGATCCGACAATCAGTTATTTACAGACCTTACCGCAACAACCAATTACAAATTGCGTCTATTTAGAACTTTAGCAAATGCAGACAATGCTACTTATAGAACCTTCACAATTCAAGCGTTCGAAGCAGTATCTAATGACGATTGTGCTTCTGCAGAAAACATTGCAGTGA
>NZ_JAHKPN010000054.1 GCF_018860545.1 Winogradskyella psychrotolerans | reverse complement strand
TGCGTGGTTAAGCAACTAAGTTAATAAACATTTACGAACCCGTGAATATTCCGCAGGAATATTCGCAAGTAGAGAAGAACAAAGCAATTAATTATACACGGTGTTGTGTGTAGTTTTTTTATTTTCTTAATTAGCAAGTTTTTTTTGTCAGTAGGCTTTATTCGGTAATTATTCTTTTCAAGATTAATTTATTATTGGATAATTCCAAAATTACATATTCGGCACTTCTGAATTTACCAAATTTAATTGTCAAGATGTTGTTTTTTTTATCAAAAACCCAATTTCCACTTATATTGAGATTAGAGCTCGTATCGTTTCCACATTTTTTTGGTTTACGTGAAAGTTGTTTAGTCATTTTTCCATCGGATGAAAATTTCATAATTCCTCCAGCATAATCTTTTTTGAGATAAGATATTTTATAGAGTACTAAATTATTATTTCTTGATTCGGAAGTATAATTCCAAGTTCCTATTAAGTCATTGATGTTTAATTCAACTGAAGTTCGTTTCTGTCCGATGGCATTGTTGCAGAGAGTGAGAAATATAAAAAGTGGAATTATTTTTGTCATTCTATTTCATATGCAAAGATTGAGCCAAATTACACACAACGGTTTAGTATATGGTTTGTTGCGTGATCAAGTTACTAAGTTAGTAAATAAAAACCGAATAGAAAGTCCGCGAGGACTTTCGTAAGCAGGCTAGAACCTAGCAATAAAATATATGCATTGTTGCCAGTAGTTTTTATTCCGTTTTATATTTTATTATCGCTTTATCTCCTCGAAAAAACGATTCTTTTTCTTTTTTGTCAAAAGTCAAATTCGGTTCGTGAATTATTTCCAAATTGTTATTATCAATCCATTTGGCAGAAATACTTTTACTTTCTCCTGTGTAATACACAATTCCAGCTCCACCACCCGAACTCCATTCCATTATTCCGCTTGTGTGGATATATTTTCCGTTTGTAAACTCTTCGTTAATCCTAAATTCCTTTGTTCCGTCAATTGTTCTAATATTAACGAGTTCGTTTGTAGTAAACTCAAATTTTGGTCTTACTCGTCTTTTCGCTTTTGGTTTTTCGGTCGAGATTTGTTTTAGGAAATTTTCTAATTCCGATTTTCGGTCATTCAGAGTTTTTTTGTCAGCTCCAAGTTCTTTCCATAAGTCCAAATCCGTTCCGGTTTCAATTATTTCTTTAACGGTTTTATAAATTTCAGGTTCTAAAGATTTTGTTTCCCATTGTGCTAATGCAAGTCCGAATAATGAATTATTTCTGTCGTCTGAATCCGAAAAATTATCTTTAAATTCCGCTTTGATTTCGTTTGAAACCCAAACTTGATTTCCACCATTATTGTACTTGTCAAAAAAGTTGGAATAAATGTCAAGTGTAGTATCGTTTCCTTTTATTTCTGTGTTCCAAACTCCCATTTAGTTCTGTTTCTCAAATTACTGGCAACGTGTTTGTGTATGGTTAGTTGCGTGGTTGGGTAGCTAATTTAGCAAACTTTTACTTGCCAGAGAAAATTCCGCAGGAATTTTCGTGAGTAAGCCTAAAAAAGCAATTAATTATACACGGTGTTGGCAGCCGTGCTTATTATTTTTCCGATATTTTTTAGTCAAACAATGATTTAATTATTCATCATTTCGTTAGTTAACTAACTTAAACATCAAATTGATCCTTAAATGATCTAGTTTTAGTTCTGCGTAGTGGCTTATCACATGCTGATTTTCCGTTTAGCTTATAAATCCTGAGTTATGTTGCTTTTAGCTTGTTAAACGTCTCAAAAAGTAGTTTTATGTTGGATGATTAACGCTAAATTAAAATTGTCGTCTCTAGTTTTCCTGATTTTACTGACTTAAAATTCTAAAAAAAAAATCGCGGAAAATAAACTAGGCTTTTTTTTGTTTAACGTAGGTAATTTTGAAATGTTCAGTTAAGGTTTAATTTGAACGAAATTGTCCAGGTTTTGGTTTAATCAGCAGTTTTTTGTTGTAATATATTCGATAAGCCTTTTAATCCATCGTTTTGAGTTTCTAAATAAAGGTTCTTTGATGGCTCGAATTAAGAAAGCCTAAAGTAAGGGTAGAGTAAAGGCTTTTGCTGAATGGGTGCATTGCTGCCAACGGTTTTGTGTATGGTTAGTTGCGTGTTTCAGCAACTAATCTAGTAAACTTTTACGAACCCGTGGAAATTCCGCAGGAATTTTCGCAAGTAGAGAAGAACAAAGCAATTAATTATACACGGTGTTACCTGCTGGCTTTTTATTCAAAATTCTTATCATTCCATAGATAAGTCCTAAACCAATTAAAATGGTCGAAACAATTATCGAGTACTTATTAATTCCGTCAAAATTTGCTATAAAAATCGGTGTCAGGAAATATGTGGTCAAATTATAAAACAAATGAGCAATAATGCTTAAATAGATATTATTTGTTTTTAGATAAATATATGCGAAAATCGCTCCTGCAATAAATGCACTTAAAAGTCCAGTTTCTGTGTAAATGTGAGCAATAGCGAAAATTAATGCAGAAATCCAGATTGCTTTTTTAAATCCGAGAGTATTATTAATTTTCTGCGCTAAAATTCTGCGAAATAGGATTTCCTCAAATAATGTTATCGAAAGTAACACAACAAAAACTCGGTTCAGTTCAGATGTTTTTAAAAATCCAGTCATTTCAATTCCAGCTAATTTAGTTGCAAGAACTGGTATGAAATTACTAACTCCAATAAGTCCGATTATTCCAATTAAAATTCCAACAACTTGGTTTATTTCAATGAATGTTTTTTCTTTATTCGGAAGTTTTCCTTTATTAATTCCAATAATCAGAAGTCCAGCAACAAGCATTATTCCTAAATGACTGAAGTGAGCAATCCAAAAGTTATTTAATTCAGATGTAAAATAAAAACCTACTAATAATATCGAAGTAAATAGTAATAAAATCAAGTAGATATTTTTGCTCATTTTTTTTCCGTAAAGATTGGTTTTTAGCTTGCAGGTAACGGTTTTGTGTAAGATTAGTTGCGTGTTTAAGTAACTAATTTAGCAAATAAAAACCGAATAGAATATTCCGCAGGAATATTCGTAAGTAGGCTAGAACTAGCAATTAATTTTACACGTTGTTACCCAACGTTTTTTAATACTTTTTCAATCCGTTTAATGTCTTCTATACTTGTCAGTTTTAATGTTTTGACTAATAGGTTGTCATTATTAATCTCAATTTCTAAACCTTTCTGATTCTCAAATTTTTCAAGAAGTTTATTGATTACTATTAAGTCAAAACTTTTCTTAATAGTAAAACACTCATAGTCTTCAAGTTGAAGGTCATCATCATTTCTAAATTTATCAAATACTTTTTCAGCTGTTGATTTTTCTCTTAAATAATAATGGCCATTTATATTTTTAATTTTTTTCCAAAACATTAAATGGGATTCTTTATAATCGTCTTGATAATAAGTCATTCCGTGTAGCTCAGGTGCAGGCAATATTACAATTCCATTTTCAAAAGAGAATGGGTTTGAGTAAGACCAATCATCATAATTATTCAAAGTTTTAGAATTGTCAAAAACGTCAAATTCTTCATCGGTCAGTTCAGTTTTTCTATAATCTTTACTTTCTCTTAAATAGTTGAGTGCGATTTCAATTTGTTTTTCGTCTTCGGTAAGTAGCTTTTCCAATTCAGTTTCAGATATAGTTCTGAATTCGTTGTCGTGAGCAACCCAATGTCCGGATTCAGCTTCTTCCAACGTGATTTTGGTTCCAGTTTCAGGGTCTATAATAAATTCATCTGCCAAACTTTCTTTTAGCTTACGTTTGTATTCTTTATGTTCGACAGAATTTGATTGGATATATATAGAAACAAAATAATAAATAAAGAATATTGCTCCAATTCCACCAATTATGTATAAAAATGTTATCAATCGCTTGTAGTTAGTTCGTCAGTTCAAATGTTGGGTAACGGTTTAGTATATGATTTGTAGCGTTGTTTCAGC
>NZ_JAHKPN010000016.1 GCF_018860545.1 Winogradskyella psychrotolerans | reverse complement strand
TCGTATTCCACTGTAAACCAGTAGTCACTCGTTGGCATTGCTTTGCCGTTATAAGTCCCATTCCAACCATCTCCATCTGGACTTATTTGCTTTAACAACTTTCCGTACCGGTCAAATATATAAATTTTTGCATTACTTCCAATACCTTCTATGTTCCAAGTTTCATTATTTCCATCTCCGTTTGGCGTAAAATATAGCGGATAATCGATTATAAACTTAGATACTGTGATTAATCCACAGCCATTCTTATCTCTTGCGGTGATCTCATGCTCTCCTGCAGATAAGCCTGTAAATATCCCTTCATCTTGCCATGGCCCTCCATCTAAGCTGTATTCATAAACTCCTATTCCTGTCGCGAAGGCTTCTAAAACATGATTATCTGCAAAGGCTTGTGTCACTAATTCTATAGCTAAACTTGGTGGTTCACTTTCTATAACGTCGGTTGTGTCTACATTAGTACAATTGGTCTCTGTAGATGTGCTTATATCGGTTACTAAAACACTATAGCTACCTCCTTCGGTTGGCATTATACTTGGACCTGTAGCTCCTGAAATTACAACGGTATTATAACTCCACTCAAAACTATAGTCTACTACCGATAAGCCTGTATCAATGACTAAAGGGTCTAAAACTTCTGTCCCATTGGTATTTAAACATAACGTATAGCTGTCTTCTAAATTAAATTCTGGTAATGGATTCACTTGTAAGGTGATTTCTGCTACAGCATAACAGATGGATGTGTCATTACCTGTGGTACCATCTGGTGTGTCATTATCTACACGTGCATAAATAACCTGTGGGTTCGTTATGTTTTCATACAAGGTTGGTAATGGGTTGACATTTAAATCTGCATGCTCTTGGGTTTCATAATACGTCACAATGTAATTCAGTGGATCTTGACCGTCTAAAACTTCTGCGTCTCTCGTGGTTAAATCAAACTGTGCACTGTCATTGGTTGGATTTCCATCGGTTTCCATCTCATCATCACAGGTTTCATAAACTATAGCTTCCATATTTGGATTCGCCTGTGCGGCTTCTTGAACTTCTATATTGAAACTTTGGGTACTGATAGAACATCCTGTTACATTGTTGGTAATGGTCACAAAGATTTGCTGTGGATTACTCAAGTTCGTATAGGAACTTACTAATCCGTTGATACCTGCTTCGGCATCAGCTAAACTGCTATGGTAACTCACTATAAATTGTGTTGGATCTTGACCGTTTAACACTTCGGCGTCTTTGGTCGTTAAATCAAAACTATCAACTCCATCTGTAAATAATTCACATTGTATAAAATCGGTTACAGCTATTACTTCTGGTAATGGATGTACTATGATTGTAAAATCAACTAAAGCATAACAACCTGTGACATCATTTGTTATACGTACATAGATCTCTTGTTCTGGTGTCTCTGCATTCGTGTACTGTGTTGGGTCTACTATAGCATTACTTGCTGAATTGGCATCGTCTAAACTTTCATAGTAGCTTGCCGTTACTCCGGCTTCTCCGTTTAATATCAGAATTTCATTTTCCGTAAGGTCAAACACCTCGACTCCATCTCCTGTATTTTCATCATCACACAACTCTAAGTTTGGTAATTGATCGCTTGGTGTTGGTGTGGGATTTGGCAGCACACGGATTGTTAGTGTGGTAAAGTCTACACAACCTGTATCGGTATCGGTAACAACCACATAAAGGGTTTGTGGATTTGCATCTAAACCATTAACTGAGGTATTGGTATACTGTGTTGGATCTGGAATCATATTGATTTGAGATTGCGCATCAGCATCGGTCTCGTAATAGGCTACGGAATAACTCGCATTACCTCCTGTGATCTCAGTATTTTTTACCGTTAAATCAAATACTGTAAACCCATCTCCTGGTGCTTCTCCTAAATCATCACACTCACTTAATTGTGTTGGTTGTATTACTACTGGTGGTAAACTAACTTCTAATTCAAATTCTCCGGTATCGCTACAACCTGTGGTTGGATTGTATAGGCGTACATAAATTACTTGTGGATTTATAGTGTTAGTGTAATTACCAACATTGACAATTGGATTGTCGCCTGTTTCAGCATCCAATGCACTTACATGATAAGTAAGTAGCACGTCTAATGGGTCTTGCCCGTTAAGAATTTCATCATATTTGGTGGTCAAATCAAATTGGGCGATACCATTGTCATCCGTATCACAAATAATGTAAGGTTCTATAGTTGTTGGTACTTCTGGTGAAGGCAACACAATAAGCTCCATGGTACTCGCTGTAAGGCTGTAGCAACCTGTGACGGTATTTTCTGATCGTACAAATATCATTTGGTTGTTGGCTACAATATTGGTATACAGTCCTATAATTGGATTATCACCATTCTCTGCATCGGTCTGCGTCTCGTGATAGCTAATCGCTACATCTGGTTCTCCATTAGTGATTTCTATGGTGCGTTGTGTTAAATCGAACTCTGCAAACCCATCGTTATCATCATCACAGACCTCTATGGCTGTTGGGTTTGGTTCTGGTGATGGTATTGGATTGACTCGTAAGGTAACTGTTACTGTATTGTAACAGCCTGTATCATCATTTTCTGCTCTTACAAATATGGTTTGAGCATTACTAGTGTTTACATATGGACTTGCTATTGGATTTGTAGCATTGTCTGCATCCATTTGTGTTTCAAAGTACGTTAACGATAGGCCTGTTTGTCCATTTAAAATCTCTTCATTAGCGTCTTCTAATGTAAAACCTTCTTGCTCATCGCCTGGGTTATTCACATCACACATCTCTATGGGCGCTGGTGTAATTAACACGGGTAATGGACGGACTATTAATTCTAAACTTGTGATTTTATAACAGCCTGCTACCGTTGTATTATCCTCTACACGTATCCAAATGATTTGATTAAAATCGTCGGTGTTGGTATAAGCCTGCGGATTGTTTATGGGGCTGTTTGCCGCTATAGCATTCACATCACTCTCGTAATAACTAACATCATACTGCAATGGATCCTGACCGTTTAATAATTCGGATTCTTTAAGTGTTAAATCAAACGTCGCAAATCCATCGGCTGAGATATCATCACAGGCTTCTAATCGTGTTGGGTCTATTAATTGCGGTGTTGGTTCTACGATTAACTCTAACACAACGATAGTGGCACAGTCCGTCGCTATGGTTGGGCTTTCTATTCGAGCGTATAAGATTTGACTATCTTGTGCAATATTATTGTAAGCTATTGAGGTATCTATGGCATCAACTCCATTGTTGGCATTGGTTTCTGTTTCGTG
>NZ_JAHKPN010000037.1 GCF_018860545.1 Winogradskyella psychrotolerans | reverse complement strand
CATCCTTTTTTGTTGCTCTATTCTCTTTATATAAGGTACAAAATCCTATATATAGATAGCAATCATTATAACTTAAGGGTTAAACAAAAAAGATATAGCGGATGACGCGGCACTTTTGCTCATTAAAAGCTAAAGTGAAACGCTATAATAACACGAATTAATAATTATAGAAACTTCACTTTGTCTATTCCTTATATAGGTATATCTTTGTAGGCTAAAATTTATACTATATATAATGATACAAATTACTCTACCAGATGGTTCGGTTAGATCTTTCGAAAAAGATGTAACTCCTTATGAAGTGGCTGTAGACATTAGTGCAGGATTTGCACGTAATGTTATTTCAGCAAAATTCAATGATACAGTTATTGAAACCACCACTCCATTAACCACAGACGGTAGTCTTACCTTATATACTTTTAGAGATGATGAAGGAAAAAAAGCATTTTGGCATTCTTCTGCTCACGTTTTAGCTCAAGCCTTAGAAGAATTATACCCTGGAGTAAAACTTTGGGTTGGTCCAGCAATAGATAATGGATTTTATTATGACGTTGATTTAGGTGAAGAAGGTACTATTTCTGAAAAGGATTTTAAATCTATTGAAACTAAAATGATAGAAATCGCTAGAGGCAAGCACGATTTTAAGATGCGTGATGTTTCTAAAGCTGAAGCGCTATCATATTATGAAGGAAAAAACGAATATAAAGTTGATTTAATTGACAACTTAGAAGATGGTACTATTAGTTTTTGTGACCATTCTACTTTTACAGACCTCTGTCGTGGTGGCCATATTCCCAATACAGGCATTATAAAAGCAGTTAAGATTTTAAGTGTTGCTGGTGCTTACTATAAAGGTGATGAAAAGAATAAACAATTAACTAGAGTTTACGGTATTTCATTCCCGAAGCAAAAGGAATTAACCGAATACCTTGAATTATTAGAAGAAGCTAAAAAAAGGGATCATAGAAAACTAGGAAAAGAACTGGAGCTATTTACCTTTTCACAAAGAGTAGGACAAGGTTTGCCATTATGGTTACCAAAGGGAGCTGCCTTAAGAGAGCGTTTAGAAAACTTTTTGAAAGCCGCCCAAAAGAAAGCAGGTTATGAAATGGTGGTTACTCCTCATATTGGTCAGAAAGAACTATATGAAACCTCTGGTCATTATGCTAAGTATGGAGCAGATAGTTTTCAGCCTATAACGACTCCGTCGGAAGGTGAGGAATTTCTTTTAAAACCAATGAACTGTCCGCATCACTGTGAAATTTATAATGCAAAACCTTTTTCATATAAAGAATTACCAAAACGTTATGCTGAATTCGGTACCGTATATAGATACGAACAAAGCGGGGAATTACATGGATTAACACGTGTTAGAGGGTTTACTCAAGATGATGCTCATATTTTCTGTACTCCAGATCAACTAGATAAAGAATTTAAAGAGGTTATAGATTTAGTTTTATACGTATTTGGTTCTTTAGGATTTGAGAATTTTACCGCACAAGTATCTTTGCGAGATCCTGAAAATCCGGATAAGTATATCGGAAGCGACGAAAATTGGGAAAAAGCAGAAGAAGCAATTTTAAATGCTGCCATAGACAAAGGCCTCAATTATGTCGTTGAAACTGGTGAAGCTGCCTTTTATGGACCAAAGCTAGACTTTATGGTTAAGGATGCTTTAGGAAGACAATGGCAATTAGGAACCATACAAGTTGATTATAATTTACCAGAACGCTTTGATTTATCTTATAAAGGTAGTGACAACGAAATGCACAGACCTGTTATGATTCACCGTGCGCCGTTTGGAAGCATGGAACGTTTTATAGCGATATTATTGGAACATACGGGTGGAAACTTCCCACTTTGGTTAATGCCAGAGCAAGTAATTATTGTCTCAATAAGTGAGAAATATGAAAAATACGCCGAAAAAGTTTTAAATGTGCTAGAAAATGACGAAATTCGCGCCCTCACAGACAACAGGAATGAAACTGTAGGTAAGAAAATTCGTGAAGCTGAAATGCAAAAGTTTCCTTATATGATTATTGTCGGTGAACAAGAAGAAAAGGATAATACAATAACTGTGCGTCAACACGGTGGTGAAGACCTTGGCACAATTAATGTTGAAGACTTTGTGAAAATTGTAAAAGATAAGATTAGTAAAAGTTTAAAGACTTTTAAGTAATATAAAAATTAAGTTTAATTTAAATACAGAAGCCATAGCAATACGTAGAAACAGAAAGAATTTTACAAGACGTGTATCTCAAGAAGATAAACACCGTATAAATTCTAAAATCAGATCTGAAGAAGTAAGATTAGTCGGAGATAATGTTGAAATCGGAGTTTATCCCATTAAACAGGCGTTATCCCTAGCCGATGAACAAGGTTTAGATCTCGTAGAGATTTCGCCAAATGCGAACCCTCCTGTTTGTAAAGTTATGGATTATAAAAAATTCCTTTACGAGCAGAAGAAACGAGAAAAAACCTTAAAATCTAAAGCCACTAAAGTAATCGTTAAAGAAATTCGTTTTGGTCCTCAAACAGATGATCATGATTACGAGTTTAAAAAGAAACATGCTGAAAAGTTCCTAAAAGACGGAGCGAAATTGAAAGCATTTGTATTCTTTAAAGGACGATCCATTGTTTTTAAAGAGCAAGGTCAAATTTTATTATTAAAATTAGCCCAAGATCTTGAAGAATATGGAAAGGTAGAACAAATGCCTAAACTTGAAGGAAAGCGTATGATTATGTTCATCGCACCTAAGAAAAAATAGAAGCTGAATAAATCAGCTTAACAATAATAAGCGAAACGTAAATTAAAAAGAGGAGAAAATGCCTAAAATGAAAACAAAATCGAGTGCTAAGAAACGTTTCAAACTAACTGGCACTGGTAAGATTAAAAGAAAGCATGCTTTTAAGAGTCATATATTGACAAAAAAATCTAAAAAGCGTAAGCTTAAATTAACTCATGATGGTTTAGTACATAAAGCAGATGAGGACAATATTAAAACATTATTACGTTTAAAGTAAGACGGTTTTAATCGGTTAAAATAAATTATAAACCCTGGAGTTAGGCAAAATTATTTAGCAAGTGTCAACGTATTGACCGCCTACTACAAAAAAACAATTAAAGAAATGCCAAGATCAGTAAATTCAGTAGCGAAGAGAGCCAGAAGAAAAAAGGTTCTTAAGCAAGCAAAAGGTTACTTCGGAAGACGTAAAAACGTTTGGACAGTAGCAAAAAATGCGGTTGACAAAGCGATGCAATATTCGTACAGAGACCGTAGAGTTAAAAAGAGAACATTCCGTTCGTTATGGATTATGCGTATTAACGCAGGTGCAAGACAGCATGGAATGAGCTATTCAAAATTTATGGGAGGATTAAAATCAAATAATATTGACTTGAACCGTAAGGTACTTGCCGATTTAGCGATGAATCACCCAGATGCTTTTGAAGCTATAGTAAACAAAGTAAAGTAGGCTTTTAGCCAAATTAATAACAACATTTCGCTTATAAAAACCGATTCATTCATTTGAATCGGTTTTTTTATACCCCTACTTTAAATTCAACCCTATATTCAGAAACGCAAAGTTGTCTCTAATTTCAATTTTTATCTTTAACTTACCGTTCAATTAAATCCAAAAACATGAAGCGTATTCAACTCATCACAACCCTCATTCTACTTATCACTTTTAATACGTATAGTCAAGATAAAGATAAAACCAAATCTTGGGATGTGTCAAACCCTGAAGGTGACTGGAATTTCAAAGACCTAAAATTATCAACCGATGAAGGGACTTGGATGAATCTTGATGTCAGTCCTGATGGAAAGTCGATTGTTTTTGATTTATTAGGAGACATCTACATTATGGATAGCCATGGAGGAAAAGCCAAACTATTAAGAGAAGGTTTAGCATTTGAAATTCAACCACGATTTAGTCCTGACGGTAAACACATCTCATTCACGAGTGATGCGGGTGGAGGCGACAACATATGGGTTATGAACACTGATGGTTCAGAAGCCAAGCAAATCACCAAAGAAAATTTCAGATTATTAAACAATGCCATATGGACACCTGATGGTAACTACATCATTACTAGAAAACACTTTACTTCAGGCCGCTCATTAGGAGCTGGTGAATTATGGATGTATCATAAAACTGGCGGTAGTGGTCTTCAATTAACGAAAAAGAAGAATGATCAACAAGATGTTAACGAGCCATGCATCTCTCCAGACGGAAAATATTTGTACTACAGTGAAGACGTCTATCCTGGTGGCTATTTTCAATATAACAAAGACCCTAACAGTCAAATTTATGTCATCAATCGCTATGATATGAAAACCGGAAAAACCACAAGAATTACAGGTGGGCCTGGTGGAGCGGCTCGTCCTCAAATTTCTAGAGATGGAAAGAAACTCGCTTTTATAAAACGAGTCCGTACTAAAACGGTTTTATTTATCCACGATATAGAAACCGGTGAAGAATGGCCTATTTATGATCAACTAAATAAAGATCAACAAGAAGCTTGGGCTATTTTCGGAGTCTATACCAACTTTAATTGGATGCCTAATAATGAAGATATCGTGATTTGGTCTGGTGGAAAAATAAATAACATCAATATCAACACGCTTCAAGTTTCTGATATTCCTTTTCAAGCCAATGCCACTATTAAAATTGCAAAAGCTGTAGAATTTGATACGCCTGTAGCACCAGATACTTTTGACGCTAAAGTGATTCGTCATGCGACTACATCACCAGATGGAAAAACCATTGTATTCAATGCGCTTGGCTATTTATACACCCAGAAATTACCTAACGGTAAAGCCAAGCGATTAACTACAGGAACTGATTTTGAATTTGAACCGACCTTCTCACCCGATGGTAATTCAATCGCTTATGTGACTTGGAATGATCAAAACTTAGGCGCTATCCATTCGATTCCTTCAATTGGTGGCACACCTACAAAATTAACTACAGAAAAAGGTATTTATAGGAATCCTTCATATTCTCATAATGGTAAACACATTGTCTATCGCAAAGAAAGCGGCAACAATGAACAAGGTCGGACGTTTTCGAAAAAGCCTGGCTTATACCTTATGAATAGTGATGGAACTAAAACTAAGTTTATAACAAAAGAAGGAGATTACCCCATGTTTAATGCAGATGACACACGAATCCTATATCAAAATGGTGGTCAGTTTTTTGGCGCTTTAACTAAAGAATTGAAAAGTGTTGACCTCAATGGCTTTGATGAACGTACACTTGTAAAATCAAAACACGGCAATATTTTAGTACCAAGTCCGGATAGTAATTGGATTGCTTTTGTGCATCTACACAAAGTGTATTTAGCGCCTATGCCCAAATCTGGAAAAACTTTAGATTTAACCGATAAAAGTAAATATGTTCCTATAACCCAACTTTCAAAAGATGCAGGTATCAATTTACATTGGTCTAAAGACAGTAAAACGATACATTGGACCTTAGGAAATCAGTATTTTTCGGCTAATGCATCTGAAGATACAACGCTTGTTGAAAAAGGAACCACAATTAATGTCGAAGCAAAAACAGATAAACCTTCAGGAAGAATTGTTTTAAAAGGGGCTCGACTTATCACAATGGAAGGTGATGACGTTATAGACAATGGTACTATCATTATTAATAATAATATTATTGAATCTATTGGAAATACATCAGACATAAAAATTCCTACTGATGCCATAGTGTATGATGTTACAGGAAAAACAATAATGCCAGGCATGGTCGATGCTCATGCACATATTGGTGGTTTTAGATACGGATTAACCACGCAAAAGCACTGGCAATTTTATGCGAATTTGGCTTATGGTGTGACAACATCTCATGATCCCTCTGCACATACTGAAACCATTTTTGCACTTTCCGAATTACAAAAAACAGGAGAACTTGTTGGGCCACGCCTCTACTCTACAGGGTTTATTCTCTATGGCGCTGATGGAGATTTTAAAGCTGTCATCAATAATCTTGAAGACGCTCGTTCCTCTATTAGAAGAACAAAGGCTTTTGGAGCCTTATCTGTAAAGAGTTACAATCAACCAAGACGTGAGCAACGTCAACAAGTGTTGCAAGCAGCTCGCGAAGAAGGTATTTTTGTTGTTCCCGAAGGTGGTTCAACGTTTTATCACAATATCACCATGGTCATGGATGGCCATACTGGAGTAGAACACAATATTCCTGTGGCACCTGTATATAAAGATGTTTTAGAACTTTGGGGTAACAGCAATGTCGGCTATACACCAACACTGATTGTGAATTACGGAGGTATGAATAGCGAAGTATATTGGTACCAAAAAACTAATGTATGGGAAAATGAAAAGCTTTTAAAATACACACCTCGAGGTATTATCGATTCGCGCTCTAGGCATCGTGTTATGGTGCCTGATGAGGAATATGAAAACGGACATATCCTGGTTTCTAAAACTACAAAAGCTCTTAGTGATGCTGGTGTAAAAGTTAATCTTGGAGCGCATGGTCAGTTACAAGGACTTGGAGCACATTGGGAATTATGGTCACTTCAACAAGGAGGTATGACTAATCATGAAGCTTTAAAAGCTGCGACTATTAATAGTGCTAACTATATAGGTGCTGGTAACGACATTGGTTCGCTTAAAAAAGGGAAGTTAGCCGATTTAATTGTTATGGATAAAAACCCTTTAGAAGATATTAGAAATTCTGAAAGCATAATTTACACCATGATTAATGGTCGCTTATACGATACAGAAACCATGAATGAAATTGGTAATCATCCAAAAGAACGCACTGAATTCTATTGGGAAAACAATAAATACAATCAAGCCTTTCCTTGGCATGAAGACTCACAGAGTTTTACACGCGAAACCTGTGGTTGCCATGTTGGTTCTCACTAAAAACAAAAACCGATTCTTTTATGAATCGGTTTTTTATTTCCTTTACATTTGAATAAAATTTTCAAGATTACACTCAAGATTACACTATGAAAGACGTTAAAATGGTTGTCACAGATATGGATGGTACTTTACTAAATTATAATCACGACGTAAGTTCTAGATTCTTCGAACTATTTAAAGACTTAAAACAGCAAAATATTCAATTTGTTGCCGCAAGTGGACGGCCTTATTATAGCATTGTTGAAAAACTTCAATCTATAAAAGATGATATTATAATTGTTGCTGAAAATGGTGGTTTAGTCATTCAGAACGAGAATGTTCTACTTTCAAATCTACTTAACCCAGATCGATTATTAGAACTTTATCAATTAGTAACTAGCATTGAAAACACCTATCCTATTTTCTGTACCAAGGATCAAGCTTTTATTCTTAGGGCATCTGATGAATTGGTCCAAACGTTCTCTGAATATTATTCAGTTTATACCATTATTGATTCTTTTGAAGACATAACTGAAGACGTCATTAAAATAGCATTGTATCATACCACCAATTCTGAAGCACATATCTTTCCTTTTGTAAAACATCTAAAGCCTGAACTTAATGTAGTAGTTTCTGGAAATCATTGGGTAGATATTTCTGAAGCGATTACCAATAAAGGAAACGCAATTACTTTTTTACAAAAGCAACTCAACATTACTCCTTCTGAAACTATGGTATTTGGAGATTACAATAACGATTTAGAAATGTTGAAATGCGCAGAATATAGTTACGCGATGAAAAATGCACATTCTGATGTGAAAGCAATTGCCAATTTTGAAACAGAAACTAATGATAATAATGGTGTGGAATTGGTTTTAGAAGCACTAATTGCCGAAAGCCGTTAGCACTAACTGTCGTCCACCTGCTCTATTTCTGTGCTCACAAAGGTAAATACCTTGCCAAATTCCGAGATTTAAATTACCATTTGTGATTGGAATTTGAACAGACGTCCCCATTAATGATGCTTTAATATGTGCTGGCATATCATCTGCACCTTCAAATGTATGCTTATAATACGACTGATTTTCTGGTACCATTTTATTGATATGGCTCTCAAAATCTAATCTAACCGTTGGATCCGCATTCTCGTTTATAGTTAAACTCGCGGAAGTATGTTTAATAAACACTTGTAATTGTCCAATTTTAATTTGACTAATTTCTGGAATTGCGGTTAATATATCTGAAGTAATTAAATGAAAACCTCTAGAAAATGAAGAAAGTTTTATTTCCTTTTGAAAAAAAATCATATTTCAATAAGCTTATTTATTTTGATTCATCTGAAATTTCATCAATAGCAGATTTAAATTCTTTCCAATTTATAAGATCATCACCATCTTTATCATAGCCTTCAATTAATTTTGAAGACACCATACCACGTATAAATCCGGTAATTTCAGCTTCTTTCAATAATTTTACAATTTCAGCTTTGTTTAGTTTTCCGTCTCCATCTTTATCAAAAAACTTAAACGCATCCTCTGGTGTTTTAAAGTGATTAGTAATTAAAATTTGAATTCTGTTGAGTATTGTTTCTTTTGATAACATACCTATTGTATTTTATTAAAAATAAGAAATTATACGTTGAAACTCTGATGTTTTATCAAATAAAAAAAGGTCGCATAATTACGACCTTTTATATAGTTGATTAAAAACCCTACTTCTTAATCTCCTTTAGCGAAATTTTCCCAAACCTCGTTTTATTTTCAAAGAGTAAATGCAATTATTAATACTCAATCTTTAAATTGTACTTAATAATCTTTTATTAAAATTACACTTAAATTTTAAAGTTTTAAATATGTTATGATTCTAGGCACCCAAATTAAATCTATATCTACAACATACAAACAGTGAGGTTTGAAATGCAGTTTATTGTATGCGAATGGTCTGCTATTTTTATTTTCTACGTTTTTCTTTAAAAATTAAAAAGATTGAATTAACCACAAAAAAACAGCGATACTCAAAAAAGAGCATCGCTGTTTACAACTAGACATCAAATTTACTTGTATTACTTTTTTATTATTCGTTTAACGGTTTCGTTTTGGCCCATTTTTAGTTTTAAGACATAGACCCCTGCTTCATATTTATCTAAATTAATTTTGAAATTATCACTAGTATTTACTTTATTTAATAGTAAACGACCATTTAAATCGTACACTGTAATTTTAACTTCATTACTACTTGGTAGCATGATAGAAACTATACCATCTGTTGGGTTTGGGTGCACTTTAACAGCATTCAATAAATTATGATCTCCCACTCCTAAAACTTCTTCAATTGTAACAACAATCTCTACACGCACGCTTTCGCAACCGTCATCACTAACACTAACTACCCAATACGATGTTGAACCAATAGTTTCTGTACTAGGTGTTGGTGCTTCTGAATCAGAAACTCCACCAGTTTCAGCTTCATACCAAGCTAAGTCTAATCCACCTGAAGTTGCTGTTAATGCACTAGCATCATCACCTTGACTGTAAGTTACCAATGCTGTTACTGTTGGTACTTCTGGAATGTCTGAAACAGTAACATTAACAGACGTTCTTTCGCTTTCACAACCATTTACATTGGAATCTGAAACATAATAAGTTCCTGTTTCCAAATCGGCAGTGGAGATTAAAGCTGTATCACTTATTTCTGAATTATACCATGTTAATGTAGTGCCTACAACTTCTAAATCCGCTACGGTTGCACTTCCACAAAATGTTTGTGTATTAACCGTTGGTGCAGCCGGTATAACGACACCTGATGTTAGTGGTGACCCCTTTAACCAGTTTGAGGATGTTCCAGATAAACTAAAACTATTTAAAATACCATCATTTCCGTTTCCTGTAGCATCAAAAAGTTGAATTTCAGATGGATTGTAATCTGCATTTAAACCTTGATTAAATTTATAATAAGCTACTAAACCCTCTTCTGTACTTTGTAATTCACAATTTTTGCTATTATTTATTTGTTCTGCTGTTCTTGCAATGTTCCAAATTCTAACGTCATCTATAGCAGCGTCCAAAAATCGATCATCAAATTGTGAATCTTTTCCTATATTAAGATTGCGGTTAGCATTACCAATAGTCATTGTAAACTCATGAGAAGCTACTTCTACACCATCAACAAATATTTTTGCTGTGGTTCCATCGTAAACACCTGCTATATGATGCCAAGTATTTAAACTTATACTGTTTTCAGGTGAATTTGTTTCGTTCCATCCAGAATTTCCTAATGCAAAATTAACAATACCATTGCCTCCTGCTCTTAACATATAACCCGAATTAAAAGAAGCAAAAGCCTGGTCTTTATTAATAATATTTCCCAAATAAGCTTCCGTGGCAAAAGAATTAAACTTAACATAAGCTTCTAACGTAATGGTATTGCCTGTTATTTGTAAACTAGGATCATTACCACAATCTACAAAATCGTTAGTATTTCCAAAATTCAAATAACTGGCAGGTGTACTTAAAGGAGACCCAGCTAACCAATTACTAGTTGAACTTAATAATTCAAAATTATGTAATGTCCCTTGAGTTGCGTTTTCTGAACCATCTATTAATGTCGTTTCTACGGTATTATCTTGGTTGTCGAAACCTTGATTAAAATTGTAATACGCAACTAAATCTGATTCACCTCCTTGTAATTCAGCGTTCTTGTTTTCATTTATTTCTTCAACAGTTCTTACTGTATTCCATATACGGACTTCATCAATAGAACCATTAAATACGTTACCTGCAGCATTATATGATCCAATATGAATTTCATTTCCATTAAGTGGGGCTAAAACATTTGTATTAGTATCTATTAAAACACCATCTTTATATAATTTTAAGGTTTGCGTTGCACTATCATAACTCACAGCCACATGATACCAAGTATTAATTTCTAATACATCAGAATCTTCAACAACATTCCATAGACCATTATGGCCAGCAGATAACACACCATTTGGTACCCACAAGGCATGCTGTCCAAAATTATCAGAACCTGAAACTATATTACTTGCAGCATTAATTGCATCCAAATAAACCCATGCCTCTTTTGTGTAAGATGCTGGTAATACGTTACCACAATCAATATAATCATCTACTCCATCAAAATTTAAATGCGTCGCAGAGACATTAATCGGTAGAATTGGATTAAAATCTTGCCAAACTGATGTGTTTTGATAAGCTGATACTGAATTATAAGGGACAAACAAAGTTCTATCTTCAACTGATCCGAAATCATTACTAAAAACATATTCATTAATTACTAAAGGGGTTGTACTATTATTGATAATTGTAGATAAACTAGGGCACATTCCAAAAGCAAAATTACCTATTGAAGTTACTGAGTTCCCTATATTAACTGTTTGTAAACTTGTGCAATGATCAAAGGCTAATTCTCCTATAGAAATCACTGAATCAGGAATTGTAACAGAAACTAAACTATTACACATAACAAAAGCATAGTTTCCTATAGATGTAACCGAATTTGGTATAATGATGGACGTAAAATAGGAATCTGCAAAGGCCGACTCACCAATAGCAGTTACTTTATACGTATTGGAATCGTAAGTAACCGTTTCTGGAATGATAACATTTTCTAAAAAAGACATGTGATTAACAGATACTTCAACAGTAAGTGGATCTGAGGTTGACGTTATATTATAATTAATGTCGTCAACATTAAAGGTTTGTCCAAAAGACATTAATTGAAATAAGAATCCCAATACAAATAAGTAAAATTTTAGTTTCATAGGTTATAAATTTAATTTGAATTAATAATCATTCAAATCTAAATAATTATCGATGAAATACATTTTTATCGTGATAAAACGCAATACTTTGTATGTAAATGGTATTTAAATTACCATATACATTATTAAATAACAAAAAAAAGCAGACCTACCATAGTGGTAAATGCTGCCTTTTGCTATTAATCAGATTATAAAGAATGGTTGGTTATCCGTTCAACCACTAATATAAAGTTAAAACTATTCTTTATCTTTAAGAATGGTATGAGATGCAGTACTTTGTATGTAAATCATTGCTTTTGTTTTGTTTAAACCTGCACCAAAGTAAACGGGTCTATAACCTGTTCCATTTATTTAAAATGTTTGGCATACGTTCGAGATAATGGAATTTCTACATTGTTTATCTCAAGTGTTTTGGTTGAAATACGCTCTACTTTATTCTTATTCACTAAAAATGATCGATGCGCTCGTACAAATGTATGTGATGGTAATTGGTCTGCTATAGTACTCAACGATTGCCGTATACTAAATTTTTTAGAAGTGGTATAGATGTTACTATAATTGCCTTCCGCTACAAAATATCGTATGTCTGTATATTTGAGGTTCACTGTATCATAGCCATCTTTAAACTGAAAGCTTTGATCTTCATTTTTGTGAATTACAATACTTATGGATGCCATTAAATCGACTTTCTTTATTGGCTTAGTTAAATAACCGTAAGGTTTTGTTTTTATGGCTTCGCTCATTAAAGCAAAATCTTGCTGACCTGTAATAAATATAACAGCTGCGTTGTCATTTTTATTTTTAGACAAGGTTATACCTTCATTTTTACCACTTAAATTAATATCCATTAATATAATATCAGGAACAAAGGTTTTCATCTCTGACATCGCAGTGTTGGCATCATTTACGATTTCTACATTTTTAAATTGTTCTTCTTGTAAAATTTCGGAAATGTATTCGGCTATAATAACGTCATCTTCAATAATAAGTATTTTGGTGTTTTTAGGGTTATGCATTACTTATGTCTTTTTGGAATGAAAATGTAAAACCATTTTCAGTATTAATAGTATACTCAATTTTAAGTTGACGACAGATTTTATCTATCAATTTTGGTTTTATATCTTGCGTTATAATAACCGCTCCATTATCTGAATACATAAAACTAAGCTGATTTTTTTTTACACGTAATTCAACATTAATCGCTTTAATGTCTTGATCATTAAAAGCGTGTTTTATTGAGTTTATAGATAATTCTGTAAGTAATAATCCAAAATACATTGCATAATCTGATGGAATCTCTACAGTGTCTATCTTAAAGTTGGTGCTAATATTGTTGTCATTAAATACATCTAAAAAACTATGTTTAACATCGTTTAAATAATTAGATATTTCTATTTTCTTTTTGTCGTTGTTTTTATATAAATGCTTGTGCAAGGTTGAAATGGCTTCTACTTTAGTCAATATACTCTTTAGTTGAAAACTATTTGATGTAGACGCTTTTTTTAATTGATCTGATATAAGAATGACTACCAATTGTAAATTATTATTAATTCTATGGTTGGCTTCGCTTAATAAAAACTCGTTTTCTTTAGATAATATTTTTAATTGTTTATTACTTTTTTTTGACCCTTTTAGAACATAAGCAATTAATATGGTTACTATAATAACAGCTATTAACAAACTTATAATAGCATAAAACATAACTGTATTAGACGCCAGAGCTTTATTTTTATTTTCAATTTCGAGGGTGTTAATTTTAATTTGATTTTCTTTTTCTGTCAATTTATACTTCTCCTCGAGTTCAAACAGAAATTTATTGTGTTCTATTTTGTAATATTTATCTGTTAGTTCTAATCTGAGTTCTAAATATTCATAAGCCTTAGCTGTATTACCTAATTGTTTATATACGTTTCGTATATTATCTAAAAATAAAATTTCACCATAAAACAGTTCATTTTCTTTAGCAAAGCTTAAAGCTTTTAAGCATTCATTTAATGCTTTATTGTATTGCTTATCTCTAATTAAAACTCTGGTATAATTAATATAGGCATCAACTTTGTTCTGAATTAAGTAGTTGCTTTCAGCATAATCAATAAGATTTTCTAAATAATTTATTGCTTTCTTAAAATCCTTTTTCTTTTCATAAACTCCCGAAATTTCTAGCATAGCATAAAATATTTCATTTACGTCATTCAGTTCTTTCGAGATCTTAAATGATTTTTGAGCATATAAAAGTGTGGAATCTGGTTGATTATAGTGCTCTGAAAATAAGGCTGCCTTTCTACTATAATATTTTGCTAAATATAAAGGAGCAATTTGATGAGTTTCTAATATCAATTTAGCAGCATCTAAATGCAATATTGCTTCAGCAAACAAAATTCTCTTTCTATAAAATTCAGCAATCTTTACATGGTATAAAAATTCTAACTGTTTGTTTTTGGAAATTTTAATAGCTTCAAGTGCTTTTACATAATATGTATTAGCTGTATCGTAATTAAGTTGTAGTTTATAGATTTCTGCCAAACCTAATAATAAATGAATTTCCTCTTCTTTTATTATGGAGGTTTCAAGGTGTTTCTTGTAGTAAGAAATGGCTTCATCTAATTTGTTTTCAGAGATTAAGTTTTCTCCAAAATTTAAGACATCGCTATTTTGACTAAATGATTCATGTGTCAACAAGAAAAATAGTGCAATAATTATGTACTTCATATTAGGTTTTCTGCTTCTTCTTTTTAGCCGCAGGAAATAACACATTATTCAAAATTAGCCGATACCCTGGAGATGTAGGATGTAAATCTAATTCGGTTTTTGGGTCTCCTACTCTGTGTGTGTAATCTTCCGGATCATGACCACCATAAAATGTAAAGAACCCTTTTCCTTTAATACCATGTATATATTTGGCTTCTCCATTTGTTTTGTTTTCGCCCATTACTAAAACGTTGGATTTTATTTGATCTCTAGTAAATGAGGTTGTTTGTCCCATAAACCCTTTAACCAATGCGGTATGATTTTGAGTTAACATTGATGGAATTGGATCCCATTTTGCAGAATATTCCATAAGAGAAAAATAATCTACAGTCTTATTAATTTGTCGTTTTTGAGTCATATCTATAGACGAAAACTCGTAAACATTAGGATTACGCTCCAAAATATAATCTTTAAAAGCAAAGGTTTTAGAGAAATCGATTTTATTCTGATATGCAGGATCACTACCATCACCATCAAACATAGGTTCGCAAATATCAACTCCTTCCGCAGAAAGGGCAATATCAAAACTATCAGTTGCAGAACACATGGCAAACATAAATCCGCCACCAACGACATAATCTCTAATTTTAAGGGAAACAGCTGATTTCTCCTCTGACACTTTATTGTAGCCTAATCGTTTGGCTAAGGCTTCAGCTTCTCTTTTATCTTCAATATACCAAGCTGCAGATCTATAAGCTTTATAAAATTTACCATACTGACCTGTAAAATCTTCGTGATGTAAGTGTAACCAATCGTAAAGTAATAATTCATCATTTAAAACCTCTTCATCATATATGGTTTCATAAGGAATTTCAGCATAAGTTAACACCATAGTTACAGCATCATCCCATGGTTTTAAACCTGTCGGAGTGTACACGGCAATTTTCGGTGCTTTTTCTAGCACCACAGCTTCTTGATTTACTGCAGGACTCGCAATGTCTTCTAATATCTGAGCCGCTTTAGCATCTGAAATAACTTCAAAAGAAACTCCTCTAATTTGGCATTCACGCTGAATAATCTCGGCATCTGGTAATAAAAACGATCCACCTCTATAATTAAGAAGCCATTTTACTTTTAACTCACGGTCTAAAGTCCAATATGTTATTCCATATGCTTTTAAATGATTACTCTGAGTTTCTGCATCCATTGGGATAAGAATATAAGATGCATAAGCATTAGCACTACATAGAATAAGCAATAAGATGAAGGTTATTTTTTTCAAGTTCATAGATTTAGAACGAAATATAACTAATTTTTAGTCTTTACAGACGTGATTTATCATTCTTTTAAGAGCTATATGTAATATGCAATGCTTAAAATATTACATCAATAAAGACGATAAATAGTCCTTTTTTAGTTAACACGTCTTAAAAACTAATAAATATATTCACGAGAAACTAAGCTCATTTAGCCCCAACACCAAAATCTACATGTTGTTTTGATAACGTGCTTATAATAAAAGGGACATTAGACAACGTATTATATCCTATTTACTCTAGCGTCGTTTGACTACCAGAAAGTAAGCTCGCTATGACTTTGGTACCTTCAAACTGTTCTAAAATAATTTTTATAAAAACAGTTATTGGAATCGCCATAACTAAGCCTGGGATTCCCCAAAGAAACCCCCAAAACATCAGCATTACCAATACGGCTATCACATTTATAGAAAAAGATTTCCCCATAAAAATTGGTTCTAAAACTGCACCAAAGGTGACTTGCACCATTGAAATTGCAAAAATAAAGAAGAATAATGTACTCGTTGGATCTAGTTCTACAAAGGCAAAAATGGACAAGAATATTACAGAAATAAAGGAACCTACCATTTGAACAAAATTAATAGCAAAGGCAAATAGTCCCCAAAAAATTGGGAAACTCACATCAAAAAATACGCACATTAGTCCTGTAAATAGTCCAGTTAAAGCACTAACCAACACCTTCACTTTAATAAATTTTATAAGATCTTTTTCAATCTTCATAAAGGTTTTAACCGACGTATGCTTTCTTTTTAGTATTGTACTATTAAGTAACTTATGGACATTAATCGATTCTGCTAACCAAAGTACTACAAAGAAGACGGTCATTAATAAACCGGTTAAAAAAGAATTTAAAAATCCTAGTGTGGAGCCTAAATTTTCCTTTTGAAAAAACTGTCCTAAAAAGCCGTGTTCTTGTTCGAACTCAATTCCGAAATTATCTAATAAATAGACTTTTAAATCGGCTAT
Organism: Winogradskyella psychrotolerans; assembly: GCF_018860545.1. Lineage (GTDB taxonomy): Bacteria > Bacteroidota > Bacteroidia > Flavobacteriales > Flavobacteriaceae > Winogradskyella > Winogradskyella psychrotolerans_A. The sequence goes on along the minus strand of NZ_JAHKPN010000037.1, from coordinate 1,173 downwards.
TTTTAGTTCAGCCTTAGCTAAAAACTCTGTATTATTTGCTAAAATTTCCTTACTCGATAGTTGCACGAGTTCAACACCTAATTTAAGCCCAACGGTAACTAGTAATAAAACGATAATTATACTTACTACTTTTGGAAAATTTCGTCGTCCTAACCAGCGCATTAATGGCAAAAACAATAAAGCAATAAACATTGAAAAAATCAATGGTATAAATATGAAGGACAAGATCTTTAGTAAATAAAATACTAAAGGAATTACAATAATTAGCAACAATACATTTGTTGTACGTCTTTGTTCTAACATGAGGCAAATTTCTTTTAACTAAGCATTCAAAGATACGTCAAAATACACTTTTCATTTCTATAAATTACTTAAAATGGTACTCCATCATCTTCGGGTCCTCCAAAAGCATCTGATGCCGATGGAAACTTATCAGGTGAAAACGTATTATCGTTAGCGGCATCGTTCATCTTAGAATGAAACTCTGCACCAAAAGGGGTGTCAAAGTCATCTAAATTATCAAACTTACCTAAGTGACCGATAAACTTCAATCGTATATTTTCTAAACCACCATTTCTGTGTTTCGCTACGATAAATTCACCTTGTCCTTCAGTTGGAGAACGTTCTTCATCATCCCATTCATCAATTTTATAATATTCTGGTCTGTAGATAAACGATACAATATCCGCATCTTGCTCAATCGCACCAGATTCACGTAAATCTGATAGTAATGGTCTTTTACTTCCACCACGTGTTTCTACCGCACGCGATAACTGTGATAAGGCAATAACCGGTACACTTAATTCTTTTGCTAAAGCTTTTAAGTTTCGGGAAATCATCGATATTTCTTGTTCACGATTTCCACCTTTTTGACTTCCTCCTGCGGTCATTAACTGCAAGTAATCAATCATAATCATCTTAATACCATATTGCGACGCTAAACGACGTGCTTTTGCCCTTAGGTCGAAAATAGAAAGTGACGGTGTATCATCAATAAATAGTGGAGCTTGCTCTAAGGTTTTTACTTTAACGTTAAGCTGTTCCCATTCGTGTTTTTCTAATTTACCTGTTCTCAATTTTTCTGAAGAAAGCCCAGTTTCACTAGAAATTAAACGTGTTATTAATTGAACAGATGACATCTCTAAAGAAAAGAAGGCTACCGGAATATTACTA
>NZ_JAHKPN010000013.1 GCF_018860545.1 Winogradskyella psychrotolerans | reverse complement strand
GCAACTAACCATACACAAATCCGTTGGGCATAATTTGAAAAAAATGAGGAAAATACTGACTATTTTACTAATCGGAATTACTAATTACGTGTTTTCACAATCATCTAGAGAAATTGATTCTATTTCTAATTCAATGTGTGAATACTTAAAACAGATAGATATTAAAAAAGAAACAAATCGTCAGAAGATTGCATTTGAAAAAATTTCTCTTTATGAGAAACACCTTTACCCTTATTTGAGAAAAACATTCAAAACAAGAACAAAAGAAGCGGAAAATATTGAACAAAAAATCAATTTTAGATTACAAAGAAATTGTTCTGAATTTAGATACTTGACTAACAAAATAGAAAAGCCGAATGAAAAATTTTCTGAAATAAATGAAAAGCCAAAATCTACAATTTCAAAAAAGGAAATAGAAGAATTTAAAGTCCAAAAAAACTTTTATTATTTCGAAAAACCTACAGATACCATAAAAGCTTATGTTGTTATGTGTGACGGAAAATGGGAAAACTTATTACCTGATAAGACTTTTTGTAAAATGGAATATAAATGGATTAGTGAGAATGAATATGAATTAGTTTTTATAGAAAGTAATAATGAATTTATGTCTGATTTTAGTGCAAAAGGAGATAAATACGTTCATAAGGTTTTATCTAAAGAAAATGGATTTTACAATATAAGTATCACTACTGAAAAACAAAATAATTTTACGAAATTTAAAATGTATTACTAATAAAAACTATGCCCAACACCGTATAAAAATAATTGCGGTTTAGTGCTTAATCAAAGGTCGTTGCGTGTTTGTAACGTCTGATTTTCCTTCGGAAAATCCTCGCATACAAACCCGCAACTATTCTTATACATCAACGTTAGGCAACATTTGACCAAAACCAGAAAAATTTGAAAAAACCAAAGAGCTTTGAAAAACCAGAAGGAAAAGAACATTTAGACAAGGACTTTCTGGAAGAATTGAAACATAAATTGTGGTCTACTAAAGGAATCCGTTTTTATGCGAGTGATAGACTTAAAAAGATTTCAAAAATCTCAAATATTTGCACAAGTGTTCTTTCTGTTTATTTAATAATTTTTGGACTTCTCTCTGTATATAATATCTATAATCCATCTGAACAGTACGAAAACTTATTTGCTTTCTCAATGACAGCAATCTCAATTATATTATTGATTTTTTCTGTATTTGAGAACTCTCAAAATTATTTAGTCAAAGCTGAAAAATTTCACGATTGCTCATTGGATATCGCTGATTTATATAATGAACTTCAGAATTTTAAAACCTATGACAAAAAAAGTTCGGATAAAGAAAAATTGGAATATTGTAATGACATTCAGTCAAGATACCAGAATATTTTAAGAAGATATGAAAATCACGACCAATTGGACAGACAAAAATTCAGAGCTGACAATATGGATTATTATAAATATTTGAAATGGCATTATTGGTGGAGAGTTCAGATTATTTATTTCTGTAAAACAAAACTGATTTATTTAATTGCTATGCTAATTCCTGGAATGATATTAGGGTATTTAATAATAAAAAACGTTGCCTAACACCGTATAAAATTAATTGCTAGTACAAGTCTACTTACGAAAATCCTCACGGATTTTCTATTTGGTTTGTATTTGCTAAATTAGGTGCTTGAACCACGCAACTAATCTTATACAATCACGTTGTAACCCATTTAAAAAGTGAGCGGTAGTAATAAAATGACAATACACGAAAGAGCCAGACTGCAAGCTTTTAAGAATGTTATGGAACGTCGGAATTTGAATAAATTAGAAAATATGGATAAAGAAGAATTAAAATTGTTTGTCGAAACTAATATTGAGCACCTTAAAATTTTATCTGAAACGGATAATAACAAGGTAATAGATGTACTTAAAACTGTCGTTGAAAATTTTCATTTAATAACACCTAGTGAAAATGATTCAGAAACGCAAAAAGAAGTTCTGAAAAAAGTGAAGTCTATTAAAAAGAAATCTATTTTATATGAAATATCAGAACTGGAAACCAAAAATATGGTTTACATAGAATATAATTACGTAATGATACGTGGTACTTTAGGAAGTGTATTAGATATTATAAATTAAAAAAAGAATGAAAATCAGAAAGTTGATTTTTTCCAGAGAGATGATCTATTTTAATTAAACACATAAGGTATTCACGAGTTATTACATTAGAAACTTCGCTTTCGTTTTCTATTAATTCAATTTGTAATTTATGGTATTGAATTAAATTATTTTTAACAAAATCTATTGCTTTTAATTTATCATCGGAAATAATAGAATCGGACATAAATAACATTTTTAAAAATTAATAATATATGAATGACTTACAACGACTAGAACAAACCATTTTAGACTTAATGACCACTATTGAGGGTTTGCAATCCGACATTACAGACTTAAAAAAATCTAATAGTGAGCTAGGTACTAAACTATACAACATTTCAAATAAAATAGATGAACTAAATATGTGAGTTTAACTCTGATAAAGAATTAACCGTTCTTAATATTTCTTTGACCTCAAAGTGTGATTTCCCTTTTAAGGTTTTTAATATATCTAATGATACATCAATACATTCTTTATCTACATATTTTTTAATATCATCTGAAACAATAAAATCGGACATAAAAAAACGTGTTACAACACCGTGTATAATCAATAGGGCTTAGTGTTAGTTTATAAAATTATTCGCTTTCCCAATCTACGAGATTATGTAAGTATTAGTTTATACCTCGCCCTACTAATCATACACAATCTCGTTAGCAAACATTTCGCGCGTGTCAACAATTTCAAGGCTTTTACCAAGTTCTGTACTTCTTTGCTTCAGAAAACTTAGTTGGAATTTAAAGCTGAATATAAAAAACCACTGAGCTGGAATTTTTTACTCTTGCGGAACGTTACGCACGAATTTCGACTTACCTAACTTCGGTTCTTTCATTCAATATTATAGCAATCCTCAATTTTTGGCTGATAAGCGGAATGGCAAAACGTACGGCTGAACAGTTCGCAGTTTAAAAAATTTGAAATTAGTTGTTTAAATCAACTGATTCTGATATCACGAAAATTTAGGTTGAAAACAAAACTGATTCTCCTTACGGAAAAGAACGAAATAATAATTCGGAGATTTTTTTGACATTTAAGTAAAAAATGAAACAACGTCTGAAAAACAAATCGTCCGGAAATACGCAAAGGAGTAGTTCGCAAAAAAGAAAAAACGTTAGCTAACACTGTATATAATTTATTGCTGCTTCTCGCCTACTCACGAAAAGCCCTTCGGCTTTTCTATTTCGGTTATTATTTGCTAACTTACTCGCTGAAACAACGCAACAAACCATATACCAAGCCGTTGTGCGTCATTTAAGAGGCACGTTAACTAATCGAAAAACATTGTTCACTCATTGAGATTTTTATGAAATGCAGAATTGAAATATTTTTGAAAATAAAACAAGAAAAATGAGAATATTTCTACTTCTATTCATTCTGACTTTTACTTTCGGTTGTGCAACTCGGAATATAAAATACGACCGAAATAAAATTTTAAAAAAATATTCAGCGGATTATAAAATGTTTGTGGATAATGAGAAAACCGATTTGGAAACTGTATTTCTTGACAAAGATAATATTGAAAATATCCGAATTGACAAGCGAACGAAAGAATTGAAAATCACTCAACTAAAACGAGCTGAATTGTTTCATATGGATAAACTGAATTTGGACAGCTTATCTGCTGGACAAAGAGGTTGGAATAAAAAGAAAATCGAATTAATAGTAATTGACGGAATTCCAATAACAGATAGTTTATTAGAAAAAACAAAAATTGACCCAAATGCAATCAAATCATTTAATATTTTAACGCAAGAAATGATGCAAAAGACGAATTTATGCCGAGCGTATAATGGAAGTGTAATATTAATAACGACAAAATAAAAAACGAACGCACAACACCGTGTATAATTAATTGCTTTGTTCTTCTCTACTTGCGAATATTCCTGCGGAATATTCACGGGTTCGTAAAAGTTTGCTAACTTAGTTGCTGAACCACGCAACTAACCATACACAAACACGTTACCACTAATTAGATGGACAAAAAATACCTTGAGAAAAACAAAACGAAAATAAGTTGGATTACAGGAATTGGATTTATTCTATTACTTGTTATTATTCAATCAATTTCATATTCTAAAAACACATCTAAATTTGAAAAAGGAAATTCAAGAATAACAGTTGCTGAAATATATAAAACTAATTGGAATAAGGGAATTACTTTATATACAGATTATGTTTATAAAGTAGAAGGAAAATTATACAAATCTGGAACAGGTGGAGAAAACTCTAATGAATTTAAAAACTGGAAAAAATCTGAATCTAGAAAATACGCTTTAATTTACAATATTGAGAATCCAAAATTGAACTTTCTGTTATCTGAAAAAAGACTTTCTGACACAACTGAATTAGGAATTGAGCTTAAAAGTGAATATTTTGACTATGAAAATTTGGAATCTATAATGACTACACAAACTGTGCAAACTGCTTATATAAAGGAAAAATATTTAAAAGAATATAAGGATTGGAAAAAAAGAAAAAACTAGTGGTAACACCGTGTATATTTTATTGCTTGGTTCTAGCCTACTTACGAAAATCCTCGCGGATTTTCTATTCGGTTTTTATTTACTAAATTAGTTGCTTAAACCACGCAACAAAGCATACACAAACACGTTGGCAGTAATATAACGGACGAAAATTATAGTTTTCAACAGATTGTTTATAATTTATTTTTTTGTACTTTTGCAGTGTGGAAAAAATGTCTTACATAAAATTATCTAACGACCAAATAGACAAAGTTGGAAATTCAATTATTTACCTTTCTGAAAAGATTGGTGAGTTATCTAAAACAAAAGCATTAAAACTTATTTATATTTTAGATGAACTATCAATTAAAAAAAGCGGAATACCTTTTTTCAATTTAAAATATAAAGTTTGGAAATTTGGACCTGTTTCAGAAGAAATTTTCATTGATTTATCATCAGAAACTACATTACTTAAAAATTACATCGAAAGAACTTCTGAAGAAGGAGTTACAGTAATAAAACCTATTGTAGAATTTAATGATGATGAATTTTCAGATAATGATATTGATTTATTAAATTTTGTTATTGAGCAATTTGGAGATAAGACAGCTAAAGATTTAGTTTATTACACTCATCGCAAAAATTCACCTTGGCATAATACAGCTAAAGAAAATTCTGTTTTAGAATTACTAGAAAAAGAAGAAATAAATAATACAGAGTTATTAATTGATATGGCTTCTTTAATAAACCACGATGAAAGAAAAAAAGTTGTTTATAGTGATTTTATAGAATCAAACTAAAATGTTTGAAGAAGGAACCATAATTTACTTTGACCCTTTTTATTTTAAAAATGGAAATACTGCAAAGCCAAAATATTTTGTTGTTTTAAAAAATCAAGATGAACAAAATATTTTAGCATCACTTCCAACAAGAACAGATTCAATTCCTGAAAAAGAAGAAATAGATAATGGCTGTATAGAACTTCCTTCAATCAACCTAAATTGTTTTGTTTTTTCTAATGAAATTGAAATAACTGAATGTGGAAAAATGTTTGATTTTAAAACTCATATTTATGGACATCAAATAGATGTTTATGAAATGGAATTTTGAAAGAGATTTATCCTCTTGAGAATACCGACTATGAAATATGGGGGAAAATGAAAGATGAACTATTTATCTCACTAATTGAGTGCCTTAAAAACTCTAAATCTGTAAAAAGAAAATACAGAAAAATATTAGAAAATTAAATACTACTGCCAACACCGTATATAATTTATTGCTGGCTTCTTGCCTACTTACGAAAGTCCTCGCGGACTTTCTTGGTTCGTAATTATTTACTAAATTAGTTACTTGAAACACGCAACAAACCATATACAAACACGTTGGCAACAAGCTAAAAGCAACTAACCTCAATTTTGAATACAAACAAGAATTATTATTACAAAGTAGTTTCGGATGTTCCTGAAAATGGAACGATTATCAACACAGCAGACCGAATTGACAGAAATATGCTTATGAGACTGTCCGATTTGAATAATCTTTTCGAATTAATATATAGTTGCTCTGAATACCACGAAATATCAATAAAACAAATTTGGCTGAAATTGAAAGCTAAAAATTTAATATTATTTACTCGAAACAGACTTAAAAGTGATTTAAAGAATATTAAAAGAGAAATTAAAAAACAAAATTTCATACTTCAATCTGAATTCAGATATTTTACGTATTACATTTTGGAAAAAGCAAGACAAGATTTAATTAAAACTTCAGGAAATATTGATTTACCAAATAGATTTGAATCAAGCTACTTTTTTGGAAATTTAAAAGATTGTATAGTTTATTTGATTGGTTTTTATGGTTTATCATTCAAAGACCAGTCAAATAACTTAAAAATTATAGAAGTCGAGTTCGAAAGAATAGAATCATTACACAAATTTGACAATAATTTGCTGACTGACTTTAAAGATGACTTTCACTCAAAAGATTTTTATTCTACATTGAAGAACTTTCTTCTTTGTAAAGAGTCTGAAAAACCGTTGTTTGAATATGTATTTCAAGGTTCTTATAAAATTATTAGAAATGATATTGAAATATAAAAGCCTGTTGCCAACACCGTGTATAATTAATTGCTTTGTTCTTCCCTACTTGCGAATATTCCTGCGGAATATTCACGGGTTCGTAAAAGTTTGCTAACTTAGTTGCTGAACCACGCAACTAATCATACACAAACACGTTGTACCCAATTTGAGAAAATGCAGAAAACAGATGAATATATAGCGAAAAGATTAAAATGGAAAGCTGGAAAAAACAGCCTTCCAACCCAACATTCGTTCTTATTCGAAAGTTTGCCGACTGAAAACCAAAACTATTATTCGGAATTATTTAAATCTCAAAATATTGGAATCCCTGTATTAGTTTTCACTCAACCGAAAAATGACAAATGGACTATTATTGGAACTCGGAAAGTAGTTTGGGGAGAATATGACAAATTTGAAAGTCTGCTGATAAGTGATATTAAAGAAATGCGACCTCAATCGTTAGTTGAAATCAGCGCAACTGGAAAAGCAACAAAAGAACAAGTAAAAAAAGCAGAATGGGATGAACTGACAATCACTACTCTATATTATGAACAGTTCGTTATTCCAGCCTTTAAAGGTTCTGATTTTTTTGCGATGTGGAATATATTATTAATGAATTGGCAATTGAATCGGAAACAAAAACTAGAAGACTAAATGCCAAATAAGATAATCCAAAAGTCAAATATCAATAGATTGACTAAAAATAAAGAATATAACTATCCTTTTCACTCTTCTGAAATTGGCGAAGTGGAATTTACTCGCAATTTTAATACTGGTTATTTTAAGGAATTAACTTTTAAGAAAATTAAAGGAGGCGGGAAATTCGGAGGGAATTACACCTGCATCGAATTAGATGATGAATATAGAATTTCGAAATATTAAAAACTGGGTACAACACCGTGTATAATTAATTGCTTTGGCAAGTGCTTATTTGGAAAATTCCTTCGGAATTTTCTCGCGTTCGTTTTTGTTTACTAAATTAGTAGCTGAAACACGCAACTAACCATACACAAAACCGTTAGCAAAAATATAAAACCAACTATGGGAATCTTCGACTTTCTTAAACCAAAGAAAAATGGTATTGATATTAATACATTCAATTCAAAGCAATATCAAACAGAAATTACAGCATTAGCACAAACACTTTACTTTGAAAACGACCACAACTATAAGATAGTAAAAGCGAAACTGGGTAAGCAAGGGTTAGATGATAATCAATCTAATGTAATCATTGAAAACCTTAAGAAGATTAACTCAAAAATGGTTAATGAATTTCAAGCCGATTTAGATTCTGGAAAAATATCCGAAATTAAAATTCAACCAAACCCTGAACACAAAAAAGGAAATGTTGACAAAGACCAAGTAGATAAATATATTGGATTTGGCGCTTATCAAATGGAAAGAGGAGATTTAGACAACGCTCTTGAACTTTTTAACAAAGCAATTGAACTCGATGATAAAGCTACTTTAGCATACGCTAATAAGGGAACATTATTTGCAAAAAAAGGAGACAACCTAAAATCTGTTGAGTTTTATAACAAGGCATTAGAATTTGAGCCAAATAACATTCAAATTCTTGAAAATAGAATGAACAGTATGTATGAAATTATGGCAACTGTAGGAGAAGAAAAATTTATTGATTCTGTTAAAGATGTTTTAAATGCAGACAAAAAAAGCCCAAATGCTCTTATTTATATCATCCAATATCATATAAAGCAAAATGACAGAGAGTTAGCATTAAAAAATTTAAAACACCTTTTTTCAGATTACTATTCTGAACAAATAGCGATACAATTACTACTACAAATATTTAACTCTATTACGGACAAAGAGAAAGCATTTATCGAATTTGACAAATTAGAAAGCGGACTTTCAAATGACGCGAAATATCAAATGAATTATTGCAAAGCTTTATATTTAAAAGGTATTAGAAATTTTGAAGAAGCGATTGAATTATTTAAAAGCCTTAATAAACAACAAGAATTTTCTTGGAATTATTATCAAATTGGAATTATAAAAAATATTCAAAATAAGACCGATGAAAGTATCGAATATTTAAAAAAAACATTTGAACTGGAAAAAGACTTAAAGCAAGATGCTAAACAATATTCAGAACTACAAAATCTTTGGAGTAATCCAGAATTTATTAAAATAACGGAATAAATACTTTTGCTAACAAAG
>NZ_JAHKPN010000051.1:2197-4755 GCF_018860545.1 Winogradskyella psychrotolerans | reverse complement strand
CGTGTATAATTAATTGCTGGTTTTAGCCAATTTACGAAAGTCCTCGCGGACTTTCTTTGTCCGTAATTATTTACTAAATTAGTTGCTTGAAACACGCAACTAACCATACACAAACACGTTAGCAACTATTAAAAAAAAACATATGAACTTTTTTAGAAAATTATTTAAAAGCAAAAAAGAAAATGAAAAATCAGAACAAGGAAACATTCCTAAATCGAAACCCACGGGCAATCCTCAAACTGAACAGAAAAATAACTCTAAGGTTGGATTAGGAAATATTGCTACCAATGAATATTTTGACAAAAGGTATCAAGAAGATAAAATTGATAAATCTATATTGGAAGGCGTTTTAAAAATGATTGAAAGCTATTTTGTTGCTAATAAAACTAAACCAATAGTTAAAGAACCTATTAATCACCCTAAAAATTTAGACCAAACTATTGATGACGGATTTGGGTTTGTTATGTATTGCAAAGCAATGGAAATGGACGAAAATTATGCTGTTGGTCTATTAGCAATGGCTTTCAATGACTTTATGATAAAGAATCACGGATTTAAACTTTACAAGGATACTGAACCAGAATATCCTCTTAGAGATATGACACTTAAATATGATAATGAAGGAGCAAAACTTTCTTTGTATCCGATTGAATATACGGCAAAGGTTATAAATTATGAAGCCAATTTTAATGACTTATATGAAAGAATAAAAAGTAATTTAGAAACTATACCGACAGGTGATGAAGTTTTCAATAAATTAATGGGAAATTTAAAAAACACTACGGAAAAATAACAGTTGCTAACAATGTATATAAAAAATAGCGCAAGTCGTTGCTAACAAGATGGTTTGGGCATTTTTGGAAAGTCGCCAAATTTTTAAATTTGACGATTTCCAAGAAAAAAGATAAACAGTAAAATTTAAAAATCTGGCTTGTGTTTATCCGAAAAGAAACCGCTTATTTTCAGCGCTACTTTTCATATACTAACCGTTGCCCACAATTTGAAAAAACTGCTAACCATAACATTTTTAAGCCTGATTTTAACTTCTTGCGGGAATTTAGAAGAAGGTAAATTGATTTCGGAATTTAATGCAAAAGAAAGTTACCGAATTTGGACAACAGAAAAAAGAATCAACAAAAACGATTCTATATATTTCAACAGAAAATCATTTAAGGCTTTCGATTCTAAAAATCGTCTAATAAATGACAATAATTGGACATTCTATTATTACAATGAAAATCGGATTGATAAAATAAAATCAATCTACAAAAGAGAAGGAAAAGGAACAGCCAAAATCGACACGCAAAATTATATTTACGATAAAAATGGTTTATTAAAGTACATTGTTGAGAACCGTAAAAAAAATGACACAATTAAATCATTCAAATACGATTCAGAAAAAAATCTAATTGAAACCAAAACAAACTTCAGAACAATTACGCAAGAATTTGAAAATGGAGTTGTTAAAAAAAGAATTGAATCGGAACGAAATGCAGAGCCCAAAATTTCGGAATTTTATTATGACTCTCTAAATCGACCAATAACAGAGAATTGGAGTTTTAGCGGAAATCAGCGAATGAAAACAAGATTTGAGTATAACGAAAAAGGTAGGCTCTTTAAAGAAATAGATAGTTCTTTTAATCAAGGAACAAATCCGAACGAGTTTGTAGAATTTATGACTGAATACAAATTTGACAAAAACGATTCGATTGTGGAAATTATTAAATTAGGCAGAGTATTGAGCGAATCTGATTTTAAAGAGCGTGGAAAGACATTAATTGAACGGAAAAAAGAATAAAAACTGTGGGCAACACCGTATATAATTTATTGCTAGTTCTAGCCTACTTACGAAAATCCTCGCGGATTTTCTATTCGGTTTTTATTTGCTAAATTACGTGCTAAACCACGCAACAAACCATATACAAACACGTTATGTGCAAGCTGAAGAAAGATTCGAACTAAAAACAAAATGACTGAACAATCAATAATAAAACAGATTGGAAAACTAGCTGAAATCGATTTACGAAAACCGAAAGCAATTGGTAGTACAGGATTTTATTTAAAGTCATTTAAAGCGAAAAACACCGGAACTGAATCTCTGAAACTGGAATCGAAATGTAACTTTGAAAAGCGAACTGGCGGAATTTTATTACGTGCGAATTATTCCAATAAATTAATGGCTATTCCTATTCCGAATAAAAAAATAATCGGAATCACTCTAAAGCGTGGAAAAGAAAATATTGACCCTTTTTTTCTGTCACCAATGTGGATTTTATTAAAACTCGGAGTTTCTAAATTATACGCTCGATATTTTAGATTTAGACTTCACGAATATTCAATTGACCAAATGGAACTGAATATCGAAACGACTGATTATGAAATGGAGTTCATTGCAAATGGATATTTATTTGAGCGACAATTAAGTTTCTTTGAAAATCTGAATTACGGAAACAAATTAATAACGGAAATAAAAGCCAGCACATAACACCGTGTATAATTAATTGCTTGGTTCTAGCCTACTTGCGAAAATTCCTTCGGAATTTTCACGGGTTCGTAAA
>NZ_JAHKPN010000051.1:0-2146 GCF_018860545.1 Winogradskyella psychrotolerans | reverse complement strand
CAACTAACCATACACAAAACCGTTGTGTGTAATTTGAGCAACGAACTGAAAAGAAACTAAATGGGAATATTTGACTTTCTGAAAAAACAGAAAATACCGATTGACTTTTCGGATAAAAACGTTTCGGAACTGACTCTGAAATCTGATTTGCTCGAACAAACTCTGATTGATAACGGACTTGGTTTTTATGTCGACTATTTATCTGAAATCCGACTTGCGGCTAAAAATAAGAATGAATCGGAATTTAAAAAATTAGTTGTTAGTCGGGAATTGTTTGGTGGTTCTGGAGCACTTTGGGAAATTCATATTGAAAACCGAACTGAATACAGGAAATTTAACACACAATTTTGTGATTATCTTGACTTGATATCTGAAATGGGAATTAAACACAGAGCGTTAAAACAAACACGGAAATTAATGCCAAAACTGAACTAAAAAAAATAAAAAACTACACACAACACAGTATATAAAAAATTGCTGTTTTGTGCTTAATCAAAGGTCGTTGCACGTTTGCTACGTCTGAATTTCCTTCGGAAATTCCTCGCACGCAAACCCGCAACTTTCCATATACTAACACGTTGGCAATAATTTGAGAACCAGCCAAATTCAATAACAATTCAAATCGATATGATTAAATATGATTAGTTTACATCACTCTTTAAATTTTTGGAATAATGCTGATAATTGGGTTCAACCACAAAATTTTGATACTTTATTTAAAGTGCTTTTAGCTATATATTTTATTATAACATTTGTTCCTGACTTCGTAAAATATTTTAGAGTTAGTAGCCTAATGAGAAGTGCTCAAATCCGAAAATACTCTTTCAAAATGTTAGAGGAATTAGTAAATAGCCTTGAAAAAGAAAATATTACGAAAAAAAACTTATTCTTATCTACATATACTAATTTCCTAAATGGTATGGATTTTAGCTTTGTGCAAATTGAAGAAAAGCTATTCCGAGTTTGGAAAAAATATATAATATTTCATTTAATAGTAATAATAACATCAATCGGATATTTATTTTTTGGAGCATATAGTGACAATAACATTCTTGTTCACAGACAAATAGTTTCTATTTCATTATTAATTTTATTGTTACCATTCATTTTCTCTATTGTTTCTGCGTTTAAAGCAATAAAGCCAGATGTTGAAATCGCAAGGAATTAAGCAATTAGAATACAGGAAATCTCAAAAGCATATCGAGTAGGAAAAATAAAAGGTGTTTTAGACCTAATTTTAAAATACGCGAATGAAGATTCCGATAAAATTAAGTAGAAATTGTTAGCGAAAAAACTATTGCCAACACCGTATATAATTTATTGCTTGTTCTAGCCTACTTGCGAAAATCCTCTCGGATTTTCTATTCGGTTTTTATTTGCTAAATTACGTGCCAAACTACGCAACAAACCATATACAAACACGTTACCTGCAATGCCGAAAAAATGAAGAACATCGCTTACATATTAATTATTCTTTTTCAATTTCAGTTCGTAATCGGACAAGAAGATGCAATCTATATTTCGAATGACAAACAATATGGAGAATTAAAAAACGGACTTCCAGAACGAGACACAATAATTGAATTAACTCACAACGGAACTATAATCGGAAAAGGAGCTGTAGCTGTTGACAAAAATGGAATTAGTGACTTAAAGGTTGGACATTGGAAAGAATACTATGAAAACGGAAATGTAAAAACTGATGGGAATTATAAATTAGGCTCTTATATAGGATGTGGCGTTGGCGGAGCATTTCGTGCTTTTCATAACTACAGAACTGGATTATGGAAATTCTATAATGAGAAAGGTAAACTGATTTATGAATTGACTTTTGAGCCGACTGAATTGCACATTGCCACGACTTGCGAAGGAGGAGACAAATTGCTTTTCGGAATTATTAAAGAAATTCCTCTAAAATATTTGGGAGATTTAACAAGCGACAAAGTGTTTGAATTTCAAAGAATAAAAACCGAGGAAGATGATTTCACAGAAATATGGACACCTTTAAATGGACGAATATTTATAGAAATTATTAAAAAGAAATTGTAAATAAAGCACAGCAGGTAACACCGTGTATAATTAATTGCTTTGGTCGTTGCTTATTTGGAAAATTCCTTCGGAATTTTATCGCGTTCGTTTTTGTTTA
>NZ_JAHKPN010000008.1 GCF_018860545.1 Winogradskyella psychrotolerans | reverse complement strand
ACGGAACGTAAAGAAAATGTACGGAGTACATTTTTAGAGAACGGGCGAGCTTGCGCGTTGGCAAATTTTTAGTTGTCATCCTTCCTTGGAACAGGATCAAATCCACTACCTCCCCAGGGATGACAACTAAAAATCCGTTTTACCGCCATCCATCCACCTTTAAAAAAACCATGGACTTCTAATGCTTCTTTAGCATAATGAGAACACGTTGGTTGATATCTACAAGTCGCTGGTGTAAATGGTGATATTAGGGTCTGATAGATTTTAATCAATAATAAAAACGGATATGTTAAGAGTTTCTTCACGATTAATTAGTCGTAAAAGTCGTACCCTCTCTACTATCATTAAGTTGAATTCCTGCTTCCGCTAATTCATTTCTTATTTTATCAGATAAAGCAAAGTCTTTATTTAATCGCGCTTCTTTTCTAAGATTAATTAAAATTTCAACGGCTCCGGTTAGTTTATCACTTCCCGTACTTTCTTTTGAAATATTTACTAGTCCTAGAACATCAAATACAAACGCATCAATTGTCTCTTTTAATATAGCTAAATCTTCAGGTGTTACACTAGCACTTCCATCTTTAATTTGATTAATGAATTTTACAGCTTCAAAAAGCGTTGCTATTAATATAGGAGTATTAAAATCATCATTCATAGCATCGTAACATTTTTGCTTCCATTCAGAAACATTAAATGAGGATGAAGAATTTGTTTTTAAATTAGCCATTAAGCTAATGGCATCCATAAGTCTATGGAAACCTTTTTCGGCAGCGGCTAAACCATCATCTGTTAAATCTAAAACACTTCTGTAAGACGCTTGCATCATAAAAAAACGGATGACGCTAGGGTTATACGCTTTAGACATAATGTCATTATCTCCAGAAAGTAATTCCGCTGGATTTATATAATTTCCAGTCGATTTACTCATGCGAGCTCCATTCAATTCTAACATATTAGCGTGCATCCAATATTTTACAAGAGCCTGACCTTTCGAAGCTTGGTTTTGTGCGATTTCACATTCGTGATGTGGGAATTTTAAATCCATTCCACCACCATGAATATCAAAATAATCACCCAAATATTTAGTGCTCATTGCGGTACATTCTAAGTGCCAACCAGGAAAACCATCGCTCCAAGGAGACGGCCAACGCATAATATGGGTCGGCTCTGCTTTTTTCCAAAGAGCAAAATCTTGAGGGTTCTTCTTATCGCTCTGTCCGTCAAGTGCACGTGTATTGTGAATTAAGTCTTCTAATTTTCGTTTGCTTAAAATACCGTACTCATTAGATTCATTGTATTTATGGACATCAAAATACACGGATCCATTAACAGTATAACCGAAGCCATTATCTATAATGGATTGAATTAATTCTATTTGTTCTATAATGTGACCCGTTGCCGTTGGCTCAATACTTGGTGGCAAAAAGTTAAAAGTAGTCAGTACGTTATGAAAATCCACTGTGTAACGTTGCACAATTTCCATAGGTTCAATAGCTTCTAACCGTGCTTTCTTAGTAATCTTATCTTCACCAACGTCGGCATCGTTTTCTAAGTGACCAGCATCTGTAATATTTCGAACGTATCGTACTTTATAACCTAAGTGCTTTAAGTAGCGAAAAATCATGTCGAAAGACATAAAAGTCCTAACATTACCTAAATGAACATTACTATATACGGTTGGTCCACAAACGTACATTCCAACATAGCCTTCGGTTATAGGTTGAAAAATTTCTTTTTCACCTGAAAGTGTATTGTATAATTTTATGTGGTGTGTATTATATAATGGCATGATGCTACTTTTGAAAAATGAATCAATAACTTAAATTAATGAGTTGAGACGAGGTATCTAAAATTGTGTATCTAATTTAATATAGTCTAAAAGTTCTCTTCGAGTTGCGTGATCTTTAAATTTTCCACCAAATTCTGAAGTGACAGTACTACTTTCAATATCCCTTATACCACGAGAATTTACACACAAATGTTTAGCATCTATAACGCAGGCCACATCTTCAGTGTTTAAAACGTCTTGAAGTTCTTTCACTATTTGAATGGTCAAACGTTCTTGGACCTGAGGTCGTTTAGCATAATAATCAACAATTCTATTCATTTTAGAAAGGCCAACAACTGTACCATTAGAAATATACGCAATATGCGCTCTACCAACGATAGGTAATAAATGGTGCTCACATGTAGAGTAAACCGTAATATTCTTTTCAACTAGCATTTCTCCATACTTATATTTATTGTCAAAAGTAGAAGCGCTTGGCTTTTTATCAGGATCTAAACCTCCAAAAATTTCATTAACGAACATTTTTGCAACGCGGTTAGGTGTACCTTTTAAACTGTCATCGTTTAGGTCTAAACCTAAAGTTTCCAAAATATGTTTTACATCATCTTTAATGATATTTATTTTTTCGTTGCTAGATAATTTGAAAGCATCAGCTCTCAAAGGAGTTTCACTTGATGCGCTAAAGTGATCATCACCAAGAGCATCAATATCATTAAAATCATTTTCAATTTTCATTCTAAAATAATAAGTTATCAGTTTTTAAAAACGAGAGGCAAAGATAAGCAATAAAAATAGTTTCAATAAGGTAGGAGTTTTATAATTGTAGCTGTTATATATGTAAAACCGTTAAAACACCAATATCCTTGATGAATTAACAGTTGTTTATATAAAATTTTATTAATTTTCGAAATTCTAATATTCTGAATTACCTATGAAAAATCTATATTTTGTTTTGGCGTTGATACTGATGCCTTTATGTGTTTTTAGTCAACAATCCACTCATAAAAACCCGTTGCCTTTGGCAAAATTTAACGACAATGTAAAATTACCATTAACAGCAGTTGAGCGTGCTCAGATTATTGAAGTTTATGGAGAATCTGCAGAAGAACTTGTTTTTAGCAAGCCAAATCGTCTTAAAAGTATTAAACATATTCTCAGAAATAGAGTGGAGGTTAAATTAATCACTGATGAAAACCTTAAAAAGCCGTGTCCTAAATTATCTGAGATGGCTGAGAGCGTTGGTTTAGATTACAGTCAAGAAGGTGATTTTAATCCTAAAGATTTTAATCCATTAAAATACGGTTTAAATTTCTATTCAAGAACTGCAGCGATGTATCATGTAGATAATACCAATTATTATATCATAATAAAGTCTCAATATCAATAAGGAAAATAAATAAATATATAGCAATGTTTAATTCTGAATTGAATGCTATACATAATAAAAATATGTTCCTTATAAAATAATAAAATTAATCCAATGAAATATTTAATAGCAATAACCTCCCTTTTATTTTCTTCTTTTTTACTGGCACAAGATGTTAATATGCAAACCGCGACTGTTAACCAATGTGGTGGTGTTTTTTATGATTCAGGTGGAGAGTTTGGTAACTATGATAATGACGAAGATTTTGTTTTAACCATTTGTCCGGAAAGCGCAGGTCAGAAAATTCAAATTGAATTTTTATCATTTGTAACCCAATTAGGTGTGACACCTGATGTTATGGAGATTTTTAATGGAGATTCTATTGCGGCAGATTCATTTGGAACATTTTCAGGAACCGATAGTCCAGGACTAGTACAGGCTACACAAGACAATGCATCGGGTTGTATTACAATTCAATTTATTTCAAGTGATTCAGGTAATATTGATGGTTGGGAGGCGAACATATCTTGTTTAACTCCTTGTCAAACGATTAACTCTCAATTAGATTCATCAACTCCTGCACCAAATTCAGATGACTATATAAGGGTGTGCCCAAATGAAGAAATTACACTTACAGGTAGCGGTGATTTTTCTGTAGATGGAACAGGTGCTACTTATGAATGGGATTTAGGTGATGGTAATACAATTGCGGGTCAAACAGCAACATTTTCATATCCTGATCCTGGTGTTTATATTGTAAATTTAAATATACGAGATGCCAATACTTCAATTGATTCTTTAGGCTGTAAGAATGATAATTTAATTAATCAGGTGATACAAGTTGCTACCGAACCAGACTTTACGGGCACTGAGGCAGCGAATGCAACGCTCTGTTTTGGTGATAGTACAGATATTACAGGTGTGGTAGAAGCCACAGAGTATATAAATGATTGTACTCCTCCTATTAGTGACGTTACGTTTTTGCCAGACGGGAATGGTGTAACGTATGAGACATTTATTACTGTAGATTGTTACGATTCAAATCAGCTGTTAACAGATATTAGTCAATTAGTGAGTATTTGTTTAACGATGGAGCATTCATATTTAGGTGATTTAGAAATACAGATTGTGTCACCAAATGGACAAGTTGTTACGCTTAAAGGTTATCCAGGAGGTTCGGCTGCTAATTTAGGTGAACCTTGGGCAACAGCTGGAGTTGATGGTGAGAGTTCTAATACAACTCCAGGAAGAGGGTCTCAATATTGTTTTGTGCCAGATGACAGTTTTCCTACCTTAGTTGGTGGTGTGCAATCTGGTGGTGTATTTCTAAGTGGTGATGGACCTGATACTTATACGGATTCATATGTGCCTGCAGGGAATTATAGTTCAGAAGAGTCTTTGGATGGGCTTTTAGGGTCTCCCTTAAATGGCGATTGGACCATTCAGGTTGTAGATAACCTCGGTTTAGATAATGGTCATGTTTTTGCTTGGAGTATTGAGTTTGATCCTAATCTTCAGCCTCCAGAACTTTCATTTACACCCGTGATTACTTCTGAAGCATGGGATACAGATCCTACAATAACTAATACTGCTGGAAACGTTATTACTGTTCAACCAACAACAGCTGGACAATTTTGTTATACGTATAGAGTTACTGATGATTTTGGATGTGAATACACAGAAGAAATTTGTATTGATGTATTACCAGAGTTTATTACAGAGAGTCCAAATAATTTATACGTTTGTGATACAGGTGTACCTCCCTATATTTTTAATTTAGAATCCAATACAGCGGTGGTGCTTGCGAGTGCTACTAATGCTTCTGATTTAGTAGTTACATATCATAATTCTCAAGCTGATGCTGATGCAGATGCAGCTGCTATACCAGATTCAGGAAATTATACGGGTACCGATGGTGAAACGATATTTGTTAGGATAGAATATTTAGATTCGGGATGTTATGACGTATTTCCTTTTACTTTAAATGTAGCAGGTCAACCCACCATAAACCCAGTCTCTGATTTAGAGCAATGTGACGACGAGAGCAATGACGGTATTGCAACTTTTGACTTAAGTTTACAGACCATAGGGATATTAGGGACACAACCGGCCACAGATTTCAACGTGACTTATCATTTAAGTTTTGCAGACGCAGATTCAGGAACAGGTAGTTTACCATCAGATTTTACAAATACGGAAAACAACCAACCAATATATGTAAGAGTTGCAAGTTCAGGAGATTCTAATTGTTATAATGCTTCAGGGACTGCACTTTTTAATTTAGTAGTTAATCCTAGAGCTTTAGCCACAACACCAGATGACATGGAAGTCTGTGACGACATCA
>NZ_JAHKPN010000047.1 GCF_018860545.1 Winogradskyella psychrotolerans | reverse complement strand
GAAATCAAACTTAAGATGTATATAATTCATAGCTGCCTCTCGCCTACTTTCGAAAAACCTCGCGGTTTTTCTATTTCGGTAATTATTTGCTAACTTACTTGCTGAAACAACGCTACAAATCATATACTAAACCGTTGTGTGTAATTAAAAAAACGTCAGTCTGCAATGAAATATTTTGATTTTAATGGAAAAGAGTTTTTGGAAAAAGAGCTACGAAATTATAAGGACTATCATAAGGCTGAATTGAATGAAAATGGAAGTTTTAGATTAATTGAGACTTACCAAAATTCTGAATTAGATTCTTTAAATGCTTTTATAGAAAGCGAGTTGGAAACCAAACTATTTTTTGAGAATTATCCTAATCTTGAAATAATAGAATTTTGTCAATTACAAGAAAGAAAAGGTAATTATTGTAAATTTTTCAATTTCTACATAAATAAGCATAATATAAAATCCGGAGGAAGTGTTATAGTAATTGAAAATGGAAACTTGTTGCCAATATATGAGAACAATAATGAAGATAATGACAGGACAAACAAATCATTATGGAAATATTATTACTTCTACGATTTGAACGTGGAATTTGAGTTTGAGTATGATTCTAATGGAGAATTTAAACAATTATCAGTATATGACGTAAATATGATTTGCGATAGTGACAATACAAGTATTTATCCTAATAACGTTGGTATTGGAAAAAATGATTTTAATTTTAATTGGAAAGGAATGGAATATTATAAAAATTCTGAACCAATTATTCCGAATGGAGAAATAACTACACACAACACCGTGTATAATTAATTGCTTGGTCACTACCGACTTACGAAAATTCCGCTGGAATTTTCTATCTGTGATTTGTTTGCTAACTTTAAGGCTTAACCACGCAACTAACCATACACAAACACGTTAGCCACAAGCTGAAAAGCAACTCTATGAAATATCAATTATCATTTATTTTTACCATCATAGTTTCGAGTTTGATTTACTCGCAAACTGAGTACGTTGAAAAATATGATAATGGACAAATTAAAGTTGAAGGATTTTTAATTGATAGTGTGTTAATAGGAAAATACACTGAATATTATAAAAATGGACAAATTAAAACTACAGGAGAACTTAGTAATTGTTTATACGAAACTAATTATGTGAAAATTTATGCTGGTGGATGTGGAGTTGGAAATAGTTCCAAAATAAAAAGAGGAAATAAACACGGAGAATGGAAAGATTATTATGAAAATGGAGTTTTAGAATCTAAATACAATTATCATTGTGGCTTTAAACAAGGCAATTTTTTCAATTATACAAAAAATGGAAAATTGTATTGGATAGACTTTTATCACGCAGATAAGCAAATGAACACACAAGAATTCTATGAAAATGGACTTTTGGAAAAAATATCGACCTACTCATATGAATACAGCGAACACGAAGAAAATCATTTGAAAAAAACTGTCGAAACCGAATATTATGAGAATGGTTCTTTAAAAATTCAAAGAACAATTCAAGAATTAGAAGATGACATTGAAAAAGAGAGTTTAAAAGAATATTATCAAAATGGATTCTTAAAAACCGAATCGGAAATTATTGACTACGACAAAAACGGAGTTTATCGAGAGTTTTACGAAAACGGAAATACAAAGTACGAGGGAATTTTTAAGGACGATGAGCCAATTGACAAACAATATTACTTTAATGAAAAAGGTGAAGTAACAAAAATTGAAACTTGGAAAGAAGGAAAATTAATAGAAACTGAAATAAAAAAAGCCAGTGGCTAACACCGTATATAATTTATTGCTAGTTCTAGCCTACTTACGAAAATCCTCGCGGATTTTCTATTCGGTTTTTATTTGCTAAATTAGGTGTTTAAACCACGCAACAAACCATATACAAACACGTTCTACGCAATTTAAAAACCAACTTAATGAATTACAAAATCTATTTTCATCTCTTACTTGCAATGTTAATTTCATCTTGCAATACCGATAAAAAATATGTTCCAGATGATTTAAGGAAATTAACTGAAAGTGACCAAATAGAGATTGCCGAAAAAAGAAAAACCTACAATTATGATAACGTTATTTTTAAAAACGAAAAAGGAGAAACTATTTCTGCTGACTCAATGGCAAAAATTTCATCAGATATAAAGTATGCATACGACACGTATTTTAATGATAAAAACCAACCAGAAATAGTTGTTATTAGAGAGGCAAATCAAAAAGATAAAGATTTACGAAAACAAATAATTGAGATTTATAAAAAAGAAATAGTTGAGCCAATAAAACTAATAAATATTGATTGTAGCGAAATTCAGAATATATTGACCAATGTTCATTCTTTAGACCAAGATATGCGGAAAAATGGCAAAGGAATAGACCCAAAAATAGACCGTGACAATTTAGTTAAGGTAGTCAGCATAATTGAAAAATGTGGAATGCCTAGTTTGGAAAATGTTTCGACCGAACAAATGTCTACTATTTGGTTAGTATTTCAACACGCAGATAATTTTCATCGCAAAAAATATTTACCACAGTTAAAAGAATCCGCTGAAAATGGAAATATAAGAAAAAGCCAAATCGCTTTAATGGAAGACCGGATTTTAATGATGGATGGAAAACCTCAAATTTACGGTTCTCAGATTTCTAAAAATCAAGATACTGGAGAATGGATGATTTACGATTTAAAAGAACCTGAAAATGTAGATAAAAGGCGAACAGAAGTTGGACTTGGACCATTATCTGAGTATGTAAAGAACTGGAACATTGAATTTAATGTAGAACAATCTGAATAAAAAACTGCGTAGAACACCGTGTATAATTCATTGCTAGTTATAGCTTACTTACGAAAGTCCTCGCGGACTTTCTATCTGTGATTTATTTGCTAACTTTAATGCTTAACCACGCAACGAAATCATACACAATCACGTTACCCAACATTAACCAAAAAACCGCAGAAATTGAAATTTAAAATTGGACTTTCATTATTTTTTGTTTTCGGATTTTTCTTCTTTAGAATA
The DNA here is from genome assembly GCF_018860545.1 of Winogradskyella psychrotolerans. GTDB lineage: Bacteria > Bacteroidota > Bacteroidia > Flavobacteriales > Flavobacteriaceae > Winogradskyella > Winogradskyella psychrotolerans_A. The sequence goes on along the minus strand of NZ_JAHKPN010000047.1, from coordinate 1,354 downwards.
GTCGGACCAATAATTACTGGAAAACTAAAAAGTTTTCATATCAAGAATAATACTGGATTGGTTGAAAAAGCGCCAATCATTTTTAAAATTTTTAATTTATTTTTTAAAGGAGCATCAATAATGTGTTTGATTTATATAGTTATGATTTGGACAGGTTTTGTAACAATACCAAGCGACTAAATGTTCTTGAAAAAGAAAATTATATTAATTCATTTAGGAGTATTTATACTTCTAACTTTACTGCTATTATTCACATCTGAACCTTTATTAAATAAATTTGCAGCAGGAATTCACAACGTTGGAATGTGGATAGATTTAATGATTTTCGGAACAATTGGAATTCTGATTTTGACAACTATTTCGTGTCTAATTTTTTTAAAACAAGGGAAAATAATTGGTCTGATAATAATTCTTGTCAATTTATTCTGGACTTGGTTTAGTCTTAACCTTTTGTACAGGTATCATTTCACGGAATTTCATCCGACTTTTTATATTCCAAATTGGATTTTGATAATGAATTCCATATTTGCTATTATCGGAATTGTAATCGGATTTAATCTAATAATGAAAAAAATAAATATAAAAACAGCGTTACTCACTGACTTTATTCTGATTTTAACCGGACTTATAATCCAACAAATCTGAATAAAAACGTTGGGTAACACCGTATATAATTTATTGCTGGTTCTCGCCTACTTACGAAAATCCTCACGGATTTTCTATTCGGTTTTTATTTGCTAACTTTAGTGCATAAACCACGCAACAAACCATATACAAAACCGTTAGCAAACATTTTGCGCGTGTCAACAATTTCAAGGCTTTTACCAAGTTCTGTGCTTATTTGCTTTAAAAAACTAAGTTGGAATTTAAAGTAGAACCTTAAAAAATATTACGCCGGAATTTTTTACTCTTGTGGAACGTTACGCGCGAATTTAGGCTTACCCAACTTCTGATCATTACATCAATATTATAGCAATCCTCAACCTTTGGCTGATAAGCGGAATGGCAAAAAGTACGGCTGAACTGTTCGCTGCTTAAAAAATCTGAAATTAGTTTATTTAAATCAATCGTTTCTGATATCACAAATTTTCGGCCGAAAATCAAAACTGATTCTCTTTGCGGAAAAGAACGGAATAATAATTCGGAGATTTTTTTGATATTTAAGTAAACAATGAATCAACGTCTGAAAAACAAATCGTCCGGAAATACACAAAGGAGTAGCACATAAAAAGAAAAAACGTTAGCTAACAATGTATATAATTTATAGCTGCTTCTAGCCTACTCACGAAAAACCTCGCGGTTTTTCTATTTCGATTATTATTTGCTAACTTACTTGCTGAAACAACGCTACAAA
>NZ_JAHKPN010000028.1 GCF_018860545.1 Winogradskyella psychrotolerans | reverse complement strand
CAAACTTAAGACGTGTATAATTCATTGCTAGTTATAGCCTACTTACGAAAGTCCTTGCGGACTTTCTATCTGTGATTTATTTGCTAACTTTAGTGCTTAAACCACGCAACGAAATCATACACAAACACGTTGTACACAATTTGAATTGATGATAGGAAAATCTACTAATACTAAAATAAAACACATTCTTAAAGAGATTGCAAGAGCTAAAGAAGAAACTCTGCATATTGAAATTATTGACAATTCAAGATTTGTTTTCAAAGAACACTGGAATCACAGAGAGTTTCCAAATGCGTATGACTTAAAAATATATACTTCACCTGATATTTACTATAAATATTTGGATTTGAAATTTATGTTTCAAAAGGAAATAAAAGACCGAATCAATAAATCGACAGATTATTTAATTGATTCTCTCGACTGGGTTTTGGATATGTCAAAACTTGAAGTAAATCAAATAGATGTTATATTAGTAAAAACAGAATGGGAAGAAATTAATGAGCTTCAAAAAAAATTAATTGACTCTCTAAAAAAGAGTATTGACTCTATTGATTATCAAAACATTGGAAACACATCTCGTAGTATAATGGACAAGTTAGCTCGCGAGGTATTTGACAAAGGAAAACACATTCCAAAAGACTCAAGTATAGAAGTTCACAATGGAAAATTTAAAAATCAATTAAACACTTTTGTTTCTTCAGAACTATCTGGAAAATCTAATAAGGAATTACGAAAAATAGCCGAGTCAAGTATTAATCTTGTTTCAGATTCAATTGATGTAATGAATAAGACAACACATAAATTAGATGCTGATAAGAGATTCGCCGAATTATGTGTGATAAGTACTATCAGTGTGATAAATGTCGTAAAGATAATTTCGGATTTTGATTAAAAAACTGCGTACAACACCGTGTATAATTAATTGCTTTATTGAGCCTACTTGCGAAAATTCCTGCGGAATTTTCACGGGTTCGTAAAAGTTTGCTAACTTAGTTGCTAAACCACGCAACTAACCACACACAATCACGTTGGCAACAAGCTGAAAATGAAACACGCATTGAAAATATCACTTCTGATTTTAACCTTGATTTCGTGTAAAAATGAATCTAAATCTAAATTGAATAAAATAGATTCTGAATTAAAAGCAGACAACGTTGAATTAAATTTTCAGGCTTATATTAAAACCCTCGACAAAATAAAATTACCAATAAAATATTCTCTATCAGAAAGTAAATTTTCGAAAAAATTCAGCAAAATAGGTTTTGAAAAGTACAAACACGTTTGGACTTCCAAACCATATGGAATTCTATACGAAAATGATAATAATGTTGTACTCGCTGATTTGTCAATTGGAGATGGTGGTTTGGTTCCGTTTATTACATCTTTTGATTTGTACGGAAACAAAATAGACTCACTTGGACCTTATAAGAAAAGTGGAATGGATATTGGATATGAAGCTATTGAATTTTTGACTTTTAATAACAACCGAAAAATAACAGTTATTGATTCAATACGAAAATGGAAACTGAATAATGACGGAACTGATATAATGGAGAACTCTCTAAAAATAACATCAGATACAATTATTTACAGAATAAAGGAAAACGGAAAAATAATAACTGAATAAAGCCAATTGCCAACACCGTGTATAATTAATTGCTTCATTGAGCTTACTTGCGAATATTCCTTCGGAATATTCACGGGTTCGTAAAAGTTTGCAAATTAATTTGCTAAAACACTCAACACCCGAGCGCAGCGAACAGACGAAGTAAACCATACACGTATTCCAA
>NZ_JAHKPN010000019.1 GCF_018860545.1 Winogradskyella psychrotolerans | reverse complement strand
TACCTGTTCTCAATTTTTCTGAAGAAAGCCCAGTTTCACTAGAAATTAAACGTGTTATTAATTGAACAGATGACATCTCTAAAGAAAAGAAGGCTACCGGAATATTACTATTGACGGCAACATTTCTTGCCATGGTTAGGGTTAAAGCTGTTTTACCCATACCAGGACGTGCTGCAACAATAATTAAATCACTTGGTTGCCAACCTGATGTTAGTTTATCTAATTTATCAAAACCTGAAGGTACACCACTCATACCTTCTTTATTTGACATTTCCTCAATTTTCTTTTTCGCTTGAATCACCAAACTTTGAGCAGATTCTGTCGACTTTTTCACGTTACCTTGGGTAACTTCGTACAGTTTCGCTTCCGCTGTGTCTAAAAGGTCAAAAACATCTTTGGTTTCATCATAAGCTTCTTCAATAATTTCGTTTGAAATTTTAATTAAACTCCGCTGAATATATTTTTGAAGAATAATACGGGCATGAAACTCAATATGCGCAGAAGACGATACGCGTTGCGTTAAAGAAATGAGATAAAAATCACCACCAATAGCTTCTAGTTTTTGATCTTTCTTTAATTGGCTAGAAACGGTTAATAAGTCAATAGGCTCACTATTTTCAAAGAGCTTAAAAATGGCTTCGAAGATATATTTATGTGCTTCTTTATAAAAAGAATCTGGACTTAAAATATCAATTACTTCGTCTACACCTTTTTTATCTATCATCATCGCCCCAATCACAACTTCTTCTAAATCAATTGCTTGAGGTGGAATTTTTCCTTTTTCTAAATTGATAATATTGCTTTTATCAACTTTATAGCCTTGTACTGGATTGGGTTGTTTCATAAGTAACAAAAGTAGTTAAATAGTGTTGATAAAATGAAAGCGATCGCTTTACGATTTCAACACACCATCAACAATTTAACTGTTAATAACTTGATTTTATTGTTAATAGCGCCAAAAAAAACCGAAGCCAAAACTTCAGTTTTTTTTAGTACCCTATGTTTAATGGAATTAGTCTTTATAGACCCCCATAGCATCGTATTTTTCCATACGTTGATTTACTAAATCTTTTGGTGATAAGTTTTTAAGCTCTTCATAAGACTTCACAATGGCATCTTTTACTGCAGAAAATGTCTTAGTTCTATCGGTATGCGCTCCACCAAGTGGTTCTTTAATAATGGAATCAACAAGCTTCATACGTTTCATATCTTTTGCAGTAAGCTTCAAAGCTTCTGCCGCTTGCTCCTTATACTCCCAGCTTCTCCATAATATAGATGAACACGATTCTGGTGAAATTACAGAATACCACGTATTCTCTAACATCATTACACGATCACCGACTCCAATACCAAGAGCTCCACCTGAAGCACCTTCACCAATAATGATAGTAATAATTGGGACTTTTAAACGTGCCATTTCCAAGATATTACGAGCAATGGCCTCACCTTGTCCACGCTCTTCGGCTTCTAAACCAGGATAAGCACCTGGAGTGTCAATTAATGTTACTACTGGAATTCCGAATTTCTCTGCAGATTTCATGAGTCGTAGTGCTTTACGATAGCCTTCTGGATTCGACATTCCGAAATTTCGGTACTGCCTCGTTTTGGTATTAAATCCTTTTTGCTGACCAATAAACATATAAGATTGATCCCCGATTTTACCTAATCCACCAATCATGGCTTTATCATCCTTCACATTTCTGTCTCCGTGTAATTCTAAAAATGTATCTCCACAGAGGGCTTTAATATGATCTAAAGTGTAAGGTCTATTAGGATGACGAGACAATTGAACACGTTGCCAAGCGGTAAGATTTTTGTAAATCTCTTTCTTGGTCTCAGCCAATTTTTTTTCAATCTGCTTACAGGTTTCAGTAACATCTACTTCACTTTCTTTGCCTATAATCTCACATTTATCTAGTTGTTGTTCTAGTTCTTTTATTGGTAATTCAAACTCTAAATATTCCATACAATTTGAAGTTAGTTTTGTTTAGTTAGTATAGTTAGGATACAAACCTACGTATTCTTATTTCTATATTAGAAAAAATATATAAAAAAGTAAGTTCTCAATTTCAATTTACAAAAATAGAATTTATTCAAGACACTATAAAAATTTAATTGGTAATACTGTTGATTTTATCTCTATGTCTTTTATAATTTTTAAACACGGCATCAAATAAAACCGTAATTAAAATAAGTATAGCACCAATATAAAATTGTGGTGACATTCTTTCTGTTTCTGGAAAAAGCACTAAAGCGATGGCTATACCATAAACAGGCTCTAAATTATAGCTTAAAATAACGGTAAAAGGGCTTATATAACGCATAATAGCAACAGATCCAATAAAAGCATAAGCAGTACAAACTGAGGCTAAAATAAATAAGTAAACCCAATCGGACGTTGAAAGCGTAAAAAACTCTGCATTAAATGTTTTACCTGTAAGTAGAATAAATACCGTTAAAAAAAGTACTCCACTGATAAATTCATAAAACGAAATAACTGTGGCACTATGCTTTTCAATAAAAAGACCGTTTATTACTGCAAATAAAGTTGAAAATAATGCTGAGAACAAGCCTAGAACGATTCCATTAAAATACCCCATTTCACTACTTGTTATTAAAAACACCCCAAGAATCACAATGATGCCGAAGATAATTTCATAACCTAAAATGCGTCGTTTAAAAAGAATAGGTTCAATAAATGAGGCGAAAAATGCACCTGAAGAAAACATAGCTAAAGCAATAGAAACATTAGCTTGATTAATAGCCTCAAAAAACGTAATCCAATGTAGAGCTATGATAATGCCAGCGATAGAAAATTGGAAAAACGTTTTTTTAGATATCGTTAAATTTATCCTAGCAATTTTAATGTATATAAACATTAAGATCCCGGCCATAGCCATCCTATACCACACCAATTCTAGTGCGCCAATGGTAATGAGTTCTCCCAAAACGGCCGTAAAACCAGCAATTATGACAAGAACATGAAGATGTAGATAATGCTTTAATTTAGCGTTTGGCATTTTGAAGCAGATATATTGCTAAAATACCAAATATTACATTAGGAAACCATACAGCCACCACGGCTGGAAAATTGGACTGTTCAGCCATAACTCCAAACACCTTATCAAAGAAAACATAGATCATAGCAATAGCTATACCAACCGCCAGGTTAGCCCCCATGCCTCCTCTTCGTTTAACTGAAGAAACCGCAACTGCAATAATTGTAAGAATATATATGGACACAGGCAAGCTCCATTTCTTCAACTTTACGACTTCATACCTACCAATATTTGGTGAGCCTCGTCGTTCCTCTGCTGCAATAAACCTGAGTAATTCTCCATAAGGTTTAGTTTCTGCAGCATACTGAACAGGTGTTAAGTCTTCTAATTCAAATGGAAATTGCATTAGTTTTTGACTCTCCTCTTCTACTGTTTCAATACCATCATTGAAAGAACGTTTGGTATATGTAATTAGTTTATATGCACTATCCTTCTCAACATAAGTGATTCTATCTGCAAAAATTTTGTACTTGAGTTGGTTGCCTTCAAAATGTTCATATGTAAATTTTAACCCCGTATTCGTCTTAGGTATAAAATTGTTAACGTAAATATAGTCGTGATCATTTACTTGTTGGTAAACATCTTTTGTTTGCTGAACCGATCTATTCTTTTTTAAGTACTTATATTTAAATTCATTGAAACCTTGACTCGCTATCGGAGCTAAATACATACCTAAAAAAAGTGCGATTCCTGCGACCAACGTTGCACCAATCAAATACGGTCTTAAGAATCTTGAAAACGACACTCCAGAACTTAAAAAAGCGACAATTTCTGTATTATTAGCGAGCTTTGACGTGAACCAAATCACAGATAGAAATAAAAATAATGGGAATAAAAGGTTGGCAAAATAGACTGTAAAATCTAAATAATAATAGGCCACTTCACTAAAAGCCACATCATTTTCTAGCATTTTACCTACCTTCTCTGCTAAATCTACTATTATTCCAATAGGAACAAACAGCAATAACATCATTAGAAATGTAAATAAATACCGTTTTAATATGTACCAATCAAGTATTTTCAAATTAGTTGTTAGTTATTAATTGTTAGCAAAATAAACTTTTATACTTCAAGTTCCATTTCTAAAGGCGGTTATCCATTTGCTTCACCATCTTTTCTTTCCAAGCTCTAAAATCACCTGCAATAATATGTTTTCTAGCTTCTCTCGTTAACCACAGATAAAACCCTAAATTATGAATGGTAGCAATTTGCTTTCCTAATAATTCATTAACTGTAAATAAATGTCTTAAATAAGCTTTGCTGTATTCCGTATCAACAAACGTAATTGCCATATCATCTATCGGTGAAAAATCATTAGCCCATTTTAGATTTTTGATATTAATGGAACCATGAGCTGTAAACAACATACCATTTCTGGCATTTCGTGTTGGCATTACACAATCAAACATATCTACACCTAACGCAATATTTTCTAATATATTGATTGGCGTACCAACACCCATTAAATAACGTGGTTTGTCTTCTGGTAGAATTTCACAAACCACATCTGTCATAGCATACATTTCTTCCGCAGGCTCGCCTACCGAAAGTCCACCGATTGCATTCCCTTCTGCTCCAGCATTGGCAATATATTCTGCAGATTGTTTGCGCAAATCTTTATAAGTACTCCCTTGAACAATCGGAAAAAATGTTTGTTCATAATCGTACTTAAAAGGTGTTTTTTTCAGATGTGTTAAACAACGTTCTAACCAACGATGCGTCATATGCATTGAACGTTTAGCATAGTTATAATCACATGGATACGGTGTACACTCATCAAAAGCCATAATAATGTCGGCACCAATGCTGCGTTGCACTTCCATCACATTTTCAGGTGTGAACACATGGTAACTCCCATCAATATGAGATTTGAATTTTACTCCTTCTTCTTTAATCTTTCTATTTGAAGACATGGAATACACCTGATAACCACCAGAATCGGTTAAAATATTACGATCCCAATTCATGAATTTATGCAAACCTCCTGCTTCTTCCAAAATTGGAGTTTGAGGTCTTAAATAAAGATGATAGGTATTTCCTAAAATAATATCTGGATTGATATCATTTTTTAACTCGCGTTGATGTACTCCTTTTACAGAAGCCACTGTACCAACTGGCATAAAAATAGGAGTTTCTATAGTGCCATGATCCGTTTCTATAGATCCTGCTCTTGCTTTGGTTTCTTTATCGTTTGCTACTCTTGTGAATTTCATGTGTTATACTTGTTGTTCTTTCGCAGACACATGTTGTTCGCAATTAATCATTCTAATAATGGTTAATAATTTCAGCATGCTCGTCTCATTTATTCTAAGTCCGACGGCAAATATAAATAACTCTATTACATTACTTCTTAAATTAGATTTAAAAAATAATTACCAATTCATATTTAGAATTTTCAACATATTGTTAGCAAATCATACAATTCGTTAATAAGTGCCGCTTTTCAACTTTTGATAACCCTTAGTAAAAAGTTACTTTTGCAACATAAAACTTAAGCAACATAACATGCCAAACATTAAAGAATTAACTGATTTAACTACTCAAGTTCGTAGAGATATTTTACGAATGGTACATAAGGTAAACTCTGGTCACCCAGGTGGATCATTAGGTTGTGCCGAATTTTTTGTTTCTCTTTACCAAGAACTTATGGAAACCAAAGATGGTTTTGATATGGACGGAATTGGAGAAGATTTATTTTTCCTTTCAAACGGACACATTTCTCCAGTATATTATAGTGTATTGGCAAGATCTGGCTATTTCCCAGTTGAAGAGCTGAATACATTTAGACTTATTGATTCGCGCTTACAAGGCCATCCAACAACACATGAAGGATTACCTGGAATCCGAATCGCTTCTGGTTCTTTAGGACAAGGGATGTCTGTAGCTCTTGGGGCAGCACAAGCAAAAAAACTAAACAATGATAACCATTTAGTATATAGTCTTCATGGTGACGGTGAATTGCAAGAAGGACAGAATTGGGAAGCCATTATGTATGCTTCGGCAAAAAAAGTAGATAATTTAATTTCTACTATCGATTTAAACCAACAACAAATCGATGGTTCTACTGATGATGTGTTACCAATGGGAAGTATCAAAGCTAAATTTGAAGCTTTTGGTTGGACTGTTTTAGACATTGAAAAAGGTAATGATATTGAAGCCATACTAGAAGGTATGAAAGAGGCAAAATCATTAACAGGACAAGGAAAACCTATTTGTGTGCTTTTACATACCGTTATGGGTAATGGTGTCGATTTTATGATGCATACGCATGCATGGCATGGAAAAGCTCCTAACGATGAGCAATTAAAAGAAGGTTTATCTCAAAATCCTGAAACTTTAGGAGACTACTAATCATCAAATCAAAAAAGAAAATGAAAACTTACACATATACAGAGAAAAAAGATACAAGAAGTGGTTTTGGAGCCGGTTTAGCCGAACTTGGTAGAACAAACCCTAATGTTGTGGCCTTATGTGCTGACTTAATTGGGTCTTTAAAAATGGACAAATTCATTGAAGAAAATCCTGAACGATTTTTTCAAATTGGAATTGCTGAAGCAAATATGATGGGGATTGCTGCTGGTTTAACCATTGGTGGAAAAATTCCATTTACAGGGACTTTCGCAAATTTCTCTACAGGTCGTGTTTATGATCAAATTCGTCAATCAATTGCTTATTCTGGAAAGAATGTAAAAATTTGTGCATCGCACGCAGGATTAACTCTAGGAGAAGATGGAGCAACCCATCAAATTTTAGAAGACATCGGTTTAATGAAAATGTTACCAGGTATGGTCGTTATTAATCCTTGTGATTATAACCAAACCAAAGCGGCAACCATGGCCATTGCAGAATACGATGGTCCTGTTTATTTAAGATTTGGACGTCCTTCTGTGCCAATTTTTACACCTGCTGATCAGAAATTTGAAATCGGTAAAGCTATTAAATTAACTGAAGGTTCAGATGTAACTATCGTTGCTACAGGCCATTTAGTTTGGGAAGCTTTAGAAGCATCAAAAGCATTACACGAAGCAGGTATTTCTGCTGAAGTGATTAATATTCATACTATAAAACCATTAGACGAAAAAGCTATTTTAGATTCTGTTGCTAAGACGAGATGTATCGTCACTGCTGAAGAGCACAACCATCTTGGTGGTCTTGGAGAAAGTGTTGCTAGAGTTTTAGCGCAGCACAATCCTACTCCTCAAGAATTTATTGCAACAAACGATACGTTTGGAGAATCTGGTACACCAGCACAGCTAATGGATAAGTATGGTTTAAATAGTGATGCGATTCAAAACGCTGTTAAAAAAATCCTGAAAAGGAAATAATTTTGATTTGGCATCGTTTTTGGAAGTAAAGACTTAATCTTAAAAAACGAACATTATGAAAAATTTAAAGAAAACAGTTATTGCAACTCTGGTATTTGCTTTTGTTGGATTTTCAATGAATGCACAAAACGGAGGTTCATTTGGAATTAAAGGTGGATTAAATTATAGTGCCAATGGAGATTATTTTGAATCCGCTAGTACTAATGCAAAACATCCGGATCGTAATATTGGATATCATATTGGGCTTTTTGGAAAAATAGGAAATAAATTCTATCTAAAACCAGAATTAGTTTATACAGCGACCAAAAGTGACTACAGTAGTGACGAGTTTTCTGTAAAGAAAATTGATGCTCCTATATTAGTAGGTGTTCGAGTATTGGGACCTGTTAGTGTTTTTGCCGGACCGTCTTTACAGTATATTTTAGACACAGAGTTTGAGGGCATAAATATCGATAATGTTGAAGAAGATTTCTCTATTGGATTAAATTTTGGAATTGGGCTTAGCTTTAATACAATTGGAATTGATTTGAGATACGAAAGAGGTTTTAGCAATAATGAAGCTACTTTTATCGATAACAACTTAGGAGCTGGAGTTGTAAGCAGAATTGATACACGGCCAGATCAATTAATATTAAGTTTATCTATCGCACTTTAAAACTAGAGAAAATCAGTAAATAAAAAAAAAAGCCGCTCAATAATTTTGAGCGGCTTTTTTTATACTAAAATTTAATTCAACTATTATAACTCATTGTAGTTAGTTGTAAACGCTGGGTCTAAATAATCTGGTGTACCATCATCATCAGAATCTATAATAGTTACAGTTTTGATAGTGATAATACCATCTATTTGACTTCTAGTTCTTTCAAACTCGTAAGCCGCAAGTACAGGCTCTTCTTCGCCTAAATTGGTATCTACAGTATATGTTGTAGGTATTAATTCATCTATAGTTAAAACAAGATCTCCATCATCATCGGTATCAATAAAGTTCAGATAAAAATCTTCATCGGTATTATCATTTGTTACGTCTAAATCCCCATCTATATCTTCAAGATAAGACGGAATTCCATCATTATCATGATCTTCAACTTCAAACTGTAACAATTCGAATTTGAACATAAGATTATCATAAACTGAACCTGTAGTAGAACCAGAAAAATAACCTAATCCAGAAGGAATAAACATAACACCTAAACCAGGATTCGTAAAACTGAAATTACCATTGCCATCAATTTCATAATCAGAAGACGCATTGAACGTTGGCATCACAAGTTGCCATGCTTTGATTACACCGTAAGAGTTTCCATCAGTCTGCAAATTAAAATCTGCAGGAGTGACACTAGAATCAAAGACGTCATAAGTACCATCTAAAGCATCATTTATTGAACTTCCGCTGTACCTTACACGAACCATATCTGTAAATGCTGGAGATTCACCATCACCTTGATATATGTTTAAAACGTAATACTCATAGTCAGCTTCAAGATATGTCGTAGTACGTTCTTCAACAGCAGTCATTAACAATGTATGATTTTCAGGTACAGTTTCTCCTTCTGCTAATGGTGTTATAACGATATCTGTATATTTATGGTTCGACCCTGTTTCAAAAAAACCTGAGTTATAGTAATGTGATGTTAAATAGGCGATTAAAGAGTCTTTATCTTTAGCTTGTTGCTCTGTTCTATCTTCAATCACAAAAGCATCACCATCATCATCGTCATCGTTGTTACATGAGACAACAACACTACATAAAAGTAGTAATAAAAGACTAAATTTTAAAATTTTAATTTTCATAGAAACTTATTATGGACGCAATAAAACCATATAGTTTAAAACTGAAGGTCATTATTGCTTAATTTTAAAGCGCAAGATACAATAATATAATATTTTTGCACTACAACATTAACGTAGTTTTTAGTAAAAAAGATATGCGAATTGATAAATATTTATGGTGTGTACGCTATTATAAAACGAGAAGTATTGCGACAAAAGCGTGTAAAAAAGGACAGGTTAAAGTTAATGGTGCTGCGGTAAAACCATCGCGAGACGTGTTTCCTACAGATACGATTGAACTTAGAAAAGATCAAATTATATATAAGCTTACGGTAAACGATTTACCTCCAAATCGTGTTGGAGCCAAGTTGGTTGATTTGTACAGAGTAGATACTACTCCTAAATCAGCTTTTGAAGCGAAGGAACTCTTAAAATACAGTAAAGATTATTATCGAAAGAAAGGTTCAGGACGACCTACAAAGAAAGATAGACGTGATATTGATGACTTTTACGATGATGATGAAGAATAAATTTATAGTTACAAAAATCGAAATCTTGCCCTAAACCACTTAAGTCAGAATATGAATCTAATGAACAAGGATTATTGGGAAGAGCGATACCTCAATCATAAAACAGGTTGGAATATCGGCTATATTTCTCCTCCTTTAAAAGTCTATTTTGATCAACTTGAAAATAAGACTTTAAAAATTTTAATTCCAGGAGCTGGTAATAGTTATGAAGCCGAGTATTTATGGAATCACGGTTTTAAAAACGTATATGTTTTAGATTTTGCAAAGCAACCTTTAGACAATTTTAAAAAGCGCGTGCCAGAGTTTCCTCAACATCAACTTTTAAATACAGACTTTTTTGAATTGGATGATAGCTTTGACCTTATAATTGAGCAAACCTTTTTTTGCGCACTGAATCCTAGTTTAAGATTAAATTATGTTGAGCAAATGCGACAATTATTAAATCCAGAAGGTAAACTCGTTGGGTTATTATTCAATTTGGAGTTCACAAAAACTGGACCTCCTTTTGGTGGCAACATTTTAGAATACCAACTGCTTTTTAATCAGGCTTTCAAAATAAAAGTCTTAGAAACTTCAATTAATTCCATAAAAGAAAGACAAGGTAATGAACTGTTTTTTATCTTTGGAGTTGATAACACCAAATAAGACCTATGGCATTAACAAAAAATACAATTTTAAGTCATAAAGAAATTGAGCACAAGATTAAACGTATTGCCTATCAAATTTACGAAAGCAATGTGAATGAAACCGAGCTTATTATTGCTGGTATTGAAAGTAATGGTTATCTACTTGCAAAGAAAATCAAATCAAATTTAGATAAGATATCACCTATTGAATCTACCTTATGTAAGGTTACTATCAATAAATTAGAGCCTACAGCACCTATAAAAACCTCTATTACTAAAGACGATTACACTAATAAATCGTTAGTACTAATAGACGATGTCTTAAATTCTGGAAGTACGTTAATTTATGGCATAAAGCATTTTTTAGATGTACCATTAAAACAGTTTAAAACCGCCGTTTTAGTCAATAGAAATCATAAAAAATATCCTGTAAAAGCAGATTTTAAAGGTATTTCTCTATCGACTTCTTTATTTGAGCATGTTCATGTGAACCTATCTAAACAACCTTACGAAGCTTATTTAGATTAAGTGCGCCACGAGTTCTTCTAAAGTTTCTTGTTGTGTTTTATTATCGGTGTTAATCGTATACTGTGCTTTGCTGTAATACTGTGTACGTTCAAATAAATGCTTCCCTATAAACTCTAACAATTCAGCTTCTGAATTTAAATGACTTATTAATGGTCGTTTTTCACGTGCCTTAAATAAGCGCTTTGCTAAAAGTGGAATTGATAATTTAAGATAAAACGACCTCACATCTGTATTTCCAATTATTAAGTCCATGTTCTGTCCATAACATGGAGTTCCTCCTCCTAAAGCTAACACGAGATTTTCAGACGTATTTATGAGTTCCTTTAAATATTCCGTTTCCTTTTTTCTAAAATAGATTTCTCCTTTAGATTTAAATAGATTTGGAATTGAGGTCATTTCTTTATCGGAAATATAATCATCGAGATCTAAAAATCTACAATTCAGTATTGTAGCTAATTCCTTACCAATGGTCGATTTTCCCGAGCCCATATACCCTATTAAAACTATAATCATAGTACTTATAAATTGATTATTAAACCGATAGGTTTAGTCACAACAAAAAAACGAAAAAAAAATTAAAAAAAGTGTTGTTAAATTAAAGAAAGCTTATATATTTGCACCCTCGTTAGAGAAAAGCATTTTGACCAGTTAGCTCAGTTGGCAGAGCATCTCCCTTTTAAGGAGAGGGTCCTGGGTTCGAGCCCCAGACTGGTCACTAAAAAAGTTAAGCATTACGCTTAACTTTTTTTTTGTTTGAAACTTATTGTAAGCATTAAAAAGAAAGCTGTTTCCAAAGCAATTACTTTGTAAAACAAGCGGTAATAAGTCACTTAATTAGACTCAAAACCAACTTATTACTACGCTTTTTAAAACCGAGCTTTCTATAGCTTATAAACTTCTTAAAATAAAAATTAAAATTTTTTAAATTCTATTCTTTGTATTTACATAAAGGGGTTATATTTGCATCCTCGTTAGAAAAAAATACAACGACCAGTTAGCTCAGTTGGTAGAGCATCTCCCTTTTAAGGAGAGGGTCCTGGGTTCGAGCCCCAGACTGGTCACCAAAAGAAAGTTAAGTATTATGCTTAACTTTTTTATATTTACTTCATTATTTTGCGCACGTGGCGGAATTGGTAGACGCGCCAGCTTGAGGGGTTGGTGGACATTAGTCCGTGGAAGTTCGAGTCTTCTCGTGCGCACAATTACTTTAATCATTTCAAATTTCAACAAAAAGTTTTTACATCCTGAAAAGACTTTACACTCCTATTATCACTCTTTTTTTTCATAATTTTTGTTAATTACTAACATCGTATTAGTATAAGTCTTATTTTTGTTTAAACTTTTTTGTAAAAAAATGAACAATATAAAGAATAGGTTTAGCATAAAGGATCTAGAAAATCTGACAGGTATCAAAGCACATACGATAAGGATCTGGGAAAAACGCTATAATCTTCTGGAACCAAAACGTACGGAAACTAATATTAGATATTATGACTTAGCTAGTTTTCAAAAACTACTCAACGTAAGTTATCTTAATAATAACGGTTATAAAATTTCTAAAATTGCTACTATTGAACCACAAAAAATTCCTCAATTAGTTAGAGAAATAGCCACAGAAACTAATATGGAGAGTCATGCTATAAATGCATTGAAACTGTCCATGTTAAATTTTGACCAAACCTTGTTCTATAAGACTTTTGATTCCCTTCAAAATGAAAAAACTTTTGAAGACATATTTTACGATATACTTATTCCTTTATTAACAGAAATCGGATTACTATGGCAAACGGACACAATCACACCTGCTCATGAGCACTTTATATCCACATTAATCCGTCAGAAGATATTAATCAGTACAGAAAAGACACAATCTCAACAGGCTTTTAAATCTGACAAAACCTTTGTTCTTTATCTACCAGATAATGAGATACACGAACTAGGCTTAATGTTCCTTAATCACGAAATTATAAGGCATGGTTACAGGTCAATTTTTTTAGGCCAAAGCATCCCTATTACAAGTTTACTCGCACTTAAAGATTACTATACAGACATCATTTTTGTATCGTATTTTACAATAAAACCTGAAAAAGAAAATCTATCAAATTATCTGAACGAGTTCTATAATCTCATTTTAGAAACATCAGACAACAATTTATGGGTCTTAGGCCAAATGCTAAATGAAATTGACAACGACCAATTGCCAAAAAATGTCAGAGCATTTAGTTCTATAAAAGCACTAACTAAACAATTAGAAATTAATGCGTAAAACAATTTCCATAATAGGCTCAGGATTTTCAGCTTTATCAGCCGCATGCTATTTAGCCAAAGCTGGGCATACCGTTTCTATTTACGAAAAAAATGAAACTGTAGGTGGTAGAGCGCGACAATTCAAAAAAGATGGTTTTACATTTGATATGGGTCCTAGTTGGTACTGGATGCCAGATATATTTGAAAAATTCTTCAATGATTTTGGAAAAAGCACTAAGGACTACTATCAACTCGATAAATTAAGTCCTGCTTACAAAATATTCTTTGCCGATGATGTGATTACCGTTGGAGATCATATGGATAAAATTTGTAAAGAATTTGAACGTATTGAAGTTGGTAGTTCAAAACCACTACGTAAATTTATAGCTACAGCACAAGAAAATTACGACATCGCTATTAATAAGGTCGTCTTAAAACCAGGGCTTTCGCCTTTTGAGTTGGTAACTAAAGAAACCGTGACACGCTTAGATCGGTTTTATAAAACGTTAAGTAAAGAGGTTCGGAAAAATTTTAAGAACCCTAAACTGATTTCAACATTAGAGTTTCCGGTGTTGTTTTTAGGAGCTAAACCCAATCAAACTCCTTCGTTTTATAGTTTTATGAATTTTGCTGATTTTGGTTTAGGCACATGGCATCCCAAAGGTGGCATGTACGAAATTGTAAAAGCTATGAAGAGCTTGGCAGATAGTTTAGGGGTTACCTTTTGCACGAATAGTAATGTTGTAAAAATCAATGTAGATAATAAAAAAGCACAAAGCATAACCGTAAATGGAAAAACAATAGTATCTGATATTATTCTGAGTGGTGCTGATTATCATCATTCTGAAACATTATTAGATACCAACTACAGACAGTATACTGAAGCGTATTGGGAAAGCAGAACATTTGCACCTTCCTCTCTACTCTTTTATGTTGGCTTTAATAAAAAATTGAACCATATAGAACATCACAATTTGTTCTTTGATACAGATTTTGAAAATCATGCTGAAGAAATTTACGATAATCCAAAATGGCCTGAAAATCCATTATTTTATGCTAACTTCCCTTCAGTTACAGATGATAGCATGGCACCTCAAAATTGTGAAACCGGATTTTTCCTAATTCCAATTGCTCCAGGACTAGAAGACACACCTGAGTTACGCCTGCAATATTTTGACCTTATTATGAATCGTTTTGAAAAACTAACGGACCAAAAGGTTCAAGATCACATCTTATTTAAAAAATCGTATTGTGTTAATGATTTTATTGAAGATTATAATTCTTATAAAGGCAATGCGTACGGTATGGCAAATACTTTAATGCAAACTGCATTTTTAAGGCCAAAATTAAAGAGTAAAAAAGTAGATGGACTCTATTTTACAGGGCAACTTACTGTTCCTGGACCAGGAGTACCACCGGCTTTGATTTCAGGAAAGCTCGTTGCTCAACTGATTCAAAAAAATGAAGCTTAACAACTAAAAACAATCACTTATGAAATCAATTTTTGACAACGTTTCGCATATCTGTAGCAAGGAAGTAACCAACGCTTATAGTACTTCTTTCTCTATGGCGACCAAAATGCTATCTCTAAGTATAAGGCAAGATATTTACAATATTTATGGCTTTGTACGCTTTGCGGATGAAATCGTAGATTCGTTTCATGATTATGATAAAGAGAAGCTCTTTGATATGTTTGAGAGTGATCTCGAAGCGGCCTTAGAGCATAAAATCAGTCTGAACCCTATTTTAAATGCGTTCCAAGAAACCTATCATAAATATGGTATTGAAAAAAATCATGTCAACGCGTTTATGCATAGTATGCGTTTGGACCTTCATAAAAAAGACTATCTAACAGACGAAGAATACAAAACTTATATTTATGGTTCAGCAGACGTGGTGGGATTAATGTGTCTTAAGGTATTTGTAAAAGGTGATACAGCTAAATACGACGATCTTAAAAATTCTGCAATGAGTTTAGGGTCTGCGTTTCAGAAAGTAAACTTTTTACGAGATTTAAAGGCTGATTTTGAAGACTTAAGCAGAACTTATTTTCCTAATACCGACTTAAATCAACTTGATGAATCTTCGAAGAAGGCTATTATCAGTGAAATTGAAAGTGATTTTGCAAAAGGATTAGAAGGCATTAAACGTTTACCGTTAGAAGCTAAGTTTGGAGTTTTTATGGCGTATCGTTACTACAGTAAACTATTGGAAAAACTAAAAAAAACTCCAGCACTTCAAATAAAATCGACTAGGATTAGAGTTCCTAATTATAGAAAAATAGAATTATTAACCCGTAGTTACGTTAAATATCAATTAAATTTACTATAATCTTTTAAAGAGTCTATAATGCAAACGTTTTTTTGGATCCTCATTTTCTTAGGTACATTCTTTATCATGGAATTTAATGCGTGGTTTACGCATAAATACATCATGCATGGCTTCTTATGGAGTTTACATAAAGATCATCACCATAAAGATCACGACAGCTGGTTTGAACGTAATGATGCCTTTTTTATTTTCTACGCCATTGTAAGCATAACCTGCTTTTATCTTTGGAGTTATGAATCTATTTGGTACACGCTACCTATTGGCTTAGGCATACTAGTATACGGAATGGCTTACTTTATTGTTCACGATATTTTTATTCACCAGCGCTTTAAATGGCTTCGTAATATTGACAATAAATATGCAAGAGGTTTACGACGTGCTCACAAAATTCATCATAAACATTTAGGCAAACACAAAGGAGAGAATTTCGGAATGCTCATTGTACCGCTTAAATACTTTAAATAAACTATTCAGAAAGTAATTGGTCTAGTTGCCCTCTTACTTTATCACTATTCCAATTGACGGATCCAGATTCATCTACCACAATGTCACCGTTCTTATTAATTATAAACGTTCTTGGAATAGTATGGACAGATAATTCCGAAGGTGGTGGCGTAAGTGCATTGAACACTTCAAAAGTAAATTGATTTTTAGATTTAAATTGTTCTACTTTTTCAAAATCATCATGGGTTACAAATAGAAACACCGCTTTATCCCCATAATCAGTATATAAATCTTGAAGGCTTGGCATTTCTGCAATACATGGTGGGCACCATGTAGCCCAAAAATTAATTAATACCACCTTACCTTTAGTCTCATTAAAATTTAAACTGGTATCAGCATCCGATTTTAATTGCCAATTGGTATAGCTCACGGACGTTCTATCCGCTTCATCAATTACTGAGGATTGATTAATCAAACTTACCCCTTTATGAATCCATACTTGAAAAAATAATCGTGTTTGCGGAACGATAAACAAAATTATGACCACAATAAATATGATATTACTCGTACTAATTTTTTTACGTTTCATATTAATTCTCTCTTTTTATAATGGTCGTAATCTATCACTATACTTTCAAAATAATATGAAAAAACTCCTAACAACATAGTGCTAGGAGTTCTAATTAATCATTCTACATTCAATCTTATGATGCGTTATTCTCCTTTTTAATTAAATTCAAAGCAGAACCTTCATTATACCAATCGATTTGAGCATCATTATAAGTATGATTCAAAGCAATAAGATCTTTACTTCCATCTGCATGAACAACTTCTAAATGTAATTGCTTATCTGGTGCAAATTCATTTAAATCCGTAAAGTTGAAGGTATCATCTTCTTGAATTAAATCGTAATCAGATTCATTATCAAATGTTAAACCTAACATCCCTTGTTTTTTAAGGTTCGTTTCATGAATTCGTGCAAAAGACTTCACTATAACGGCTGCCACACCTAAATGTCTTGGCTCCATAGCCGCATGTTCTCTTGAAGATCCTTCTCCATAATTATGATCACCGACAACTATGGATTTTATACCAGCTGCTTTATAAACTCTTGCTGTATCTGGCACACCTCCAAACTCTCCCGTTAATTGGTTTTTTACAAAGTTTGTTTTCTTTCCGAATGCATTAACAGCTCCAATTAAACAGTTGTTTGAGATATTATCTAAATGCCCTCTAAAACGCAACCATGGTCCAGCCATAGAAATATGATCTGTAGTACACTTTCCAAAAGCTTTAATTAATAATTTAGCGCCTGTAATGTCGTTACCTAATGGTTCAAAAGGTGTCAATAATTGTAAACGTTCAGAAGTTGGACTCACTGAAACCTCTACTCCGCTACCATCTGCTACTGGTGCTAAATAGCCATTTTCTTTAACTTCAAAACCTTTTGGAGGTAATTCCCATCCTGTTGGTTCATCAAACATTACTTCTTCTCCTTCTTCGTTTATTAATTTATCCGTCATTGGATTAAAATCTAAACGACCAGCAACCGCGATGGCAGCCGTTAATTCTGGTGATGCTACAAACGCATGTGTATTTGGATTTCCATCGGCACGCTTAGCAAAGTTTCTATTGAACGAGTGTACAATACTATTTTTAGGTGCATTTTTAGGATCACTATAGCGTGCCCATTGCCCAATACAAGGTCCACAAGCATTCGTGAATATTTTAGCATCTAATTTTTCAAATATGCCGAGAATGCCATCACGATCTGCCGTATAACGCACTTGCTCAGACCCTGGATTAATTCCTAATTCCGATTTCATTTTTAAGCCTTTATCTAAAGCTTGTTGCGCAATGGATGATGCTCTGGATAAATCTTCATAAGATGAATTTGTACACGATCCAATAAGTCCCCATTCCACTTGAAGTGGCCATTCATTAGCCGTTGCTTTTTCGGTCATATCACGACCAACTTCTGTCGATAAATCTGGAGTAAACGGTCCGTTTAATAAAGGGCCTAATTCTGATAGGTTAATTTCAATTACTTGATCAAAATACTGCTCTGGATTAGCATAAACTTCATCATCTGCCGTTAAATATGGTCTAATTGCATTGGCTGCATCTGCTACGTCTGCTCTATCGGTAGCACGTAAATAACGTTCCATAGAATCATCGTAACCAAACGTCGATGTTGTAGCACCGATTTCGGCACCCATATTACAAATGGTTCCTTTACCTGTACAAGACATTGATGTTGCTCCTGGTCCAAAATATTCAACAATAGCTCCAGTCCCCCCTTTTACCGTAAGAATTTCAGCTACTTTTAAAATCACATCTTTTGGCGCTGTCCAACCCGAAAGTTTTCCTGTTAGTCTCACACCAATCAATTTTGGAAATTTAAGTTCCCATGCCATTCCTGCCATCACATCAACAGCATCTGCTCCTCCAACTCCAATAGCAACCATTCCTAATCCACCAGCATTTACCGTATGCGAATCTGTTCCAATCATCATTCCACCAGGAAAGGCGTAATTTTCTAAAACCACTTGGTGAATAATACCTGCACCAGGCTTCCAAAATCCAATACCGTATTTATTAGATACAGATTCTAAAAAATCAAAAACTTCACTACTTGTTTGATTCGCATGCTTTAAATCGGTTGCAGCTCCATCCTTTGCCTGAATTAAGTGATCACAATGCACTGTTGTAGGCACAGCAACCTTAGGCTTACCTGCTTGCATAAATTGCAATAATGCCATTTGTGCTGTAGCATCTTGACACGCCACACGGTCTGGAGCAAAATCTACATAATCTTTACCTCGTGTAAATGCTTTTGTAGTTTTACCATCCCATAAATGTGAGTATAATATTTTTTCTGAAAGTGTTAATGGCTTTCCAACAATCGCTCTGGCAGCATCAACCTGCTCTGTCATGTTAGCATAAACCTTTTTAATCATATCAATATCAAATGCCATAGTATATCCTTTTTTAATTAATTCCACTAATATACAAAATGCAACATGACTTTAAAAGCGTTCAACACATATAAATAGTGTTAGTGGAATAAGTATTTTCTATACCATAATGACAACAGATCGAAAATATCGCATTCTAGGAATACAGATTATTTTTAATAATAAAAAAAGCCTGAATCTAAGATTCAGGCTTTAATTTATATAAACTATACTATCAATTATCTCACTAACTGTTTTGCAGAAGGCTTAAACTTCGTTAAAACAATACCATCAACAGCAGCTTCATATTCCGCTAAAGTTGGTGTTCTACCTAATATTGTAGATAAAACGACAACTGGAGTAGATGATAATAAGGATTCTCCTTTTTTCTCACCAGTATCTTTTACAACTCTACCTTGGAATAAACGTGTAGATGTTGCCATAACTGTATCACCTGGTTCTGCTTTTTCTTGGTTACCCATACAAAGGTTACATCCAGGACGTTCTAAGTACAACATGTTTTCATATTTAGTACGTGCTAATCCTTTTGGTGCATTATCGTCAAACTCAAAACCTGAGTATTTCTGTAATACTTCCCAGTCTCCTTCTGCCTTTAACTCATCTACAATATTATATGTTGGAGGTGCAACAACTAGAGGTGCTTTGAACTCCACTTTCCCTTGTTGAGCCTCAACATTTTTCAACATTTGAGCTAATATTTTCATATCTCCTTTATGCACCATACACGAGCCTACGAAACCTAAATCTACTTTCTTAATTCCACCGTAGTATGATAATGGTCTAATGTTATCATGCGTATAACGTTTAGAAACATCTTCATTATTTACATCTGGATCTGCTATCATTGGTTCAGCTATTTCATCTAAATCGATAACAACTTCCGCATGATATTTAGCATTGGCATCTGGTCTTAAAGATGGCTTAATACCTGTTTTCAGTTCTGTAATTCTAGTTTCCGCTTTTTCAACAAGACCTTTAAGAACTTGTTTTGCATTATCCATGCCTTTATCAATCATGATTTGGATACGGCCTTTAGCAATCTCTAAAGATTCAATCAATGTTTCATCTTCAGAAATACAGATAGAAGCCTTCGCTTTCATTTCTGCAGTCCAATCTGTAAATGTAAAAGCTTCATCGGCAGTTAATGTTCCGATATGAACTTCAATCACACGACCTTGGAATACATTTTCACCTCCAAATTGCTTCAACATTTGTTGTTGTGTAGCATGTACCACATCACGGAAATCCATATAAGATTTCATCTGTCCTTTAAAGGTTACTTTTACAGACTCAGGAATTGGCATAGACGCTTCACCTGTAGCTAAAGCTAGTGCCACTGTACCAGAATCCGCTCCAAACGCCACACCTTTAGACATACGTGTATGAGAATCTCCTCCAATAATAATGTCCCAATCACCAACTGTAATATCGTTTAATACTTTGTGAATTACATCGGTCATTGGAAAATATTTCCCTTTTGGATCACGCCCCGTTATTAAACCAAAATCGTTCATAAAACGCATTAATCTTGGAATGTTGGCTTTAGACTTATCATCCCAAACTGAAGCGGTATGACAACCCGATTGGTAGGCTCCATCCACGATAGGAGAAATTACCGTTGCAGCCATATTCTCTAATTCTTGAGAGGTCATTAACCCCGTTGTATCTTGAGATCCTACAATGTTTACTTCTGCACGCACATAAGAACCTGCATGTAGTGTAGCACCTGACGTCCCTACTGCATTTTTATTAAATATTTTTTCTACTGCTGTTAAGCCTTGGCCTTCAATAGACACTTCTTTAGAAGGTGCATATACCTGAGGCACATCGATACCTAATACATTACAAGCAAATGTTTGTAATTTTTTACCAAAAACAACAGCGTAAGACCCACCTGCTTTCATAAACTCCATTTTCTGTGGTGTAAATGCCGCAGAAATATCTTTAAGTTCTTGGTCGCCGTTATATAATTTTTTCTCTTTTGTATTTATCGTTAATACCATTCCTGTAGCTACAGAATAGACTTCTTTTAAAATTGGCTCACCATCTTCATCAACAATAGTATTACCATTCTCATCCTTTTGCTGTACCCAGTTTTTAAGATCTAAACCAATACCTCCTGTAACACCAACTGTTGTTAAGAAAATTGGTGCTATTCCATTTGTCCCAGCAATTACTGGCGCAATGTTTATAAATGGTACGTATGGGCTAGAAGAAATACCTGTCCATAACGCTACGTTATTTACACCAGACATTCTAGAAGACCCTACTCCCATGGTGCCTTTTTCTGCAATAAGCATCACACGTTTATCTGGATGTGCTTCTTTTAATGCTAATAATTCATTTTGCATGTCTTTATTATGCTCAAACATACATTGCCCGTGTAACTCACGGTCTGATCTTGAATGCGCATCACCACCAGGAGATAATAAATCCGTAGATATATCACCTACACCTGCGATGTATGTTACGACCTCAATCTCTTCATCAATTTCTGGTAACTTGGTAAAGAATTCTGCTTGGGCATAGCTCTCAATAATATCCTTAGCGATTGTATGGCCCGATTTAAAAGCATTTTCTAAACGCTCTGTATCTGCTTCATATAAAAACACTTGGGTTTTTAAGACTTTAGCAGCGTCTTCTGCTATCGCAATGTCTTCACCTAACGCTAAGTCTAATAAAACTTTGACTGAAGGTCCACCTTTCATGTGAGATAATTGTTCTAAAGCAAATGCTGGCGTAATTTCTTCAACGATGGCTTCTCCTAAAATAATTTCTTTTAAAAATTTAGCCTTTACACCTGCAGCACTCGTTGTACCTGGTAACACATTATAAATAAAAAAGTTAAGAGAATCTTCTCTATACTCATTATCTACATCTTTAATTTGCTCAATGATTTTACTTAATAATTCAGCACCATCTATTGGCTGCGGATGAAGTCCTTGATCTTTGCGTTCTTCTATCTGCTTTAGGTAATTTTGATAAATACTCATGTAAGAAATCTTTAGTTACTATTTTTTAATCTAAACGATGAAAAAATACGGTCTTATTTATAAATTTAAAAGTCATGCAAATTAATATAAAGATTTATAAATACAATAGCCTAAAACATTATTATCATACTATTTTAAGATAGTGATATAAAATTTTAATATGATTGAACTTTTGTATCGATATTACGATAAGAATAGGCTCTTAAATCTTGAATTTTTGATACTTAAAACCACCTTAAAGTATCACCTCAAGGCAAAAATGTGTCATAAAATTGAAAAAATACGATTAGAATAAACTTTGAATAATCTTTTCGTCTGTCACACCCTCTGCTTCCGCTTTGTAGTTTTTAATAATTCGGTGTCTTAGAATTCCTGTTGCAACCGCTTGAATGTTTTCTATATCTGGAGAAAACTTACCATTTATAGCGGCATGTGTTTTAGCCGCTAAGATTAAATTTTGAGACGCTCTCGGTCCTGCTCCCCAATCCACAAATTCTTTTACAATATCTGCGGCAGAATTTTCTTTAGGTCTGGTTTTACCTACTAATGTCACGGCATATTCAATAACATTATCTGCCACAGGAATACGACGAATAACATTCTGAAAATCTATGATTTCTTGTGCTGTAAACAACAAGTTGACCGTCATTTTAACATCTGTTGTGGTTGCTTTTACAACATCTACTTCTTCTTGAAAAGAGGGATATTCTAAATTAATAGCAAACATGAATCGGTCTAACTGCGCTTCTGGCAATGGATAAGTTCCTTCTTGCTCAATTGGATTTTGAGTCGCCAATACAAAATAAGGTAAATCCAACTTATATTGATGACCAGCTACGGTCACCGAACGTTCTTGCATGGCTTCGAGTAAAGCTGCTTGTGTTTTTGGCGGAGTTCTATTAATCTCATCTGCCAAAATAATATTAGAAAAGATAGGGCCTTTTATAAATTTAAACTGTCTGTTTTCATCCAAAATTTCACTTCCAAGAATATCACTTGGCATTAAATCTGGAGTAAATTGAATACGTTTAAAGTTTAATCCTAAAGCTTGAGCAATGGTATTAACCATTAAAGTTTTTGCCAAGCCAGGAACTCCAATTAAAAGTGAGTGACCACCAGAAAAGATTGAAATAAGAATTTGATCTACTACTTCATCTTGACCAATAATAACCTTAGCCACTTCTTGTTTTAGTGCCGCATATTTTTTTACAAAATTTTCAATTATGGCAACATCAGACATATACTATTATTTTTTTAACCAGTTACTTTGAAAATCACAATCTTTATATACTCCATTCACCTTAATGTAAGTATCAGCAATGGTCTTTTTTTGCCATTTAGCAATAGCATCAACCTGCTTGTCTTGTAATGCTAATTCTTTAATCTTTAGATAATCTTTTGCAAAATCTGCTTCGTGATCATCTATACGATCTGTAACGGTTAAAATCTTAAACTTTATTCTATTAACGCGATCTTCATCTTGTAAGACTTCACTAACTTCTCCGTCTTTTAAGTTTTGAATTTGAGCATATAATTCAGGCTCCATTCTTGTTAATTCAAAATTAAAATCTTGTGTTACTGGGTTCGTCATTTGACCACCTTCATATTTCGTTTCTTTTTCATCACTAAACTCTCTTGCTGCTTCAGCGAAAGTTAAAGTACCATCGACAATTTTAGTTCTAACTTCATCAATTTGATCTTTCGCTTCTTGAATGGCTTCTTGAGTTAATTCAGGACGAATTAAAATATGTCTTACATCATATTCTTGACCTCTAATTTTTTCTAAATAAATGATATGGTATCCGAAGTCAGTTTCAAATGGTTCTGAAATCTCACCTTCTTGCATTGAAAAGGCAACATCTCTAAACTCTTTTACCATTCTTGGTTGATTTCTATTTAACGTATATTTTCCACCTGTTGATTTAGATGCTGTATCTTCTGTATAGAATAACACTTTGGTTGTAAAGCTAGATCCATTTTCTTCAATGTCTTTTTTAAATCCTTTTAGCTTATCTATAACCGCTTGTTTTGATTCTTCCGTTACTTCTGGAATAATTACAATTTGAGCTAACTTAAGTTCTGTTCCAAATATTGGACGTTCATCTTTTGGAATGTCATTAAAGAACGTACGCACCTCTTCTGGTGTCACTTCAATATCACCAGTCACTTTAGTTCGCATTTCTTGTGCGAGATAGCCATTTTTATTAATCTCGTCCATTTCATCACGTAAGGCTTGCTCAGAATCTTTTTTATAGAAATCTAATAAGCCTTGCATATCCCCTTTCGTTTGCGCTAAAATTCCTTGTATTTGCTGTTCTGTTCGCGACTTAATATATAATTCGTTTACAATAACACTATCTTGAATAGCTTGGTGCGCGTACAATTTACTTTCTAGTAAACTTCCAAAAAGTTCACAACGAGTAATACCTTTTAAATCGGCCCCTTGCGCTTCTAGTTGCGCTATTTCTCGATCTAAATCCGACTCAAGAATTATAAAGTCACCGACTACAGCGGCAACACCATCGGCTTTAATTCTCGATGTATTTACAACGGTATCTTTAGTTTTTACAACGGCTGGTAACTCGTCCTCAATAATTTCTTGAGCATTACTAAAGTTAAATGACATAAAGCCAACCAAAAGGGCTGCTTTAATTGTAAGTTTGGAATTTATTTTGTTTAATAGCATCGTTTGTAATATCATTTTCGAGTTGCTTAATGAGCTCTAATTTTCTCTTGTTTATAACAATTTTTTTAATAGACGATTTCACATAATCCAAAGGCGCATAGTCATTTTGAAGTCGGACGTCGTTTACCAACATCAAATATAGGTTTAATGAATCTTTGAGTTGTAAGAAATTAGTTTTTTTTAACAGTTCATTTTTGTTCGTGTTATTAATGATAGGAATTTTTTCTTCTACACGACTCAACTTTAACCAAAGTGAATCATTTAAAGAATACGACCTAAACTGAACAGAAATGGAATCTAAATACATTTTATCTTTAGACTCAAACCGTTGGAAACGGTTCTTTATAGTATCTAAGTTAACGGGATTTAATGGTAAACTGATATATCTAAATTGAATTAAATCATCATTTAATTTAAAAGACTCTTTATTATTCTCGTAAAACAACTCCGCGCTTTCACGTTTTACAACAGAGTCAATATTTTTTTTCACTAAGCCTTCTAAGTAAGCTTTAGTATATAAATCATTTTTATACTGCTCTACTAATTTAGAAAATTCATTTTGCTTCTCTTCAGAAAGATTCACTAAAGCACCATCCATTAGGAGTAAGCGTCTTGCCCAACGATTAATATAGGCATTTACCATTAACGTACTATCTTCTTTAGACGTGCCCTTTGGAACAACATCTTTAATGTCATCCTCATAAAGAAAACTCTCATTAACTCTGGCTACTGGTTTTTGATCCTCTGAAGTTTTAAAATAATCACAACTTGTAGCAAGTAAACAAATACTAAATATGTATAAAAAGTGTTTCAAAAAATACGTGAATTAGTTTTCGATTTTAGCTTTAATAGCCTTAAGCGTTTCTTGGTTAACTTCTACATCGAAACGCTCATACAAATCATTAACCCAATTGGCTTCGATTTCTGCTTGGTAATCATTGATCACGTTCCCTTTAGCTTCTTCTAAGGTTTTTTGACCTGCTGGTAAAACGGCTAGGACATCAATTACATGATATGACTCATGATGTTTATAAATATCTGAAACCCCTTGTTTAACCTCTAAATCTGAAGGTAATATAGGATTATCTATGGCATAAGTGCCTTTAGTAAAGATGACGTTTTGCTTGTCCTGCGTATTTAATTCGTCTTTAATCTCATCTTCAGACTTTCCTTTTTTCATCATTTTAAGGATTTTCTTCATTTTAGACTTATCGGCAGAAGAGGCGATAACCGCTTCAATTCTTTCTGTCCACTGATACTTCTCCTTATTTTTATCGTAATACGTTTCAATACCTACTGAATCTTTAGAGGCTTTATTCCAAACTTCTTTTTCCATTAAGTCAAACAATAATAACCCATCTCTATACTCCTTTAAAATGTTAGCATATTCAAGGTTTTCTACTTCTAAATTATCCTCTCTATATTGTAGAATAGATTTTTCAAAAAAGCTATCAAATTCTTTATCAATAATAACGGTAAAAGGAATGGTATTACGAGCATAAATCCGTTGAGCATTCATTAGATGTTTTCCAAAATCCTCATAAGTAAATGCTGTGTCCTTTATTGTAAAAAGGGTTTCATCTGCTTTAAAATCTGCAGGTAAATTCCACTGACGATTATAAAATTCCTTAGATAGTATTGATGTAAAATAGGGTTTAGCCTTATCATTATAAGTCACCTCATACTGACTTTTAAGCTTGTTAACTAATGCTTCTTGAATTAACTGAGATCGGGAGTCTCTTTTTACTTTAGATTCAAAAGCACTCTTCACATTCTCTAAAGGCTCAATGGGCTGAAGGTTTAAACGCTTTACAATGTGCCAACCATAAGCGGTCTTAAACGGTTCGCTTATATCTCCGTCCTTTTCTAAATTAAAAGCGACATCTTCAAATTCCGGAGAACTTAACTGACCACTTTTAAAAGGTGCAATTTTACCACCTTCTCGTGCTGAACTTTTATCTTCAGAAAATTGTTTAGCCAAAGCATCAAAACTCTCACCTTGCATTACTTTTTTATAGATATCATTGATTCGGCCTTCTGGATTAGCCAGTGAATCCTTAGAATTTAAGTTCACCATAATATGTGCCACAGTTACTGTCCCTCTAGACGGGCGTCTATCATTAACTTTCACCACATGGTACCCAAACTGAGTTCTAAACGGCATGGATATTTCACCTTCTGTTGTATTGTAAGCGGCAGTTTCAAAAGCGTATACCATTTTAAAGGCAGAAAAATACCCTAGGTCTTCAAGAAAGATTGTACTGCCATTATGCATTTCTGCTTTTACCTTATCATAACCTTCTTCCAATACGCGTTTTCTTAAAGCCAGCACTTCATTATATGCGTTTAATGTATCCTTTGCAGACGCATCTAAACGCACTAAAATATGAGACGCATTAATATCTATATTACTACGTTCATAAGCTTCAACGACCAAAGCATCAGTGACTTTATTCTCTGATATGTAGTTGCTAATTAACTGTTTCTTATATCTCGAAAATTCACGTTGGTACGTTTTGTCTTCATCGAGCTTTAACCGTTTAGCCTCCTTTAATTTAAGTTGATATTCTGTAAATAATTTTAGATAACCGTCTACATCTTTTTGACTTTCATCTTGAACCAAATCTAAATTTTTGTTGTAGACTCTTAAAAATTCCGAAGCCATAATTGGTTCTCCATTTACTTTTAGAAGTACGGCATCCTTATCTTGTGAAAAAGAAAAATTTAGTGCAAAAAACACTAAACACAAACATTTAATAATAAGTTTCATAATTTAACCTTGATTTGTATTGATATAAATAACGTGCTTTTAAAACTCAGCAAAAGTAATATAAATAGCGTATTTAGCAAGCGGATTAAAAGGCATTATTTTAATTATCACTGCTAGTTACGTAGTAAAAATCATACCTTAATAATAAGTTGTAATATTTTACGATGATTTTAACAATTAAAAGTGTCTCACAACGATTAGATTAAAATTTCAGGCTCTCATTTTATATTTTTATCAAAATTTCAAAAAAATCGCATGCAGTATACCACTGAGATCTTAATTAAAAAATCCATTTCAGAAGTTATCAAAAAATATAATTCTACCGATAATTTAAAACATTGGCAAGAAGGTTTGATCAGCACTGAACATATCTCGGGAAATCCTAGTGAGCTTGGTGCCAAAATGAAATTAATCTTTAGTTTTGGAAAACGTAAAATGGAAGTCATTGAAACGGTGATTAAGCAAGAATTCCCAAATGAGTTACACGTTACTTATACGACCAATGGTGTTCGTAATATTCAGGAAAACTATTTTAAAGTTATAGAGAACGATGCTACGCAATGGATTTCTAAAACAGAATGTCAACCTACAAGTTTTAAGATGAGCTTAATGCTGTTTTTAATGCCTAGTGTCTTTAAAAAACAAACAGAAACTCATATGAGTAATTTTAAAAATTTTGTTGAACAAGGCACTACTATTAACTAGTAATAATGCTCGCCACAACTCAGCTTTAAATAAAGATAACACGATTTAAATCATGCGAAAGTTAAAATTGATATGGGATTTTAAAGGTCCTGCCGGACAAAAAACAGCGGAACATCACCTTATACATTTAAAGGAATACATTGAAATGAACAGCTTAGACATCACAATTACTGGTGTAGAAAGCTTAAGCAACATGCATAGCTTAGCCTATTTAGTTGTAGATGAAGCCGACATGAAACCCATTAGAGACCGTTTAAAACCTCACCGTGGACAAGTGTATTCTGAATAAATTATTGGCATAAAGATAAGAACAGACGCATAAAAAATGCTTCACGTCTTATGACGTTGTAACACCTTTTTACAATTTGAATTAGAATAGCCGTTTAAAAAATGCTTGAATAAATCGTTTTGGTGGTACC
Organism: Winogradskyella psychrotolerans; assembly: GCF_018860545.1. GTDB lineage: Bacteria > Bacteroidota > Bacteroidia > Flavobacteriales > Flavobacteriaceae > Winogradskyella > Winogradskyella psychrotolerans_A. The sequence continues at coordinate 5,796 of NZ_JAHKPN010000019.1, read as the reverse complement.
GATAAGATGATTTTTAAATCTTCTAGAATTGTTGAATCCTCATCTAAAAATCTAAATATAGTTTTAATTGATGCCTTTTTAAACATAGACGAAAACAAGGCCGCACCTTCATTATTATGATTCGCTAAAACGTCTAAAAATATTAGATCGTAAAATCTATATTTTGTGCGTTTATCAAAGGTAGATAAGTCATCGTCTTCCTTTAAAAAAGCAACGACTTCTTTTGTTTTTTTAGAAGTGTTCATAAAGGTATAACCTGTACTTGCTTTTGTCCAGCCACCAGCTGTGCCAATATGTAATATGTGTTTAGAATTTAAGTCGCTAAACTTAAACGACGTCATAGGAATATTACCTTGTTCCTTTTCAATAATTTCGTAGTCTAATATGTTTTTACTATCTAAGTAACTTTTAATAGCATCCTCATAGTCCGCATATTTCAACAAATCCTTTGAAAACAGTGTATATTCAAACAAAGCTGTTTTTTTATCTATAGGTAACACATACATAAAACGCGTATGTCCGTTTTGGGGCACGGAAAAATCCATAAAAGTAGCTACAGCATCATCAAATACATTGGTTTTTGTTTTTACAAACCAACCTACAAAATGCTGATGTATTAAAGGATACTTGTGTTGTGAATTATAAGCCTCAGGATTTGGTAAACTATTAAAAAGTTTTGATCCCAAATAAGTATCCGTTTCTGTGACAACCTCTACACCTGTTTTTAATTCTGTAAAACTATCGACTACAGCTTCAATAAAACTAAAATTAGATTTAGAATTTATACCTTTCCAAAGCGACATATAAAACGCCTCGCTTCTAATCATTTTGTATTGAAATGGTGCAATAGAAATGGTTTTAGACAGCGATTGACTCCCAAAGAAAACATTAGGCCAGATTTTAGTTAATAGCGCATCCCATTCACCTACTCCTTCTTCCCAATAGCACCATGTTCTGTCATTACCTTTATCTTTTGATTGGTCTATAATTAAAACAGATTTATCATCAAAAAAAGGGTCTTGCGACATACGATATGCCAGCAATAATCCTGAAGCTCCTGCACCTAATATGATATAATCGTATGTAATCACAGTGGTCTTTAATTTTAAAAGCAAAAGTAAATCATTTTGTTTGGTTTAAATGATTTGCTTGTGTAGGTTGTGTCAAAATTTCCTTTGACAACGTTATTAAAAACCTCTATAAGCTCACTATTTTTATAGTTATAAAAAAACTATCTTTACAATATAACAGACATCATACACTTATATTAACCTGCTGTATTTTCGGGATATCAGCAACAAAAGTTATGATATAACGAGTTGGCAAACATATGACCAAAAAATGAACAGAAGAACAAAATTTAATACTTCTGAATATAATCAGCTTCGGAAATTAATTAAGGAAAAAGTTTTGGCTGATAAAATTGAGCAAAAGAAAATTAGAAATAAGATTCGTTCAATTGGATTTCATTTTTCAATGTTTTCATCAAAAAAAGGATACAATCTAAATGATTTTGAACAACTAATTAATTCTGGACAAATCTCAATTGTGGATAATGGATTTGAAAATCAAAAAAAGGAATCAAGAAATACTAAAATAAGACCGAAATTAAACTCAACAAAATTTGAGAAAAACCTATCAAGCGACCCATTTAAAAACGGAATTTTCACTCAAATTGAAAAGCTAGATAAAAATAAACTAGATGAAACTGGAATTTATTGTTTTCGATTAAAAGCAAACTCAAAATTGCCAGAAAAATACCAACGAATACTTGATAATAAACAAAACCGAATAATCTATATTGGAAAAGCAGAAGGACAATCTTTAGCAAGTCGTTTATCACAAGAATTTTACCATACAAGTCCTGGAACATTTTTCAGAAGTATTGGAGCTGTTCTTAATTTTCAACCAATAGCAGGACATTTAATAGGAAAATCAAACCAAAAGAACTATAAATTTTCAAAACCTAATACTGAATTAATAATTTCTTGGTTAGTGAATAATGTAGAAATTTGTGTATTTAATTGTTCAAATGACTTTACAATTGAAAAAGAGTTAATTAAAAAATATAAACCGATTTTAAACCACACTCATAATCCCGAAAAATGTCAGGAATTAGTAAATGACAGAAGAAAATGTAGAATGATTGCTACGAATGAATAAAAAATACGATTTGCCAACACCGTATATAATTTATTGCTGGCTTGTCGCCTACTTACGAAAGTCCTCGCGGACTTTCTTGGTCGGTAATTATTTACTAAATTCGTTGCTTAAACCACGCAACAAACCATATACAAATACGTTGGCAACAATTTGAGAAATGACGAAATACATTCAAATTTTTATAATTTTTTTGACATTATCTGCTTGCGGACAAAATGCGACTGAAATGAAAACACCTGAAAATGCGAATGAAAAGTTTGTGGAATTTATTGCAAAGAAAAAGTTCGTAGAAGAAAATTTTTACCCTGGAATTGCGGACGAAAAAATGCGACCAATTTTTACGGAAAAAATAAATCAAATCGCGGCGGATTTTAAAACTGTTGCGGAATCGGAAAAACCAACTGACAAAAACTATCAAGAAAAAATAGGAATTGGACTTTCAAGATTTGCAGATATTTATCTAGAATTAGATACCGAAGACCGAGAAAGGGTTTGCACATATATTGAAGAATTAATGGACATTGTCGAATTGGAAAGTTCGAATGGAAAATTAAATAAATTTATGTACGGATTTGACCCGAACGAATTGATAAAAGAAAAATAAAAACTGTTGCCAACACCGTATATAATTTATTGCTAGTTCTAGCCTACTTACGAAAATCCTCGCGGATTTTCTATTCGGTTTTTATTTGCTAACTTAGTTGCTCAATCACGCAACAAACCATATACAAGACCGTTGGCACCAATTTGAGAATGAAACTTCTAACTACAATTATATTTCTGTTTTTGATCTTTTTGCAATCCAATGCTCAAAGTATTTCAACCATTGATTATCTTGGAAAAGAATTTTTGCTTTATCCAGAAAGTCAGGACGAAAAGTATATGAACGACTTAACATATTGGAAAGAAAATGTAATTCGTGAAAAATATAAACTTGATTGGAAACAAAATATTGATGGACAATGGATTCAATTCTATAAAAACAACGATTCGATTCCAGCTAAAATTTTTGAATTAAAAAAAACCAAATTAAATGGAGAATACAGGCAATTCTTTGAAAATGGTAAAATAGAAACAATTGAAAATTACAAAAACGAAAAAATAATTGGATTAAAAACTAGTTTCTATAAAAGTGGAAAAATAAGAGATAGTGTAATTTATAGATTGGACACAGCTCAAAATGGACATATTTTCTCAAATAAAACCCTTCTAAAAACATTTTACGAAAATGGAAACTGTAAAAAAATACAATCCTACGATTCGTTTGGAGTAAAAAACGGAAAATGGATGGATTTTTATGAAAATGGACAAGTAAAAATAGAACAACATTACACAAATAAAAATATTGATTTAAGAAACTCTGCTAACAAAAATTCATACGGAAACAGAATAAAAAAATTCAACTATTTCTATCCAAACGGTCAAATTCAATTTTCGTTAAACTACTCAAATGATAAAATTGATAATGGGCTATTTATGGAATATTACTCAAGTGGACAAAAGAAAATAAGCGGTAATCTTAAAAATGGATTGCGAGACTCTGAATGGACTGAATATTATGAAAATGGAGAAATAAAATCCAAAGGAAATTATTCCTCTGGCAGTTATACTGTTTGTGGAGTTGTTCCTTTTACAGACTTTTATGAATATAAAGTTGGAGAATGGAGTTATTATTTTCCTAACGGACAAACTAAAGCAAATGGTATTTATAAATTGTCAGCTAAAAATGTTGGAACTAATTGCAAAGGTGGAGCAAATCTTAATTGTGGAACATTAACAAAAGAATGGACTTTTTATGAGAACGATGGAAAACCAATGACTCTAAAAAATGCCATTAAAACTGATTTATTATCAAATCTAGAAATTTTAAGAAAACGAGTATATGACACGGAATAAAAACTGGTGCCAACAATGTATATAAAACATAGCTATTACAGGCTTTCCAAAAGGTTTTTGTGTATTTGCAAAGACCGCCAAATTTTTAAATTTGGCTTTTAGTAAAATAAAAAGAAAAATTTAAACATTCGGCTCGTGTATAATACGAAACGAGAGTGTCTTTTAACACGCTACGTTTCATATACGGAGACGTTGGGCACAATTAAAACGAACGAATGAACAAACTTCTAATTTTCCTTTTTTCAATATTATTTATTGGTTGCTGTAATGAAAAAAAAGTGTTGAATAATGGACTTACAAAAAAAGCGACTAAAAGTACAGTCTACTTTATAAGAATTAAGAAAGATTCTTTAAACAAGGAAGTTAAAGACACTTTGGCAATAAGAGAAAACAAATACAATCTTAATGACCAAATATCAAAATTAATTCAAAGAACATTAATCGACAATGAAAAAATGGAGATTGACTATATTTATAATAATTTTGGTAAAATAAAAACGGAAATCGTGAAAATGTCGAATGACAATTCGAATAATACCGTTGATTATTTCTATAAAGACACTTTACTTATTAAAACTCTTTCGGAAACAAAAAATGATATTTTTCGTTTTAAACAAATTGGAGAATATGAATATAACTCTGAAAACACTCTAAAACAAAGTACTCTATTACAACAATATATAGATTCTGAATCTAATGACACAATTACGAATACATTTGAAATTAGTAAATATGACAATAAGGAATTAGTAACTAAATCTGAATTGCATAATTACAAAGAACCAAAAAGAAATCGAACTTCTAAATATGAATACGATTGCGGAATATTAATGAAAATAAGAGAATTTAATAGCAAAGATTCTTTAATTTCAAATACGGAATTTAAATATGAATTTGATAAGTTTGAGAATTGGATTAAAAAGGAATTGTTTATAAATAAGGAACTGAATTTTATACAAACGAGAGAAATAGAATATAAATAACTGTGCCCAACACCATATATAATTTATTGCTTGGTTCTCGCCTACTTACGAAAATCCTCGAGGATTTTCTTGGTCTATAATTATTTACTAAATTAGGTGCTTAAACACGCAACAAACCATATATAAACACGTTAGCACCAATACGAAAAACAGAATGGGAATATTTGACTTTATTTTTGGAAAGACTATTAAAATAGAAGACGAATTCTTTGGGAAAATGATATTCTCTGAATTCAAGAAAAATCCTGAAAAGAATTATTTTGAATGTAGAAGACATTTCAAACCGACTGACGAAATTGTAGAAATCGGAATCGAGGGAAATGTAACTGGACCGACTGAAATACAGAAAGACTTTTTCCGAAAAATCGAATCTGATTATGATAAAATCACAATGTCAATTAAACCAATGATTGAAAATGAATTTCGGAATTGGAAAGAGGATTTTAAAATTGCTGACTTTAATAAGGAATTTAAAGCTGTTTACCTATACTTACCTCGTTGTGAAAACGAACCAAAAGTTTGGGAAATAGCATTTGAAAGTGAACACGATTTAAACCATACATTTACTTTGACTATGAACGATTTAAATGCAACTGAAATATTAATAGACGGATAAAGTACAGGTGCTAACACCGTATAAAATTAATTGCTGGTAAAAGCCTACTTACGAAAATCCTCGCGGATTTTCTATTTGGTTTGTATTTGCTAAATTAGGTGCTTAAAACACGCAACAATCCATACACGTATTCCAAGA
>NZ_JAHKPN010000014.1 GCF_018860545.1 Winogradskyella psychrotolerans | reverse complement strand
GTTTTGGTGGACGTTCTCAATTAATTACAGTTCCAGAAAAGCAAATAGGTGTCATTGTTTTAACAAATTCACAAGGGATTGATGCTCCAAGAATAGCTTATCAAATTTTAGATGTTTTATTAGATAAGAACAAGATTCATGAAGAAACCAATGTCAAAGTTTCTTTTAAAAAACAAAATAGTAAAGAATTTATAGGTGAATACAAAGAAATTAATAGCGATATGACTATGAAAATATTTGTTGAAAATGACACCTTGAAATCAATTGGTTCAATGGGCAGAACTTCAGTCGCTCTTGTGCAATATGACCAAAACAAGTTCTATAGAACACAAAGTCAGAATGTGAAATACGATTTTACACCTTCAGTATCTCACGATCTGATGATCTCATTTGGAGGAACACCATTTTATTTTAAACATGCTAAATTTATTGATGTTGAAGCTGTTAAAATCTCAGATTTTGTGGGTGATTTTTACTCTGAAGAATTAGATGTTTCTTATCGTTTTTTTGAAGAAAACGCGATGCTTAAATTGGTGTATGCAGATAGGGAAAGCGCAAATTTACAACCTGTTCAGTTAAATGAATTTGGAAATAATGATAGAACATTGTATCATTTTATAAAAGATAAAAATAACATAGTAATAGGTATGTTATTATCTTGTGATGGTACGATGAAGGAGATTGAATTTAAAAAAGAAAAGGATCGCTAAATAGCCATCCTTTTCTTTGTGTAATTAAGACCTGTCAGGTCTGTACTAATCTATTTATAAGTCAAACCCAAGATTAACACCTAATTTCTCAGCTATAATCTTAGTAATTCTGTTTTTAAGTTCTGGTATTTTAACAGAATTCATAACGTTATTACTAAAAGCAAACATCAATAAAGCGCGTGCTTCTTTTTCAGGAATACCTCTAGAACGTAAGTAAAACATAGCACTTTCATCTAATTGACCAATAGTACAACCATGAGAACATTTTACATCATCTGCAAAAATCTCCAATTGAGGTTTGGTGTTAATGCTCGCTTTGTCACTAATTAAAATGTTATTATTTGCCTGAAATGCGTTCGTTTTCTGTGCTAATTTTTCAACAACAACCTTTCCATTAAATACACCTGTGGCGTTATCATCAAAAATACCTTTATAATCTTGGTGGCTTTCGCAATTAGGTTCAATATGATGCACTAAAGTGTTGTGGTCTACATGTTGCTTATTACCAATAATGGTGATGCCTTTCATGGTAGAATCAATACGCTCTCCATTTTGGTAAAATTCTAGATTATTTCTAATCAATTTACCTCCAAAAGAAAAGGTGTGGACTTTAGCTAAACTTTCCTGTTTTTGGTTGATGTATGTACTGTCTATTAACGAAGCATTTTCATTATCATTCTGAATCTTATAATAATCTACAATGGCACGTTTATTAGTAAAGATTTCAGTAACAGAATTCGTTAAAACAGGATTGTCGGTTAAACTCTGATGACGTTCAATAATCTGAACATGAGAGTTTTCATTAACCACAATTAAATTACGAGGTTGTAACATGACTGCCGATTCATTTCCTGTTGAAAAATGAATAATCTGAATCGGTTTATCAACGACTTTATTCTTAGGAATATTGATATAGGCACCTTCTAAAGAGAACGCCGTATTTAACGATGTTAAACCATTTTTTCCAGCGATTTTATTGAAATAATTATCAATAATTACTTTGTATTTTGGTTTGGTTAGCGCTGCAGACATTAAACAAACATCTAAACCATCATGTGTGGTTTGCGATAAGTGCGATGAATACTTCCCGTCGATAAAAATGATTTTATACGAATCAATATCATGTATAAAATACTGTTTAATATCTTTAAATTCTAATGCATTCTCATTTTTAGGAAACACGCTGTAGTCGTGCTTTAAAATCGAATTCAATGATGTGTATTTCCAATCTTCTTGTCGCTTAGTAGGAAACCCTTCAGCTTCAAAATTCTTTATAGCTTCAGTACGAATGTCATGTATTGACGAGTGCACATCAACAGTGTCCTCTAATGCCATAAATGACGATACTAATTTTTCTTTTAAACTCATGTTTTAAGTCTTCAGTAATCAGTCTTCAGTTTTCAGTCCACAAAATTGTTAACTATAACTGTAAAATTGATTATTCTATATTAATTTATGGGTAGTATAAAATCAAATGCCACTGAGCAACTACCATCAAAATTTAATAATTAATTTTTATTTAATTTTAATTCAGAGTAATCAGAATAGAGGAAGCAACCGCCTACTAAATACTGACCACTGGCTTACTAATTAGGCGTTAACCTCTTCCTTAATCCAGTCGTAACCTTTAGCTTCTAACTCGTGTGCTAATTCTTTTCCTCCAGATTTTACAATTTTTCCATTGTATAAAACGTGAACAAAATCAGGAACAATATAATCTAACAAACGTTGGTAGTGCGTAATAACAATAACCGCGTTGTCTTTTGATTTTAACTTGTTGACACCATTAGCAACAATACGTAGCGCATCGATATCTAAACCAGAATCCGTTTCATCTAGGATGGCTAATTTTGGTTCTAACATCGCCATTTGAAAGATTTCATTTCGTTTTTTCTCACCACCAGAAAACCCTTCGTTTAATGAGCGTGATAAAAATTTACGATCAATTTCTAATAGTTCTGATTTATCACGAATCATTTTTAACATGTCTTTTGCAGGCATGTCTTCTAAGCCTTTTGCTTTACGAGTTTCATTTATAGCTGTTCTCATAAAGTTAGTCACACTTACTCCAGGAATTTCTACAGGATATTGAAACGATAAGAACACACCTTTGTGTGCACGTTCTTCTGCGGATAATTCTTCAATATCTTCTTCGTCTAGCAAGATATTACCTTCGGTAACTTCATATTCTTCCTTACCAGCAATTACAGAAGCAAGGGTACTTTTACCAGAACCGTTAGGTCCCATAATCGCATGTACTTCGCCTGGTTTTACCTCAAGATTTATACCTTTTAATATACTTTTATCTTCTACACTTGCGTGTAAATTATTAATCTTTAACATAGTTTTAATTTGCTAATTTTATAACATCTTCTTTATTCGGGTCTGGTGCTTCCACTTTTAAAATCTCCTTAATTTCTACTTTGAATTGCCAACCTTCTTCGTCTTTATCTTTTTCAAATTTTCTCACTCTCACAGTAACAGGAACCATGTCCGTATCTTCTGTCTTAAATGCTTTAACTTGTTCAGCCAATATGTGCATATTCTCATCGATAACCACACCAAAGATTTCTTTTGGTGTTTGTAAAACAGCGGCATCTGCGTAATACACAAAATCCCCTTTTACAGTAATAAATCCATCGTTTTGATCATATGATTTTGCACGATTTTCTTCTAAATCAACAGGTTGTTTTGTGTCGTTTTTACACGCGAACATTACTAAAGCTAAAATAATGATAAGACTGATTTTTTTCATTTTATGAATCTTTATAATTATGTTATCCTACAGAACCTTCTAAGCTTATTTCTAGTAGTTTTTGAGCTTCAACAGCAAATTCCATTGGTAACTTATTGAGGACTTCTTTGCTAAAACCATTTACAATTAACGCAATTGCTTTTTCTGTATCGATACCTCTTTGATTACAGTAGAATATTTGGTCTTCACCAATCTTACTAGTTGTTGCTTCGTGCTCAATCATGGCACTTTTGTTTTTTGCTTCAATATATGGGAAGGTGTGTGCACCACATTCATTTCCCATTAATAAACTATCACATTGTGAAAAATTACGCGCATTTTCTGCTCGAGAATTAATTTGAACCAATCCACGATACGAATTTTGCGATTTACCAGCAGAGATTCCTTTAGATATAATTGTTGATTTTGTGTTCTTTCCTAAGTGAATCATCTTAGTGCCTGTATCCGCTTGCTGATAATTGTTAGTCACAGCAATAGAGTAAAATTCTCCAACCGAGTTATCCCCTTTTAATACACAACTCGGGTATTTCCATGTCACTGCAGAACCCGTTTCAACTTGTGTCCAAGATATTTTTGCGTTTTTCTCACAAAGTCCTCTTTTAGTTACAAAGTTGAAAACTCCTCCTTTTCCTTCAGCATTTCCAGGATACCAGTTTTGTACTGTTGAATATTTTATTTCAGCATCATCTAATGCTATCAATTCTACAACAGCGGCATGTAATTGATTTTCATCTCTACTTGGAGCAGTACAACCTTCTAGGTATGAGACGTAACTACCTTCATCAGCAACAACTAAAGTTCTTTCAAACTGACCAGTTCCTGCTTGGTTTATTCTAAAGTAAGTTGATAATTCCATTGGGCAACGTACCCCTTTAGGAATGTAACAGAACGATCCATCACTAAATACAGCAGAATTTAGAGCGGCGTAAAAATTATCTTTTTGTGGCACCACAGTTCCCAAATGTTTTCTAACTAATTCAGGGTGTTCCTTTATGGCTTCAGAAATACTCATAAAGATGATACCTTTTTCACCTAAAGTCTTTTTAAATGTTGTAGCTACAGAAACTGAATCAACAACCACATCCATAGCTACACCAGCTAATTTCTTTTGCTCGTCTAATGAGATACCTAATTTTTCAAAAGTGGCCAATAATTCTGGATCAACTTCATCAATACTATCGTATTTTGGTTTGCTGTTTGGCGCAGAGTAATAAGAAATCGCTTGAAAATCTGGTTTCTGGTAATGGACATTAGCCCAATCTGGCTCTTCCATTTCTTTCCAAACCTTAAAAGCTTCTAAACGCCATTCGGTCATCCATTCTGGCTCTTCTTTTTTCTTAGAAATGGCGATTACAATTTCTTCATTTAATCCAACAGGAAAAGTTTCAGATTCAATATCTGTGTAAAAACCGTATTCGTATTCCTTAGTTTTTAATTCTTCCCTTAAGTCGTCTTCGGTATATTTTGACATGTCTTTGTTTTAATTTTAAAGTGAAAATGATTCACCGCAACCGCAAGTTCGGTTGGCATTAGGATTGTTAAAAACGAAACCAGTTCCGTTTAATCCTCCAGAATATTCTAGTGTAGTACCGATGAGGTAGAGAAAGCTTTTTTTGTCTACAATAATTTTAACATCATTGTCTTCAAATACTTTATCATCGTCGGCTTGTTTGTTATCAAACTTTAAGTCGTAAGATAAACCAGAGCAACCACCACTTTTAACACCTACACGTACGTAGTCTGTTACAGGGTTGAAGCCATCGTCAGTCATAAGTTCTATGACTTTCTTTTTTGCGTGATCAGAAACTTTAATCATATCGTTTAACTAGATGAATTCTAAATAGAACGCAAATATACGATATAACAAAGGTTTTACCATAGGTACTAACATTATATTAGCATATGATTTGATAGGGTTTGGCTATTGTAGATAAAGCTAAAGAAAAGTATATTTAAATAGCTACTTTAGATTTAGGGATACGCCTAGTAAGACGATATAGCTCTTGTAAGGTATCTGCTATTTGACTATTAGCCACAGTGATGTTTTCAAAATTACCGTGACGATCTGTAATGACTACGGTGTCGCAATGCGAACATGTGAGTTCAATTGTGTGATCTATATTTGTTTTAGATCTTTCATAATTGTGGCCAAATACAGCACAAGGTAGGGTGATAGTAGAGTTGGATTTCATAGGTTATAAACTTAGGGTGGGACAATTTAAAAAATCAAACATAAAACAAGTCATAATACTTAAATTTTCGATGAAATGCACAAAATGGATGTATTTCGTCGGATTTTTTTTAAAAATGACTCTCTTTATGAATACAAAAGAGGGGTTAAAATGATTTCTGAAAATAGGTATTAAGGAGCGAATGAAATGATGTAGAGACTTTTATGTTTTTATGAATTTAAGTGGTTATTTTTATCTCTAGAAACCTGTTTTGAATAGTGTAAAGTGTCTTTAATTATTGTTATTAGTGTTTTTTTATTTGATTTAAAATTCAGGATAGTAACAGAATGCTATATAAAATTGTTAACAATGTACGGCTATGTCATAAAAGCATAATATTTTTGCATTATGATTGAAGATAAAAACCCAAAACGTACTCCTTTGAGTGAATTAGGAGAATTTAAATTGATTGAACATTTAACGGATCATTTTAAAGTCACCCAAACATCAACTGTAAAAAGTATTGGAGATGATGCTGCTATTCTAAATTTTGCTAATAAACAAATTGTTGTTTCTACGGATTTATTAGTAGAAGGTGTGCATTTTGATTTGAGTTATGCGCCTCTAAAACATTTAGGCTATAAGGCCATAGTGGTTAACTTATCGGATATTTATGCTATGAATGCTATGGCAACTCAAGTCACGGTTTCTATAGCGGTTTCAAATCGTTTTCCGTTGGAAGCATTAGAAGAATTATATGCAGGGATTACGATGGCTGCCAAATTTTACAATGTTGATGTTGTTGGTGGAGATACAACATCTTCAACCTCTGGTTTAATTATTTCTGTAACGGCAATTGGAGAAGTTGAAAAAGGAGATGAAGTGTTAAGATCTGGTGCAAAGCCAAATGACTTGTTGGTGGTAACCGGTGATCTTGGTGGAGCATTTATGGGATTACAAGTGCTTGAACGTGAAAAAGAAGTTTTTAAAGTGAATCCTAATAACCAGCCAGATTTATCAATGTATACCTATATCATTGAACGACAATTAAAGCCTGAAGCTCGAAAAGATATCGTGGAATTACTGAAGGATTTAGACGTTAAACCGACAAGTATGATAGATGTTAGTGACGGAATTTCATCTGAGATCATTCATTTATGCAAACAAAGTAAGGTTGGTGTAGATTTGTATGAAACAAAAATACCTTTAGATCCTCAGGTGATTTCTACTTGTGAGGAATTTAATATAGATAGCACTACCATTGCTTTAAATGGAGGTGAGGATTATGAATTATTAATGACGATTTCTCAAGAAGATTTTCCTAAAATAAAAGGCAATCCTAATTTAACCGTTATTGGTTATATGACAGAAGAAGACAGAGGTATGCACTTAGTCACTAGAGCGGATGAAAAAATTGCTATAATAGCTAAGGGTTGGAACGCGCTTAAAGATTAAGCATAAAAAGTTTTTGTCCTTTTTCTAAACGCTTATTGTGTACGCGATGCAATACGCTATTAATTTCTTTGAATTTTGGTGTTAGAGGGATGAATTTTCCATCTCCATCGATGGTCATTTCTGTTTTACAATTTTTACACTTATATTCTTTAACGTGATAAGTAACATTTTTGGAGACTGTATAATCATGTCCAAATAATGAGCAATAAATGTTTTTCATTAACTAGTTTTCTTAGAGATGTTATCATAATAATAGGGATTCTAAAGATAAGAAAATTAGTTACTTAAAAGTTATCAACAATTAACAAATCGACGAAGTGAGTGTTTTTCGCTTCAAACGCATTGCTTTATTGTTGTAAAGACGCTCAAGAGCTGTATTTATGTCTTGATGCTTAGGGGTTAGTTCTGTGAGTCTACCATTGCTGTTCGTTGTTAATTGTTTTTTGCAACATTTACAAGTGTACTCATTGACATGGTTGGTAACTTTTTTGGTAATCTGATAATTATGTCCAAATAAATCACAGTAGAGTTTGTTAGGTTTCATAATGTGGTTGTTTACGATTTATTTTTTAATCTCTTCAGTAAACTTAGAAAATAAATTCAAACAAAACGTTTAAGGGACTTATTTTTCGATAAAACGTAATAAACTGTAAGATAAATCTGATTTATTTTCAATATAACTCATATGTCCTTCTGAAAATTCTACAAAAGCAATGTCTGTGTCTTTAATTTGCTCTAAAATTTGTTCACTAGCTATAAGGCGGTCTTTTTTTCCAATAATGATTAATTTTTTGCAATTCAAGGACTTGAAGATGTCAAAACGGTGAGGTCTAAGTTTCATACCTTCTTGTGCAGCAATATAACCTTGTAGTGGTGTTTGCAACGCTAATTGAAGAGCTTTTTCATAGGCTACATTATAAGTGGCTTTACTCTCTGGTGCAAATAGATTGGCAAATGACATTTTCACCAAAACCTCATAATTTTGTTGTGCCATTTCGGAAGCACGAGTTCTAATTAATTGTCGGGCAGTATCATCAGCTTCATATGTGGAATTCATTAAGCAAAGTCCATTAAAGAGTTCTGGTTGCTTTTCAGCTAATGCTAACGCCACATAACCTCCCATGGAATGACCTACAACGTGTGCTTTTTCAATATTTAAATGATCTATAACGGCTAAAACAGCATCTGCCATCGTTTCCATTGTATGGATATAACCGATGCAGTCTGTTTGTCCGTGACCTAATAAATCAATGCAAATAACCTGATTATTCTTCGAAAAATCAGCCACTAAATCTTGCCACATAGCTACACTTTCAAGAAAACCGTGAAGTAAAACAATCGTATTACCTTGTCCTTCGACCGTATAATGAATGCGGCTATTTTTGTAATTTAAAATCATAATTGCAAAGATATATTTTGAAAGTATTTCTACTCATTAATCATTATAACATTTTAGTATCTTTGAAATCATTCAAATTAAATTAAAGACCCAATGGTTTTAAAACGTTTTTTTACATTATTTCTAATTGTATTTTTTTGCATACTCAATGCTCAAATTGATGAGCGACAACTTGATGACTTAATTCAAGAGACTTTAACCACTTTTGATGTGCCTGGCATTTCTGTGGGAATCTTTAAAGATGGTAAAATTGTGTATTCAAAAGGTCATGGTGTGCGTTCGCTAACCAATAAAAAAGAAATGAACGACGAGACCTTAGTTGGTATTGCGTCTAATAGTAAGGGGTTCACCTGTTTTGCTTTAGCAATGATGGTAGACGCTGGTAAACTTAATTGGGATGATAAAGTGCGTCAACATATTCCAGAATTTCAATTACACGATGCTTGGGTCACTGAAGAATTTACGGTTAGAGATTTGGTCACACATCGCAGTGGAATGGGATTGGGAGCAGGAGATCTCATGTTTTTTCCTGAAGGCAGTGATTTTACAGTAAGTGACATTATTCATAACGTAAAATATTTAGAACCTGAAAGTTCATTTAGAAGTGAATTTGCCTATAACAATAATATGTTTATAATCGCAGGTGAAGTTTTAAAACGCATAAGTGGTCTGTCTTGGGAAGATTTTATAGAAACTAAAATTATGAAACCTGTTGGAATGGTGCGTAGTAAAGCGTCTTATAATCGCGTCACGGATAAATCCAATATTATTGATGCGCATACGATGGCAGAAGGTAAAGTAATTCAAATTCCACATGATTGGAGTGAAACGGCAAATCCAGCAGGTGGTATTATGAGTAATATTACTGATATGCTAACCTGGTCCAAGTTTTTAATGAATGATGCTGTAACTGAGAATGGTGAACGTCTATTAAGTAAAACCCAATTTCACGAACTTTGGCAGTTGCAAACTCCTTTAAAAGTGAGCGCTGATGATTCGTATGCGTCTAATTTTAAGGGTTATGGTTTAGGATGGTTTGTGGCAGATGTAAAAGGAGGTTACAAACAAGTGTATCATACCGGAGGGTTGTTAGGAACGGTGACGCAATTTACTATGATTCCTGATTTGGATTTGGGAATTGTGGTGTTAACTAATCAAATGAACGGTTCTGCGTTTAGTACAATTACCAACACCATCAAAGATGCGTATTTAGGATATGAAAACCGTAACTGGTTAGAAAAATACGGAAAGAGAAATTCAGATTTTATTAAATATAATGATAGTATAAAGGTTGCAGTGTATTCAAAAGTTGAAAAAGCGAAAACACTCAAGTCGTTACCAACACCAAGTCAAATTGTAGGCACGTATACAGATGATTGGTTTGGGGATGTCATTATTTCTCATGACGCTAACAAAGGATATGCCATAAAAAGTAGCCGGTCTTCTAGATTGTTTGGTGCATTGTTACCACTAAATGCCACTACGTTTGTTGCAAAATGGAATGACAGAAGTTATGATGCTGATGTTTATGTGAAATTTACGTTCAATGAAAGAGGAGAAGCCATTTCAGCGACCATGGATTATATTGCTCCAATTACTGATTTCAGTTTTGATTTTGGTGATTTAGAACTCAAGAAAATCAACTAGGTGACCATACAACAGAAAGAGCTTTTAATAACCAGTTTTGGAATGTTTTCCTTGTTTTTTGGAGCAGGTAATTTATTGATTCCACCTTTATTAGGTTATAACGCCGGAGACGATTGGTTTTTGGTAACCATTGGTTTTATGATTACAGCAGTGGTTATTCCTATTCTTGGGATACTTGCTCATGCCAGATTGCAAGGCACATTATTTGATTTTGGCAAAAAGGTATCGTCGACGTTTAGTTTAATTTATTGTATCCTTATTTATGTTATTGCTGTTGCTATTCCGTCACCAAGAACCGCGGCTGCAACCCACGAAATTGCAATATTCCCAGCGTTTGGAACTTCATCTACGTTAACGAGTGCTATTTATTTTTCGTTGGTACTCTTATTTGTGCTCAACCGTTCAAAAATATTGGGACTTATTGGCAAGTTTCTAACCCCTTTTATTGTCATAATGTTATTGGCTGTTATAGGAATTGGATTGTTTTCAACGGAATTTAATACAGGGATTTCCCAATTTGAAACTCCGTTTTCAAAAGGTATTTTAGAAGGGTATCAAACCTTTGATGCTATTGGAGCCGTTGTAGTTGGAGCGGTAATCATTGTATCGTTGAATTTTAAAAATATGGCTGTAGAAATCTACAGTTCTAAACGGACGCTAATCAGAAAGTCGGGCTTTATTGCGGGTTTAAGCTTGTTTGTTATTTATGCAGGATTAATTTCTGTTGGTGCGTATTATAGCTCTGAAATCAATATTAATGCAGAACTCAGTAGTGATATGCAACGGGCTAATTTATTACGTGCTATTAGTATTTCTGCTTTAGGTGATTTTGGTAACACCGTTTTAAGCATTTTAATTTCATTAGCTTGCTTTACAACAGCCATTGGCATTATAGCAGGTACGGCTGATTATTTTAAAGGGTTGCTTAATAATTCGCAAACAGTGTATAATGTTACTGCTATTTTGGCGAGTGTTTTAGGTTTTGCTGTTGGTCAGTTTGATTTTAATTCAATTATTGTGGTGGCTATTCCTGTGTTATTATTTATTTATCCAATTACGATCATACTAATATTATTAAATGTATTGCCAGAAAAAATGGCGTCACCTTTAGTTTTTAGAACCGTTGTGTTTACTGCAATTTTATTTAGTATTCCAGATGTTGTGGGGTTTATAAGTCCATCTGAAACTTTAAGATCCATAACTAATTATATTCCGTTTTCAAGCCAAAGTTTGGGTTGGGTGTTGCCAGCGTTTTTAGTATTTATTATTTCGGTTGGTGTAGAATTAAACATGAAGAAGAGCATATGAAGTACATGGGAAGTAAGGCGCGTTTTGCTAAAGACTTATTGCCAATAATTCTGAAAGATAGAAAAGAGAGTCAAGTCTACCTTGAACCCTTTGCTGGAGGTATGAATATGATTGACAAGGTTGATGGGATAAGAATTGCGAATGATCAGCATGAAGAACTTATCGAGATGTGGCAAGCCTTAATCTATGAGAATTGGGATCCCCCTCAATCTGTGAGTGAGCAAGCATATAAGGATATAAAATACAACCAAGATCAATATCCAAAACATTTAGTAAGTTATGTTGGCTTTAACTCTTTTGGTGGGAAATGGTTTGCTGGTTACAGGCGCGATAAGGAAGGAAAACGTGATTATTGGGGAGAACACTACCGTAATATTACCAAACAAGTTCCTAATCTTGAAGGTGTAATTTTATCATGCAAATCGTATCTCGAATTAGATATTCCAAAACAAAGCATTATTTATTGTGATCCTCCATATGCTTCAACAACTAAATATAGAGATGGATTTAATCATGAACAGTTTTGGGAATGGTGCAGACAGCAAAGCAAAGCAGGTCATCAATTGTTTGTTAGTGAATACAATGCACCAGAAGATTTTAAATGCATCTGGGAAAAACCAGCTAAAACAAGTTTTTCTTGGCATGCCGATAACTTACCAGTCAAAAAAAGTGTAGAACGCTTGTTTGTATTCAATGGATAAATAAAGTCCATATGTCATTCCTTTTAAGGTTCATCACTTCGATTATGGTAAGGGATGATGTTTTAAGGGGAGTTCTATATGGAAATGCAACAAATTCTTTGTTAATTATTTAACAAAATGTAATTTATTGTACTATTTTTTAAAATAATTAGGTTTGATTTTGTAATGCTTTATACATTAGCATTTTAAAAAATAGTATGTTAGTATATAAATTTGGTGGCACGTCTGTAGGTTCTGTGGTAAATATGAATCAAGTTAAAGATATCATAGCGACCAGAAATCGTAAAATTGTAGTTCTGTCCGCCATGTCAGGCACTACAAATGCACTTGTAGAAATTTCGACTTTAGTTGAATCTGGTAATGTTAATACTGCAAAAAAATGTATTGAAACTTTAAATGAAACCTATAATTCGGTGGTTTACGATTTATTGCAAGATGAAACGTTGCGTCAAGAAGTTAGTAATTATGTAAACGCAAGATTTCGTTTGCTGTTAGAAGCTACAAGCGAGCCATTTTCAAATTTATTACACAATACTATTGTTTCTAATGGTGAATTGCTATCCACCTTTATGTTTAGTCGCTTATTACAGCAAGAAGGGTTTAGCGTAAGATTATTGCCAGCTTTAGATTTTATGCGTGTTGATAGTCATAACGAACCCGATAATTTTTACATCAAGCAGAATCTTAACCGACTTATAGATGCTGAGTCGCCAGCTGATATTTACATTACGCAAGGTTTCATATGTTTGGATGCTGAAGGGCAAATTACCAACCTACAACGCGGTGGAAGCGATTACACAGCTACCATCATTGGTGCAGCTATTGAAGCCGATGAGGTGCAAATCTGGACAGACATTGACGGTTTCCATAATAACGATCCACGTTATGTTAACGACACGCAAGCCTTATCCCATTTGTCTTACGATGAAGCTGCTGAGTTAGCTTATTTTGGAGCTAAAATTTTGCATCCGCAAACCGTAATGCCAGTGCGCCAACTCGATATTCCATTACGACTCAAAAACACCATGGCACCACAAGCACATGGTACACTAATTACCAACCAAATTCATGGTGAAGGTATTAAAGCCATTGCAGCCAAAGATGGCATTACAGCCATAAAAATTAAGTCGGTACGTATGCTCTTAGCACACGGTTTTTTAAAGAAAGTGTTTGAAGTCTTTGAGCGTTACGAAACATCTATAGATATGGTGACGACCTCAGAGATTGCAGTGTCCTTAACTATAGATAATACCACACATTTAGAAGCTATTAACGAAGAACTTAAAAAATTCGCAACTGTAGACATAGATGAGTACATGAGTATTGTTTGCCTGGTTGGTAACCAAATTATTTACCATCCTGATACGCCAGAACTCTTCCAGGTATTACAAGATGTTACTATACGTATGATTGCTTATGGTGGTAGTAATAATAATATTTCACTCTTAGTCAATACGAGTGACAAATTAGAGACCTTGCAGAAATTGCAACGTTACGTCTTTGAAAGTGGTTTGGTTGAGGTTTAAATCGTTGGCGTGTTTTAGTGTGCTCGTAATTGTTGGACTAAAGTGGTTTTGAGCTAACGGTTAATTGTAGCAATTTAGCGCTATAAAGTCTAATAAGTTGACAGCAATATAGGTGTGTTAAAGATTTTTATTAAACCGCTTAAAAATGGTGAGCATTTTCTTAGTGTTTATAAAATACACGCCAGTGAGTAATACAGCTGCTGCGATTATAGATTGAAGTGTAATAGTTTCATTTAAAAAATACCACCCTAAGACTAAAGCGACAATTGGATTGACATACGTTGAAGTTGCTACTTTTTCAGGAGACACTTTAGTGAGTAAATAGTTAAACGCAGTAAAAGCTACGATACTACCAAATATAATGAGCATTCCCATAACGCTAATAATTTCTGTGTTCCAACGCGTAAATGCGAGACGCTCTTCTCCTGCAGCTATACTCGCTATAAATAGCATCAAACCTCCAAATAACATTTGGTAGCCTGTATTTACAAAAAAGTTCTTAGGTAAATCTGCTTTAGCAACAAATAAGCTGCTATATGCCCAACTGAGCATACATATAAAGATCATTACCATTCCTGTAATCATACCATCTTTTCCAATCATTTCACGTTGGCTGACGAGTAAGTAAATACCAATACAACCTATGATTACACCTAATATAGACATCGGTTGTATTTTTTTACCTTCTAAAATTCGCAAAAGAATTAAGACGACTAAAGGTTGTGCTGAAATTTCTAAAGCTGCAAAACCACTATCCACATATTGTAATGACCACACGACTAGGCCATTTCCTATAGTTAAGAACAAAAAACCAGCGATACTAGTATTTCGTAGTTGCCGTTTTGTAATTTTTAATGGAATCTTCAATGCTTTTGCGATGATAAAAATCAAAACACTGGCTGTAATAAAACGGATGGAAGCTGCGAAAAATGGAGCTAATTGACTTACTAAAATTTTGTTTAGTAAATAGGTAGAACCCCAAATCACATAAATTGAAAAAAAGGATAGTATTATATAAAGACGTTCTTTGGTCAATTTCATACCTAACGATTTAGGACTCAATATTAATCTAAAAAAACTTGCAAGCTACATAATGAGCTTACAAGTTTTTAGTATTTAAAAGCAATTTAAAATTAAGAATTCATAATATCCTCAATTTCTTCTATTTCAATAGGAATATTGCGCATTAAGTTAAACGGTTCTCCTGTTTCTTGAACAACCACATCATCTTCTAAACGAATACCAAAACCTTCATCCGGAATGTAAATTCCCGGTTCAACAGTAAATACCATATTTGCTTGTATTGGTTCTGTTAAAATCCCATAATCATGTGTGTCTAATCCCATGTGATGCGAGGTGCCATGCATAAAATATTTTTTATAAGCAGGCCAATCTTTATCTTCGTTTTGAACATCGGCTTTATCTAATAAGCCTAACCCCAATAATTCAGAGGTCATTAATTTACCAACTTCAATATGGTAATCTGCCCAAATAGTTCCTGGTACTAATAGCTTTGTGGCTTCATTCTTCACGCGATTAACAGCATTATAAACCGCTTTTTGTCTGTCGTTAAACCTTCCTGAAACCGGAATAGTTCGCGTCATATCGCTAGCATAATTTGCATACTCTGCACCAGCATCAATTAAGATTAAATCTCCAGCTTTACATTGTTGGTTGTTTTCAATATAATGCAAAACATTGGCATTATTTCCAGAGCCAACAATAGGTGTGTACGCAAATCCTTTAGAACGGTTATTAAGGAACTCATGGATAAATTCGGCTTCAATATTATACTCCCAAACACCAGGTTTTGTGAATTTTAAAACACGTCTAAATCCCTTTTCGGTAATATTACAAGCTTGTTGAATTAAATCGATTTCAAGCGGATCTTTAACAGAGCGTAAGCGTTGTAAAATAGGATTGCTTTTTTCAACTTTATGAGCCGGAAATTGCTCTTTAATTTTTTTGTTAAAACGTGCTTCACGGGTTTCTGTAGCGACGTTAGCTCTATAGTGTTCGTTGGTATTGATATAAATTGTGTCTGCTTGCGACATGATTTCTTTCATAATTTTGTCGAAATCTTGTAACCAATACACGGTTTTTACTCCCGAAGTTTCAAACGCTTTTTCCTTTGTTAATTTTTCACCTTCCCAAACAGCGATATGAGCGTTGGTTTCGGTTAAAAATAAAATCTCTCTGTGTTTAGCATTTGGGCAATCTGGAAATAGGACTAAAATACTTTCTTCTTGATCAACTCCACTTAAATAGAATAAATTCCTGTCTTGTTGAAAAGGCATGGTGCTGTCGGCGCCAATAGGGTAAATGTCATTAGCATTAAAAACAGCTAAACTGTTGCTCACCATTTTGGCTTTGAAGTTTTTTCTATTTTTTATGAAAAGATTAGAATTTATGAGATCGTATTTCATGGTATATAAATTTTTAATTGAATCACAAAGCTACAGTTTTATTTAGCCAATATTAAAAATACCTAATTGGGATCAGTAGGTTTAACATTTTGATAAGAATCAAAATGATTTTTATTAAGTTTTGTATTTTGAAATAGGTTTTCAGTATTTAAGAACCGATAAATTCTTGTATTTTGTGTCAATATTATAAAAACTACGACAACGTATTCGTTCAATGGTTTTCAGTGTTTTAAGCGTGTGAGTTTGATTTGGACCGCTATTAGTATTTCTATAAGTGACAATAATCATATAATTCAAATTTAGAACACTATAATTTTGAATGCTTAAATAAAAAAATAGAACATTAGTTATGGAAGTCTTTTCAGAGATACTAACAAAGGATTATTTTATATTGTTTCTAGTGATTGGACTAGGTATTGCTCTTGGAAACATTAAGGTTAAAGGCATTAGTTTTGATACGTCTGCAGTCATTTTTGTCGCTATATTCTTTGGTTATTTATATAATTATAATGGTATTAATTTTAGTATTCCACCCATTATTCAAAGCGTAGGGTTGGTGTTGTTTATTTATACTATAGGTATGCAGGCAGGACCTTCTTTTTTTAGTTCTTTTAAAGAACAAGGCACAAAACTAATCGCACTTGCGGCTATAACAGTAATTACTGGTGGGATAACGGCTATTTCTATTTCTTATATATATGAGGTTGACATGAATATGATGAGTGGTTTACTAACGGGAGCCTTAACATCTACACCTGGTTTAGCAGCATCCATAGAAGCGTCTCAGTCGCCTTTAGCCTCCATTGGTTATGGGATAGCTTATCCATTTGGAGTTTTGGGAGTTATTCTATTTGTGAAATTAGGACCTTCTCTATTTAGGGTCAATATGAGTAAGGAAGAAAAGAATTTTGAAGATATATCTAGTTTTAACACCCCAGTTGTGATTAATAAAAATATTATCATTTCTAATGAAAACGTAAATGGGAAAACGATAAAAGAGTTGAAAATACGTTTCATGACAAAAGCTAATATTTCTAGAATTATGAAGCCTAATCAACTACCTATGTCTCCAACAAGTGCTACGATTTTAGAAACTGGTGATATTATAAAAGCAGTCGGAACTGTAAATGCATTAGATAGAATAGAACTCTTATTAGGTAAAATAACTGATGTCGAAATACCAAGAAGTGGATCATATGAAATTAAATGGTATGTAGTAAGTAATGATGCAGTAGTCAATAAATCAATACGAGAATTGAATCTTTTTGATAATTATTCTGCGACTATCACTCGAATAAGAAGATCTGGGATAGACCTTGTGCCTCATCCAACAACCTTAATTAAATATGGGGATAAGATTTTAGTATCTTCTTCTAAAGGGAATGTTTCTGCGGTAACACAATTATTTGGAGATAGTCTAAAACGAATCGGTGAAACTAGTTTTTTACCCGTTGCATTAGGAATAGTATTAGGTGTGTTAATAGGTTCTATAGCAATTCCATTAGGGAGTATTCACCTCAAATTAGGGCTCACAGGAGGTGTGTTGTTATCCGCTATATTTTTAAGTTGGAAAGGAAAATTCGGAGGTGTTATTTGGAATTTACCAGGTCCTGCAAATCAAATATTGCGTCAATTTGGACTGCTGTTGTTTCTTACTCCTGTAGGGCTAAGTGCAGGACAAAGTTTAGTGTCAGCCATCCAAGAACATGGTGCTGTTCTCTTGCTATTTGGGGCGCTTATTACAATAATACCTATGATTATTACGGTCCTTGTAGGGCGCTTTATATTAAAAATTAATTTTTTATCTGTTTTAGGCGCTTTAACTGGAGGTATGACATCTACACCAGGTTTGAGTGTTGCAGATTCAATGACTGAATCTGATGCTCCGCAAATTGCTTATGCTGCCGTTTATCCGTTTTCTTTAGTGTTAATTATAATAGTTGCTGAAATCATGGCGCTGCTATAATTTACCTTGAATTTCTATATAAATTGTGGTGAACTATACCAAGTTGATAGATGATATTTATTAAGCTACTTAAATTCATTCTAAATAAATTAATTATCAATCATCGCAGTTGCCCAAAAGTTAATTGCGCTGTATCTTTGTTAGACTAAAATAAATTAGAACTACAATGAGCGGAATTCTAAATTCGTCAATAGGAAGAAAGTTTGCCATGGCACTTTCGGCATTCTTCCTCATGATTTTTGTACTACAACATTTTGTTATTAACCTATTTTCTGTATTAAGTCCAGATACCTTTAATGAGATATCGCACTTTATGGGCACCTTTTGGGTGATTCAATACGTGATTCAACCTATTTTAATAATTGGTGTTATTTTTCACTTCGTAATGGGTTTTGTATTAGAAATTAAAAACAACAAAGCAAATGGTGTTAAGTACGCTAAAAATAATGGTGCTGCCAATTCTACTTGGATGAGTAGAAACATGATTTGGAGCGGAGGTTTTATCCTCGTATTCTTAGTTATTCATTTTATTGATTTTTGGATTCCTGAAATAAACACCAAGTATATTGTTGGTGATATGTCTGGTATGCACAATGGTGAATTCAGATACTTCCACGAATTACAAGAAAAATTTGTTCCTATTTGGCGTGTTGCACTTTACTGTGTTGGTTTTGTGTTTTTAGCACTTCACTTATTACACGGTTTTGATTCTGCATTTCAATCAGTTGGAGCAAATAATAAATACACAAAAGGGTTAAAAGGATTCGGAAAAGCATACGCAATTATTATTCCTTTAGGGTTTATTTTTATTGCATTATTTCATCACTTTAATCACTAAAAAACATATCTAATATGGCTTTAGATTCAAAAGTACCAAAGGGTCCAATTAAAGATAAATGGACAGATTATAAAAATAAAATTGATTTAGTAAATCCTGCTAACAAACGTCACATCGATGTTATTGTTGTTGGTACTGGTCTTGCTGGTGGTTCTGCTGCTGCAACTTTAGCGGAGTTAGGTTATAATGTAAAAGCATTTGCTTACCAAGATTCACCGCGTAGAGCACACTCTATTGCAGCACAAGGTGGTATTAACGCCGCAAAAAATTACCAAGGTGATGGTGATTCTACATATAGATTATTTTACGATACCGTAAAAGGTGGTGATTATCGCTCGCGTGAAGCTAATGTTTATCGTTTGGCTGAGGTGTCTGCTAATATTATTGACCAATGTGTGGCACAAGGTGTTCCTTTTGCACGTGATTATGGTGGATTATTAGATAACCGTTCTTTTGGTGGAGTATTGGTGTCTAGAACATTTTATGCTAAAGGTCAAACAGGACAACAATTATTATTAGGAGCCTATTCTGCAATGAATAGACAAATTGCTCGTGGTAAGATTGAAATGTTTAACCGTCACGAAATGCTAGACGTTGTTATCGTAGACGGAAAAGCAAGAGGTATTATTGCTCGTAATTTAATTACAGGTGAAATAGAAAGACATTCAGCACATGCTGTTGTTGTTGGTTCTGGTGGCTATGGAAATGTATATTTCTTATCGACAAACGCTATGGGATCTAATGCGACTGCCGCTTGGAAAATTCATAAAAAAGGAGCGTATTTCGCAAATCCTTGTTATACACAAATTCACCCAACATGTATTCCACGTTCGGGTGATTACCAATCGAAACTGACATTGATGTCAGAATCATTACGTAATGATGGTCGTATTTGGGTACCTAAAAACATGGAAGATGTGATGGCAATTAGAGAAGGTCGTAAAAAACCAACTGATTTGTCAGAAGATGAGCGCGATTATTACTTAGAAAGACGTTATCCTGCGTTTGGTAACTTAGTACCACGTGATGTGGCATCTAGAGCGGCTAAAGAACGTTGTGATGCTGGTTATGGTGTTAATGCCACTGGTGAAGCGGTTTATTTAGATTTTGCATCTGCTTTTGAACGCTACGGGAAAGAGCAAGCTAAAATTCATAATATAAAGAATCCAACTGCTGAAAAAATATACGAATTAGGTCAAGCCATCGTTGAAGCGAAATACGGAAACTTATTTCAAATGTATGAGAAGATTGTAGATCAAAATCCATACAAAACACCAATGATGATTTATCCAGCGGTCCACTACACCATGGGTGGAGTTTGGGTAGATTACAACTTAATGACGACTATTCCTGGATGTTACTGTATAGGAGAAGCTAATTTCTCTGATCATGGTGCAAACAGACTTGGAGCTTCGGCTTTAATGCAAGGTTTAGCGGATGGTTATTTTGTATTACCATATACCATTGGTGATTATTTAGCGGATGATATTCGTACTGGAAAGATTCCAACGGATACGAAAGAATTTGATGACGCAGAAAAAGAAGTAACAGAAAGAATTAACTTCTTCGTTAATAATAAAGGAACAAAATCTGTAGATTATTTCCATAAGAAATTAGGGAAAATAATGTGGGATAAGGTTGGAATGTCTAGAAACGCTCAAGGTTTAACTGAAGCGATGTCAGAAATTAAAGCCATAAGAGAAGAATTTTGGAAAGACATTTACATCCCAGGAACAGCAGATGAGATGAATCCGGAACTTGAAAAAGCAGGTCGTGTTGCCGATTTCTTAGAATTAGGTGAATTGTTTGCTAAAGATGCATTAATGCGTTCAGAGTCTTGTGGTGGTCACTTTAGAGAAGAGTCTGCTGAATTAGATGGTCCTCAAAAAGGAGAAGCAAAACGTAATGATGAAGACTTTGCATTCGTTGCGGCATGGGAATATAAAGGTGAACCAGCAGATGCGGTATTACATAAAGAAGAATTAGAATTTAAAGATATTGAACTAAAACAACGTTCATACAAATAAGAAAGACGATATGAATTTAACACTTAAAATTTGGAGACAAAAAGACTCAAAAGCTAAGGGTCAAATGGTCGATTACAAAGTAACTGAGATTTCAGAACATATGTCTTTCTTAGAAATGATGGATGTTTTGAATGAACAATTAGTTAACTCTGGAGAAGAGCCTGTAGCGTTTGATCATGATTGTCGTGAAGGGATTTGCGGAATGTGTTCTATGTACATCAACGGTGAAGCCCATGGTCCAGATAGAGGCATTACAACCTGTCAGTTACACATGCGTATGTTTAACGATGGTGATACGATTACGATAGAGCCATTTAGAGCAGCAGCATTTCCTGTAATAAAAGATTTAGTAGTGGATAGAATGGCTTTTGAGCGTATTCAGCAAGCAGGTGGTTACATTTCTGTAAACACATCTGGTAATACTCAAGATGCCAATAATATTCCTATTTCAAAACATGCTGCTGATGAAGCTATGGATGCTGCAACGTGTATTGGTTGTGGTGCTTGTGTAGCGAGTTGTAAAAACTCTTCAGCGATGTTATTTGTTGGTGCCAAAGTTTCTCAATATGCCTTATTACCACAAGGGCAAGTTGAAGCTGCAGATCGTGTTCAGAATATGGTAGCACAAATGGATTTAGAAGGTTTTGGTAACTGTACCAACACTGGAGCTTGTGAAGTAGAATGCCCTAAAGGTATTTCTTTAGAAAATATTGCACGTATGAATCGTGAGTATTTATCTGCTAGTTTAAAAGGATAAGATACGGTCTTCATTAGAAGAAGACGTTAAATGATATATAAATCCCAAGCATAATTATGCCTTGGGATTTTTACTTTTCTTATATTTCGATTTTAAATACAATCATGCAAAACCCTAATACATTTTATAAAGCACAGTTAGATCTTAATCAAGCTGAATCTAAGCGTATATTCAAACAACTAAGTTTATATAGCGTGCTCAGGCTTTCCATTTTTGTGCTTACAGGAATTGGTATCTATTTTACGTATCAAAATTGGCAAATTGCTTTAGGAATTGGTGTTGTTGGTTTGGCAAGTTTTCTGTTTTTGCTTTCAAGATATACCGATCTAAAGTCGAAAAGAAACCTACACAAACGACTGATTGCCATTAACGAAGACGAATTGAATATTGCGAAAGGTGATTTTCATGAGCGATTAGATGGTGAAGAATTTCAAAACCCGAAGCATTTTTTTAGTTTAGATATCGATTTATTTGGAAAGGGCTCTTTTTTTCAGTTTATCAATAGAACAGCGATTAAAGAAGGTACTCAAAAGCTAACCGAAAATTTATTGTCAAACGATATTACGAATATTGAAGAGCGACAACAAGCCATACAAGAATTGGCGGCATTACCTGAATGGAGACAAAACTATGCAGCTGTTGCACAAGGTGTAGAAATAGAGCATTCTGCAACTTCTATTATTTCATGGTTAAAGGATTATAAACCGTTCTTAGGAAAAGCACAGTATTGGACGTCCATTGGTTTTAGTGTGGCGTCATTACTTATTATTGGGTTGGGGATTACTGAAATTATTCCGGTGTCCATAATTGGTTATTGGTTGTTGTTAGGATTGGGACTTACAAGTATGTATTTGAAGAAAATTAATATCCTTGCTCAAAATACAGAGAAAGCGAAAGATACATTTAGACAATATGCCTTGTTACTTAAGGCTATTGAAACCACAGAGTTCACATCAGAATTATTGAAAACGAAACAAAAATCAATTCAATCTGACGGTTTAAAAGCTTCAGAAATATTTTCAAAATTTTCAAAGACACTGGATGCTTTAGATAATAGAAATAATTTTATCTCAGCGATTTTTGGGAATGGCTATTTCTTGATAGATATTAGAAATAGTTATAATGTAGAACAATGGATTACACAATATGCTGATAAGGTGGACGATTGGTTTGAGGTGGTTACTTTTTTTGATGCCTTTAATAGTTTTGGAAATTATGCGTTTAACCATCAAGACTTCACATACCCAATTCTCACCGAAGAACCCGTTACGATTTTAGCCGAAGGCTTAGGGCATCCCTTATTAAATCCTGAAAAACGAGTGGATAGTGATTTAAAACTTGAAGAAGAACAATTCTTCATCGTTACAGGAGCCAACATGGCAGGGAAAAGTACCTTTTTAAGAACGGTAGCGTTACATATTGTGATGGCTAATGTTGGTTTGCCTATTTGTGCCAAACATAGCAAATACAAGCCGATTAAGTTAATTACAAGTATGCGGACCACAGATTCATTAACCGATGATAGTTCGTACTTCTTTAGTGAGCTCACACGATTAAAATTTGTAG
Organism: Winogradskyella psychrotolerans; assembly: GCF_018860545.1. Taxonomy (GTDB): domain Bacteria; phylum Bacteroidota; class Bacteroidia; order Flavobacteriales; family Flavobacteriaceae; genus Winogradskyella; species Winogradskyella psychrotolerans_A. Next base: position 164,100 of record NZ_JAHKPN010000014.1, on the reverse strand, counting down.
TTGATACGATTGAAAACGATAAAAACTATTTTGTCATATTAGATGAAATTCTAAAAGGAACCAACAGTACAGATAAAGCCATTGGCTCACGTAAGTTTGTTGAAAAGCTAGTCAAGCAACATGCTACAGGCATCATCGCCACACACGATTTAAGTCTCACTGAAATTGAAACCGAATTAGAAGCTGTAAAAAACTACTACTTCGATGCCGAAATCATTAACGATGAACTCTTCTTTGATTATAAATTGAAACAAGGTGTTTGCCAGAATATGAACGCAAGTTTCTTATTGAAGAAGATGGAAATTATATAATATAAAAAAGCCTTTCCAGGATTATTGGAAAGGCTTTTTGGCATATTATAAGCGTTGTTTTCTATTTCAATTTTAAAGAATCTACAGCATGATAGAAAAAATCTCTTTCATCATTCATAGATACAAACAAGCCATTCGGGAATTTTTCACCTAAAGGTGTTGTTACTATATCACAACCATCCGTTTCTATAGTTCCTAAATTCAGAGTTTTTACATAGCTGTTGTCACTACGCTTGTAAAAGTTAAAACTATGGTCTTGTTGGTTAGAGACAATAATAAACCCTTTGCCATTAGGATACGTTGCAATGGCAATGCCTTCAATGTCATCTTTAAAGTCTGCCCCACCAAACATGGCTATTTCTTCATTTCCCATTTTAGGATCGGCATGGAATTTTCTGATACCAACACCTTCATCAGAACAGTAAACAAAACCCAATTCATCATCAACCGCAATGGCTTCAATTTCTTTTGTACCACTAAACTTTCCTACTTTTCTTAAAAGATTAGCATGCACACCCAATGAATCTGATTCTAAACCATATTGGTATAAATACCCTTCCGTAGGGCCATTTTTTCTACTTACAAATACAGAAATAGCATCAGTTTTTGGATTTTTATATATGGAAACTCCCATTGGTCGTTTCATTTCTGCATCAGTTTCATCAGTAAATACTTTAAATCCACCATTATCTAAAGGCGTCATATCTGGAATAGCATACACGCGTATTTGATGTTTTTCTCTTTCTGAAAACACCATGATATCGGTTGCTGTAGAATCGTTGATTTTAAATCCATATTCTACATCAACATTATTTGGGTAAGCAATACCTGTTAGACTTTTGTCTTTTATGATTTTTCCGTCTAAATCAAAAGCATAGACACCACCATCAATTTCATCTTTATCGGTTCCAAAAACAATACTTTGTTCTGGGTTGTCTTTATTAATCCATATGGCAGGATCATCACTATCGTGCGGTAATTTTTCGGTGATTAAAGTGGGTGCAATTTCTGGTAAACCATTACCACAAGATGCGAGCGTTATGGAAATTAATCCTATTAGTATTACTTTCTTCATTGTCCTATTTTTTAAATAAATCATATTTTAAACCAATCGTTAAACGTTTCTCGTAATATTCCATCTGCATGGTTCTTTCTTTTACACCTTGGTAGTAACGTAATGGTTGGTTGGTAATGTTGTTTAAGTTAACATACATGCTTAAGTTGTTGCTTAACGCAATATTAGCATTGAAGTCTAAGAAAAACTGCTCATCGTAATAACGGTCTTCAAAAGCATTGCCACCAATTTCATCAATATAAGAATCAGAATAATTAGTAGATAAACGTAGACTGAATTTTTTTGCGGCATACCCTAAAGAGGCATTGTACATATTTGGCGATGTTTGTGGTAAATCTAAATCTACACGCTCTTCACCATCTTCATTTCTAATACCATCTGTACTAGACGTAAGATAGGTGTAGTTTAAGTACACACTAAAGTTTTTAGCGAAACCTGGCAGAAAGTCTAAACGACGTTGAAATGAAAATTCAGCTCCTAAAACCGAAGCATCATCACCGTTTAAAGGTTGGTAAACTTCGTATCCGTTTTCATCTTCGTATTGAAATGTGTAAACGAAATCTTTAATGTCCTTGTAAAACAACCCTCCAGAGATAATACCAACAGATTTAAAATAATGTTCTGCCATAATATCGAAATTCATAGAGGTTGTAGGCTTTAGTTCAGAATTACCAATATAAATTTCTTCATCTTCATTGCTAATTTCACGATAAGGTACAAGATCGACGTAGTTAGGACGTGCTAAAGTATTCGTCCAGGCAAATCTTAAAATAGTGTTAGCTGTAACATCGTATTTTAAATGAACACCAGGTAAGACATTGGTGTAAGAATTTTTATCTTTAATCGTATTAATACCTGAAACATCACCTTCAGTGTCAAATTCTAACTCATAACCTTCACTTTCAATAGCCGTATGTTCTAAACGTAAACCAGCTAATATGCTGAATTTATCTGATAAATTTTGAGTTAACATCGCGTAACCAGCGTATACATTTTCATCAACATCAAAATTTCCGGTAATGTATTCCTCAGGTAAATCTTCTCCTTCAAATATAGCGGTATCATAAAGATTTAAACCACCTATGAATTCTGGGGTGGCAAAATTTCCGATTTGATATTGGCTTCCCGCTAAGAAATCAGGATTAGAATAATTGCGTGTTGGTACATTTCCTAGCAGATCTAAATCACCTGTAAGATTACTAAACTCAGCATAGTCATTATCCGTATACTTATTCTTTACTCTTGTCTTTGCTCCAATTTTTAAGAACCCTTCGTTTCCGTCAATTATAGATAGAGGAATTTGAGCATTCACAAAAACGTTAATATCCTTTTCTTCGGTGTATTGATTTTCTTCTGTTAATTCTCCAAACTCAAAGTCTTCGTAATTACCTTCTCCAGCAACTGGTGTATATAAAGGTTTATCTTCATTATTGTTGAAAAGGACCGAATATTCAGTTTCATAAACTAAATAGCGTTCATTTAAACGTTCTTCGGATGCTTTAGAAAAGGACGCCATCCAGTCTAGTTGCACATCTCCAAAGAGGTGATCTCCACCAAGGCTGTAGTTTTGCATTCTTTGGTCCTCTAAACGTGTATTTTGATTTCGGTTGTTGTCTAAACCAGCTTTAGTTTCACGTATGGCTTCTGCTGGAAACATAGTGAGGTTGCCATCAACAACTTCAAAATCGCCTAGTTCTATATCTTCTCCATCTAAAATGCCGTGCTCTAAAACAAATCTATTTTCTCTATCATCTCTCCAATTGTAAATAGATTTAACGAATAAGGTGTTATTGTCATCTAATTTGTAATCGAAATTAGCTGAAAAACTACGTCTAATACGTTGTACTTTGTATTCTCTAATTTCAAAAGTATTGGCATAAGGATTAACATCTACGCCCACTAAATTGTCTTCGTCACCAGCATTGTATTCAAATTCATCAGTCCATTCTGCTTCCACATTATGACTTCCAAAATCATTATCATTAATAGAGGCAGCAACGACCCAACCAAACTTATTATTTGCAGAACGGTCTCCTACTAAGAAGGAGCCATTTAAGATTCTCTTATCAGAAATAAAATTGATACCAGAACCAGCCGAAGCGGATAAGCGAAAGCCTTGCGGAGACGTTTTAGTGATTAAATTAATAGAACCACCAAGCGCATCGGCATCCATATCTGGAGTCACTGCTTTATTAACTTCAATGGTTTGAATCATATCTGAAGGAATTAAATCCATTTGGATATTACGATTATCACTTTCAGCAGAAGGAATTCTACTTCCATTTAAAGTTACCGAGTTTAATTGTGGTGATAAACCACGTACAATAACATCTCTTGCTTCACCTTGATCCATTTGCATGGTAATACCAGGAATTCGTTTTACAGCTTCACCAATGTTAGCATCTGGGAATTTACCAACTTGATCCGTTGATACAATATTGGTAATATTTTGTTTGTTTTTTTGTGTATTAAGTGCTCTAGATTGTCCGCCAAGTCCAAATCCAGTTATAATTACTTCGTCTAGATTAGTGTCTTCAGAATTTAAAGCAAAATTAAGCGTTACAGTCTCGTTGGCTTTGACTACAACGTCTTTAGTGGTGTCTGCATATCCTAGGTATTCTACAGTGATAGTGTAGCTTCCTTCTGGAATATTTACTAAGGTATACTTCCCATTAAAATCGGTTACGGTACCTTTTTTAATGGATTGAATGACTACTGTTGAACCCGGAATGGTTAATCCGTTTTCATCGGTTATAATCCCTTGGATATTTCCGGTTTGAGCATGACCTAATATGGGCAGTGCTAAGAGGAGTAATAGATTAAATAATGTTTTCATTTTTAGGTTGATTTTGTTTTCCTCAAAACTAGACCTAAGCACTTTTTTTTAGCTAAAATTTGTGTTATCAAAAAGTAACAAAACGTCCTAAAATAGCTATATAAGAAGGCAACATTTACAGTAAGGTAACATTCAAAAAAGATTAAGATTATATGGTTTACACGCTAAGTAAAAATGTTAAAAGATCGTCTTTAGAATCTATTGGTAATTTTTTTCTCAGTCTATATCTTGCAATTCTTACACTGTCTGGTGTAATATGAAGAATACTTGCTACTTCTTTTGAGGATAGGTTAAGTGTTAAAAGCATACTCAATCTCATTTCTGAAGCCGAAAGTGATTCTAATGCAATTTTGTTAATGTTTTCAAAGAAATTAGGATGTATTTGGCTAAAGTAGCCCATGAGTTCTGTCCATTCATTTTGATTGGCTAAATCAGCTTCGATATCTGCTGTAATGACTTTTAATTTAGAGCGTATTAAAGTGATACTTCTATCTTGTAATTTAGAAAGGGTTTTAGAAACATCAGAGAGCATTTTGTTTTTGTGAGCGATGTTTAAACTGTAATTAGTAAGTGAAGCGACTTTAATTTCAATTTCGCGTTGTAATGCTGCTTCTTGAGCTGTTTTTTTATCTAAATCAACTTGAAGCAATTGTTGTTTATATTCTAAAAGATGCTGCTCGTGTTGTTTTCGTTTTTTCCAGTATATAAAACCACCAATTAATACAAGTATTACCGAGCCTGCACAAATTAAAATAATGTATTGTCTTACTTCTGTAACCTGTTTTTGTTTATTGAGTAATTGTAATTCTGCCTCTCTTTCTTTTACGGCATGAAGAACCTCCATCGTACTTACAACTTCAATGTTCTTTCTTTTTAATTCTTGTTCATTAACGACACTCTGATTGTTAAGATATTTGTAGGCTTGTTCGAAATCTCCCAATTCAGAATAGGTTCGGGCTAAATCTTTATAGGCACTTTCAATTTGCGAGGTGTTATTCGTCTGTTTAGCGCGCTCTAGAGCTTGATTTGTGTATGCAATAGCCTTTTCAAATTGGCCTGTTTTACTATTTACATCTCCTAAATTATTAAGGATATTGATCTGAATATTGGTATTACAGTGTCTCGCATAGCTTTGTGCTTTTTTAAAATAATGATAGGCTAAATCAAATGCTTCTAAATCTTCATGAATACTTCCAATGTTTTCGTAAGTCACCGCGAGTCCTTTACTATCTTTTAAGGATTCAAAAATCACTAAACTTAAATTCTGATGTTTGAGCGCCTCGTTGTATAGGCCTTGTTTTTCTGCAATACTACCTAGTATAGCACGCGTATTAGCAATGCCTTTTTTATAAAGAAGTTTTTCAGAAATTTCTAAGCTTTTTGAGGCATGTAATTGGGCATCGCTATATTTTTTTAGATCGAGATGAATTTGTGCTAAAGCATTTTCTACATACACGGCAGTTGTGTCTTTGGTATGATAGATATTTTGGTAGGCGTGGTAATTATTAATGGCTTCGCTGTAAAGTTCTAAACGTGAAAAAAAATCTCCAAGTTTTATATAGGTCTGTGCTATTATAGAAGAATCTGAGTTGTTGTGCGCGTCCTGTAATTTCTGTTTTAGTTCTTTGAGGTTGCCATCAATAGTTTGCGTATGGGATATTAACCCAGTCACACAGATAATGAAAATAAACAATTTTTTTAGCAAAGCGGTATCTTATAAATAACTTGTAAAGTAACGCGATGTATATTAATTGAATAGTTTTGTTTTGTAATGGTAATGTTATGAAATAAAAAAAGCGCCTAAATAATTAGACGCTTTTTGTTACTTTAAGAAAAAGAGATTCTTAAGCCTCAAAAGGCTCTATAGAAACATAAGACTTATTGTCTTTTTTCTTAGTAAATTTTACTAGACCGTCAACTTTAGCATGTAAAGTATGATCTTTTCCTTGATAAACGTTTTCACCTGGATGGTGCGTGTTACCACGTTGTCTTATGATAATGTTTCCAGCAATAGCAGCTTGTCCACCAAATATCTTAACGCCTAAACGTTTCGATTCTGATTCTCTACCATTCTTCGAACTACCAACTCCTTTTTTATGAGCCATGATCTAAGGTTTTATATTGTTAATATTAATGCAACTGAAAATTACTTTTCAATTCCACCGTCTAATCTGTCTTGTAATTCTTTCAATTCGTCCCACTTACCATCTGCAGCTAATTTAGCTTGTTTTGGCCAAGTATCTGTAACGATATGAGATAATCTTGAGCTAGCTTCAGAAAGAATAGTACTTAATTCTTCTGGCTTTGCATTCGCTACTTTTTCAAAAGTTTCGAATCCTGCGTTTACCAATGCTTCAGCAGCTTTTGGTCCAGCACCTTCAATTTTTTTCAAATCGTCAGCTTTACCAGTTGCTTTTTTAGCTTTTGGTGCAGCAGCTTTCGCTTCTACTTTTTTCTCTGTTTTCTTCGGTGCAGCTTTCTTTGCTCCAGAAGCCGTAATACCTTCGATTACGATTTCAGTTAAAGATTGTCTGTGTCCGTTTTTTACACGGTAACCTTTACGTCTCTTCTTTTTGAAGACGATTACTTTCTCACCTTTAAGGTGTCTTAAGACTTTTGCACCTACTAGTGCTCCGTCTATAGCTGGGGCGCCTAAAGTAATATTGCTACCATCACCAATCAAAAGAACGTTATCGAAATCTACTGTCGATCCTTCTTCTGATGCTAAACGGTTAACAAAAACTCTTTGGTCTTTTTCAACTTTAAATTGATGCCCTGCTATCTCTACAATTGCGTACATAGCGTAACGTTTTTATTAAAATGTTTGTTAATATAAATACTTTCTTCTCAGAAAGCGGATGCAAATATACTTCTAAATTATTAATAGGCAAGTGTTTTAAGGGTTTTAGACCCATTTTTACCTTAAAAAAATATAGATTATGGTCAATTTGTTAAAATTGACACCTGAATATCGGCCAATTTTTACATTTAATTATGTTAAAAGGGGAAATCATTGTTTATTTTTGTTGGACTATTCTGTAACAATTTGCATTTAGTGAAGACAAACACGTAAACAATTTAAATTTAAAACACATTTAATAATGAAAAAAGGCTTATTTACTCTAGCTCTTTTGTTGTCAGTTGGATTGATGTCAACAGCACAACAAGTAGAATTCGAAGAGTTTGATTTAGACAATGGATTACATGTAATTCTGCATCAAGATAATACAGCACCAGTGGTTTCTACATCGGTGATGTACAATGTAGGAGGAAAAGATGGAGATAGAGAGCGCACAGGATTTGCACACTTTTTCGAGCATTTATTATTTGAAGGTTCAGAAAATATTGATCGTGGAGAATTCATGAAGATTATACCTGCAAACGGAGGTACATTTAATGCCAATACATCTCAAGATAGAACTTATTATTTTGAAGTGTTCCCATCTAATAAATTAGAATTAGCCTTATGGTTAGAGTCTGAACGTATGTTGCACCCAGTAATTGATCAAGTTGGTGTAGATACGCAGAATGAGGTTGTGAAAGAAGAGAAACGTCAACGTTCTGGTTCACCTTACGGAGGATTATTTGAAGCTTTAGGGTCCAACCTTTTTAAGGTTCACCCTTATAAGGATCCTAATATTGGGTACATGGAGCATTTAGATGCGGCTACTTTAGAGGAATTTAATGCTTTTTTTGATACATATTATGGTCCAAATAATGCCGTTTTAGTAATTGCGGGAGATATTGATATGGCTAAAACGAAAAAGTTGGTTACTGCTTATTTCAGTGAAGTGAAACCTAGACCAGAAGTAGTAAGAAATTTCCTGAAAGAAGAACCAATTACGGAAACTATAAAAGCGCAAGCTTTTGATGAAAACATTCAAATTCCTGCAATTTTAGCAACCTATAGAACTCCAGGTTTTGCAAGTAGAGATGCTTATGTTTTAGATATGATTTCAACGTATTTAAGTGGTGGTAAAAGTTCGGTTTTATACAAGAAAATAGTTGATGAGCAGAAACAAGCATTGCAATTACAAGCTGTAAATATTCCACAAATGGATTATAACATATTTACAATTTTCGCAATCCCTTCAGGAGAAACGTCTTTAGATACTATTTTGGAAGAAATTGACGAAGAGATTGTTATTATGCAAAATGAATTAATTGCAGAACGCGATTATCAAAAATTAATTAACCAATTTGAGAATCAATTTGTAAATGCTAACGCTAGTATTGTTGGTATCGCAGAATCTTTAGCAACAAATTACTTGTTAAAAGGAGATGTGAATTTAATCAATAAAGAAATTGATATATACAGATCAATAACAAGAGAAGAAATTCAAGCTGTAGCTAAAAAATATTTAAGTAAAAATCAGCGTGTTGAAATAGAATATTTACCTAAAAAAGATGATCAATAAGATGAAAACGACTTATATAATGAAAACAAAATTAACTGCATTTGCGCTTCTGTTTTTAGTAACAATAGGAGTTAATGCTCAGATAGATAGATCTAAACAACCAAAGGCTGGTCCTGAACCAGAAATTAGCTTAAAAACTCCAAAAGAATTTTCTTTAAAAAATGGATTAAAAGTTTTAGTTGTTGAAAATCATAAGTTGCCAAGAGTGTCTTATTCATTACGTATAGACAATAACCCGATTGCTACTGGAGATAAAGCTGGTCTTGAGAGCATACTTGGTAGTATGTTAGGTAACGGAACAACTACTATTTCTAAAGACGACTTTAATGAAGAGATCGACTTTTTAGGCGCACGTTTAAGCTTTGGTTTTAGTGGTGGGTACGCAAGTTCTTTATCTAAATATTCGGACCGTATATTAGAGTTAATGGCCGATGCTGCTATTAATCCTTTATTAACAGAAGAAGAGTTTGAAAAAGAAAAAACGAAACTTATTGAAAACTTAAAGCAAGGTGAAAAAAGTATTGATGACATTAGCAGTCGTGTAGGTAATGCTCTTGCCTATGGAACTAAACACCCCTATGGTGAGTTTACAACTGAAGAGACTATCAATAATGTTGCTTTTGGAGATGCTTTAGCTTTTTACGAGAAATATTTTAATCCTAATCATGCCTATTTAGTAGTTATTGGCGATGTTGAATTTAAATCAATTAAAAAGCAAATAGAAAAACATTTTTCTAAATGGGATAAATCTGTAGATATCACTACAGGGTTACCTAAGGTAAACCCTAATGCACAATATACGCAGATTAATTTTGTGGATTTACCTAGTGCATCACAATCTAGTATTACCATTATGAATAATGTAGATTTAAAGATGAATGATGAAGATTATCATGCGGCTTTAATCACAAACAATATTTTAGGTGGTGGTGGAGAAGGTTATTTATTTAAAAACCTTCGTGAAGAACATGGTTATACCTATGGTGCGTATTCTAGCCTAAGAGCTAATAGATATGGAGCTGGTCGTTTTACGGCAACTGCAAAAGTAAGAGCTATGGTTACTGATAGTGCTGTGGTAGAAGCTTTAAAAGAAATTAATAGAATTAAAACAGAACCTGTAGATGCTGAGTTATTAGCAAATGCAAAAGCAAAGTATGTTGGTAATTTTATTATGGGATTAGAGAGTCCTCAAACCGTAGCGAACTATGCGTTAAATATAAAATTGAATGATTTACCTAAGGATTTTTATGCAACATATTTACAGAAAATAAATGATGTTTCTGCTGAAGACATTATGAGAGTGGCTAATAAGTATTTTAAATCAGAAAATGCTAGAGTCCTTATAGTGGGTAAAGGGAGTGATGTGATAGAAAATCTTGAAAAAACAGGAATTCCTATTAAGTATTACGATGCTTATGCAAATCCAGTTGAAAAGCCAGTTTTCTCTAAGCCATTACCAGCAGGATTAACTGCTGAGACTGTTCTTAATAATTATGTTACTGCTATTGGAGGTGAAGCGAATTTAAACAAGATTAATACGATTCTAATTAATTCTAATGTGACTATACCTGGTGCACCTTATAAACCAACTGCAGTGCGTAAGCAAATGGCGCCTAATAAGTTTTCTATGGAATTGAACATTGAAGGCATGGGTACTGTAATGAAGCAAAGCTTTAATGGTGAAACAGGATACCAAGAAGGTCAAGGTCAGAAAAGACCTATGGATGAAAAAGCGTTAGCCTCTAGTAAAGCTGAAAAAGGTTTATTTCCAGAATTGCATATGGATGCTTCTAGATTAGAATTAGAAAGTGTAATGACTATTGAAGGTAGTGACGTTTACAAAGTAAAGGTGACTAAGGGAGATGTTGTATCTTATAGATATTATGATACTAAAACGAGCTATTTATTGAGAACTGAAGAAACTACTGAAATGGGAGGTCAAACCATAACAACGGTTACGGATTATGCTAACTATAAAGAAGTAGATGGTGTAATGTTACCAAATACTATGAAATTAGCAACAGGTCCTCAAGTATTATCTTTTGAAAATACAGAAATGAAAATTAATGAAGGTGTTACAGAGGCTGATTTTAATTAATCAGAATTAAATACATATAAAGAAACCGAAGTGAGAGCTTCGGTTTTTTTATGTCTCAAAATGAGGTCTTAATTGTCATTTCAGAAGTGAATATTCAGTTGCACATCTTTAATGAATGTTGTGAATATGAGTAATTCTAATGAGTAATATAATTTCCATTTAAAGATTTGTAAAGGGAATCACAAAATTCGTTAATTGTCTCGCTAGAAACGTCAATATTTATTAGATTTATCCAAAATTATTAATTTTCAGAACTCATGAACGCAATAAAGACAATAAGTTTAATAGCTGTTATGGCTTTAATGGTTACCTCTTGTAAAAACGAATCACAACCAGAAGTTAAAACCGTAGAGGTAGAAGTTACAAAGAAAGACGTCGCAAGTGCATTAGATCCAAATGCAACGTATACTAAGGTTGAGTTTGGTATTGAAGGTATGACATGTGCTATGGGCTGTGCTAAAACAATCGAGAAGAAAATGGCTAAAATGGAAGGTGTAAAATCAGCAAAAGTTGATTTTGATAAGCGTTTAGCTATGGTAGAATATGATGAGGCTAAAGTCACTCCGGAGTCATTAGAACAAACCGTTACTAAAGTAGCAGACATTTACAAAGTAAAGAACATGCACAAAGTAGAAGAATTTGGCACTGAAGAAAAAGTAGAATAACTTTAGTGAAAAAATTATTATGAAACGCTATCCGAAAGGATGGCGTTTTTTATTTGACTTGAAGAAGAATTAAAGCTATTGCAACGCATCCTGCAGGTAAAAGCCATAATAGGAATATTGAGGTATTATGTCGTTTAGATTTAGCGTTGAGGATGTTTCTTTTTTTTCCGTTATATCGCATCCAGTTTTTAAAAATTATAATTAGACCTATTAGGCTTAATAGAACTCCAAATTTAGTGTTAGACATTATACCTATCTTCATTTGGCTTGCAAATGCCTTTAAAAATGCGCCTAGTACCAGTACAAATGAAAGCTCTAAAAAGCAAACATATAAGAGTGCTATATTGATACTTTTTTTTCCATAAGCTTTCTTATAATAATTGAATACGAAAATATAGTTAGTGTCAGGTAGAGATGCCATGTAAATAGTATTTAAAAAACAAAACCTGCTAATTATAAAATCAGCAGGTTTATATAAAAAGTTATGAATTTTTAGTTTTCACCTAAAATTTTGAAATTATCTATTTCAAATGTTCCGTCAATATCTCCACTTGATGGGTAACCACCAATATATTTAAAAGCGATATAACCAGCAGAACCAGAATAAGAACCTATGTTAATTAATCCAGAATCGAACCAATCTTGGTAAAATTCATCGTCACCAGCTATTATTGCAGGAAGTGTTGTCCATGTAGCAGAAGCGACATTAGCAGTTGTACCATCCCAATCCGTAGAGATTAATACTTCTAATTCACTATTATCAGAAAAACTATTAGATGATTGGAAATTTACAAACTCTATACCCTGTGCATCTAAATCAATAGCTGGGCTAATTAACCAAGCGATGTTTTCATCAGTACTAGAACCATAAGCACCCATTGAAGCAATAATGTTTCCTGGTCCTGGATTTCCACTATCTGTAGTAGTTAAAGCTCTCCAATTGTATGTCCCTACTTGCGCATAAGACGTCCAACCGTTACTAGAAATTGCAGACCCTGTAGACATGCTTTCAAAATCTTCTTCAAAAAGTGTAGCAAAATCGTCTAAGTTTAATAAAGAACATCTTGTACCTTCCATATCCACATCATCAACAGAGTTTAATGCTAAAACATAGCTAGAAGCATCAAATGTTTTGCTAACCACGGCTTTTATTGATCCGTTTCCTGTTGGTAGGTCGTATGCCTTAAAATCAGCGAAAGAACTTGTCTCTAAGATAAAAGTGTCATAACCAAAACCAGAACAAGATTGTAAAGTTCTAGCAGTATCATAAACTTCAATAGGATCAAAATACTGTAAACCATTTAAGTCATCTGCAAATTCAACATCATCAATTTGAACAAACATACCAACGTGTTGATCAGTGATTTCAGCAAACGTTAAGTTTAAAGGCACAATGTCTTCAGTTGTTTCTGAACGTAAGATGTTTTCCGCTATTTGGTTAAAGTTTAACGTTGTTACCGTTCCACCATATTGGTCATATTCTGGATCACCACCAATAGTGTAAACTCCACTACCTGTACGCTCTTCACCAATATAAAGACTAGTTAGTTTGATGTAAACCTCTCTACCTTTATTAAATTGATTGTAATTAGAAACTTGGTCTAAAATTACTTTCATAGCGCTAGTTGGGTTTTCGGCACTATTTTGAATGTATAATTCTTTGTAAAAATTTCCTGTTTTATCACTTGAAGAAATATAACCTTTGATGTATATTTCATTTTCAACTAAATAAGGAATAGCATCTTCATTATCCCCATCATCATTAGGATCTGAGTCATATAATGCTTTCGCATAATCAAATGAAACCTCTGTTGCAGTATCTAATAACTCTTGAAGTGCATAATTTTCTTCATCTCCTAAGCTACTAGGTATAGTGTAATCATCATCTTCCACACAAGATGTAATAGCAAATGATGCCATTAGGATCAAAATTAATTTTAAAGATTTAATCGTTTTATTCATAACATTTTTATTTATAATTATAGAACTCATGAATGTTTCACATTTCATAATCGTAATATTATTTATTAATTTTTCTTTTTTTAGAATCTGACGTTTAAGTTAACAAAATAATTTGCACCACGACCATACCAATATTTAGAACCAAATTGAGGTGTACCATCAGCGTTGTCATCTCTTAACTCGGTATAGTTAGCATTTCTTCCTTGCTCAAAACCACCTGTTTTGTAGATCTCGTCTAATAGGTTTCCTACACTTGCAAATAAACTAATGTAATACTGATCCACTTTCCAAGATTTACCACCTACTAAATTAACAACCATGTAGTCATTAATTTTCTCTTGCTTCAATAATTCTGTCGCTATTTCTTCGTCATAGTCGTTAATAGGTAATCCGTCTGAAGCTAAGTAGAAGTTTTCAGTTCTAGTTAAGGCATTGACATCTATGTAAGCATTAGAAAAGAAGTTCGCGGTAGCACCAAACCACCAGAAATCAGGATCTCTATATTCAAAACCTATCGAAGCCGCTCTCTGAGGACCTCCTGCTAATTTGTAGTCTTTTAAGTTGGCTTTACCGTAATCAATAGAACCAGAACCGTCTGCTGTTTCAAAACTTGCAGAAGTTAAATATAAATTAGGGTTATTATCGTATGTGTACTGACCGATAGAAGCTGCACCTTTTAATTTAATCGTTGGTGTTACTTGTGCTTCAATTCCTAATTCAACACCTAAGTGTTTCTTGTCAATACCCTGTAATACTTCTTGAACAAAAGCAGAGGTATCATTATCTGCAATTTCGTTTCCACCACTAATACCATCAGCATAATAGAAACCAACTTCATTAGCATCTGCGATTTGTGTATAGAAACCAGTTACTTTAGCGTTTACTATTGGAGATCTAAAAATGTAACTTGCGTCAAAAGAAGTTACTGTCTCTTCACTAATATCTCTTACAACACTATGGTTTTCTCTTGAGTTAGAATACGTATTACGTAAATTAGGAGCTCTTGTTAAGTAACCTCCATTAACGTCGATTAGGTGTTTTCCAGATATTTTGTAAGTCACACCGGCTTTACCTCCTACACCCGTAAAAGAAAGTTCTTCTCCTTTACCATATGACGTTGGAGCTTCAGGTCCAAATGTTTGAGCTTCATCAAATCTGCTGTTTTCCCATAAACCTTCTCTTTGATAGGTTGTATTTGTTATGCTACCAGAAACATAGAAATCAAATTTATTATATGTAAACTGACCTTGTGCATAAGCAGAAAGCACATCGGCATATAAATTGTAGTTATATCTGTATTTGTCTCCTTCTCCAACTAATCGATCACCATTTCGGTTATCGTATTGGTAACCGTCAAAAGAATCTACGTTTAATAAACCAACATCAGAGCCTAATAAATCAATTACTTCACCAAAGTTTTCTGATTTTAAGTTTTTGTAGTTAACGGCTCCATTAATAATAACATGCTCATTAATTTCAGATGTAAAAATAGAATTAACAGTTAACTGTTTATCATCAGATCTATCTTCGTACAATGCGTAAGCTGAACTTGTATCACTTATGTTATTAGTAACGTTAGCATCTATTATACGATTCCAGTCTAATTGGCCATCTTCTATAAATTCTTGCTCAGCTAAATAGGCTTTATCAAGATCACCTCTCTGTACATGGTAACTTGGTAATAGTTGGTAGTATGCCGCACTTGGGTTTCCACCACCACTATAATCCAATCTACTGTTTCCTAATTTACCAAATTGGTAACCTACGTTTGTGTTTAATCTCGTTTTAGAAGAAATATCCCAATAGTGATTTAACATAAATATTGGCTCTTCAACTTCTTTAATACGAGAGTTACGTTGTTCACCATCTAAACTTCCCCAATACTCATTGTATTTAATGCCTTTAAGGTCATAAATTTCTTGTGTATTTGGAGACGACTTTCCTCTTCTATTAGGGGTATAAACTGAAGTAAAGTTAATACTGTGCTTGTCGTTTATTTTCTTTTCTACAGAAGCAAAAAATGAATTAGAATCATATAAGGTTCCATCTACAAAACCTTCTTCACCCCAACGTCTTCCTAACATAAGAGCATAAGACCAGCCTCCTTCTAATAAACCAGAAGCGTAACTCGCCATAGCACGATTTGTATAACTTCTATTAGATGTAGAATATGTTATTCTTCCACCTTTTCTATATGAAGAGGCTCTTGTTATAATATTAGAAGTTCCTAAAACACCACCAAAATTGTAGTCTGAAGGCGTTAAGCCAGTTGTTAAAACTTGGTTACGCATCATGTCATTTAAACCTCCCCAATTACTCCATTGTGGTCTACCATTGTAGAGTTTGTTCATTTCAATACCATTCATCAAAACAGAACCGTTTTCAGAGTCTAAACCTCTTACCTTAAAGAAAGATGAGCTAAATTCAAAAGCTGCAGTTCTCTGAAAGATGTCTAATGAAGATGATAACAAACCAGAGATATTGTCTGCTCCACTCGTGTCATCATTTAGTTCGTCATCAGAAAGTGTAATAGTAAACATGTCTTGAACGTCGGATACATCGATATCTAAAATCATATCTGTAATATCAACTGTTTTCCCTTCATTTACAATGATTGGATAACGTTTAGTTACATATCCTTCTTTAGAAATTCTTAAAACATGTTCTCCTAATGGTACATTATTAGAGAATATAAATTCTCCAAAGCCATCAGTTAAAGTTGTTTGCTGGGTTTCTTCAATGGTAATAGTGACATCTGGAATGGGTTCCGAAGATGCAGCATCTTTTACACTACCTTTAATAATAGTGCTTTGAGCCACCATAGTAAAAGAGGAAAGAATTCCAAGTAATAAAATAATTAAACTTTTTTTCATACCTAATTTTAATGTTAATTGTCTTTGTGCATTAAATAAAAGTTATTTAAGGCTCGCAAATTTACATTATTTATAATAAATATCTACTTTTGGCTTAAGTTTTGTAAAGTAATTAATGTTAATATAACATCGACTCAATGAAAAAAATTAAACATCCTCTATTAGTATTATTTGTTTTGGTATTAATGAGTGTTAATGCTCAGGAAAAGAAAAAGTATAAAATTCATACAGTAGCATTTTATAATCTAGAGAATTTATTTGACACCATCAATGATACTACCAAGTATGATGAGGCAAGTCCTATTATGGAATTGAATGAATCTCTTAGAGCAGAAGCTTATAAGAGAAAGCTTCATAATATGGCAAAGGTCGTAGCAGATATTGGTCATGCCGACACAAAGAACACCCCTGCAATTATTGGAGTATCTGAAGTTGAAAACCGACAAGTGCTAGTAGATTTAGTTAACGAGCCAGAATTGTTACAAAAGGATTATGGTATTATCCATTTTGATTCACCAGATAAAAGAGGAATTGATGTTGCGTTACTCTATCAAAAAGCCCTCTTCAAACCTATTGATTCAAGCTCGCATGAGTTACTTATTTATGACGATTCAACAAGAGAACGTGTTTATACTAGAGACCAATTATTAGTTAGTGGTAAATTAGATGGAGATTTAATACATGTGATTGTTAATCACTGGCCATCACGAAGTGGAGGTGAAGCAAGAAGTAGGTTTAAACGTGTTGCAGCCGGAAAATTAAACAAGCGTATTATAGATTCTTTACAATCTATAGATCCTTACGCTAAAGTTCTTACAATGGGAGATTTTAACGATAACCCAACTAATGATAGTATGAAAAAGGCCTTAAAAACTGAGGCTGATAAGGAAGATGTAAAATTAAAAGGCATTTATAACCCTTATGAAAACCAATACAAAAAAATGGGGCTTGGTACAACAGGTTATAGAGATGCTTGGAGTTTATTTGATATGATTGCGTTTACACAACCTTTTTTAGAAAAAGATTATTCTTCATTTAGATTTTATAAGGCAGGCATCTTTAATAAGTCGTATTTAACAAATAAAGAAGGACGTTATAAAGGGTATCCTTTAAGAATGATTGATGCAGGACTTTCGGGAGGGTATAGTGATCACTTTCCGGTATATATCTATTTAATTAAAGAAGAATAGCGTCACAATTAAGGCATTCAATTGAATAATAAAAAAAGCGTGTAGAACTAATTCTACACGCTTTTTTTATATCAAAATTTGAAGTTTAAAACCAAAGGCTCCATGGGATTTTAGCTAAAACTAATACTAAAGCCAACGTATAAAATATAGCTAGCATCTTAAATTTTGGTTTAGATGTTAATTTCTTCTTGTGTTTTGAATAGCCTATAGTGACTAAAGTTATGGCTATAATCATCGTTAGAGGGTGCTCAACAATTAAGTTTCGTAAAGCCTTGTTGCCCATTACTTCTCCCATGCCACCAACTTGTTCAATTACAGAAAAATAGTCTTTCATGAAAAACAATACTATACCAATTAACAATTGGATATGCATTGTAATTAACGCGAACAATGAAATTCTAAAATCTTTGGCGTCAAATTCTTTGTCTCCAAAAAATTTAATAAGTGCGTTAAATGTTGCAAGGACTAAAACTAATAAAACGAGATAAGCCCATTTTGAATGTATAAATTGAACAATTTCCATATGTAATAAGTTGATTTATTTCTGCAAAAATAGGGATTTACGAGTGAATGTGATTACTCTGAAATCGTAATTTTATGTTTCAGGGTGTTTCCAAGTTCATCCGTAATCGTAATCATATGTTCTCCAGGACTGGGTAAAACTGCCATGTCATGAATATCTTTAGTGAGTCCAATGTAGTGTTCATCAATATACCAATACAATTCTAATTCAGGTTTCGAATGGGCTACTTTTAAAATTAATTCATTGGTTTTACCATCAAATCCTTTGGGTAGATAGATAATGCTTTGCTGATGAGGGTAAATAAATTCCATAGAAATTCCAGATGATTCTATACAATCTGCTCTAAAAGGAGGCAATACTTTATAATACGGATTTTTAGTTTTAAAATAATAGGCTTGTGAAGGAGGAAGTATAAACCAAGATGTCGTTGTAATGTTTGAAACAGCTTCGCAAGACGAGTTTACCTGATAACGTTTTGAAGTATCCAAATGTACCAATTTGTGAAACGGACAAGGTCCCGTTTTCTGACCACTGGCTTGTATGTATTTCATTTCTGTATCATCACAAACCGAAGACGCTCTATAACCACTTTTTTTACAGATACTCACCTCAAGCATTTCATCATAGGGTTTAGCAAACCAATCGCTTTTTGGCAGTAAGTCGAAAACTTCAAATAAAATTGGTGCTGCAGTTTGCACACCTACCAAACCTGGTCTGCCTTCGCCATCAGCATTACCAACCCAAACGCCAACCACATAATCTTTTGTAGTACCAATGGCCCAAGCATCTCTAAATCCAAAACTGGTCCCGGTTTTCCATGCAATGTCTTGTGAAGAATCATAGTATTCCCAACTGTCATCGCTCTCTGGTCGGTTCACCTGTTTCATGCTTTCAAAGGTGAGATAGATAGAAGCGGCATCAAAAACTTCTTTTTCGGAGGTAAGTGTTCCGAAGTCAATTGTTTGATTAGAATTATATATCGGTTCACAAAATTCATTTGTAAAATATTGACTAGAATTAGCGTTAAAATGATTTAAAGTCGATGCCATGGCAGCATAACTTTTACATAAATCCCAGAGGTTACTTTCTGCACCTCCAAGCACCAAGGACAATCCGTAATGATTTGCATTGTATTTTAAGTCTTTAAGTTTAAGTGCTTTGAGGTAATGATAAAAACGGTCGAGCCCAAATTCTTGAAGCATGCGAACCATAGGGACATTTAACGAGCGTGATAAGGCTTCATTGGCGTGTACTGCTCCGTCGTAGGTTTGGTTGTAATTCTCAGGTTGGTAGCTACCGAATTGTGTGGGCACATCTGCTACTAAAGTGTTTGGTAATAAATCGCCAGCATCAAGCATCGCAGCATATAAAAAAGGTTTTAATATGCTACCTGTACTTCTGGGTTTATCAATAATATCTACGCTGTTTTGATGTGTTTTGTCTGTCGGTGAATTTCCTATATAAGTGAGAACTTCTCTTGTTTTTACATCTAAAACTAAAACGGAAAGATTATGTATTTCATTTTGCTTCAATAAATCATAATGTTGTTTTACAATCGCGTTAGCTTGTTCTTGTAAATCGATTTTTATGCTCGTTTTTATCCGTTCTCCTTTATGTGTTTTAGCTATTTTTTGTAATAAATGTGGAGCTATTTGAGGTAGTGGATATGGTTTTTGGGGAAGGCCTTCAGCGATAGATAACTCATAAGTTATTTTATCTATAGTTTCATTATCATAAAGTTTTTTCAACAAGCGATTGCGCTTATCTAACAGTAGTTTTTGATTTTTACCTGGATAAATTAAACCTGGTGCATTGGGTAAAACCGCTAAAGTGGCAGTTTCGGCCCAAGATAAATTTGACGCATTTCGGTTAAAGTAACGCCAAGACGCGGCATCAATACCAACTACATTACCTCCAAATGGAGCATAGCTAGCGTAAAGGTTTAAAATGTCATCTTTAGACAATCTAAATTCTAAACGTGTCGCTAGAATCAATTCTTTAAATTTTTCAATATAGGTCCGCGATTGTCCTTGTCGAGATAGTCGAATGACTTGTTGTGTAATTGTACTGCCGCCTCGTTTTACAGTACCAGAACTCAAATTATCTTTTAAGGCTTTAAATATGGAAATTGGATTAAATCCAGGATGGTTGTAAAAGTATTCATCTTCAAATTGAAGAATACAAACCTTAAATTTTTCTGGGATACTATCACTTACCGGAAATCGCCATTGCCCATCTTCTGCAATTAGAGCTCCTAATAATTCGTCGGACTCACTTGTAATTACAGTTGCTGTAGGGTCTTTAAATAATTCTTTTGGCAAACAGATATAATAAGCCACAACAAGTACTGCGACTATTGTCCATTTTATTTTATTACGTTTTATATGGTTAATTAAGTTCAACGATTTAATATTAAAAAAAGACCTACAAGATGGTTTAAATCTTGCAGATCTTTAGGTGTCTTAAGAATCTTTTGGGATTTTAAATTCAATAATCTTTTCAGTAATATTGTCTTCAAAATCTGTCAATATAACTTTAAGAAATACACGATTTGTAGCAACACTAACAGGATGGTTCTTTACCTTTTTTATGGTCTTAAAATAATTTAACCAATCTTCTCCGCATTGGTCAATAACTTCCGCTTTTAAATCTTCAATTGAGGTATCAATAAAGTGCTTCCAATCGTTTTCTGTATAGGCTAAAGTTTCAAATGTATTAGCGGTTATTTGCTTTAGTGGTTTCCATTCCAAATCAAAATGTTTCCAATCTTGAGCATCACATTGCGCATCTGCACTCATAAATGAAATGCTGTTTTCGTAACGTTGAAAAATGCTCACATGTTTATAATCATTATCAACTAAAACAATTTGTTTTCTTTCAGGTGATGCACCTATGTCCACATTGATTGTTGTGGAATCTTGCTGTTTTAAATTGTGTGTTCTTTTGTAGTCGCTTGTGGCTAGTTTTTTTATTTCAATATTCAATTTATCTAAGTCCAATCGAATAGTTTTAGCAATTTTTGTTGACGATAAATAGCCATTAAACACATAACCAATATGGTTTCGGGTTTTAACTTTTACCCATTCGCCGCTGACTTTTTTACCACCATCGAGGACTACAAGTTTATTATTAGTTTTTTCTAATACACCTATGGCTTGTCCGTACGCCAATTTGCTTAACATTTTTCCGTTGACGTCGGGTTGGTCTCTAAGAGATAATCCACTTTCTGCGGCAACATATGCCGTTTGTTGAGCTGTTACTGCTGTTACACTTAATAACATTACAATCGCTAAAATCTGTTTTAAATTGTTCATAATTTTTTGTTTTTGGGTTAAACATTAATAGCGGTTTTTTGATACCATTTACACCTTGTATTTATTCGGTAAAAATATTCTTTTTTGCACTGCACTTTGTTATAAAAATCAACCATAGCTATGGCTATGCTTGATTTTGATGCCTCGTTTATTACAAAAAATTTACATTTTATACTTCAAATGAATTCAAAACCTAAATAGTATTTTAGGATTCTTGTCTGTCGACCGACAAGTTTTAGTTTATGCTGAACTAGTTTCAGTAGTTTCTGTTTTTATACTGTTGTCATTTCGAGTGAATTTTAAGCTTTTTTGAGCTTGAAATTTGTATCGAGAAACATTTTAATTTGTATGGTTCTCGATACAATTCTGACGAAAAAGTCAGAATCACTCGAACTGACGAGATTTGTGTTGACTTATTCTGCAAGGTCTTCTTTTGACCTTGTAGGTATTATTATTATTATTATTAATTGGGTTGATTAAGACCTACAATGCAGGTCCTAGTATTATTTCTCAACCGTTACCCATTCCCCTTTATTTCTCACCAAATAGTCATTATCATACATGGCTTCAGCTTGTGAGCCTGGTAAATAATAGGTGCCTAAGTAGGATGCGTTTAATAAAACGGTAAAGGTTTTAGTGCCATATTTTCCCTTGGCATTCATATCAAAATAGAAATTCACGCGGTCATCTCTAATATCTGTATATCTGGCTTGACTGACCATTGTATCTCCAAAATCTGTAAATCTAGTATTTACAATATCCCAACCTGAAGGGAAAATCTGCGTTAACGCTACATCGTGTACATAATCATTGGTTAAGTTTGAAATGCTTACCGTCGCTACAAAATCTTGCCCTTGTTGTAGTGTTTTAACATCAATTCTGTTGCCTTGTAAATCTTTATAAATTGTTGAAATACTAAAGCCACGTTGTTCCGCTAATTCTTCGCCTAATTTCAATTTACCAGAGTTTAAAATGCGTACATAAACCAAATTATCTTTAGCGTTGTTAATCGTAATTTGATTGCTGCCATCAGCAATCGGAATACTGCGTTGCGCAATGGCATTTTTAGTATCTATAGTTTCTGATTTACCATTTATACTGTAGGAAAGTTTTAAATCTTTTCCGCCATTTTTAATCACCATTTTCCCCATGGCTAATAAACTGTAGGCTGTGGTTTGCGTACTCATCCAGTTATCACTCGATAAATCTTTAGCAATAGATTTTGCTAAGTCTTTAGCTCTTGGATTGCCAGTGATAATCATGGTTTCTAAAGCCATGGCTCTGTTTCTGTCTACTGAACCATAGGTGTAATAGTTAGATCTTGGTGGCTGAAAATTAATATTTGCCGTTTTTGAAATGGCATCACTCGCTTCTTTCTGTCCCGCTAAAGCATAGGCTGCTGCTAATCGCCATTTGGCTTCGTTTGAGATTTCTTCAAACTCACGCAATCTATTCATGCTTGCTAAATCTGGACTTCCAGCTAAAGCCAAGGTATATAATCGATACGCTTGTGCTAAATCGGAATGATAGATTTTATAACTCGGTCTCCAGTTTCGAGCCGCTTGCTGTTGGTAGGCAATCCAATTGCTTTTAAACGTTAATGGTAAAACAAAGCCTTTCTTCTCCGCTTCAATCATAAAGTGGCCAGCATAACTTGTGCTCCAATCATTGGCAGTGCTTTCTCCCATCCAATAACTCATACCTCCATTGGCTTTTTGGAAATTCCCTAAACGTTTGATGCCACTTTCAATATTACTTTGGATCTCTTTTTTCTTTTGAGCTGTTAAGTCAAATATATCAGCTAAAAATAATTGCGGAAATACTCCAGAGGTGGTTTGTTCTAAACACCCATGAGGATAACGAACTAAATATTGTAATCTCCCTGTGAAATCCATTGGTGGTAAGGTTGAAAATTCTACCGTTGCCGAATTTGTTCCTGCAACTCCAAAGGTGGTCACGTCGATGTTTTTAGTGGCATTGGCTTCTAATTCATAATCCATAATACGCGATGTAAAAGGATTAGGATTTTCCACATCGATTTCAACTTTGTAGGTTGATTTTTCGCCGTGTCCTGTCGCAATAACTTCAACGGTATTGATGCCTTTTGCTTTGGTGACATCCAGTTCAAAATAGACCATTTTTTCATCTGGCTTATCGAATGAAAGAGATTGTGTCGCGTTTCCTTTTACAGTAATACCATCGCTTAATTTTAAGGATAAATTCACGTTTTTAACCTTGTCTTCCATAGCAAAAACTGTTACAGGTAATGTCACTTTTTCACCAGGACTCAATTTTCGTGGTAACGTGGCTAAAACCATTAAAGGTTGTTTCACCTGAACAGACTTATCGACGCTTCCATAAGCTTCTGTGGCGTTGTTTCCTGCCACAACCATAGCTCTTACTGCACCAATATAATTTGGCATTTTAAGTTGATGTGTTTTCGTTTGACCTTTATCTAAAAGGAAAGGGCCCAAATACGTCACTACAGGCTTAAAACGGTTGGCTTTTTTGTTTTTTCCTGCAGCTGCACTACCATCACCACCAATCGCGAATACTTGGTCAATACTTCCTGAATACGCTCCAATAACATCATCAAAAATGTCCCAAGTTTTTACACCTAAAGCTTCACGTGCATAGAAACTATCCCAAGCATTTGGTGTTTTAAAACGTGTTAAATCTAACAAGCCTTCTTCTACAACCGCTATGGTATAGGTCATAGATTTGTTATGCTTTTCAGATACTTTTATCTCGTAAGATTGCTCAGGCCTAATAACATCTGGCATTTTAATTTGAGGTTCTAATTTGGTTGCTGGATCTTCTACCATCATCGGAATGACTCCATACAAACGAATTGGTAAATCGTTAGACGTTATCGCATGCGGTTGCAATAATGAAATGTTGATAAAGACGTTTGGTGCCATTTCTGAAGTTACAGGAATGTCGATAGTCGTTTCACCTGGTTTCGTTTTTACCCATTGCTGTTGCAATACTTCCGAACCATTTTCTATACTTACCAAAGCTCTGCCTTCTGAACCTGATGGGAAGGTTAATTTGGCAGTTTCTCCAACATTATAATTTTCTTTGTCAGTTGAAAACACTAACATTTTAGCCGCTTCTTTATCACTTGAAGGATTTGAAGACCACCAGTTTTTATAGAAATAAGCCGTTCTTCCTGTAGCATGTCCGCTTACAGGATCTACAACTCTAATTAAGTAACGTCCGCGTTCGTCTTCTGGAATCTTCAATTTGAAATTCGCTTTTCCGTTAGCATCTGTATTCACAGAAAACGTCTGAACAGGTCTGTGGTAATTGCTGGACACGTAGCTCGATAGGTTATCATAAGAGGAATTCCACCACCAACGCCATTCGACTTTATAGACTTTAACTTCTAGCTTTTCTCTTTTAATAGGTTTGCCTTGCGCAGTTACGGTTGCTATATCAAAGGTGTGATTTTCATCTGTAAAATAGGAGCCGTAGTTATTGCCTTTTGGTGATTGTAACCCGACAAAACTCTCGTAAGGCGCGTAAGGCATGGTAAAGGCATCTAGTGAAAAATCACCGCCATTTTCAAAAGCTCTTACGAGGAATTGAGCCGTTAACATACCTGGGGCATTTTTACCAATATTCAATTTTGAATTGATAGTTGCATTTCCGTCTGCGTTTAAATTACCTTCAAACACATTGGTTTCTTCAGAATTAAATGTGCGTGTAGGATCGTTAAAAACGTAATCTTTATAGCCTTTAAAACTGGTGTACGTTGATGTGAATTTTGCTTTTATTTCAGCTTTTAAATTCTTCGCTGGTGCACCATGTAACCACGTCACGTTTAAGTCACCTTGAAGCGGTTTGTCATTGGTTAAAATATCATTTTCAAAATCTATTTTTATTTTTAATCGGTTTGGTTTTACGGTTTCAATTTTTAAGCCTTTTGAAAATGTAGCTCCTCCAACAGAAACCTTTGCGTTATAATTTCCGGTTTTGTAATCGGTTGAGGTTGGTACAGTGAAATCATAGAAATTATTAAGGTTGTCTATCGATATTTTTCTGTATACCAATTTTCCAACAGGATCTGTGATTTCTAATTTTACAGGATGACGCTTTGGTAGTTTATTCGCAACGTCATTCAACATAAAGGTTAAAAACAAACTGTCTCCAGGTCTCCAAACGCCACGTTCTGCATAGATGTAGCCTTTAAGTCCACGTTGTAATCGGTTACCAGACACATCGAATTTACTCAATGATAAAGACATACCATCGTGTAATTTGATATAGCTCACGTTGCTGCCTTTGGTCGCAATAGCAAAAGCGGCTCTGTGTTTAGCATCGATTTTTAGCATGCCTTCTTTATTGGTAATGCCATCGGCTAATTCTTGTTGTTGGTAATTGTATAAGGTGATTTTTGTAGCGCTTTCTGGACTTGTCGTTAAAATATTAGTCACCGCAAATACATACGTGTTATCGGCACCTTGCTTCGCAATTATACCAAGATCTGAACTGATTAAATTCTGAGACACCACGCGATTGCCGTAATTAAAATAAGATTCGGTACAAGGATTGTCTCTATCTCTCCAACGGTAATTGGTGTTTCTGTAGCTATAGGTTAAATTGTCCCAATAGCGTTCTTCGCGTAAGTCTTCTTCTTCCTCAGTACTTTCCTCAGAAGCGTAGTCGCCTTCCTCGTAATAATCGTCGTAGTAATCATCGTCATCAATGTTTGTTGTTTCTGCATTTGAGGAACAATCATAAAGCGAATACTCCTTTTTAAAACTTAACTCTACTCTGTAAATCGCACCAGGATCTGCTTTCAGATATTTAGATAAATCGATGCTGTAGGCTTTCCATTTTCCTGTGTTTTGATGCTCTTCTTGTATTAAGGTGATGGTTTCTTTAACGATGCGTCGTCCTACTTTTTTAATAGCATATTGATCACCACTATTGAGGTCGTAATCTTGTAAAAATTGAAGGACATTATCTTCAAATATTTTAATGATTCTCACATCGACTTTACTCAAGTTAACGGCTTCAAAATTGAATTTTAATTCATTTGAATTTGGAAGAATACTGCCGTTGCTAATAAGTCGGACTTCAGGTTTTAATTCTTCAAAGGTTACCGGTTCTGAAAACGGCTTTTTCAGTTTGAAACCATCGGTATTTTTGATGCCTTGAAAGACATCAACTTGAATATCTCCAACCAATTTAGAATCTGGGTACACACGCAACACATTACCATCAACAATATATTTAGGATTTTTAACACCTTGAAGCGACACCAATCCAGCGAAATTTTGCTGCTTCACTAAAGGGTCTGAAAAGTTAAGTGATAAGAATTGTTCCGGACTTTGAACAACCTCAGTATTCACAATGGTAAAGTTGTTTTTTCCTGGAATAATGATGAAATTTTCACCTTTATTTTCTGCGTTTATCGCAGATCCATCCCATGCGATATCAATTTTACTATCTTCAACTAAACGGTTGATACTATCTATTTTAAACTCGAAGAATTTTGAAGTTTCAGCAGCGTCATTCCACACTAATTGTAATGATTTTGAATTCTGAGAAGCAGACACTAATTTTTTAGCTTCGGCAAGTGAAATTACATCAGCCGATCGTAATTGCGCAAATATATACTGCCATTCTTTACTATAGGATTGTAGGTTTTGGGTGGTGATATTAAAACTTGGCGTAATAGTTTTGAATTGAAACGTATATTCTTCAAATGTTTTCGGAACGTTCTTATAAATGTCATTTAGCTTAACATTTACAGTGTACTCTGTGGCAGGTTCTAGATGCTCATCTGGTGTGAAAAGTAAGGTATGATTGTTCATGGCTTTTAATTGGCCTTGAACGTGAGGTGTTATTTTAACAAGTTCTGTTGGTAGGATTTTATCGATTTCCCATCCGTTAACCGTATCTGAAAGACTGATTTTTATAGGATCGGCAACGGACACTAAACCTGAAGTTGTATAGCTGATGTAATCTCGGTACTTAAAAATATTATCAGTTTCTACAGGTGTTTTTTTACATGACACAACAAAAACGAGAATTAAGAGTAGGAGGAGGTGCTTTTTGATGTTCATGATGATGGATTTTATTTTAAATTGTGATTAAAACAAGAGTAAGTACATTCTTGTTAAATAAGTACGGCAATTTTAAAACGTTTAGACTTTAGGTTATTGTTAAATTGTTCTTAAAGTTAAGAATTGTTAGCAAATGAGTTAATGAAATTGAGATTGTTTTACTAAAGAAATGTGATTTTGTTGCACCTGCGAAGCCGTTATAATCCTTTCAATACATTGTGGATACCTCATTAAGTTCGGAATGACAAGTTACTATTCTATATAACTTTCTATATCTTTTTTTAATTGCTCTGCTTCATCATTGACTTGATTTAAAGTTTCGAAGTAAGCGATATTAACACCTAAAAAGGCATTTAATGATTGTATATATTCGCTGTCATTTTTTAGTCCTTCAAAATCATTGGGAACCATCTTGTCAATAGAATTACTAATAATAACTGTTGTGAAATACTTTCTGTAATAATCCATCATATAGCTATAAAAATCCATGTGTACTTCTTCAAAACTGCCTTGAGTATCGTTAATAGAAGAGGTGTGAAATTTACCAATCGCTGAACGAATCTTAGGATTTTCAACAAGGTCAGTGCCAATAGACACTAAGGATTGATAACCACTGGTTTTAAAATCTATCTCATCGTAAGCGTGAGCGGCCCTAAAATGATATGCCAAAGAATCATGATAAGGTTTATCGGTTTTAAGCACATCAATTATGGTATTAATCGAATTTATAGTTCTATTTAAGTTGTTCGTTCTTTTATTGAGAACTCGGTCTAAATCTTGAAGTGTATAGTCTAAGTCTGAAATAATTTCAGTTAAAACTTGATGTTCTTTTTCTTTCGCTTTTTTACCTTCATTCCAATTATTAATCTGAAGTGCAATGAGAATACCAATAACCACAAGTATAATTTCGCCAATGGCATATTTGAAGTATTTGGATGTTTTGTTTTCCATAATGAGGTTTTGACGGATTTTTCGGAAGAATTTTATCATGGGTTAGCGGTTGGTGGTCATAAAGTGCAACGGTTTAAATATTAGTTATTTAATTGTCTTTTTTTTAATTCAGTAAAAATGGTCTTTAGTTGATTTAAGGATTCAATGGATCGCTCATAGGCTTCTTTATTAAAATTTAAAGATGTTTTTCTTGCTAAAATATAATTCTGAAAATGGATTTCTTTTGCATAACTTTTTGCAGTTAACTGCATTTCAAAAAAGCTTACATTTCTAATTAAAAAATCGTTATAATAATTACTAAACCCATCAAAATCCAAATCTTCAACGACTTTTATATTATTAAAAGTTTCGTAAGGTTCAGAAATAGCGTTACGTACGTTTAAATCATCAAATAGTTTTAGGTCTCCAGAAAACTTCAAATTTTCGTAGGTTACCGTTGATGGGTTAAAGTAGTCTGTATCCATGAGCCTAAAGGCTTTTGGTGGCAATTTGGGATTATTGTAATCTTTGGTGTATAATATGTAACCTAAAGTGTCAACTTCTTTAAGCATTTCAATTGTAAACTCCTTAAGCTCTTTTAATCGATTTAGGTTGCGGTTGGCTTCATCTTCTAACTGAATGATATATAAATCGCGTAATTCCAAGTTGTTTTTGTCTTTTGCATTTTCGTTAATTGCTAAAGCAATTAGAATACCTATTATGACCAGCACTATTTCGCCAATGGCATAGAGTACATATTTACTGAACTTGTTTTCAGAGAGTAATTGCTGTCTAATGTGTCTAAAGAATTTTATCATTGGTTAATGGTTTGTGCTTTCATTATTTTTTTAATTCTAGATTAATAATTTCAATAATGGAATCTGCGGTTTTATTGATTTTAATAAGCCCTTTAATACTAGTTCTATTCACAGCTTGTTTCCAAGTAACGTAGGATTCAAATGCTATTATCATATCTGGAATTCTATCATCAAAATCTAATTTTTTAAATAATTCTGGCTGATTAGGAAAGTTCTCAATATTAAGTAGAACTCCACCTTTGTCAGCAAAATTCTTCAACAAATCATTAACATCTTCATTGTTGTCCCTAGCAAGTATTTCAATCTGGTTTTTGCTACCATTATATTCAGTTATTACTTCTATTATCTTTGGGTTTAATATTTGCAAATCACCCGTATTAATTAAGGTTTCTATGGTTTTTGTTTTAAACTCTAAATCTAATGTTAAAACGTCATTTGTGCCTAAATTTTTAAGAATTTCTGCAAGGCTTAAATTCGGTTTATGATAGCTTTTTCTATAGTTGTCGTATAATGTTACAGATGAATCAACTCTTGAGATATATCTATTGGCATACGCTTTATCAGCTTTTAAATCTGATAAAAGTCGATTGTAGTAATTTTTCGCTAATATGTTTTCTTTCCGTGACTGATTCCAGTTGTTAATTTGTAATGCAATTAAAATCCCAATAACCACAAGCACAATTTCGCCAATGGCATATTTAAAGTATTTGGATGTTTTGTTATGTTCCATGAGGTCTTTTCTAATATATCTGAAAAATTTAATCATATTTTTAGTTTCTATTTTTTCCGCAAGCGGCTATCTTCACCAAAGGTCTGCTAGACCTTTGATTTTGCTTTTGCAAAATTGTGTTTCGATAATCTAAAGAATTTTATCATATTCATTTCCCGAGAAAGCGGGAATCTTATTGATTAATTGTTGGCTATAATGAAGTAGAAACATTGTAGTGCTTTCATTATTTTTTCAATTCCTTATTAATAAGAATTTCAATTTCCTCCATATCAGCTAGAATTTTCTTAAATCTTATAAGACTTCCTTTTTCCGAATTTACTTTGTTATTTTGACTGGACTCCAATGCTACAAGAAGTTCTATTTGACGATTTTTTTCAAATACCCATTCTAATAGTTTAGGTTGGTTTTTAATATTTTTGAACACAAAATCTACACTGCCATATATTTGACTAGCATTAAATTCTGCTTTTGATGCTCTATCATTATTGTATTTAGAAACATTTTCTGTTTCTTCTTTATATTTTTCTAAACTGATTAGTTTTTCTCTAATAATAGGTGGTATTAGTTTAATATCTCCAGTGTTTTCTATAGTTGAAATTGTGTTAGATTTGAATTGAACATTTTTAAATAACCAATTTAAATTACTAATATTATTAATTATTTGAATTGTAGGAAGGTTTGGTTGATTAAAGGTTTCTTTATAGGCTTTATATTTCACCATATTAGAATCAATTGATAATGAAGCCTCTTTTATGTATTTTTTGTCTTTTTCAAAATCTTGTAATAATTGTTTATAATAAACTTGCCTTAAATTTTCAGTTTTCCGTTCATCATTGAGATTGTTCAATTGTAATGCAATTAAAATCCCAATAACCACAAGCACAATTTCTCCGATGGCATATTTAAAGTATTTGGATGTTTTGCTTTGTTCCATGAGGTCTTTTCTAATATATCTGAAAAATTTAATCATATTTTTAGTTTCTATTTTTTCCGCAAGCGACTATCTTCACCAAAGGTTTACTAGACCTTTGATTTTGCTTTTGCAAAATTGTGTTTCGATAATCTAAAGAATTTTATCATATTCATTTCCCGAGAAAGCGGGAATCTTATTGGTTAATTGTTGGTTATAATGAAGTAGAAACATTGTTGTGGTTTCATTATTTTTTCAATTCCTTATTAATAAGAATTTCAATTTCTTCCATATCAGATAAAACTTTCTTAAATCTTATAAGACTTCGTTTTTCCGATTCAACCTTCATATATTGACTCCTTTCTAATTCAATAAGAATCTCTATTAAGTTTTTTTCTTCATATACATATTCCAATAGTTTAGGCTGATTTTGTATGTTTTTAAATGCAAATTCTTCACTTCCGAATCTGTTAGCTGCCGTTGCGCCCGCTTTACCAGCTTCACCATTATTGTATTCAGAAGCTTTTTCTACCTCTTCTTTATATTTATCTAAACTGATTAAAGGTTCTCTAATGCTTGGTGGTATTAATTTGATGTCACCTGTATTCTGTAATGTATTTATCGTATTAGATTTGAATTGAACACTTCTAAGTTGCCAATCTAAATTTCCAGTTTCAGTAATTATTTTTACTAATGGTAAGTTTGGTTGATTATAGATTTCTTTAAAGGCTCTAATTTTTACCATATTAGAATCTATTCTTGAAGAATGCTCTTTTATATATGCTTTGTCGTTATCAAAATCTTGTAATAATTGTTTATAATATACTTGCCTTAAATTTTCAGTTTTTCGTTCATCATTGAGATTGTTTAATTGTAAGGCAATTAAAATCCCAATAACCACAAGGATAATTTCGCCGATAGCATATTTAAGGTACTTTCCTATTTTGTTTTTTTCCATAAGGTCGTATCGTATTTTTCTAAAAAACTTAATCATGTTTTTAACTTTTATGTTTTCCGCAAGCGGTTATCTCAACTAATGGTCTACGAGATTTTACTTTTGTTATGTCTTCTTTTCTAAATAATCATTTATGAGTTTAATTGTCGCTTTACCTTTTTCGTAGAGGGTAGTTCTAACTTTGTTGCTGTACAAAATGTTTTCTTTTAGTATTGTTAAATCTTTAAGTAATTCTTTCTTTTGCACTTCATTTAAATTATCATTAAAATGAATGATATCTTCATAAGTTACCTCATTAGTATTTGAATTCCATCTCGGTGACATTGAAGCCTCTCTTAAAAATGCATTGTCTGTATAATCATTTATCCTGTAATATGCACTTGTCTGTAAGGCAATGTAGATGTTTTCTTGTTTTATAACTTCTTCTACTTGCTTATAATAGTTTTGTATACTTTCTCTTAATTCCTCTGAAGCGATTAGCGCTAGCTTACCAGAAAATTTCATTTCATTAAATACTACGTCGTTGCCTTCAAACCAGTTGGTCCCTTGAACCTTACTTAGAGCCGTTAAGTAAGCTTGTTGATTTGATGTAATTGAATTAGTCCTTTGTATACGCATTATCTCGGTAAATGCATCTAGTTTTAGGGTGTCTGTATTGAAATGCATCTCAAGTTCTACTTGATCTTTGTTTAAATCCTTTAGAATTCTTTGCAGATAGTTTTGTTCGTATTGGGTATTCTTTCTGTTTTCATTCCAGTTATTGATTTGAAGTGCGATTAAAATTCCTACTACTACGAGAATAATCTCGCCAAAGGCGTATTTAAAGTACTTGCTTGTTTTACCTGTTTCCATAAGGTTGTATCTTATTTTTCTAAAAAATTTTATCATAACACTTTAGTAAAGTATATTATCTAGGGTCATATCTAAACGTTCTTCCAGCATTGTAAACTTACTGTCCGAGAAGAAAATTTTATACATTTCTCTTCTAAAGGCAGCGAGTTCCATTTGGCTATAATTATGATTATGAATAACAGCATCAATTTTTTTAAAGCGTTTTTTGTCTGAGTGCTTATGGAATTTTTTATACATTTTTAGAAAGGTGATTTTAGAGGTGCTATTTTGAATCATTTCCAATTCTTCTTCAGTTTCAGTTTTATCTGCATTGGCACAAAGCAGCATAATATAAATTTGTAATTCGGTTTTGGTCCAATCTGGTTTTTTATGTTTCATGATGCACGACTTAATTAATAGCTTTATTTGTTTTCTAATTCTTGTTTAATTTCTTTTAGAATGTTTTCTATTTGCAATTTTATGCCGCCAAATAATCGAGGCCCATTGGTGGCTTTAGCTAGCAAATAATAATCCACTAGATAATTTTCGAATTCAATAGAATTAAAGATGTCCTTGTTGTCTGTCTTTGAAGAGATAGATTCAAACTGTAAATCAATCATATTTAAATCTGTAACAATAGTTCTAGCGCTACCGTTTTTAAAGAAAAGACTTGTTAAATTTCGTTGTGTAAAATCAGCATCATTTACTTGCGTGCTTAAATGATTTATTGTGCTTTCAAAAGAAGCTAAATCTTCTCTTAAGTTTTTATTTAAAATGATATTGAGTTTCCCAGAACTAATGATGTCACTTAAAACTCCTGTTGTTGGTGTGTACTGAATATCACTGCCAAAAATAGGGCCAAGTAACTGAGAAATGGTTTCTGGCTTAATGGTATCGCGTACATTTTTGTTGAATAAAGTCAACATTTTTTCTAACGTTTTTATGCGCTGCTCATTGACTTGAATAGCCGTATTTATTTTATTCAGGTTGGTTTCAAATTCTGATTGAAGCGATGTTAGATATTCTTGTTCTACTTTTCTTTGCTCATTGAAATTGTTGTTATTATTAATCCCTAGTGCAATGAGAATCCCTATAACCACAAGGATAATTTCACCGATGGCATAGAGAAGATACTTCGAAAACTTATTTTCGGACACTAAATTTTGACGGATTTTTCTAAAAATCGTAATCATAAACTGAATGTTAGATTTATAAAAAGTCCGTAAACGGCTATCTTCACCAAATGTCCACAGGACATTTGATTTTGAAAAATCAAAATTGTGTTGCGATAATGCCTAAATCGGCGAAATAGTGTTATCATTTACTTTCTTTAGCTTGAAAGTAAATTAGGTTGATGGTAGTTCTTGAGGTTGGTTAACTATTTGTGTTTAAATATATT
The DNA here is from genome assembly GCF_018860545.1 of Winogradskyella psychrotolerans. GTDB lineage: Bacteria > Bacteroidota > Bacteroidia > Flavobacteriales > Flavobacteriaceae > Winogradskyella > Winogradskyella psychrotolerans_A. Next base: position 130,185 of record NZ_JAHKPN010000014.1, on the reverse strand, counting down.
AAATTGTTACAGATAATGACATTAGATCTTAATTTAATCTCAATTATAGGAGCTATTTATTTAATTTTTTAAAGTTTTAAGGTTAAGTCCGTTTTGATAATGGTGCAATGATTGAAGCTGATATTTTATTAGTAACTTCGCATAAAATTTTAATAATTCATAAAAAATTAGCAAATATGGAAGCAGTAGCTACCGATTTCGGAATAAAAGAAGCCTTAGATCAATTAGGCGTTAACGATATAAATGATGGCTCTTCTACAGGGTCTAATAGTTTTTCTAGTGGAGACATTATTGAATCCTATTCACCAGTAGATGGGAAATTAATAGGAAAAGTAAAAACAACAACCAGAGCAGATTACGACAAAGTTATGGATGCTGCTACTAGCGCATTTAAAACGTGGAGAGATGTACCAGCTCCACAACGTGGAGAAATTGTACGTCAGTTTGGTAATAAATTAAGAGACTTAAAAGAACCGTTAGGTAAATTGGTCTCTTACGAAATGGGAAAATCTTTGCAAGAAGGTTACGGTGAGGTTCAAGAAATGATTGATATCTGTGATTTTGCTGTGGGTTTATCTCGTCAATTAAATGGGCAAACGATTCCTTCTGAAAGACCAGGACATGTGATGAGAGAACAATGGCATCCTATTGGAGTTGTTGGCATAATTTCGGCTTTTAACTTTCCAGTTGCGGTTTGGGCATGGAACACTGCTTTAGCTTGGATTTGTGGTGATGTTTGTGTTTGGAAAGCGTCTGAAAAATCATTGTTGTGTTCAATAGCGTGTCAGAATATTATTGCAGGTATTTTAAAAGAAAATAACTTACCAGAAGGTATTTCTTGTATCATTAATGGAGACTACAAAGTCGGTGAAATGATGACTACAGATTTTAGAATTCCTTTAGTATCTGCTACAGGTTCTACAAGAATGGGACGTATAGTTGGTAAAACAGTGGCAGAACGTTTTGGGAAGTCCTTATTAGAATTAGGTGGAAACAATGCTATTATTATTACACCAACGGCCGACTTAAAAGTGGTGGTTCCTGGTGCTGTATTTGGTGCTGTTGGTACCTGTGGGCAACGTTGTACATCGACACGTCGATTAATAATTCACGAATCAGTTTATGATAAAGTACGTGATGCCATTGTTGGTGCTTACGGCCAAATTAAAATTGGTAATCCGTTAGATGAAAACAATCACGTTGGACCATTAATTGATAAAGAGTCAGTTGAAACCTATTTAGCGGCTATTGAAAAAGCAAAAGCTGAAGGTGGAAACGTTTTAGTTGAAGGTGGTGTTTTAGAAGGTGAAGGTTATGAAAGCGGTTGCTATGTAAAACCAGCAATTATTGAAGCTGAAAATCATTTTGAAATCGTTCAACACGAAACATTTGCTCCAATTCTATACTTAATGAAATATTCTGGTGAGGTTGAAAATGCCATCGAGAAACAAAACGGTGTGGCTCAAGGTTTATCATCAGCCATTATGACTAACGAAATGAAAGAAGCAGAGAAGTTTTTATCTTATGCTGGTTCTGATTGTGGTATTGCTAACGTCAACATCGGAACATCTGGTGCTGAAATTGGTGGTGCTTTTGGTGGTGAAAAAGAAACAGGTGGTGGACGTGAGTCTGGTTCTGATGCCTGGAAAGTATACATGAGAAGACAAACCAATACGGTTAATTATTCTGATGAGTTACCTTTAGCACAAGGAATTAAGTTTGATTTGTAACAAGTAATTTTTGAAGAATCTACACGTTTTTAAGTTCGTCGTTGTATTACTGTTTTTAAGCAATGGTAATGCGCAAGACAGCATAGATTTTATAGCAATTGACTCTATTGGCAGCGCAATTACGAATAGGCTAAAGATTGGTGATATTGAACATTTAAAAGCGTTAAAACCTCTTGAAGGTACATGGACGTATTCTAGATTACTCGATTATAAAAAAGCCCTAGATAACAAGCCAAATAAGATTATTATTGGCAGTTTTATAGAGCCATCAGTTAATCCAGACTATTGGGCTTTTAATTTATTTGCTTTGAGAAGAGTAGATGAAACGCGTTTTGAATATTTTTTTGCTGCCATTATAAGTATAGATATTACAGGCGCTAACTATGTAGTTGATGCTACCTATTTATTTAGTGAGGACGACGCTTTAAAAAGTTGGTGGAAGCATATTTTTGGGTTTTATGAGAGTAACCATAGAGATAATATTCCAAAAGAATTTGTCTATCCAGTTTGTCCGCCACCTCCTTTTAATGAATAAAAATAAAAGCTATATCGAAAGATGTGGCTTTTTTTGTCTCAAAAGAGGTCGTTAATATTTGTTTTGCGTTTTGTTATTTTCTGAAAATTAAGATTTTAACATCCTTTTTAAGGGTGTTCAATTATTTTTTAATAAATTTTAAACTTTAGTTTAATATTAATTATGACGAAAAAAATAGCATTACTATTATTTCTAGGTCTATCCATGTCATGCACTAAGAATGATGATAAACCCAGTGAAAATCATGCCTATTTAGATCAATTGTTGGGGCGATATGAGCTCAGAGCAGCCTATCTTGAAAACCCTATTGATTTGAATGGTGATGGTATAGCGGGTACTGATCTTTTTCAAGAAATTGAATATTGCAATATGTCCAAACATTTGGAGTCTTATGATTGCACTATTATTAAAAGAAACATTCAGGAAATAGCTTTTGATATTCCTTATTCCAATAATTTTAATAATTATCAAGAGTATTCTAATTGCTTAAGGGATAAAGATGTGGGAAGGCAAATAAACATCGATTCACAAAATGAGAGCGTCACACTTGTGCCAAATGAATTTGAGGAAAATTTTATGCTAACGTACCAAGCCAAGCTCATAGATTTTACATGGGAGAACAGAATAGTGTATTTAACTTTAGAAAAAGAGTTTTATACGCCAAACGGAGAATGGGCAACTGTTATTTTACACATGGAATATGAATGGGTAAGTAGCGCAACATAAAAACAAATTTCAATTTTGTTTTTAATAAAGGTATTATTATTAATACAAGGGATTAAGTTTGATCTTTAAGCTAAGGTTAAGTTTTATAAATATTATGAAGCCATATCGAAAGATATGGCTTTGTTTTTTTAACATTGTAGTACGCAACCTTTTCTTACAAATGGCATCTATTATGTAACCGATCTATTTCAACATATGAAACTATTATTTAAATTCTTCTTAATACCGTGTTTTTTAATGACGGTCTTAAGTTGTGAAGTTCAACTAGAAGCCAATACTAGGATTTTAGTTGAGGGAACTATTAGAGACCAAGACAATGTCCCTATTTCTGAGGCTAAAATTAGTGTGCTTACCAAACGCGGTAATTATAGTAGTAGTGAAAATCAATACATTTTAGGCGAAGGTTATAGTAATGCCGATGGTCATTTTTCTGTTATTTCATTATATGATGGGGATGAAGATTTTGCTATTGAAATAGATGGAGGTGATGCGTATAGTACCTATGTCTATAAAACGAATACTTTAGAATTTACACCTTTAGATTTAACGTTTAATCTAGAAACAGTAAACTTAAAAAAAACAGCAACCTTTAACTACGATATAGTTAGAACAAGTGGTACATCTAATACGCTTAGCTATAGTTTTAAATATTTAGATGGATTTTGTTTAGAATATTATGATGGTTCAACACTCAATGAATATCAAAGCTCGTGTTATCAAGAGCATGTATTAGGCCAATTTCTCAATGACAACAATCCTGATACTGAATGGTTATTTAGTCTTCCATTAGGTGAAGTTGTAACGTTCACTTATTCTATAAATGACGAACCAGAACAAACAGAGTTTATAACCATTAATCAAGACAACTATGACTTTACGTTCAATTACTAACGCTGTTTGTTTTACCTGTATCTGCTTATATAGTTCTATTGGTTTTGCTCAAGAGTTGGCTATTGAAAATGAGTTTGAAACGACTATAGGAAGTGACTTTTTTGATTCAGAACAGCGTCAACGATTTTTTGCGATGACAATAGGAGGTCATAAGCCTTTTACTAGCGGTGATAATTTTATGGGTAAAGGTTTAGAGGGGAAATCTGGAATCGATTTTAAATTTCAGATGTATGTGTATAAACATTTTTTTATAGGACTAGCAACAGGAGCAAGCTATTTTGATGTCAAAAATCAAGAGCTTGTAGGGAGCTATAGAAAATCGAGAATTGCTGAAAACTATGCCTACTTTGGCTATGAGTTTTTACCGACTGATAAATTAAGGTTAGGTCTTAATATGTCTATTGATGGGGATTTAGATTATAAAAATACAGGGTTTAGCACGGCTGATATTGCTGAACAACATGATTCAGCCAAGTTAAATCGTTATGGAGTATACCTTCATTATGAGTTGGCGAGTCATTTTATGATTTATGTCGATTATGCTTATAATGTCAGTAAAACAAACATTGACGTGCCATTTCAGTTAGATGATTTTTTTGGTAAAGGAAAGTATCATTCCATAGGAGTTGGTCTCGTTTTTACAATCGGTAATCGCGATTTAATATCAAGATTTATAAATTGATTTTTTAGATTTATTGCTGATTCAAAAATATTTAATTTGAAAAATCGTTTATAATATAGACGTTTTTTCTTATTTTAAGAACTGTGAGTTAAACCATTAGCGACATATGAAGTCTTATTATATATGACACAGCAACAACTTCAGCATTTGTATTGGCGCGCAGGCTTTGGAATACACCCAAAGTCTAATGTGACCCTATCTAAACATAGGGCATCGGTAGTTGAAGCACTTTTTGAGTCTTCTAAAGCTTTTACTTCACTAAATATAGATCTGTCATATTTAGATGGTATTAAACCAATTGATCTTAAAAACTTCCCAGAATTAGCGAGAGAAATTAATCAAAAAGGAGTAAAGAAAATTTTGGAGTTCAATGTCGCTTGGGTGAAACGATTAGTTAATCCTAGTGAGTTACTTAGAGAACGCATGACGTTGTTTTGGGCTAATCATTTTGTATGCAGAGAGAGAAATCCATTATATGCTGAGCAATACAATAATACGCTTAGGTACTTTGCGCTAGGTGATTTTAGAGATTTTGTAAAAGCTATTTCTAAAGAAGCCGCAATGCTTAGATATCTCAATGGAAAGCAAAATAAAAAAGCTAGACCTAATGAGAATTTTGCACGGGAATTAATGGAGTTGTTTACATTAGGAGAAGGACAGTATTCTGAAAAAGACATAAAAGAATGTGCGAGGGCCTTTACAGGCTATAATCATGATTTTGGAGGGAATTTTGTACATAAAGAAAATCATCATGATAATAACTCTAAGCTATTTTTTAATCATATAGGAAATTATGATGGAGATGATATTATCGATATTATTCTCGAAAACAAACAATGTGCCGCCTATATTTCAGATAAAATCTACCGTTATTTTGTAAATCCAAAACCGAATAAAAAACATATCAACGCGATGACGGAGGTGTTTTTTAAAGATTATAATATTGAAAATCTAATGCGTTTTGTGTTTCTGTCAGATTGGTTTTATGATGAGGTAAATATGGGTTCAAAAATAAAATCGCCAATAGAATATTTAGTAGGCCTAACTAATACAGTTCCTGTTACATTTGAAAGCGAAAGAGATCTTTTTAAAATTCAAAAAATCCTCGGTCAAACCTTATTAGATCCACCAAATGTCGCTGGCTGGAAAGGTGATAAAGCTTGGATTGATGCCAATACTATTATGATACGTTTAAAATTGCCTTCCGTAATTTTAAATAATGCTTTAATTGCTTCAGGTGAACATGATGAATTTAAAAAGAAATTCATGACAAAGCACAAGGGTAGATTGCCTTTTAAAACCACACCAGATTGGACTACTTTTTTAGAGAATTTTGAAGCGGTATCCACAGAAGAGCTTCAAGATTATATCATTCAAGGAGCAATTAATAAAGGAACGGCAGATTATTTGCAAACGCTGAGTAAAGTGTCTAAACGAGAGTATTGCGTTCAGTTAATGTCCTTACCAGAATATCAAATGTGTTAGTTATGGATAGACGAAAATTTCTTAAGAATTCAGCTTTAGCAAGCAGCTTGTTTTTTGTGCCTAATTTTGTAAAAGCATTTGAGTCTGTAGCAACAGAACACTTGGGTTACAAACGTTTGGTAATTGTGCAATTGGCTGGTGGAAATGATGGCTTAAATACTATAATTCCACATCAAAATGATTTGTATTACAATGCCAGGCCAAAATTAGCCATCTCTAAAGATATAATTAAATTAACTGACGATTTAGGGTTTCATCCAAGTTTGCAACCATTACGTGCCTTGTATGACAATGGTGAGTTGTCCATTATCAATAATGTCGGTTATCCAAATCCTGTGCGCTCGCATTTTAGGTCTATGGATATTTGGCAAACGGCAAGTGGATCAGATGAGTATTTGCAAAGCGGTTGGCTAGGGCGTTACTTAGATCAGCATGGAAAACAATCCTACAATGCCATAGAAATTGATGAGCAGCTCAGTCTAGCTATGAAAGGGGAACATTTTAATGGTATGGCAACCAATGATTTTAGAGTATTGTATAAATCGGCAAAAGATCCGTATTTCAAAAATGTATTAAGTCATTATAACGACACACATTTAAGTGAGCATAATTTAGGGTATTTATACCAAACTATGATTGATGCAAAGTCGTCTGCGAATTATATTTTTGAAAATACGGATGTTAAAACATCACAAGAAAGCTATCCGCAAAACTCCTTTGCAAAACAACTTAAAAATGTAGCCCAATTTATTAATTCTGATTTAGGTACAAAGGTGTTTTATACGTCGCTTGGAGGGTTTGATACCCATGCGAATCAAAATAGCAAACAAACGCGATTATTATCGCAATATGCAGAAAGTGTTTCGGCTTTTATAAATGATTTAAAGCGAAATGGAACATTTGAAGATACTTTGATTTTAACCTTCTCAGAATTCGGAAGACGCGTTAAACAAAATGCTGCTAATGGAACGGATCATGGTTCGGCTAATAATGTTTTTGTTATTGGTAAAAACTTAAAGAAAGCTGGTTTCTACAATAGTTTAGCAAGTTTAAGCGATTTAGACAATAATGGCGATTTAAAATATAGTATAGATTTTAGATCGATTTACACCACTATTCTTTCACAATGGATGAATGTTTCTGCAGAAGGGATTATTCCTAGCCGCCAAAACCTGTTGGATTTCATTTAAAAACATAAAAAAAACCTTGTTTCAATTTAGAGCTTTTGGCTTTAGAGAAACAAGGTTTGGTAATTGATTAATAGCATTACAAATATGGTTAATATTTTCTGTGGTCAGCAAAATTTATGATGAATGGTAGAAAAAAATGTATAATCAGTATCGTTTTTATAGTTACTTCGATAAGATGCTAAAAAAGAGGATGAAATTTCAATTATTAACGACGAACTAACTATATTTTACTTTTCTTAAAATACGCATGGTTTCTTTGAAAGAATAGTATAGTTCTAAATTAAAGCGCTTTAGATGTGGTTTAAGATCTTCCAGTTTTTGTAAGGCCAGATCAAACCCATTGAGATAACATATTAAATAACTGGCCGCTAAATTCTTTAAATCATCGGTTTCAATTTTGGATAATTCTAGCTTTTTTTTAAGCTTTTCTAAAATAGTATTATTGGCATTATAAATATGGTGCAATACTTTTTTATCAAACTGTGGGGGTTCAAAAATTAGGTTAACTTCAATGGAGTAATTGCCATTGTTTTCAAAGTGAATAATGGTTTCTTCTAGTTGGTAATATTTATAGGATTGGTATAAACCGAGCCTAACATATTCTATTATTTTAAACGTGTCTTCAGTATAAGAAATAGACACTTCATCTAAGGCTGAATAAAACAGACGTACTTGTTCATTGATTAATTCAATATCTACCCTAGAAAAAAAGAGTTCATTTTTTACATGTTTTTTAGCACCAGACCAACAGAGTACAAAGTATTCTTTGAAGACTTTGTATTGAGGGCTAAAATCCTGACGTTTATTCATAAAATCGAAAACACCATCAAGTGTTAATTCAATGCTATTTTGGGCATTATTTTCTATAGCTGCCACGATTTTAGAATTAACATCTTTAATTTCAATATCAAAAACCTTGGGCATGCTTATGCTACCATCTCTAAAAAATACGGAACCACCATAATATTTCCATATATTTTTTCTGAGGGATGTAATCTCATCATTAGGTCTAATGGTGACTAGTCCAACAACTTTGTCGTCTGGCAAATGTGGAAAAGGAATGTTTTCGTATTGTACGATTGGTGGGTTATTGAGATAAGCATTAATAAGATTCTGAATTTTACTATCATCAAAAAAATCGACACCAATAATCCTATTATCTTCATCTTCTACGCCAATAACAATAAATGAGTTGTTTTTAGGGTTGCTATTAGAAAGCGCACACACATGCTTTAAGAACTTGGCTTTTCCTTCTTTCTGACTAATATTTATTTTTCGCTTTTTGTCATAAAAACTATTCTCATCATTGTGAGCAAGTAAGTGTTTTATGAGAAGTCTTTTGTTGATCATACAACTTCCTGCGAAAGGAGAAATCTTATTAATTAATCTTTTTTCACAATCGTAGAACTAGCTTGAGCCGTACAGAACATTAACACATCAGCAATATTTACATGCGCTGGTCTAGAGATCGCAAAATAAATGACTTCTGCAACGTCTTCTGCTTGTAAAGCTTTATAGCCTTTATAGACATTATCGGCTGCTGCACCTCCTTTAAATCTAACTTCAGAAAATTCCGTTTCTACCAAGCCAGGATTAATAGCTCCAACTTTAATTCCAAAAGGATTCAAATCAATTCTCATACCTTCTGTTATTGCTAAAACCGCATGCTTACTACCACAATAGACATTGCCACTAGGATACACTTCTTTTCCAGCAGAAGATCCTATGTTAATAATGTGTCCGGATTTTCGTTCGGTCATACCGGGTATAATCGCTTTGCTAACATAGAGCAATCCTTTTACATTAATGTCCATCATAGCATCCCAATCGTCTAAATTTCCGGTTTGGATAGGGTCTAAGCCATGTGCATTTCCTGCGTTGTTGATTAAGATATCTATATTTTGAAATGCTTTTGGTAACGATGCAATAGCTTTAAATGTTTGTTCTCTATCGCGCACATCAAAATTTAAGGTGTGTACTTCTGTTTCTCTAGATAAGGCCTTTTGTACACTATCTAGGCGATCTTGTCTGCGACCGCATAATATTAAATTAATACCATGTTTGGCAAATTCGTGAGCCGTTGCTCTGCCAATACCACTAGTTGCACCTGTAATAAGAGCTGTTTTTTTCATATGACTGTTATTCCTTATAAATTAGGAATTTTAATAGTTGTAATTTATAATATCTAATCCTTTAAGTGTGCCAATACAAACTGTGACTAAAAACAGAGTTAAGGTACCTCACACCCTTGCGCAGCTTCTAATATTAAAAACCAATCTTCCAATTCTAATTCAATTTTAGTAGCTTCTATCGCAAGCTTCAAGCGTTCCTTTGTTGTTGTTCCAACCACAGGATGAATTTGAGATGGATGCTTCATAATCCAAGCCAATAGCAACTGATCTTCTGTGGCGTTATATTTATCCATTAAGGCGCCAAGTTGTTTGTGGATACGTCTCGTTTGTTCGTTGTCATCTTTAAATACAGAACCTAGAGGTGACCAAGCCATTGGTTTTATGCCGTTGGTTATCATAAAATCTAAAGTGCCGTTGTGCATTGCGGCATGCTCTGTTAATGAATATTCTATCTGATTGACGTCAATATCCATGCGTAGACCAATCATGTCCATTTGCGATGGTGTAAAATTAGAGACTCCAAAATCTCTAATCTTCCCGTCTTTTTTTAGTATCGTTATCGCTTCTGCAATCTCGTCAGCAACCATTAATGGACTCGGTCTGTGTAGTAACAGTAAATCTAAATACTCAGTTTCAAGATGTTTTAATGACTCTTCAGCAGACCATATAATATAGTCTTTACTGTAGTTATAATGTTTAACGGTGTTATTTCGAGCATCGCCTTGTAATTGAATGCCACATTTTGAAATCAATTGAATGTCTTCACGTTTAATGCTAGCGTCCTTAAATGCTTTGCCAAAATTGGCTTCGGTCGTATAGCCACCATAAATATCAGCATGATCGAACGTGGTGATGTGGTTAGTAATGCAGAAGTTCATCAAAGCTTCTATCTCTTTTTTGGAAAGCTGTTTCCCCCAGCTTCCCCAGGTCATGGTACCTGCAATTAATCGAGAATATTTCACTTTATTTTCAGTTTGTACGGTTTTTTTTGCAATTCATGCATAAAAATACTCAAAACAATCAGATTAAAGTATCATTGACCTGTAATTATTCAAAACCCCAAATCATGAAGCATTTACAAATTCTTAAAATTTTTACGATCGCGTTTTTAGTGTTATTAACTACGACAAGCTGCTCTAAAGACGAGATGGATAGCAATGACCAATTAGCTGCTATTTCAGTGAGCCTTAAAAGTACTGAAGGTGATCTTAATGCTGTTTTTCTAGATCTTGAAGATGTACAAGTACGCGTAAAAGAAGATGGTACGGCACCAAATGCATGGATGAGTTTAAATGCTATCAACACAGGAATTCAAAATGTTAGTGATTTAAAAAATGATTCCGAATTACTTTTAGTGGATTCTTTTGAAATAGAACCAGCATACATTTATGAAATTAGACTGGTGTTAGGAGATAATAGCTTTATGGATATAAATCAAATCTTAGTGAGTTTAGATGTTGTTGAAAAAGGAAATACAACCGCTTCAAACGTGGTAAAATCAGAAGTACAGGGCAATCATATTTATGATGTTAGTATCAATCTTAATTTAGATGAATCTATATGGTTTGATGAAGATGAAAATATGATGATTTTAAACCCGAAAATATATACAGAAATAAGACAAATTGAATATTAATTATCCTAATCCATGATTGATACTTATAAAAAGAGTAATACTTCGGTGTTACTCTTTCTTTTTTTAACCAATTGTTAACAGCAACTAACGAAAAATTTTAACACTTTGCATCCTCTAAAAATAACATAACCATTTGTTGGAGGTATTCCAAAAATGGTATTAAAAATAGATTTGTTCTTAAACCCTTAAATAATGGAAGAAACGAGTACAGTTGATATTAAATCAATTAACGAAAAGATAGAAAGAGAAAGTGCATTTGTAGATTTACTAACCTTTGAAATGAATAAGGTAATTGTTGGACAAAAGCATATGGTAGAGCGATTACTCATCGGTTTATTAGGTCAAGGTCATATTTTATTAGAGGGTGTGCCAGGTTTGGCAAAAACCTTAGCAATTAATACGCTTTCAAAAGCGATTGATGCTAGCTTTAGTAGAATTCAGTTTACACCAGATTTATTACCTGCAGATGTTGTTGGTACATTAATTTTTAATGTGAAAGAGAATGACTTCACCATTAAAAAAGGACCAATTTTCGCCAATTTTGTTTTAGCAGATGAGATTAACAGAGCACCAGCAAAAGTGCAGTCTGCTTTACTTGAAGCCATGCAAGAAAAACAAGTTACTATCGGTGATGAAACCTTTGTTTTAGACAAGCCCTTCTTAGTTATGGCAACAATGAACCCAGTAGAGCAAGAGGGAACATATCCATTGCCAGAAGCGCAAGTGGATCGTTTTATGCTAAAAACAGTAATCGATTACCCTACTATAGACGATGAGCAACAAATTGTTAGAGCGAACTTAAAAGGCTCTTACGAAAAGGTAAATCCTGTGGTGTCTATCGCTCAGATTCTAAGTGCGCAAAATGCCGTTAGAGATGTTTATATGGATGAGAAAATCGAAAAATATATTCTCGATATTATTTTCGCTACACGTTATCCTGAAAAATATAAGCTAGGTGATTTAAAACCTTTAATTTCTTTTGGAGCCTCTCCACGTGGTAGTATAAATTTAGCTACAGCGGCTAAATGTTATGCTTTTATTAAGCGAAGAGGTTACGTAATTCCAGAAGATGTACGTGCCATTGTTCATGATGTTTTACGTCATAGAATAGGAATTACTTATGAAGCTGAGGCTGAAAACATCACTTCTGAGGATATTATCAATAAGATAGTAAACGAAATCGAAGTACCATAGCCTTGTCATTCCTGCGAAGGCAGGAATCTCATTATCATTTATAGAATATTTAATTTGATAGATTTCGTATGAAATGCGGAATGACAAAACAAAAAAATGGACACTAAAGAACTTCTAAAAAAAGTACGAAAAATAGAGATTAAGACACGTCGATTGTCTGATCACATATTTGGAGGTGAATATCACTCAACCTTCAAAGGTCGTGGTATGACGTTTTCTGAAGTGCGCCAATACCAATTTGGTGATGATGTTAGAAATATAGATTGGAATGTTACGGCAAGAACCAATGAGCCACATATTAAAGTTTTTGAAGAAGAACGAGAGCTTACCATGATGCTTATGGTGGATGTTTCGGGAAGTGAGTTGTTTGGAACAAAAAACCAGTTTAAAGATGAGATTGTTACTGAAATAGCAGCAACATTAGCGTTTTCGGCAACTCAGAACAACGATAAAATCGGGTTAATCTTATTTTCAGATCAGATAGAGCTTTATATTCCGCCTAAAAAAGGACGTTCTCATGTGTTAAGAATCATTCGTGAATTGTTAGAGCATGAATCTAAAAGTAAAAACACTAATATAGCAGAAGGACTTAAGTTTTTGTCTAATGTTATGAAGAAAAAGGCCATTGTTTTTGTGCTGTCTGATTTTGTTGGAGACGATTATAAACAGAATCTCAAAATAGCATCTGGCAGACACGATATTACTGGTATTAGAGTTTACGATAAGCACGAAGAAGCCATTCCAAATATAGGAATGGTACAAATGGAAGATGTGGAAACAGGTGAAATGATGCTTGTGAATACAGGGTCTAAAAAAGTAAGACAGGACTATAGTAAATTTTACAACGAAAAAGTGAGCTACTTTAAAGATAGTTTTGCTAAGTCTGGAGCCGGAGTTATTGATTGCCGTGTGGATGAGAGCTATGTTAAAAAACTCTTAGGCTATTTTAAACGCAGATAATAATTACTAGGAAGTGAAAAGTAAGAAGTACAAAGTAAGAAACGCAAAGTGAAAAGTTTAAAATATATAAGTAGCATATTAATAAAAAATAAGAACGCATCAGTCGTGGGGCTTCGGTCTTCGGTCTTCGGTCTATTTATTATGTTCTTTTTTCTGGGTTCTTTTTTATCTTCAGCGCAAGTTTCAACAGAAATAGATACCACTAAGATAAGAATTGGTGAGCAAATCAACTATAAAATTAATGTTGAAGCAGATTCCTTAGCTTTAGTTGTGTTTCCAGAAGGTCAAACTTTTATGCCTTTAGAAAATGTTGAAGCTTTAAAAATAGATACGACAAAGCGTGAAGCGAAATTTTTACTGTCAAGGATTTATAAGTTAACGCAATTCGATTCAGGAGCCTATACCATTCCAAGACAAAAAATTATAATCGGAGAGCAATCTTTTTTTACAGATTCTTTAAAAGTTGAGGTTAATACTATTGAGGTTGATACAAGCAAACAGAAACTTTATGATATTAAACCTATTATTGAAGTTGAACAAAGTGGAAGTGATTGGTGGAAATGGTTGTTAATTGCCGTTTTAGCAATTGGATTGGTCGCTTTTCTACTGTATTGGTTTATTTGGAGAACAAAGCCATTAACTGAGGAAGAAGAAATTGCATTATTACCACCTTATGATCGCGCAAAGTTAGCATTGCAGAAACTTGATGAAAGCCAGCTTTTAATGCGTTCTGAAGTCAAGGAGTATTATTCAGAACTGACCTTTATCATCAGAAAATATTTAGATGAAAAAGTGTATGATCGTGCTTTAGAAAGTACAACATCAGAGCTTATTGCCAGATTAAAGTTGTTGAAAGAAGGGAATCAAGTTCCGCTTTCAAAAGAAACCATCTTACATATTGAATCCATATTGCAACGTGCCGATTTGGTTAAGTTTGCTAAGTCTGCACCAGATACAGCACTTGCAGAAATGGATAAATCTACAATAGATAAAGCTATTGATAATGTAAAAGTAAGCTTGCCAGAACCGTCTGAAGAAGAGAAATTATTAGACCAAAAATATAAGGAAGCGCAAGAGCGTAAAAAGAAGCGTAGAAAAATCTGGATGACCGTTGGTATTTCAATATTTCTAATCATCGCAACTTTTGTTGGTTTTGGAATAAAATATGGCTTTGGATATGTAAAAGATACCATTATTGGTCATGAAAGTAAAGAGTTATTAGAAGGAGATTGGGTAAAAAGTGCCTATGGTTTTCCGCCTGTTTGGATTGAGACGCCGAAAGTTTTAAAACGTGTAGAATCTCCAATTCCAGAAGAAGCTAAGGAGCAACTCAACATGACGACTTTTGCCTATGGCACCATGTTAGATGCTTTTAGTGTAGTTATCAATACAACAACGCTTAAAGTGCCAAAACAAGCACCGCAAGCCGAAAGTGCAGATAAACCAACATTCGATTTGTTAAAGGTGTCTGAAGAATCCATTAAAGGTTTTGAAGCAAAAGGAGCGACAGATATTACCGTGAAGACGGATAAATTTATTACGCCTAATAATGCTGAAGGTTTAAAAACATTTGGTACGTTAAACCTTAAAGCACCTGGGACAAATGATGTAATAAATGCAGAGTATCTGTTATTATGTTTTTCTAATGAAAATGTATTACAACAGATTGTCATTACTTGGTCTAAAGATGATGCTTATGCAGATGAAATGATTGAACGGATTACAAACTCTATAGAGCTAAAATCTGAAGAGCCTCAAGAAGAGAAAGAATAATGTTAGAGAATATACAATTTTTAAATAAGGAATTTTTTTGGTTACTGTTGCTTCTGCCAATAGCCATAGTTTGGTATGTGCTTAAGCATAGTAAACAAACGGCTGAGTTAAAAATGTCGAGCATTAAAGGTTTCAAAGGATCATCTACTTTTTGGTCCAATTTTAGACACCTACTTTTTGCATTGCGTTTAATTGCATTAGCGCTTTTAATAGTAGCCATAGCACGACCAAGAACGGTTGATGTGTCTACCAAAACTAAAACGACGAGCGGAATAGATATTGTGATGGCAATAGACGTTTCTGCAAGTATGTTGGCAAAGGATTTACGTCCTAATCGATTAGATGCATTAAAGGAAGTAGCTGCGGATTTTATAGACGGTCGTCCTAATGACCGGATAGGTTTGGTAGAATATGCTGGTGAAGCCTACACGAAGACACCAATTACAAGTGATAAATCGATTGTTAAACGATCGCTTAGAGATATTAATTACAATTCTATTATTGAAGGAGGAACGGCAATTGGTATGGGTTTAGCAACCTCTGTTAACAGATTAAAAGATAGTAGAGCGAAAAGTAAGGTTATTATTTTACTGACGGATGGTGTGAATAACTCAGGATTTATTGATCCAAAAATTGCAAGTGAATTGGCTGTAGAATATGGTATTAAGGTTTATGCAATTGGATTAGGTACAAACGGAATGGCATTATCTCCAATTGGTTTTAACCCTAATGGAACATTTAGATACGGTAGAATGCAAGTTGAAATTGACGAAGCGTTATTGAAAGAAATTGCATTAGAAACGGGAGGGAAATATTTTAGAGCTACAAACAACGATAAGTTAGCCGAAATTTATGATGAAATTAATAAGCTTGAAAAAACAGAAGTTGAAGAAACAAAATATTACAATTACGACGAAAAATACAGGCCATTAGTACTGTTGGCAGGCTTATTATTATTGATAGAATTAATATTGCGATACACAAAATTTAGAAGCTTTGTTTAGACTCGATGAAAACATATGGTTTTGGACGTTACTGGTAATTCCAGTAATCATTTTGCTGTTTATAGCGCTTCAGGTTTGGAGACGCTCTGTACAGAAAAAATTTGCAGATTCTGCTTTGTTAAAGCGTTTGAGTCCTAATCAATCGCTATTTAAAAGTGTTTTAAAAGTTTTTGTGCTTTGTTGTGCGTTTGCTTGCTTGTCTTTGGCGTTGGTTAACCCTAAAATAGGAACTAAGTTAGAGACGATTCGTAGCGAAGGAGTCGATGTGGTTTTCGCCGTCGATGTTTCTAAAAGTATGTTAGCTGAAGATATTGCGCCAAATCGTTTAGACAAATCAAAGCAGTTAGTGACGCAAATTGTAAATAGTTTAGTAAGTGATCGTGTGGGAATTATTGCTTATGCAGGGAAAGCTTTTCCACAATTGCCTATTACGACAGACCATGCGTCGGCTAAAATGTTTTTACAAAACATGAATACTGATATGATGTCTTCTCAGGGAACAGCTATTAGTGAGGCCATTCAATTGTCTAAATCTTATTTTGATAATGAAGATCAGGCCAACCGTGTTTTAATTATTATATCAGATGGGGAAGATCATGATGGTGAAGCTTTAAATGTAGCAGAAGAAGCTGCTGAGCAAGGTATACGAATTTTAACTATAGGTGTTGGTGATACTAAAGGAGGGCCAATTCCTATAAAACGTAATGGGGTTGTTTTAAATTATAAAAAAGATAATCAGGGAGAAACAGTAATTACGCGATTAGACGAATCTACTTTAAAAGAAATTGCAGCCGAAGCCAATGGGGTTTACATTAATGGAAGTAATACAGCAGAGGTTGTAAAAACTATAAAAGAAGAATTAGATAAAATGGATAAACAAGAATTTGAGTCCAAACAAATTGCAGATTTTAAAGATCAATTTCAGTGGTTTTTAGCTTTTGGAATTCTATTGCTATTCATTGATATCTTATTCTTAGAACGAAAAACAGCGTGGTTAAAGAAGTTAAATTTATTTAACGAAACATATATCTAAAAGAATTAATCAGGAGGTTCTGTGTAGAATATGTTCAATGAGACTTTTTTGAAAAAACAGAAGCAAACGAATTAAAATTTTTAAAATATTTTTAACGCTAAGTCTGATAGGGCTTTAGTAATTTAGAGGTTGTTTTCATAATTAAGATACAGGCATGAAATTTTATATACTCATTATCACAGTTTTAATTGGAAGTTTTAGTTTCTCACAAGAGCTGAACAAAGAACAATTAAAAGCCGAAAAAAACGCTACTAATTTAGTTTATAAAGCCAATGCGTTAGTTAGTGAGGATAACTACGTAGAAGCTGAAATGGAATATAGAAAAGCCATTTCAGAAGCACCAAACAAAGCCACTGGCGCTTATAATTTAGCACATTCCTATTACAAAAAAGGGAGCTTAGAGGAAGCCTTATTTAGAAGTCAAGAAGCAGCGAATAATGCCACAACTAAAGATGAAAAGCATAGAGCATTTCATAATATTGGTAATATTTTAATGCAAAATGAGCAATGTAAAGAAGCTGTTGAAGCCTATAAAAATGCATTGAGAAACAATCCTTCCGATGAAGAGTCGCGTTACAACTATGCCTTAGCAAAAGAATGTGCTGATCAGCAAAAGCAAGATGGTGGTGGTGAAGATAACAAGGAAGACGAAAATAAAGACAACGAACAGAACAAGGAAGACGAACAAAAGAAAGAAGACGAGAACAAAGACAATAAAGATCAAAAGGACGACCAAGATAAGAAAGACGAAGGTGATCAAGATAAAAAAGATGGTGACAAGGATAAGGATGAAGACGGAAAACCAAAAGATGATAAAAAGGATGATGGTAAAGGAAAGGAAGATAACAAGGATAACAATCAACAGCCTAAACCGCAACCAGGACAAATGTCTCCTCAGCAGATAAAGAATATCTTGGAAGCCATGCAAAATCAAGAACAAAAAGTTCAAGAAAAAATGAATGCTGAAAAGCAAAAAGGAGCTAAGGTACAAACTGAAAAGGACTGGTAAATTTGCAGAAAAGTGCACAGTTCTAAGTAAGCTAAGTAATACATGAAATTAATTAAACACATATCCATACTATTTTTAATACTTGCTACAAGTATCGCTTCTGCACAGGTTAAATTTGAAGCGAAAGTCAGTAAAAAGAAATTAGGAATTAACGAGCGGTTACGTATCGATTTTGAGATGAATCAAGATGGGGACAATTTTGTACCACCAAATTTCTCGGACTTTGATGTCGTTGGAGGGCCTAATACATCTGTTAGTAATAAGTATTTGAATGGAAAGCGTACGTTTTCAAAAACATATAGTTATTTTTTAGCACCAAAGAAACGCGGGACTTTCACAATTAAGCAAGCCGTCATTGAAATAGATGGGGAAACCTATAAAACATTTCCTATTACAGTTACTGTTACGGCTGCAGTGAGTGTGCCAAATGGTAGTTCAGATGCTTCAGATGTTGCTTCTGAGAAGATTCACTTAGTTGCTGAGGTTTCAAATACCAACCCTTATTTAAATGAAGCCATAACTGTGGTTTACAAATTGTATGTCTCTACTGAAATTGGAGTCAGTAGTAATTGGAGAGAAAAGGAAATTCCACGATTTAATGATTTTTGGAGTCAGAATATTGAAATTAAAGGGCTTCCTGTTCAAGAAGGAGAATATAAAGGAGAAAATTATCGTTACGTTGTATTGAGAAAAACAGTGCTTTACCCTCAAAAAACGGGAGCACTGAAAATAGAGCCTTTAGTAATGGATATTACAGCAGAAGTGCCATCAGAGAAAGTCGATATTTTTGGAAGACGTTTAATGACTAAAGTTCCAAAAGTGGTGACTGCTGGTAGTAGAACTATTAATGTAAAACCTTTACCTGAAGACGGTAAGCCCTCAGATTTTAAAGGAGCAGTTGGGAGTTTTGATTTTAAGGTATCAACGTCTAAAACACAGTTGAATGCTACGGAATCTCTTCAAGCAAAAATAGAAGTTTCTGGTAATGGGAATTTAAAATTATTTGAATTACCAAAACTAACAGTACCAAGTTCATTAGAAGTATATGAGCCAGAACATCAAGAAAATGTTCGTACTAATATTAATGGTATGCAAGGTAATATTTCCGATACTTACACTATTGTACCACAGTATAAAGGGAAATATCCTGTGCCAACCATTTCATTTTCATATTTTGATTTAGATACAGAAAGCTATAAAAGAATTACATCATCAGATATTGTAATTGATGTTTTAGAAGGCCCTACGGCAGCTAATACTAATTCTCAAAATGCGACCGTAGATACTAAGCAAACCGTTAATCCAAATACCAATACATTTGCTTTTATAAAAACCAATTCAAATTGGTTACCTGTAAAAACCGACCCTTTCTTTAAGTCTACTGGATTTTGGTCATTATTATTGGTGCCATTTTTGGCGATTCCTTTGGCCATTGTAGTCAGACGTAAAAAGGATGAACGCGATGCAGATGTCCATGGAAATCGTATTAGAAAAGCGGATCGTTTGGCCAAAAAGTACTTAAGTGAAGCTAAAAAGGCAATGGGAAAAAAAGAAGCGTTTTACTTAGCACTAGAAAAAGCACTTCATAATTATTTAAAAGCAAAATTGAATATTGAAACTAGCGATTTTAATAAAGAAAAAATCGAGGAGCTACTATTAGAACGTCATGTTGATAAGGATGTGGTTTCAGATTTTATTTCAATTTTAGAAAATTGTGAATTGGCGCGTTATACACCAATCACACAAGTTACCATGCAGAATGATTATGATAAGGCAGCCAAAACAATTTCATTAATAGATAAGCAAATAAGATAATATGAAGGCTATTACTTTCTTACTGCTATGTTGTTTTAACCTTATTGGGTTTTCACAAAATGATCAAATTTTTAGTGAAGCTAATACTTTATATAACGACGGAAAATTTGCAGAAGCTATTGATAAATATGGATCTATTTTAGATTCCAAAGAACATTCCGCTGCGTTATATTTTAACCTAGGAAATGCCAATTACAAGCTCAATAATATTGCGCCGAGTATTTACTATTTTGAAAAAGCCTTGCAATTGGAACCTAATGATAAGGATATACAAAATAATTTAGCATTTGCTCAAAACATGACGATTGATGCTATTGATACCGTTCCTACAGTGGGATTTTCGCGCATTGTAAACAATATTGTAAACACATTTAATACCGATACTTGGGCGAAAATTGCTGTAGGAGGTGTGCTTTTATTTGTAATTATATTTTTAGCCTATCACTTTTCGTACACCAGCTCTAAAAAGCGGATTGCTTTTGTAGTCAGTATTGTCAGTTTATTTGTGGCGTGTGTTGCTGTTGCTATGGCATTTCAAAAGGACGGCTTAAGCAAAAAAGATAATCCAGCTATTGTATTTGCACAAGAAAGCAGAGTGAAAACAGACCCTAATCCTACGAGTGAAGAGGTATTTAGGTTGCATGAGGGGACTAAGGTACAAGTCTTAGAAACCTATGACGACTGGAATAAAATTCAGTTGTCAGATAACTCAACAGGTTGGATTCCTAAAAAAGATATTAAACTATTGAAGATTTTTTAGAACGAATTTAACAGTTTGTTACAATCCTACATATTATATTTGTCGCTTATGCAAAAAAGCACCAAATACAGAATAGCTGTTTTTTTAACCATAGTATTTATTGGGCTTATTTCTGCACCCACAATTATTATGTCTATTGATGACTCCATTGATGTCGCTTGTTTTTTTAGTATCACTGAAGAGGAAGAGAATTCACATGCTAAACTGTTATTTGATAAAAATCATCAAGATTCAGAATTTTTATTTGAAGATCAAGAGGTGACAAATCTAGAAGGCTATAGATTTAAAAATTATCCTAAACCCCATCTCAATTTAGTTTTTCCACCACCCGATTTTATTTAATATTTTATGCGTTAGACATTCTATGTCCCTAAAAAAATATTAAAATAACTATTGAAATCTATTCAATAGTATAAAATCATTATATCAAATGTTTAAAACTTTAAAAAGCGACATTCCAGCGAGTATTGTCGTATTCTTTGTTGCATTACCTTTATGTTTAGGTATTGCTCTCGCTAGTGGTGCACCCTTATTTTCTGGTGTAATTGCTGGAATTATTGGAGGGATTGTGGTCGGAGCCCTCAGTGGTTCTAAAATTGGAGTTAGTGGTCCTGCAGCCGGTTTAGCAGCTATCGTGTTAACAGCTATAGGTACTTTGGGTGGTTATGAAAACTTCTTAGTTGCTGTGGTGTTAGGTGGTGTTATTCAATTGGTTTTCGGTGTTTTAAAAGCTGGAATTATTGGTTATTATTTTCCGTCGTCTGTGATCAAAGGTATGTTAACAGGTATCGGAATTATTATTATACTAAAACAAATCCCACATTTTTTCGGTTACGATGCTGAGCCAGAAGGAGCTGATAGTTTTCTGGAAGCCTCTGGAGAAAATACATTTTCAGCACTTTTAGGTATATTTGACAATCTTATATTAGGTTCTATGGTTATTGGTTTTATTGCCTTAGGCATTATTTTACTATGGGATACTGTTCTAGCAAAAAAAGCGAAATTTTTTCAAGTAATTCAAGGGCCTTTAGTCGCCGTAGTCATCGGAATTATTTTTTACCTGGTTACTAAATCTAATCCGACATTGCTTATAGAACAATCTCACATGGTTAGTGTACCAATACCAGATAGTGTAGATTCATTTATTGGTCAATTTAGTTTTCCAAACTTTTCTGCGATTACAAATCCTGAAGTTTGGATAGTTGCATTCACTATAGCATTAGTTGCAAGTTTAGAAACCTTATTATGTGTTGAAGCGACTGATAAATTGGATCCAGATAAAAATGTAACTCCAACCAACAGAGAACTTTTAGCTCAAGGTACTGGTAATATATTATCGGGTTTAGTAGGTGGTTTGCCAATTACTCAGGTTATTGTACGAAGTTCTGCAAATATACAGTCTGGTGGTAAAACTAAAATGTCTGCCATTTTGCATGGATTTTTATTGTTGATTTCTGTGATTTTGATTCCTACGTTACTTAATAAGATTCCACTGTCTGTTTTAGCCGCTATTTTAATTATTGTAGGTTATAAACTAGCAAAGCCAGCATTATTTATAAAGATGTACAAGCTTGGTTGGAAACAATATGTTCCATTTTTTGCTACCGTAGCTGGAATTGTTTTCACAGATTTATTAGTCGGAATTAGTATAGGGTTGTTAGTTGGTATCTTTGTTATATTATTAAAAAATTACCAAAATTCACATTTCCTTCATATTGAAGATAACAGTAACGGAAGACATATAATTAAGATGACATTAGCTGAAGAAGTCACTTTCTTTAATAAAGGAGCTATTTTAAAAGAATTAGATAGTTTACCAAAAGATACATACTTTGAATTTGATGTCACTAAAACAAGATATTTAGATTACGATATCATTGAAATATTAGAAGATTTTGCCTTTAAAGCGAAAGAAAGAAACATAGATATTAAGTTAATATCAAAACGAGGTGTCGTTGAAAACCCACCGAGTTTTATAGAATTCTTTAAGCTGAGACCTAAGTCTAATATTAGTTTAAGTTAATCTTAATCATAAAAAGAAGAAGATTAGGTGCCATATCAAACGAGTATGACATTACTAGCTTCGTAAACGTACAATTATAATTAAATTATCATGTCTTAAAGACCTATACCGAGGAGTTACCGACATTTTGAGTCTAGATTCAAATGCATATTATCGAACTGGTTTAGAACGTATAATTTAAGACACAAAAAATAGAATAAATATGAAAGCACATACAAAAGAAACACAAGCAACAATGACTCCTGAAAAGTCATTACAATATTTAAAAGAAGGTAACAAACGATTTCAAGATAATTTAAAGGCCAACCGTAATCTTTTAGAACAAGTAAACGATACTAGTGACGGACAATTTCCATTTGCAACCATTTTGAGTTGTATCGACTCTAGAGTATCTGCAGAGTTAGTTTTTGACCAAGGTTTGGGTGATATATTTAGTGTTAGAATCGCTGGGAATTTTGTAAATGAAGATATCTTAGGGAGCATGGAGTTTGCATGTAAACTAGCAGGGACCAAATTAATTGTTGTACTTGGACATACAAGTTGTGGTGCCATCAAAGGTGCATGTGACCATGCAGAAATGGGTAACCTTACCAAATTAATAGAAAAAATTAATCCAGCCGTAAATGCCGTAGTAGAACCTAAGGATGAAAGTTTACGTACGTCTAAAAACTTAGACTTTGTGGATGAAGTTTCTAAGAAAAATGTAGAATTAACAATTGAACGAATTCATTCTGAAAGTCCAATATTAACGGAAATGGAGAAAGATGGAGAGATAAAGATTGTTGGTGCGATGTACAATATCAATACAGGAGCCGTTGAATTTTATTAATAAAAAAACGAATTGATGAGTCAATTTAAGATTAAATTAAAAATGGCAGCACTTATATTGGTGCTGCCATTTTTTGCTATCAGTCAAGAGCATGACTTAGGGAACTGGTTAATTTATATTGGTAATAAAAAATTGAATTCTAAATGGAATATTCATAATGAAGTTCAGTATAGAAATTACAACGCTGTTGGTGATCTAGAACAATTATTGTTACGAACGGGTTTAGGGTATAACCTCTCTGAGACTAATAATGTTTTATTAGGGTATGGATATATATTATCTGAAAACTATATTGGTGAAACAGATGATAAAGTATCCGTAAACGAGCATCGTATTTTTCAACAGTTTACGACAAAACAAAATGTGGGGAAAGTTGGTTTTAGTCATCGCTACCGTTTTGAGCAACGTTTTGTAGAAGATGATTTTAAAATGCGATTCCGATATTTTTTGGGCCTAAAACTACCGCTGCAGTATAAAGAAGATGGTAAAAATCCATTATATATATCGCTGTATAATGAGATCTTTTTAAATACGGAATCTTCTGTTTTTGATAGAAACAGAGTTTTTGGAGGTTTAGGATATCAGTTTTCACAAGCTTTACGATTTGAGCTTGGTTACATGAATCAGTTTTTTGAAACTTCTGGAAGGGACCAAATTAATATCATCGCATTTGTTAATTTTTAATGAGTTTTTATCAAGAATTAATTTGATAAAAAAATAATGTGGACCATGTGAATTAACTAACTTACAGGATTAAAATTGAAAACCATGAATTTAGACAATGTATTTAAGAACAATGAAAAATGGATTAAGGATAAACTCAATGTAGATCCTAACTATTTTGAAAAATTAGGTAAAGGACAAAGTCCGGAGTTGTTATATATAGGCTGTTCTGATAGTAGGGTTACAGCAGAAGACCTCATGGGTTTGGGGCCTGGCGATGTTTTTGTACACCGTAATATTGCTAATATGGTGGTGGGTACAGATGCCAATGGGATGTCAGTGGTAAATTACGCTGTTACACATTTAAAGGTGAATCATGTAGTCGTTTGTGGACATTATGCTTGTGGAGGAGTAAAAGCAGCCATGCAATCGGCAGATTTAGGAGTTTTGAATGGATGGTTACGTAATATTCGGGACGTTTATAGAATGCATCATGATGAGCTGAATGCTATTGAATGTGAAGATAAAAAGTATGATCGTTTAGTAGAGCTTAATGTACAAGAACAATGTGTTAATTTAATTAAAACAGCAGCTGTACAAAAGGCCTATAGAGATAGAGGGTTAAAAGTACACGGTTGGGTATTTGATGTACACACCGGGAAATTAATAGATTTAAAAATAGATTTCGAAAAATATCTTACTGATATTATGGAAATTTATCACTTAGATTAAAAGTATGCGACCTACACGGTTTCATGGTGGCTGAGCAAAGTCAAAACCTTGTAGGTCTTTATTCTTCTTTCTCTCTAATTATAGGTTCTTCGTCACTTTTAATTATACTCGGGAAAATAATAGGAGCTAATGATTTTACGGGTGTATAAAGCATACTTTTTTCTAAATCTTCGTCTTCCATAAAAGGCAATGTACTATTCATTTTATGAAAAACACCTAATAATACACTAAGAATCAGTCCTATTTTAAGGGCGCCAAAAACACCACCTGCCAATTTATTTATAATACCCAAGGCCGCAAAATCAGCGAGTTTCGTGAGTGCTTTTCCAGCTAGACCTATAGCCAAGACAATTACAACAAACGTGATGGCAAAAGCAACGATATTGATGGTTTTTTCGTTCCAATCTACTTTGGGTTCTAGAAAACCTGCAGCAAATCCACTAAAGTGAATAGCGCCCCAAACTCCCAACACTAACGCTAGTAAAGAGGCGACTTCCACAAAGAGGCCTTTAAATAAACCTCGGACGAATCCGAACAATAATAGGGCAGCTAAAATGATGTCAATAATACTCATTGTTATAGTGATTTACACAAACCTACACTTTTTTTCTCATTTATAAATAATAACGCATTTCAAGCTGCTTTAGTTTCTTAACTTTGAAAACTGAAAAGAATTTGAAACTTTGAACCTAAAAACATGGCAAGAGACGAACAATTAAAAGAACGCTGGGATTTGGTGGTAGAAAAACTTTCAAACCAATTTGCTGATGGAGACAAATTAGATCTCGATTCTATAATTTACCTTATTGGTGTACAAGAATTAGGTCAGTTGCATCGTGAGTATAAAAAAGATCACAAACTCGATTTAATGCATATTGCAATCTGTAAAGTTTTAACGCCTTATGGGTTTTATGAATTTGATTATGTTGATGACGAGGGTTGGCCACATTATAAGGTATTGGCACAGTTACCACATTTGAAGGCAGGTGAACAAAGTGTACTGATGAAAGAAGCGATTGTCAATTATTTTGTAGAAACTGAATATATAGACTAGTTTCTAATAAGCTCAACTACTATAACTCGCAAAAAAAAACTAAATTTGCACTCGTTTTTGAATAGAAACCATGATAGACAAGATAAAAGAACTTATAGCAGAAGCGGAAGCTTTTAAAGCACAGTCAAAAGAGGAAGTTGAAGCCTTTAGAATAAAATATTTAGGTTCTAAAGGGCACTTAAAGGCATTTTATGGCGAATTAAAAAATGTAGCGAACGATCAGAAACGTGAATTCGGACAAATTATAAATGAGCTTAAAAACACTGCTGAAGCTAAAGTTAATCACTTAAAAGAAACTTTAGAAAGTCAGGAAGAAGACAAAGGCATTTACGGAGATTTGTCAAGACCAGGAGAACCGATTGCTATTGGAGCGCGCCATCCTATTTCTATAGTGAAGAATGAAATTATTGATATCTTTTCTCGTATAGGTTTTAACGTGAGTGAAGGGCCAGAAATTGAAGACGATTGGCATAATTTTACAGCATTAAATTTACCAGAATACCATCCGGCTAGAGATATGCAGGATACGTTCTTCATCCAAACCGATCCAGATATTTTATTACGTACACATACCAGTTCGGTACAAGTGCGATATATGGAAAATAATCAACCTCCAATTCGTACGATTTCACCAGGTCGTGTGTATAGAAATGAAGCGATTTCCGCACGTTCACATTGTTTTTTCCACCAAGTGGAAGGGTTATATATTGATAAAGATGTAAGTTTTGCAGATTTAAAACAAACACTTCAATATTTCACTACTGAAATGTTTGGAAAATCTAAGATTAGATTGCGTCCATCATACTTTCCATTTACAGAACCAAGTGCTGAGGTTGATGTATATTGGGGTTTAGAAACTGAAACCGATTATAAAATCACCAAAGGTACAGGTTGGCTAGAAATTATGGGCTGTGGTATGGTAGATCCTAATGTATTAGAAAATTGTGGTATAGATTCTAAAGTTTATTCAGGTTTCGCCTTCGGAATGGGAATCGATCGTATAGCAATGCTATTAAACCAAATTAGTGATATTAGATTGCTAAGTGAGAATGATGTGAGATTTTTAGAGCAGTTTAAATCTGCTTTATAAACTTCAAAAAAATATATTCTAAAGCCGACTATTCATAGTCGGCTTTTTTATTTAACAGCATTTTAACTTCGTTTAGTTCGGTTTGTTCCGAACCAATTATATATATTTGCCAAGAATTTTACTGTACATGATATTTCCATAATCAAAATCAGTAATAAAAAAGCTTAACAATGAAAGAGAATGTCTGCAAAGAAAAAATGGCCTTAGTTGAAAAACTAGGTGTGCATTTAGAAAAAAGAGAGCATTTGGCACCTGTTGCAGCACGTATTTTATCTTATATCATCCTTACAGGTAAACAAGGAACCACTTTTGAGGATATGGTAAAGATATTATGCGCTAGTAAAAGCACCATTTCAACACACCTTAATCATTTACAAGATTTAAACAAGATTGTATATTTCACTAAAACAGGAGATCGTAAAAAATATTTCATTATCAATAAGGATATGATCGTTCAGCATATCGATAATGTGATTAATGAATGGCAAGAAGTTAAAGTATTGCATTCAGAAATTAAAAATTATAAAGAGAAAATCAATAACCACAAAATCGAAAATGAAGAGGAAAAGTTCGAATTAAGTTTCCATAATGATTACATCCAATTTTTAGATGAAGCAAGTGCATCAATAGAAGTATTAAGAAAAAAATTAATAGACAACCAATTCCATATTTAAAGTAAGATTACAAATGAAAAATAAGAGATTATATAATATCGTAGCACTAAGTTTATTCTTAGTTATTGTTAGTTGCGGAAACAGCGAACAAAATCAATCTGCAGCAGCGCCACCTCCTGCCTCGTTTCCTGTAACGCAAATACAACAAAAAACAGTAACAGGATATACCGATTATCCTGCAACTATTGAAGGTATTGTAAATAGTGATGTACGCGCTAAAACATCTGGTTATATTGAAAAAGTATATGTGGACGAAGGAGAAAAAGTACGAAAAGGACAAATGCTTTTCAAACTAGAAACGCAGTCTTTAAGTCAAGATGCTGGTGCAGCACAAGCTCGTATTAATGTCGCACAAGTAGAGGTTGATAAATTGATTCCACTTGTAGAAAAGAACATTATTAGCGCAGTACAATTAGAAACTGCAAAAGCAAATTTGGCACAAGCAAAAGCGAATTATAGCGGAGTTACAGCAAATATTGGTTATGCGACGATTAAAAGCCCAATAGATGGCTATGTTGGTTCTATTAACTTTAGAGAAGGTGCTTTAATTAGTCCGAGTGATGCAACACCGCTAACTACCGTAAGTGAAATTGACCAAGTCTATGCTTTTTTTAGTTTCAATGAAGCACAATACATTAATCATTTACAAAATGCCGAAGGTAAAACGAAAGCCGAACGTATTAAGAATTCACCAGATTTAAGCCTGATTTTGGCTAATGGGACAGAGTATTCTGAAAAAGGCCGTATCCAAACTAGTACGGGTCAAATCAATCAGAATACAGGAACTATTAAAATTAGAGCGGCTTTTGATAATCCGAATGAGATTTTAACTAACGGAAATAGTGGTAAAATAAGATTTCCTATAGAATATAAAGACGCTATTGTTGTACCGCAATCAGCCACGTTTGAGCAACAAGGAAATGTAATGATTTTTAAACTTGGTGAAGATAACAAAGTAGAAACTGCTATTTTAGAAATAGAAGGAACAGTAGATAACTTATATGTTGTAGGATCTGGTTTAGATGTAAAAGATAAAATTATTATTTCTGGAGTAGGTAAACTAAGAAACGGAATGGTAATCGCACCACAAGACACAACTTTTGAAGAGGCCATTAAGCCAATTACCCCTTTATTCAGAAATTAAATAACATCAAACATTTTAATTATGTTAAAAACATTTATTGAAAGACCAGTACTTTCAACAGTAATCTCTATCATTATAGTTTTACTAGGAGCTATTAGTATTGGTACTTTACCTATAGAGGAATATCCAGATATTGCGCCACCAACAATTAAGGTGTCTGCAAGTTATACTGGTGCAAATGCAGAAACCGTTTTAGAGAGTGTTATTATTCCTATAGAAGAGCAAATTAATGGAGTAGAAGGAATGACATACATTACCTCTACGGCATCAAATACTGGAACGGCAGAAATTACAGTTTATTTTGATCAAGATATGGATGCAGATATTGCAGCCGTAAATGTGCAAAATCGTGTCGCACGAGCAACTCCATTACTACCACAAGAGGTAACGCAAACTGGTGTCACCACACAAAAACAAGAAACAAGTGCATTAATGTTTGTTTCGATGTATTCTGAAAGTGAGAATTATGATGCGACATTTATTCAGAATTATTTAAAAATTAACGTCATTCCTGCCATGCAACGTATAAGTGGTGTTGGTGATGTTAGTGTATTTTCACAACAAGATTATGCCATGCGTATTTGGTTAAAACCAGATAAATTAGCAGCTTATAATCTAATTCCTTCGGATATTTCAGCGGCTCTAGCAGAACAAAACTTAGAAGCGGCAGCAGGGTCTTTAGGTCAAAATAGTGGTGAATCATTTTCATATACGTTAACCTATAGTGGTCGTTTTAAAGACGAAGCACAATACAGTGATATTGTAATTAAAGCTTTAGGAAATGGTGAGTTTTTGCGCTTAAAAGATGTGGCTACTATTGAATTAGATGCACAATCTTATGCGGCTAACGCCATGAGTTTAGGTCATCCAGCGGTTTTTATGGGGATTTTTCAAACGAAAGGTTCTAATGCACAAGAAATTATTGAAGGTATCAAAACGACTTTAGATGCGGTAGAAAATGATTTACCGGAAGGCTTAGGTATTTTTGTACCTTATGATACGAGCTTATTCTTAAACGCATCTATAGAAAAAGTAATTCACACTTTATTAGAAGCCTTTCTATTAGTATTCTTAGTGGTGTTTATTTTCTTGCAAGATTTCCGTTCAACATTAATTCCGGCGATTGCTGTACCTGTTTCTATTATTGGTACGTTCTTTTTCTTGAATGTTTTTGGATATTCCATCAACTTGTTGACGCTATTTGCATTAGTGCTCGCCATTGGTATTGTGGTCGATGATGCCATTGTAGTTGTGGAAGCCGTCCATGCTAAAATGGATGAAGGTGAAAAAGATCCAAAGAAAGCAACACTAACGGCCATGAATGAAATATCTGGAGCAATTATTTCAATTACATTGGTAATGGCAGCCGTATTTATTCCAGTAACTTTTGTAACCGGTCCAACAGGTGTATTCTACGAGCAGTTTGGAGTTACGTTAATTATTGCGATTTTAATTTCCGCAGTAAACGCCTTAACTTTAAGTCCAGCTTTATGTGCACTATTACTAAAGTCACACAACGATGATGAAGAACTTAAAGGGAAAAGCCTATTAAAACGTTTTTATGCACTTTTTAATCGCGGATTTAATGCTACAATAAACAAATACGGAAATTCACTTCAATTCTTATACAAGAAAAAATTCATATCGGTAGTCTTACTAATGATAGCCGTTGTTGGTATTTATTGGGCAGCAAACAACACACCTACAGGTTTTGTTCCTAATGAAGATAGAGGTATTATTTTCGCCAATATTGAATTACCAGCTGGTGCATCTTTAGATAGAACAGATGCCGTAGCCAGAAACCTATACTCTAAAATAGAAGGTATGGAAGGTGTTATTGGTGTAAATGTTATTAAAGGTAGAAGTTTAATTAACGGTTCTGGTTCCAACTATGGTATGGGAATTATTAAGTTAGAGGATTGGGGTGATCGTGAAGATCCATCATTGTCAGCACAAGCTATTACAGGAAAATTATTTGGTATAGCTGCTGGAATTCCGGAGGCTAAAATTATTTTCTTTTCACCACCTAGTATACGTGGATTTGGTAATTCAGCAGGATTTGAAGTGAATTTATTAGATAAATTTGGAGGTGAATTCACCAATTTAGATCAAGCTAATAAAGATTTCACAATGGCTTTAATGAGTCATCCTGAAATTAAGTACGCACAGTCGTCTTTTAATACGAGCTATCCGCAATATGAAATGGAAGTCAATGTGCCTTTAGCAAAAGAAAAGGGGGTCGATATATCGAGTATTTTTTCAACATTACAAGGCTATATAGGAGGTATATATGCATCCGATTTTTCTAAATTCGGAAAACAATTTAGAGTATATATTCAGGCATTACCTGAGGACAGAGCAGATGTTAGTGCCTTAAATAGCATGTACGTAAGAACAAATACTGGCGAAATGACGCCAATTACACAGTTCGTAAACTTAGAAAGAGTTTATGGTCCACAATCTGTAACGCGTTTCAATTTATTAAATTCAACAGGTATAACTGGTGCAACTAACGAAGGATTTAGTACAGGTGATGCTATTAGAGTTATTGAAGAAGAAGTTGCCAAATTACCAAGTAATTATACGGTTGCATATTCGGGTTTAACGCGTGAAGAGGTGAGTGCAGGAAACCAAACGACGTTTATTTTTATTTTAAGTATTCTGTTTGTGTATTTCTTATTAAGTGCACAATATGAAAGTTATTTATTACCATTTGCTGTAATTCTATCATTACCATTTGGAGTCTTTGGAGCTTATATAACCACAAATCTTTTAGGATTAGAGAATAATATTTATTTCCAGATTTCCTTAATTATGCTTATTGGTTTATTAGCTAAAAATGCCATACTTATTGTGGAAATCGCACTACAGCGACGACGATCGGGCGAGGATATTGTTGATGCAGCTATTACTGGTGCAAAAGTGCGTTTACGTCCAATTTTAATGACGTCATTTGCTTTTATATTAGGATTAATGCCATTAGTACTAGCTAAAGGTGTTGGGTCTGAAGGAAACCGATCTATTGGTTCTGGAGCCGTGGGAGGCCTGTTAATCGGAACTATTTTAGGCGTCTTCGTCATTCCTATCCTATTTATATTATTTCAGTGGTTACAAGAAAAAATTTCGAGTAAACCAGCAGTACAAACTATTGAAGAATAAGAACTATGATATCAATTATAAAACATAGAAATTTTAGTAAAGGTGCTTTATTTGTAATCCTTGCATTAACATTACAAAGTTGTTTTGTTGCCAAAGATTATACAAGACCAGATATACAATCTGAAACTGAAGCGCTATATCGAACAGATAATTTACCAACGGACAGTGTGTCTATGGCAGATGTGTCTTGGAAAAATTTATTTACAGATCAATATCTACAACAGTATATTGAGGAAGGTTTACAAAATAATATGGACATACGTATTGCTATTCAGCAAATGGTAGCAGCTGAAGCCTATGCCAAACAAGGTAAGGCAGGTTATTTTCCAACATTAAGTGCAGGTCCGAATTATACACATCAGGAGTATTCAGAAAATAGCCAGTTTGGCTCTATATTTAGTGGTGGTTTAGATACTTATGATGTGACAGCAAACTTAGCTTGGGAAGCCGATATTTGGGGGAAAATAAGAAGTAATAAACGAGCAACGCAAGCCGATTATTTACAAAATGTTGCTGGACATCAAGCAGTGAAAACACAACTAATTTCTAGTATTGCGAATACCTATTACAATTTATTGGCTTTAGATGCACAGTTAGAGATTACAAAACAAACTATTGCAACTAGAGAAAGTGGTGTAGAAACTATTAAGGCTTTAAAGGATGCTGGTCAAGTAACACAGGTTGCAGTAGATCAAAATATCGCACAATATAATAATGCAAGAGCTTTACAGGTTGATATTGAAGCGGCTATTTTTAAAACGGAAAACACCTTAAGTATTCTATTAGGTAAATCAGCACAACACTTTGAAAGAAGTGGTTTAGACATTCAAAAAATTGATCAAAATATAAAACTTGGGTTACCAGCCACATTACTTAGTAATAGACCAGATGTTATGGCTGCTGAGTATGGTTTGATCGAATCTTTTGAGTTAACCAATGTTGCTAATAGTAGCTTTTATCCGTCTTTAACGTTAAGTGCTTCAGGAGGCTTACAAAGCTTAGAGTTAGATAAATTATTTAATGCTAATTCGTTATTTGCAACAGTGATTGGTGGATTAACACAACCCATTTTAAATAACAGAAAACTAAAAACTCAAAAAGAAGTTGCACTTGCCAATCAAGAAGCGTCACTTTTAAATTTTAAGAAAACCTTATTGGTTGCCGGTAATGAAGTGTCTAATGCGTTGTATTCCTATGAAGCAGAGTTGAAGAAATACGAATTTAGAAAAAACGAAGTCGAAGCGTTACGTATGGCAGAAGCCAACTCGGAAGAGTTACTTAAAAATGGTTACGCCAATTATTTAGATTTATTAACGGCAAGACAAAGTGCATTAAGTGCAGAACTGAATATCATTGATAGCCAGTTGCAACAATTAATTGCTATCGTAGATCTATACGAAGCCCTTGGTGGAGGTTGGAGATAAAATAATTTAAACATGATTACTAAAGCTACATTGTTAAAATGCTCTATAGAACAGTTTACCCAATACGGGAGTAAGCACGTTACTTTAGATGATTTAGCTAGAGAGCTCGGCATATCAAAAAAAACAATTTATTCATTTTTTAAAAATAAAGAAGATTTAGTAACCAGTAGTGTCGAAAGTATTATAAATGAATATAAAGAAGATATTGATAGGATTATTATCAGCAATGCTAATGATCCTATTTTGAGTGTTATGTTAATTTACAAAAGAGGGTTTCAGTATTTAAAGTACTTTAAACCCTCTTTTATTTTTGGAATAGAAAAATATTATCCAAAAGCCAATAAGCTTTATAATGATTTTATTGAAGCGTTAGCGCATAGTATTGTATTAGACTTATTAAAAAAAGGTAAAGCACTTGGTGCTATAGAAAAAGATATTAATCTAGAATTGGTAGTGAAACTCTATTTTTATAGAGTAGACCATTTAATATTTAAAGAGAATAATTTATTTGAATCCCATTCAGAATCTGAACTCTTTAAGCACTTAGTCACTAATAATCTTAGAGGTATAATTGCTAAAGATTATTCTAATTCATATTTTGAATAGTTTACTATTTTTGCACTATGAAAAAAGATATTAGAATTCCAGAAGTAAAAGATGTGCATGTTGCGGTGGTCCAAGAAGAGCATTTGGAATACAAAACTCAAGATTGGAATGCGTATATCATTAACAATAGTGATAACGACTTAGAAACCGTTCTTATAGTTTCTAGAGGGTATAACGATAAGAAATTAACTCCTGTAATGCGACATACCATTGCAAAACTACCAGCACGAAGTTATGCTAAGATAGAATACTTACAAAACAAGGTTTTAGAGCTCAATAACGAGTTTAAAATCACATTTTTTGAAGGTAATCAAATGTTTGATAAAACATATGTATTCAGAAAAAACACCATAAACGAAAAAGCATTGCAGACAATTCCTTTGATGCAGTTGCGTGGTGTTTTGGTGAAGTAACTCTTAGCCTTTTACTTTTGGCTAACAGCTAAAGGCAAATAGCCAAAAGCTAATCTAGCTTGTCAACTAATTTTTTAAATGTTTTTTTAGCATCTTTCCCTTCATATAAAATATCATAAACGGCATTTATTATAGGGAGTTGCGTTTTCTTTTTATTCTTTTTGTTTAATTCAAAAGCACTTTTTGTGGCATAGTAGCCTTCAGCGACCATATTCATTTCCATCTGTGCAGATTTTACGGTGTAACCTTTACCAATCATATTTCCGAACATACGGTTTCTAGAAAAGATAGAATAACCTGTTACTAATAAATCGCCTAAGTAAGCGGAGTTATTAATATTACGTTTCATCTTGTGCATCTTTTTGATAAAACGTTTCATCTCACGAATAGAGTTACTCATCAAGACACTCTGAAAATTATCGCCATAGCCTAAGCCATGAGCCATTCCGGCTGCGATAGCATAAATGTTTTTCAGCATTACAGCGTATTCAATACCAATAACATCATCACTTGTTTTGGTTTTAATGTAATCACTCGATAAATTATTGGCGATGGCTTGTGCCTTTTTTTTATCATCGCATGCAATGGTTAAATAGGATAAACGCTCTAACGCGACCTCTTCTGCGTGGCAAGGACCAGCAATAACAGCAATGTTTTCAAACGGTATATTATATTCATCATGAAATTGCTCACCAACTAACTTGCCTGTTTCTGGCATAATACCTTTTACAGCAGATACTATGGTTTTATTACTAATGTCTGTGGTCAGTTTTTCTAACTCAGTATGTATAAAAGCCGATGGAATTACAAAAATAAGCACGTCTGCCCAATCTGCTATTTCGTTAATATCATTACTTAATTTTAACTGTTCCGTATGAAATTCAACAGAACTTAAATAACTAGGATTATGTTTTTCTTTTAAGATGTGTTCTTTGGTATAAACGCTTCGCATATACCAACCCACTTCATCTAAATTTTCGCAAAGCATTTTTACGATGGCAGTTGCCCAGCTTCCTGCGCCAAATACAGCGTATTTTATAGTGTCACTCATAGTGATTGTGTCAATTTTCTATATCAAAAATAGTCAAAATAATGTAAAATTTAGTCTTTAACGGACTAAGTATTGTCTCTTAAAGTGCGGTGAGATCCTTAGGATACTTCCTGAAATTTTTTATTATAATTAGAGGGTGAGATCCCTTCTTTCTGTTTAAAAATTCTATAAAAACTGGCTTTAGACTTAAAACCGGCATCATAAGCTATAGAAATAATCGTGTATTTTTCAGCATCTCCATTTTCAAATCGTTGTTTAATGGCGTTGATGCGGTATTCATTAATTAAATCGTAAAAATTAGTATTTAAATGATGATTGAGTAATTCAGATAACTTCTTGTTAGAAATATCCATGTATTCTGAAAGCTGAGTTAGATTAAGATCTTCATTGAGATACACTTTATCTTCTGTTAAAAGTATGTTCAGTTTTTGTTTTAAATTTTCAATTTCCTGAGGCTTTAGGCTATCGAGTTGTCTGACTATTGTTTTTTCTTTTTCTGTCGTTGTATCTGTGTCTAAAATTGGGGTTTTAGATGGTGATTGAGTTTCATCTAATTGGTCTAACAGAAAGCTTGGAATAAGAATTTGCGCCTGATATAAACCTTTATAACCCAAATAAAGATAAAGGAAGAATAACATAAAGGCGATTACGGTACCAACATTCCATAAATCTACTGTAAAGAAAAATTCGTAAACGCTAAGTAGTGAATCTATAATGACGATAACTGAAAATCCAATGATAAAATGCTTGTACCACTGCAGGTTTTGTGATGAAAGGTTGGCATAATTTTCTTGAATGGAAATTTTTAAACGATTTAAAAACTTTAGCGTTTTAAAAATGTAGAAAATGATAAATATATTTTCTAAGATATTGAATGGAATCTCTAATGTAATGTAGATGTTGTGATAACTATCAAAATAATCTGAAGTCATCGCCAAGCATAGTGGCACATTACAAAAGATAAAAACAAAGGCAAAAGGAATGAGACTCTTAAGATAAGGGCGTAATATTTTCTCTTTAGAAAACACTAAGGATTTAACCAAATACAAAAAGGAGGGGCCTAAAAGATAACCAACTCCATGCCCAAAGAGTATCGCAATACCTCCAGTAATTCTAATTTTGTGGAGATAAGAGTAGTAATAGAGTAGAAAGAAAAAGGCATTTATAAAAAATATGTTCAGTATTGTTTTTGAAAAATGAACTTTAGATTTTATAAGTACAAGAATTAAGAACGCTAAGAAAGACATTCCGGCGATTAAAAAGAAATCGATAAACATTTCCCATCTATACATAGCTCGAAGATAGAAAGGTTATACGCTGATTCCAAAAATTATCGCAGGAATGTCTGTTTTTTATAATCTAATTCTTTAAAAACTTAAATGTTTCTGTTTGTTGATTTATACTTAGAAAATAGAATCCACTTTTTAAATGACTGATATTGATTTCATTATTTATTCCGAGGTCACCAGACAAGACAGATTTACCATTAACATCAAATATTACATAGTTTGAAAGGGTTGATGGTTGGCTATGGGCAATGTAGATATAATTTTCTGATGGATTAGGATAAAGCTTTATAGTGTTGCCTAATTGGTAATCATCAGTGCTTAATACATTACTATTCCCCATGCTTAAAATATAATTATCTCTAAAGCCATGCGATATAAGCTCTGTGTTTTCTGAATCAAAAGGGCTGATATCTACGGTTTGTCTAAAAGATCCAGCGACAATAACATTATCATTAGCATCGATGTTTACTAATTGTGTATCTGCTGTATTAATACCTCCAAATTGGTAGGCGTTTAAGAATTCACCAGTACTGTTCATGGTTACCAAGTAACTTTCTAGAGCATAAGAAGTTTGTTTCGTTAAGTTAAAGTCTCCAACGCTTAAGGTTTCGCTATAGTAACCAGCTAAAAATACATTTTGGTTAGAGTCAACATCTAAATCAAAACCAAAGGCAGAATCGGTACCTCCGTCAATTTCTTTAACCCATGACACATTTTGGTTGGTAAAATTAACTTTGGCTACAAAGGCTTCGTAATTAGTATCAGAATCTATAGATATTTCTTCTGGTGTACCTTCATTAGTTGATAAAATACCACCATAATACCCTGTAACGTACGTATTATTGTTGTCATCTGTAATAATAGCCGTACCTATACTCTCTGAGATAGCTTGGCCAACATTTACAACCCCTTGGTGATCTCCAGAAGCATTAAGTTTTAAAGCAAACGTTCCTTTGTAGTTTGGTAAAGTTTCTAAGGTAACGGCATCCGAACCAAAAAAACTAGGACTAAAAGTGGCCAGTCCGTTAAATTGACCTGTAACAAATACGTCACCTGTAGGTGTAACATCAATATTCATTCCGAGATCTGCGTTAGTTCCTCCCATGTTTTTCATCCATAAAAAATAACCTGCACCAGCATATTTCATAACGAAGATATCTGATTCACCATATGATGTAATAGATGAGGTTCCTGCGGCATGGAACATTGAAATATTATCTCTAAAGTATCCTGTTACATAAATGTCTCCGTTAGCATCAACGTCTACATCAGAGATGCTTTCAAAGGTATCTACTGTAGATCCAAAAGAAGATGCCCACATAAAGTCACCATCGGTATCTAATTTTATAATAAACATTTCGTATGTAGTTGCACTTAAAATATACTCTCCTATACCTGGATCGGCATCAAAATCACCACTATCAAAATAGCCAACTATAATAACATTCCCATCCGCATCAACAGCAACGCTTTTTGATATAACCGAGTGATAGGGATCTATGATCTCGTCGTTGGGTTGGGCTAAAACTTTTGCCCATAAAAAATTACCATCTGAATCTGATTTCGTTACAAAAGTATTGAAACCGCCAATAGCTGTCAATGTGATATCATCAAAACTAGAAGATTCTGCAAAATAGCCTGTGGTATAAATATTGCCGTCGGCATCAGTAGTTACCGATTTTATTACATCTTCTGAAATATCGCCAAAATGATTGACCCACTCAATCGTCTGTGCATAGATTGCAGATGTGAAAAAGACGCAAAGGAATAAAGTCGTAAAGTTTTTTTTCATGGTTTAATTTTTTAAAGTTCGTTTATACAAATGACTTGTTTTATTTTTAAAAAAGGTTCTTATTGGAAGCATTGATACTAATTTTATTTGAGACTCAATTTTTATAAATCCATTTAATTAATTGATTATTAGTTATTTAAATTTAATTTTTACTTACAATAATTATTTTGGCACACGTTTTGAAACTCTCATAAGTAATAACTCTAAAACTATGAGATTATGAAGACTATAAAACTACTATTAGGATTTGCATGTATGACAACACTATTTACATCATGTTATGTAGAAGAGGCTTATTAT
Source organism: Winogradskyella psychrotolerans (assembly GCF_018860545.1). GTDB lineage: Bacteria > Bacteroidota > Bacteroidia > Flavobacteriales > Flavobacteriaceae > Winogradskyella > Winogradskyella psychrotolerans_A. Next base: position 91,387 of record NZ_JAHKPN010000014.1, on the reverse strand, counting down.
ATAGATGAACCAACAATTTCACTACATCAGTTATTAGATTCTTACGATTTATGGTATGTTGATATTAATGCAACACAAGGCTATGGAGAAACCCCATTTTTACAAATTGCATTTACGGTGTCGTTTAATAACGGCCGTTTGTATGCCAACAATAATTTGGTGGGCTTTGGAAGTCAAGGTAATGGTTATGGTGTAGAAATAGGAACTTACGATGCATATGATATGATTTTAGATGTCGATCACATTATTGATGGTTATGATAGTTTTGATGTGTATCAAGTGGATAATAACACAATTGAATTATATAATCCTTTTAATGATACGTCTTATTTTTTAGAAGGTTACCAAAAATCTAACTTTGATTATGATTTTATTTTCTATGATAACATTCACTATTTCCTACAAGAATATGAAGCTTGGGAAAAAACATATACCAGTAATTATGGAGCATTAAACGATTTTGATAATGAGAATTATTTACAGTTTTTATCTGGAGGAAACGATGTTACATTTAGAAGTTCTCAAGATCAAAATGTTTATAACACAAATAACATCTATTGGGATTTTATAGGTGATTATGGAGTCGGAGATGTCTCTGGAAATAGGTATCTAAAAACATTAACATTAGATTATGATTTCTTCGACAATGAATACTTCGAATTGAGCGTTATTAATGATAGTACAGTAGAGCTGTTTCATGCAAATTCTGGAACATTATATGAATTTAGAGGCAATGGATACATTCAATATTATAGAAGTACCGATGCTGAAGGCAAGTCCACAACAGACGTCGATAGATTTAAAAAGCGTAAGCAAAACACAAAGAAAGTAGAAAATAATAGAACAAACACTCGAAACACTTTAGAATCCGTTTCGATGATATAATAGAATTGAAACTAAATTTGGTTGGTTATTTAGTTTCAAAACGCTCAGATAAAGACTTTTCTTTACTGAGCGTTTTTTATTTAACTACAAGTCTGTTAATCTTCTAAATTGATCCATTTATGTAACGTTGAATATAATTCATCTTTTATTATGGGTTTGGATAAAAACCCTAAACAACCTTTATTATAGCATTTTTCTTTCTCATCAGGCATAGAGTATGCTGTTTGCATTATAACTTTAGCCTTAGGATCTATTTTTAAAATCTTCTCTAGAGCTTCAATTCCGCTCATCACAGGCATCCTAATGTCAAGTAAAACAATATCTATGGTTTCATTTTGCTTGTAGAATTCTACAGCTTCTTTACCGGTAGTTGCAAATAAAACATTTGCTTTTGAATCCTTTAATACAATTTTAAAGAGTAATCTTATGAGAGAATCATCTTCGGCAATTAAAATGGTTTTATTTTCTAAAAAATCTTTTCTGCTAGGAAGTGTCGCTTGTTTTTTCTTTGTGTCAGCTTTTGCGTATTTAACAGGTATTTTAAATTCAAATAAAGTGCCTTTATTTTCTTCAGAACTCACTGCGATATCACCTCCTAATAATGTTAAGATTCCTTTACATATGGTAAGGCCAAGACCTGTACCTCCATATTTGGCATTGCTTTCATAATTAAGTTGTTTAAAACGCTCAAATATTTCTATCTGCTTACTTTTTTTAATACCCATTCCTTCGTCTTTGACAAAGAACTTAATATGATCATCAATGACGTCAAATCCGAATGAGATTTCGCCTTTTTCAGAAAATTTTAAAGCATTATTTAGAAGGTTAGAAATAACTTGTTGCAGTCTCTGCTCATCTGTAATAATACGCAAGTTTTCAACAGGTACGTGTGTTTTAAAATCAATGTCTTTTTTATGCTTAGCTATTTTTAACTGATTATAAGTAATTTCTAAGTTTTTAATAAGACTAGATATATTGCAATCGTTGAAAGATACTTTTAACTCATTAGATTCTATTTTTGCAATATCAATAATATCGTCTATTAGATTTAAGAGTTGCTTAGAATTTCCATCTATAATTTCAAGATATTTGAAGCGTTCTTCTTTAGTTAAGCTGTCATTTTTTAACAATTCAGAAAATCCTAGAACGCCATTCATTGGTGTTCTAATTTCATGACTCATATTAGCAAGAAAATAGTTTTTATGCAGGTTTGCTTCTTCTGCAACTTTCCTAGCATTTATAAGTTCTACTTCCGATAATTTTTGTTGTGTGATGTCTTGAGCAGCTCCTCTAAGTGCTTTAATTTCTCCATTTTTATTTCTTACCGCCTCTCCTTGAGCTTTAATCCAGATTTTTTCACCAGTAGTTTTATAAAGACTGAGCTCTATTTCATACGGAATACCGTCTTTCTGAGTTTTCTCTACTGCATCAGAGAGTTTTAACCAGCTTTCTGGTGTAAATATTTTTTCCTGTTCGGTATAATTTGGAGGTTCTAAATTGGGGTCTAAACCATAAATTTTATACAATTGACCTGTCCAAATTACTTTATCTGTCTTAAGATCTAAATACCAGCCACCGACATGAGTTAATTCTTGGACTCTATTTAATTCTGCTTCACTTTTACTTAGAGCTTCTTCTTTGTTTTTTAAGTCGGTAACGTCAGAAATTGTACCAGCAAATTCTCCCTTTTTAGGTGAAAAAATGTTTATTAAATAATGCTTTTTCGTAGTTGCTACATAGGTTTCGAAGGTTTGATTTTCACCTGTTAAAGCTGTTTTCCCATATTTAGCTAACCAATTGTTAGGGTCGCTTTTTAAATCTGGAATAATCTCTAAAATTCTTTTACCTATTATGTCATCTACTTTTGAATTTAAAATTAATTCAAAAGCAGGATTGACATCAATATATTCCCAATCTATAGCTTCACCTTCATCATTAGTAATAATTCTGGCGTGCATAAAACCTTCATTAAGGCTTTCAAATAATTTATGGTATTTGATATCTGTATCAACAAGTTGTAATTCAGTTTCTTTCAGCTTGTTGATGTTGTTTAAGGTAATTACGACTCCATTTATTATTTTATTAGAAGTAATAAATGGGCTGATACGTAGTAAGTAATAATTATCATCTTGATCCTTAACTTGTTTTTCAATAATTTTTAACTTTTCTAAAACAAATTTAGAATCTTCAATAATAGAATTACGGGTGTCTTCCTTAAAATTAGACGTAAAGCTAGACAGTGTTCTTCCAAGATCTATTTCATCTAAATTAAAAACTTCTTTAAGTGCAGGCGTAAATTTTCTAATACGTAAATCCGTATCTAAGAATAAGGTCGCAATTTGCGTATTGTCTAATAAGTTAGTTATGTCGTTATTTAAGTTGGTAAGCTCTTTATTTTTTTCCTGCATCTCTGTATTTACAGTATACAGTTCTTCATTTACAGATTGTAGCTCTTCATTGGTACTTTGAAGCTCTTCGTTAGAAGCCATTAACTCCTCATTAGAAGATTGCAACTCTTCGTTACTTGTTTCTAATTCTTCAATAGCATTTTGTAATTCTGTTTTAGCTATTTTGAGCGCTGTTTCTAAATCTTCTAATCGTTGATTGGAAACTTCGTCTAAATTAATATTATCTATAATTAAAGGTATGCTTTCCGTTAAAAGGACATCATTACTAAATTCAATTAGATAGCATTTATTTAAATTATCATAGTCTTTTACTTCATGAAAATTTAAGTCGAAAGAATAGGTCTGGTTAACCGTTTCATTCATAACGCTTTCTATAACCACATCTTGTTTAGTAGCTTCAACTCTTCTAATACCGCTTCTAATGATAACAGCGATATCAGGATTTACCATTTTTAATAAATTATTCTGAAAAAGACCAGAACCATGTGATAAACGTTTTCCTGCATCACCATTTATGAACAGAATATTAAAATCTTGATCGATAAAAATAGAGGCCGGACTAAATTTCTGACTTAAATATTTATGAAAAACCAATTCTGGACTTTCTTTTATATTTAGAGCAGGTACACTTCTTGGGGTCTGAGGATATTGGTAAGCGAGTGTCGTTATTCTATCTAAATTGGTACTATGTGATGGTATTTGCTTCGCAGGAGAAATATTTTGAAATATTTTCCATTTTACATCTATAGTTTTAAAAAGTTTTGCAGTTTCTCCTAACGATTCGCTATTGCCTAAAAACAAATAAGAAAATTGATTTAGAGCGAATTGAAAATTATACATTACCTTTTTTTGAATCTTAGCATCAAAATAAATAAGTAGGTTTCTACAAGAAATAAGATCCATTCTTATAAAAGGAGGATCTTTTATTAAGTTATGATTAGAGAATACAATCTTTTCTCTAATGCGTTTTATAATTTGAATTTTATCAGCATTTTTAATAAAGTACTGATCTAAGTAATGCTTGTCAATTTCATTTATAATATTTACATTATAGATACCTACACCTGCAATAGCAAGGGCTCTTGGATCAATGTCTGTTGCGAATATTTTAAAATCAATATTTAACTGATTTGTTCTTAGGTAATTGTCTATTAAAATGGCTAAAGAGTATACTTCTTCTCCTGTAGAGCACCCAGCAATCCAAACCCGAATGGTGCTTTCGTTATTTCTGTTTTTACAAATTTCAGGTATAACTTTCTCTTTTAGGCTTTTAAAAGCTTCTGTGTCTCTGAAGAAACGGGTAACGCCAATTAGAAAGTCTTCTTTTAATGATTGTTGTTCCATTACGTTACTTGATAAAAAAGTAGCATAATCAAACACGTGTTCTATGTTGTTAATATTCATACGCTTTTCAATTCTTCTTAAAAGCGTATTCTTTTTATATTCTCTAAAGTCTATCCCAGAGTGCTTATAAACAATAGTAAGTATATCGTCAATTAACGTCTCGTTAGAGGGGTGTTTATTAAAATCTTCTTGGAGTAAAGGTCTACTAACAGGATTTTTATGTAATATTTCTGCTATTTTTTGTGGACTTAAAATGTAATCTACAGTATTGGTAGAAATAGCTGAGTTAGGCATGCCATCAAACTGTGCGGTTGTAGGATCTTGTACAATTATTGTTCCTCCACCTTCTTTAATTGTTTTAATACCTCTAGAACCGTCAGATCCAGTTCCTGATAAAATAACACCGATAGAGCGTTCTTTATATTCTTCACCTAGGGTGTGAAAAAATATATCTATAGGTAAATTGAGATTGTGTTTAGGACCTTTGTCTAACAAATAAAGTTCAGAACCCTTTACATGTAGATTTTTGCTATTTTGATTTAAATAAATGCAGTTAGGATTAATGGTTTGTTTGTCCTCTGCCGTGAAAATAGGCATTTTAGTATGCTTACTAAGCAATTCGGGCATTAGACTCTTAAAGTCAGGTGAAAGATGTTGAATGATTATAAAAGCCATTCCTGTATCGTTAGGCAGATGGTCAAATAGGTTTTGAATGGCGTCTAATCCACCAGCAGACGCACCAATGCCAACGACATAAAATTTGGGTTTTTTGTTGTTCATTTTGCTATTTTTTAAAAGATTTAGGGATAAAATCTTTTTAGGGATTCATTTTAAAGAAAACAGATAGTATCTATCTCCATAATTTTGTCTAGGATTCTTATAGTTTAAAGGGTTTATGTATTTACGGTAAAAATTACAAAAAGGTTTTATTAATTTGAGTATAATATTTAGTCAGGCAAATAAAACTTTGGGGTTGTAAGTTTACTGTTATAGGAGTAATATTTTTAAATAAAAAAACAAACCCTATTTACATAACTTTTAATGCAGTAAACAATGGTTTATAAAGCTGAGTTGTCGTTTTTTTAGTTGTCTTTTTTAAATGACAAATGAAGTTTCTAAAGTTGGTTTCTAGTTGTAGCTTAACAAGATTATAAAAAACAGTTTTTCTTTTTTTAGAGGAAAAACAAAATAAGTAATTGTCTTTCAGGGAATTACGGTAAAGATTTTTTATCTTAATTTTATATTTTGCCGTTGGTAAATGCAGAATTGATTTACCATAACCTATAATAGGATAAATCATGAAATTTTATAATCGTTACAAATATACTATAAAATACAGTCATGGAGAGTCCGCTTTTATTAAGCTTAAGACGAGCATTTAAATAAGATACCGATTTTTTACTTAGAAAAATAAAACAAGAAGATGAGTTTTAAAGAATTTATAGTGACTTTAAGATAGTTTTTAAATCATTAAAATCAGTTGGTTTAGCCTTGATAGTTTTTGATGCATCCAATAAAAAATAGGTTGGTGTTGCAGAAATTCCATAGGTTTTTACAATTGGGTTATCCCATTTTTCAAGACCTTTTTGGTGTATAAAATCTGGATATTTTTTAATTTCTATGTCCCAATTACTGTCGTCGTCTTCTAATCCGAAAGCGATTACTTTTAAGTGCGGTTGGTTGGCTACTAATTTTTTTACTTCAGGCAATTCCTTTAAACAATGACTGCAAGCGCTACTCCAAAAAACGATCAAGTAGTTTTCTGAGCCTTCAATTTGATGTAAGTTTGTGTTTTTACCATCTATAGTAATGTCAAAATTGGGTGCTTTTGTTCCGATTGAGGTATTCTTAAAAGAAGTGATCATGTCTTCTAAGACGTTGTTGTTTGTGGCTTTTGCTAAATCCAATAAATAATTCTCTGTAATATAATTGGCAAGATTGTTATTGTCTAATGCTACAAAACGATGCCATAACATTTCTAATAAACTTGTCTTAATTATTAAATCCTTATTCGAAATTGCAGCAGCTACATCATCTACATGTGCTTTGTAGGTTGCTTCATTAGGGTTTGCAACCATGTTAAATACATAAGCGCTAACGCGATCTATTAAATAAGACGAACTTTGTAGCAGATAGTTGCTAAAATCGACTTGACTTAAATAATGTTGTTTAAGGTTTTGTGAATAGGTGCTAATATCTTCATATTGCGTAGGAATATAAGGTCTATTAGCTTTAATAAAATTGAAAACCAATTTATCTTTCGCTAATTCTTCGTAAGCTGTTTGTGTATCTTTTAAGGTCTTAAAGATAGCCGTAAACCCTTTTTCGTCGTTGTTGTCTTTAGAGTAATAATTACTTATCGTTTGGTTCACCATATCTATACTTTTTAGATATGAGGTCCACAATTTATTTTCTTCAGATTGAGTGAATTCAACACCTCTGCTCATACTAAATTTAAAAGCAACGGTTTCTTTGCCGTCATATATAAAATCAAAATTATGTTCTTCAGGAGGAGTCGCATATACAATTTTATAAATACCTGGTGCTATGGTAGAATCTAATTGAATTTCAAAATTACCAATGCTATCCAATTCTCCTCGGTTCACATAGTTGGCACTTTCTGGTGTGGCATGATATAGAAATGCATAGCTAAAATCTTCAGCTGGTGAAAATGTGCCTGTTACACTTTGTGCAAAAGTGATTAGTGGCAATACGACTAATACGACTATGATTTTTTTCATTTGTATATACTGTTTTATCTTTTAATGCGCTTCAAAAATTGAGCCATATTAATCCTTCTATTTCTTTTTAGACCGTATACTTTCTATAAGTACTGTGGCTAAAATTAATGCACCTCCAACAAAGGTATGTTTTGTTGGTATTTCATTCAAGAAAAAGAAGGCAATTATAATTCCAAACACAGGTTGTGTGCTTCCAATAATACTTGCCGTACTGGCTTTAAAATAGCTTAAACTATTTACAAACATAGTATGGCCAATTGCTGTCGTAATAATAGCGAGCATCAATACATAAGGATATTGTGTCGTTATATTTGAAGCATCCATAAAATATAATGTTGGTGCTAATACTACAGCTAAAATCAGCACTTGATAAAACATTAGCATTATCCCATTATACTTGGTAATATGGTCTTTTAACATTAAAATTCTTACGGCATAGCATATTGCAGAAAGTATACCACACATAATACCTTGTAGCTGACTGTTTTCTAAATTAAATTCTGGAGCTAAAACATAAATACCTAGAAGTACCATTGCCCCTAAAAGGATGTGAATAGGGTCTAGTTTTGTTTTAGAAAATAAAGGTTCTAACAGCGCTATGATTACAGGAAATGTAAATAATGAAATCATACCAATGGCAACATTAGATAATTTTAAAGCATAGAAATAAAAGATCCAATGCCCACCCATTAAAAGCGCTGCAATAAAAAATGTGAAGCGGTCTTTTTTATTGTTTATTTTTAAATTAATGCCTTTATATAAACAAAAACAGAAAAGTATGAATGCCGCTAAAATAGAACGCCACCAAATAATTACAGGCGTCGGCATGTCTATAAAATTTCCTAAAGGACCAGATGTACTGAGGCAGATGGTGGCAATTAAGAGTAATAAAAGATGGGTTAAATGACTTTTTTCGTTCATTGTATATCTTTTAAGGCCAATAAAGCTTGTTTGGTGTTTTTAATTTTCTCGAATGTAATTAGCAAACGTAATCCTTTTCTAGTTTGTTTTTCTTTCATTTTACACTTAACAGCGTTGGTTTGTACAAACTGTAAAACTTTAGTAAAGGCGTCACTTTGATAAAAACCACTTTGTTGATCTTGAACAAAATAACCAATCATTTTACCTTGTTTCATAATGAGTTTTTCAATTCCCATTTTTGTAGCTATCCATTTTAAGCGTACACTATCTAATAAGTCTGAAACTTGCGTTGGTAATTCTCCAAAACGATCTATAATTTCAGTTTCAAATGTCGTTAGTTCTTCTTCCGTTTTTATGGCGTTGAGTTTTGTATAAAGATTTAAACGCTCTGTAATATTATTGATGTAATCATCTGGAAATAACAATTCAAAATCCGTATCAATGGTCATGTCTTTAACATATTGTTTCGGCTTACCATCGTCTTTATATAAATCTGAGAATTCCGTTTCCTTTAATTCGTCTATAGCTTCATTTAAAATTTTCTGATACGTATCAAAACCTATATCATTTATAAATCCACTTTGTTCACCGCCTAATAAATCACCAGCTCCTCGGATTTCTAAATCCTTCATGGCAATGTTAAATCCACTTCCAAGTTCTGTAAATTGTTCTAAGGCTGAAATACGTTTCCTAGCATCCGTGGTCATTGCAGAATATTCTGGTGTAATAAAATAACAAAATGCCTTTTTGTTGCTACGACCAACACGACCACGCATTTGATGTAAATCACTTAATCCAAAATTATTAGCATTATTAATAAATATAGTATTCGCGTTTGGAACATCTAAACCACTTTCAACAATGGTGGTAGCGACTAACACATCAAATTCACCATCCATAAACGCGAGCATGAGGTTTTCAAGTTTTTTACCGTCGAGTTGCCCATGACCAATACCGATTTTTGCATCAGGTACTAAACGTTGAATCATTCCAGCAACTTCCTTTATATTCTCAATGCGATTATGAATAAAATAGACTTGTCCACCACGCTGAATTTCATAACTAATGGCATCTCGTATGGTTTCTTCTCCAAAACGAATGACATGACTTTCTATAGGGTACCGATTGGGTGGAGCCGTATTAATAACCGACAAATCGCGTGCTGCCATTAAACTAAACTGAAGAGTTCTCGGAATTGGAGTGGCCGTCAAGGTTAAAACATCAACATTTTCCTTTATGGTCTTTAATTTTTCTTTTACCGAAACACCAAACTTCTGTTCTTCATCAACAATCAGTAATCCTAAATCTTTAAATTTTACGTTTTTACTTGCGAGTTGATGGGTTCCGATAATAATATCAACACTTCCTTTTTCTAGGCCTTCTAACGTTTCACGTTTTTCTTTGGCTGTTCTAAAACGGTTGACATAATCTACCGTGACTGGGAAATCTTTTAAACGCTCCTTAAAGGTTCGGGAATGTTGGTAAGCCAAAATGGTTGTGGGTACCAAAACAGCAACTTGTTTACCATTATCTACGGCTTTAAAAGCAGCTCTAATGGCCACTTCGGTTTTACCAAATCCAACATCTCCACAAATCAAGCGATCCATTGGTCTCTCACTTTCCATATCCGCTTTTATTGCTGCAGTTGATGTTATTTGATCTGGAGTGTCTTCGTAGATAAAAGATGATTCCAATTCTAATTGCATATGGCTATCGGGAGCGTATTGAAATCCTTTTTTTAATTTTCGTTTAGCGTATAATTTAATAAGGTTGAAAGCAATTTCTTTAACCCTAGTTTTCGTTTTTTGTTTTAAAGTTGCCCAAGCTTTGCTTCCTAATTTATAAACCGTTGGTGGCTTACCATCCTTACCATTAAACTTGGTAATTTTATGTAGCGAGTGAATGCTGAGGTATAAAATATCCCGTTCTCCATACACCAATTTAATGGCTTCTTGTTTTTTACCTTCAACATCAATTTTTTGAAGCCCACCGAATTTTCCAATCCCATGATCAATATGAGTGACGTAATCTCCAATTTCGAGATTTGTGAGTTCTTTTAATGTGATGGCTTGCTTCTTCGCGTAGCCATTTTTTAGATGAAATTTATGATAACGATCAAAAATCTGATGGTCTGTATACACGGCGAGTTGATGTTCCGTGTCTACAAAACCTTGGTATAATGAAAGCGTTACCGTTTTATAATGCACCGTTTGCTCTGCATCATCAAATATATCGTGAAAACGTTTGGCTTGTTGCTCACTAACACAAGCAATATAGTTGGTAATGCCGTTAGCGTGATTTTCGTTTAAATCCTCAATTAATAAATTGAATTGCTTGTTGAATGTTGGTTGTGGCTTGGTATAGAAGGCGATAAGTTGCTGCGCGAAAAAAGCTTCAGATCCAAATTCAACTAGAGGATAGTCGAGAAATTGTCGTTTTAGCAAATCTGAATTACAGAATAATTCTTTAGGAGACGCATGTTTTATATCGCTTGATAAATTGTTAAAAGCCTCTTCAGCCTTCTTGTAAAAATCATCAATTCTTGAAAATGTGAGTGATGCATTTTTAGAAAAAATAACGGTTTTATTCGAAATGTATTTTAGAAAACTTTCGCGTTGTTCAGCAATCTGTTTATTAGCTACATTTGGAATAATGCTCACTTTTTTAATGCGCTCGGTAGAGAGTTGCGTTTCTACATCAAACGTTCTAATACTATCAACTTCATCTCCAAAGAATTCAATGCGATAAGGTTCATCATGCGAAAATGAAAAGACATCAACAATACCACCACGAACTGAAAAATCACCAGGTTCTGTTACAAAATCGACACGCTTAAATTTGTATTCAAACAACACTTCGTTTACAAAATCGATACTTAAATCGTTGCCAACAGAAATCTTTAGCGTATTCTTTTCGAGTTCTTTTTTAGTAACTACTTTTTCAAAAAGTGCATCTGGGTAAGTGACAATAATACACGGTTTTTTACGCGAATTAATGCGGTTTAAAACTTCGGCACGTAAAAGTACGTTGGCATTATTAGTTTCTTCAATTTGGTATGGTCTTCGGTAACTGCCTGGATAAAACAATACATCTTTATCATTAATTAGTTGTTCTAAATCATTAAGATAAAATGCGGCTTCTTCTTTATCGTCAAAAATTAATAAAAAGGGTTGGTCTGCAGTTTTAAAAACTTCGGCAACCGTAATTGAAAACGATGAGCCCACAAGGCCTTTTAAATGTGTCTTGGTTTGGGAAGCGGCAATAGCAGTTTGCAGATTTTGCAGTTGCAAAGTCTGTACGAATGTTTGGGCAATAGATACTTTACTCAAGTTTCTTTTGTTTGGAAGTTGCAAAAATACATGATTTTATTCATTTGAATATTCAAAAAACTCAAATGAATAAAATTTATAAATTCACAAAGAGATTCTTGTAGTCCTATTGAAAAATTTTACTTTTATAAAGAGCTAAGGTTTGGTTATGAGTGAATTGGATTCTGTAAAATTTAAAAAGTTTAAATGAGGACACTGTTATTCTTTGAATAGAATTATATTTGTGCCCAATTTAATAATAAGATAATAAATACAATAGATATATGTCATTTTCAGATTTATTCGATAGCGGTTTTAAAAAACGTAACGAAGACCATTTTGCAGCAATCGTTAGAGTTGCTATGAGTGATGGTGTAATTTCAGATAAAGAGAAAGCTTTTTTAGAGCGTTTAGCTACGCGTTTAGATATTTCTGAGCTTGATTTTAAAGAAATTTTAGAAGATTATAATAGTCATCCTATCAATGCCCCACATTCTTATGATCACCGTTTAGAGCGGTTATACGATTTAGCTCGTATGGTTTGGGCTGATGATATTGAAGGACCAAATCAACATTGGTTATTAGAAAAAATATGTGTGGGATTAGGATTTCATTCTCAGAACGTAAAGTATATTGCAGATAAAGCCTTGGCTCTTGCTCATGATAAGGTAGACTCTGATACGTTTATAGCAGAAATGAAAAATATGAACAGGTAGTCGTTTACACATCTTAATTATACATAAAAAAAGCAACTAGTAATAGTTGCTTTTTTTTATAATATGTATGTTGTAATTAGTTATTACGCATAAACTCTTCGGCTTTTTCTACCATGTTTTTACTGCCACAAATAAAAGGAACACGTTCGTGTAATGCTGTAGGTTGAATGTCCATTATTCTAGTAAAGCCATCACTTGCTTTACCTTTGGCTTGTTCTGCAATAAAAGCCATCGGGTTACATTCATATAATAAACGCAGTTTCCCTTTTGGATTCTTGGTGCTTTTTGGGTACATGTAAATCCCTCCTTTAATCATGTTTCTATGAAAATCGGAAACTAAAGACCCAATATACCTGCTTGTATATGGTCGTTCGTCTTCATCTTGTTGACAGTATTTAATATATTTTTTAATACCAATCGGGAAATCAGAATAATTACCTTCATTAACGGAATAAATATTACCATCTTCAGGAAATTCCATATTAGGATGCGATAAATAATACGAACCAATAGCAGGATTAAGTGTAAAGCCATTAACACCATCTCCAGTAGTGTAAACTAGCATGGTAGATGTTCCATATACCACGTATCCAGCAGCAACTTGCGCACTTCCTTTCTGTAAAAAATCTTCAATTTTTACTGGTGTTCCAATTGGCGTCACACGTCTATAAATAGAAAAAATGGTTCCAACCGAAACATTGACATCAATGTTAGATGACCCATCTAGCGGATCAATTAATACCACATATTTATTCTGATGGTTTTCATCTTGGCTGTTAATGGCAATAAAATCATCCTCCTCTTCACTAGCAATACCACAAACGATATTTCTTTTCGTTAGCGTTTGAATAAATTTGTCATTAGCATAAACATCTAGTTTTTGCTGATCTTCACCTTGAATGTTAGTGTCGCCTGCATTACCAATAATATCTACTAAGCCCGCTTTATTTACTTCATGATTCACAACCTTAGCGGCTAATCGAATAGAATTTAATAGTCGGGAAAGTTCTCCGGAAGTATATTTAAAAGAGGTTTGATTTTCGATGATGAACTCACCTAAAGTTTGATTGCGTTTTGACATGAAGTATTATATTGATTAGTAGCACACAAATATCGCATTTTTTAGCAAACTATAACGTTTTCGTAGTTTAAAAAATTGTTTTGTGAAGTGAGTTTAGATTATCTTTGAATCTTTTATTCAGAAAATGGAACAACCTAGATTAGCACGTATTGAAGATATGCCAAGAGTTTTAGAACTCATCCAAGAATTGGCAACGTATGAAAAAGAAGCAGATGCTGTAGAAATTACAGTATCTGATTTAGAAACTGATGGTTTTGGATCAAACCCGAAGTTTACATGTTTTGTTTGTGAGGTAGAAAACGTTGTTGAAGGTATCGCCTTAGTATATCCAAGATACTCTACATGGAAAGGTGAAATTTTGCATTTAGAAGATCTTATTGTTAGTGAAAACTATAGAGGTAAAGGTGTAGGAACGCTTCTTTTGGATACCGTTGTAAAGCATGGCCAGCAGCTTGGTGTTAAGCGCATCAGTTGGGAGGTTTTAGATTGGAATGAGCCAGCCATAAAGTTCTATGAAAGTAAAGGAGCAGATGTAAAGCGCGATTGGGATGTGGTGCATCTTGACGAACAGGGAATTCAAAATTACTTAAATCAATTATAATGCGCATTTTTAAGTTTGGAGGTGCATCGGTAAAAGATGCAGATGGTGTAAAAAATTTAGCGAAAGTTTTAAAAACTACAGGTTACGATAACACTTTAGTTGTGATTTCTGCAATGGGAAAAACAACGAATAGAATGGAATTGGTAATTAAGAATTATTTTGAAAACAAAGGTGAATTACAAAGTGCCATTCATGAGGTTATTAAATGCCATGATGATATTTTAATAGATTTATTTGAGAATAAACGTCACCAAGTATTTACAGATATAAAAGCGCTTTTTGATGAATTAAATGCATTCTTTAAAGCTAATAAATCACCGGATTACAATTATGTGTATGACCAAGTTATTGGTTATGGGGAATTAATTTCAACAACCATAATTAGTAATTATTTCAATGAGATAGGTTTAAAAAATAATTGGGTTGATGTTAGAGAATTTATCAAAACAGATAATTATTACAGACGTGCTAATGTAAATTGGGAAGCTACACAAGATAATATTTCGTCGCATTTAGACAGAAATATTTTGAATATTACACAAGGGTTTTTAGGAAGTGATGCTAATAACTTTACCACAACCTTGGGTAGAGAAGGTAGTGATTATACGGCAGCCATATTTGCGTATTGTTTAAATGCGAATAGTGTTACCATTTGGAAGGATGTGCCAGGCGTTTTAAATGCTGATCCACGTTATTTTGAAAACGCACAATTATTACATCAAATATCCTATAGAGAAGCTATAGAATTGGCATTTTACGGAGCTTCGGTAATTCATCCAAAAACCCTTCAGCCATTACAGCAAAAAGAAATTCCTTTGTACGTTAAGTCGTTTTTAAATCCTGAAGGAGCTGGAACCTGTGTTAGTAAAGGAAAAGCGCTAGAGCCAACGGTGCCTTGCTTTATTGTGAAGAAAAATCAGACTTTGATTTCTTTATCATCTTTAGATTTTTCATATATTATGGAAGAAAATATCAGTGAAATTTTTAGTTTGTTACACTTGTACAAAATGAAGGTTGATGTGATTCAGAATTCTGCCATTAGTTTTTCTGTGTGTATCGATAATTTATATGATAATTTAGAGAAATTATTGCAACACTTAAAAGCCAAGTTTAAGGTTGTTTGTCATAATAATGTGAATCTATACACTATTAGACATTATAATGATATCGTTGTTAAAGAGCTTGAAAAAGATAAAGAGGTGTTGTTAAAGCAGTTAGCGCAAGGTACTGTTCAGATTGTTACTAAATAAATAGTTGTTACATTTGTTTTATGGGGAAATCGTCCGATACTGGTTTAGTGACCGCAAAAGAAGTAGCAAAAGCAATCCATGTTGATAAGTATGGTTTCTTGGGGACTTTTTTGGGTTGGATGTTAATGAAAGTCCTTAAAATATCTACGATAAATAAGTTTTACAAGCGAAATAAACATCTTAGTAATGTCGATTTTCTAGATGCTATTTTAGAAGAGTTTCAGATTAAGTTTGAAATACCTGAGGAAGACATGAAACGTCTACCAAAAGAAGGGCCTTATATTACAATCTCTAATCACCCTCTTGGTGGTATTGACGGTATTTTACTATTAAAGTTAATGATTGAACAGCGCAGTGATTTTAAAATCATTGCTAATTTTCTATTGCATCGTATTGAGCCGCTTAAACCATATATCATGCCCGTGAATCCTTTTGAAGGTAGAAAAGATGCGGCGAGTAGTATTGCAGGTTTTAAAAATGCAATTTTACATTTAAGAGAAGGTCATCCTTTAGGTGTGTTTCCTGCTGGTGAAGTTTCTACATATAAAGATGGAAAGTTGGTGGTAGATAAAGAGTGGGAAGTTGCTGCTATGAAATTAATTCAGAAGGCTGAAGTCCCTGTAGTACCTATTTATTTTCATGCTAAAAATAGTCGATTATTTTACAGACTCTCTAAATTAAGCGGTACATTAAGAACGGCTAAGTTACCTTCAGAAGTCTTAACTCAAAAACGTCGTATTATTAAGGTAAGAGTAGGTAAGGCAATTTCTGTTAAAGATCAAAAACTACATCCAACGCTTCCGGAGTTTTCAGAATTTTTAAGACGCAAAACCTATATGTTGTCTAAAACATTTGAAGATAAACCTAAGATTTTAGATAACATTCAATCTCAATTAAAAGTAGCTAAAATACCAAAGCGAATTGTGACACCTATTGCTCCAAAAGTAATGATTGCTGAGGTAGATAAACTTAGAGTGAGCGATTGTAGGTTGCTAGAAAGTAAAAATTACGAAGTGTTTTTAGCTTCGGCAAAAGATATTCCTAATATTTTAAGAGAAATTGGAAGGCTTAGAGAAATTACATTTAGAGAAGTCGGGGAAGGTACTAATGAAGCTATTGATTTAGATAAATTTGATACCTATTACCATCACATGTTTTTATGGGATAACGAGAAAAATTTAATTGCAGGTGCCTACAGAATGGGTCTAGGGTCTAAGATTTACGAACGTTTTGGAATTGATGGTTTTTATCTTCAAGATTTGTTCCGATTTGAACCCGAATTGCATAAAATGATGAGCCAATCTATAGAAATGGGTCGTGCCTTTATCATTAAAGAATACCAGCAAAAACCAATGCCTTTATTCTTACTTTGGAAAGGTATTGTACATATTACATTGCGTTTTCCTGAACATAAGTATTTAATAGGTGGTGTAAGTATCAGTAATCAGTTTTCGAATTTTTCAAAAAGTCTGATGATTGAGTTTATGAAATCTCATTATTACGATCCTTATGTGGCGCAATATGTGCATCCTAAAAAGGAGTTTAAAGTAAAACTAAAAGATGCCGATAAAGATTTTGTGTTTGATGCTACTGAAGCCGATTTAAATAAATTCGATAAAATAATTGACGAAGTAGAACCAGGAGCATTGCGACTTCCTGTGTTACTCAAAAAGTATATTAAACAAAACGCTAGACTTGTAGCTTTTAATGTAGATCCGTTGTTTAATAATGCGGTAGATGGCTTAATGTATATTAAAATTGCAGACTTACCAGATAGCACTGTTAGACCTGTAATGGAAGAGTTTCAGGCTGAATTAGAACGCAAGTTTGTGGATAGCAATGAGGATAAGTAAGATAACTATTGTAATTCTATTATGTCCTTTTTTTTGTGTCTCACAAACGCTAACAGGTCGTGTAATTAATAAAATTACTCAACAGCCTATTGAAACGGCCTCTGTTTTCTTTAATAATACAACAATTGGTACCACAACCAACAGTAATGGTGAATTTTCTATTACGTATTCAGACGCAGTACAATCTACTTTAGTCATTTCTTATTTAGGTTTTGAAAAGGTTTTAATTTCAAATTATAGAGGTCAAAATGAAATCCGTATTGAACTCATTGAAGCTGATAATGCATTAGATGAGGTCCATTTAGAATACGATGATGGATTGACGAGGAAACAAAAGTTGCGACTATTTAGAAAAGAATTTTTAGGAACTTCTAAGTTTGGTAAGTCGTGTAAAATTTTAAATGAAGAGGCTTTAGTATTAAAATATGATAAACTTAATAGATCATTATATGCAAGCTCTAAAGCGCCACTTAAGATTGTAAATAAAGCTTTGCAATATGAAATTGCTTATGATTTAATGGAGTTTGAAACTCGCTTTAGATATGCAGATCTTAATGTCCTTAGGTTTACAGTAGACTATGTTACCTATTTTGGAACTTCATTTTATAAAGATTTAGATACGACTAAAAAGAAAACGCTAAAACACAGAATTAAAGCTTACAAAGGATCTACACAACATTTTATGCGTTCACTTTATAACGAAAACCTTAAAGACGAAGGTTTTTGGATATTTAGTGAATCATTTAGAGTTGATGAATGGTCTTTTTTTACTGTTGAGGAGATAGAGGGGCAAAATTCTAAGCGCGTATCTTTAAAAGAAAAGGTGACTATTCTTTTTGATAAAAATGATCAATCTGAAATTCAATTAAAAATCCCAGAATTTTTTGTTGACACTTATGGTAATTATACTCCCATAGTGGGTGTGTATTTTAGTGGTGTAATGGGCGATCAAAGAATAGGTGATACCTTACCGTTAAGTTTTGGGTTAGTTAAAAAAGAGTAAATAAAAAACCCAAAAGGTTAATTCTGGGTTTTTATATATTGTGACTATTTTGAAACTATTTTAGAACCATGGTTTTTTACCAACTTGGTAGGTGTTGTAAAACTCTTCGTCAGATTTCGTGAGGTATATTATGCCTTCAATTAAACCTATTAAGCACGTAAGCCAAACAACAATAACTCCAATTCCTACACAAGATAACACAATACCTAATAGGGTTATTCCTAATAAAATTCCACCTTCTTTGTTGTAACCTAATATAAACTTATGTACACCAAAGGCTCCTAAAATAATACCTAATATACCAGCTAAAACCTTCTTGTTGTCACCAGAAACATTATTAAATGTTTCTTTAGCACTATCAGAAAACTCTTTGGCAGATTCCTTTGCTTCTCCTGCAAATTCAGATGCTTTTTCCTTGGCTTCACGTCCAAGTTCTTTGGCGTCATCCGAAAACTCATGAGCCTTTTGACTTATTTTATCGCCTGATTTGCGAGCATTATCCTTAGCATCGTCCAACATATCGTTAAGATCGTCGCCTAAATTTTTGTTATCATCTGACATTTTTATATTTTTTTGATTAGAGCATAAAGTTAGTAAAATATTATGAACCTTATTAAACATTATGAGGTGCTAAAATAGCGTTGTAATTTTTTATCTAAACAACATAATTAGACCTCCAATAGTGGTCACAATTAAAATAAAACGTCTATAATTAACATTTGAAATACGTTTTACAATGCGTGTACCTACTAAGAAACCTAAAGCTACAGCCGGAATTAAAACGGAATTTAAAACTAGTGATTCTACACTAACGGTTTCCCAAATAAAAATATGAAACGGCAGTTTAATTACATTTATAATAAAGAATAACCAGGCAGCAGTGCCAATAAATTCATTTTTTGGAAAACGCATGGTTAAAAAATATATATTGGAAATAGGACCTGCTAAATTGCCAATCATCGTAGCAAAACCAGTTAAAAATCCCATGCCTACCGAAAAGAACTTATTATTGGGTACATCGCTAGATTTTCGCTTTTCAAAGTAAAACATGATAAGTACTGAAATGAGTATGATAATAGCCATTAACCTTTTAAAAACGAATTCAGAAATATCATTACCAACCCAAACTCCGACTAAAACGCCCACAATTATCCATGGAATCAGTTTTTTGATTACACCCCAATCGGCATGTCTGTTGTAGTAGATAACGGCTAAAATATCGGCACAAATGAGCATAGGAAGTAAGATGCCTGTAGACGCTTTTTCACCAAAAACAAACGCCAGTATAACAATGAGAATGATGCCTACTCCTTTTATTCCAGATTTGGATAAACCCAATAAAAAAACGGCAAAAGCAATGGCCATCCATTGAAATACAGTTAAATTATAGGATTGAAGAATTTCTAAATACGACAACAGTAAAGGTTTAAACAGGGATTATAAAAATGCTTTATCTATAGGTTCCCAAAGTTCAATTTTATTACCATCGTTATCTAGGATCCAACCAAATTTACCGTAATCGTATTCTTCCATGTCTCCGACTATAGTAACTCCTTCTTCTTTAAGCGTAGCTAATAGTTCTTTAAGATTTTCTACTCTATAATTAAACATAAAGTCTTTTTTTGAAGGCTCAAAATATCTTGTGTCTTCTGCAAAAGGGCTCCACTGTGTAGAGGCTTCTTTTCCTTCTTTATCTTGCCACCAAAAGGTAGATCCATAATCATCTGTATTAAAGCCTAAATGCTTTTTATACCAATCTTTTGCGGCTTTTGGATCTTTAGTTTTAAAGAATAATCCTCCTATTCCAGTAACGCGTTTTTTCATTTTATTTTGAATTTATGTTAGGATCTCAATAGTTGAGCTCATAACTATTATACTTCTCCTTGTTTCTACTTTTTCTTTAGGGCAGATTCATAGATGTTTATCCATTCATCACACGTCATTTTTTGTACGAGTTCCTCAATTAATTGATAAGGAATGTCATCTATTTTTTTAAATCGAATGCAGCTTTTGCCCATGTCTAATTTTCGTTTACAATGTTTTGGATATTCATTTACAAACCAATCGTGCAATTCAGGTTGGGCATAAATGCCACTATGATAAAGATTAATTGAATTTTTTTGAGAAGCAAAACTCATAAATGGTAATGGTGTTTTTGGATCACAATGATAGCCATCAGGATAAACAGAATGTGGGACGTAATAACCAATCATGTTGTATTGCATGCCTTCTTCAAATCCCTCTGGTAAATTTGTTTTAATGACTTGCCTTAAAGTATTTAGGGCATTATGGCGCTCTTCAGGGGTTTGTTTAATATAATCTTCAGGTGATGTAGCTTTGATGGTCATAGATACAATGGTTTTTAAAATCTAGTGAATTAATTAAATTTTGCTTTTATCTTATCAACGATAGTTTGTGAGAGTTTAATATGACTCTCAACAGTCCAGCCTGCAACATGTGGCGAAAGCAAAACGTTTCCTGATGCTATTAAATATTGAAAAGCTTTTGGCATGTCTTTGGACGTGAATAAATTTTCAAAGGATGATTTTTCATATTCTAAAACATCTAATCCGGCTCCTAGAATTTTACCGGATTGTAATGCCGAAACCAAATCTTGAGTCACAACACTTTTACCACGAGCCGTATTAATAAGCCAAAACGATTTTTTAAATCCATTTATAAAATCTGAATTGATCATGTTCAGGGTTAAATCGGTTTGCGGTATGTGAAGACTTAACACATCGGCTTTTGCTTTTAATTCTTCGAGAATAACTTGTTTGGCGCTGGCATCTCCAACATTTGTTTTGATGTCATAGCATAAAACCTCTACATCAAAACCTTTTAATTTTTTAGCAAATGCTTTTCCCATGTTTCCATAACCAATGATTCCTACGGTTTTTCCATCTAACTCTAAGCCACGATTGTCTTCACGGAACCATTTACCTTCCCTAACTTCTTTATCAGCCTTGTTGAGTTTATTGAAAAGTGATAATAGCATGCCTAAAGCATGTTCACCCACAGCATTTCGGTTGCCTTCTGGTGCAGAAATGAGATAGATGCCTTTTGTTTCAGCATAATCACAATCTATATTTTCTAAGCCCGCGCCAACTCTCCCAATAAATTTGAGGTTTTTGGCGGCATCCAGAAATTGTTTATCAATACTAAATCGACTTCGGATAATCATGCCATCATATTCCGCAATTTTAGCTTCAATTTCAGGTTTTGAAGACGTGTAATCTTCGTGGTTGATGAATCCTAATTCATTAAGTTGATTTAGAAGTAAAGGATGGTTAGAATCTAGGTGTAGTATTTTCATGGTAATGCCTACGAAAGCAGGTA
Source organism: Winogradskyella psychrotolerans (assembly GCF_018860545.1). Taxonomy (GTDB): domain Bacteria; phylum Bacteroidota; class Bacteroidia; order Flavobacteriales; family Flavobacteriaceae; genus Winogradskyella; species Winogradskyella psychrotolerans_A. The sequence continues at coordinate 69,937 of NZ_JAHKPN010000014.1, read as the reverse complement.
TCTTTTTTAAGTTTAGACCTGCTCGTTTGTTGAAACCTGTTAGGCCTTATTAATATGTTGAAGTAAAGTTACAAAGTTTTGCGTTAGCGATTGCAGTGAAAATCCTTTTGCTTTTTTGCAAAAGATTGCAACGGAAAGCGCGACCCTTGTGGTAACGCCCAAATCATTTTAAATACCAAGAATCAACTTCGCAATTAGAAAGTAAATTAATATTCCAAAAACATCATTACTTGTGGTGATAAAAGGTCCGGTTGCAACGGCAGGATCAATCCCTCTTTTATCTAGAAAAATAGGAATAAAAGTACCTATAAGCGCAGCCATTACAATTACGGCGATTAAGGCAATACTTATGGTTATGGATACAATGTATGGTGTTCCGAATATAAAATGTGTTATAAGAATGGCAACAAGTGAAATGGCCACACCATTTACTAATCCTAATAAAAATTCTTTGAATAATCGTTTTAGAATTTTACCGTCAATAGTCCCATTGGCAATACCTTGAACAACAATAGCAGACGATTGTACACCTACGTTTCCGGCAGTCGCTTGGATTAAAGGTACAAAACTGAGCAACACAATGAAATTGCCCATATTATCATTAAACTGTTCTATAATACTGGCCGCACCAAGACCTCCGAACATACCAATAAACAACCAAGGTAGTCGTGCTTTGGTGAGCTTAAATATACTGTCATCGGCTTCTACACCTTGCGAAATACCTGCTGCTAATTGATAATCTTTATCGGCTTCATCACGGATAACATCTATAATATCATCAATGGTAATTCGGCCTACAAGAATTTGGTTGTCATTAATTACAGGAATGGCTTCTAAATCATATTTCGCCATTATTTTAGCGACATCTTCCACATCGTCGTCTACATGAGCCCAATCCACATTGTCTTTAGCAATATCAGCAATTTTTGTATCGCTTTTAGAAATGATTAAATCTTTTAAAGACAGTCTGCCAATAAGTTTATCGTTTCTGTCCACCACATACACAGAGTGTACTCTTGTTACATCTTTGGCTTGCCCTCTAATTCTGCGTAAGCAACCGGCAACGGTCCAAGTTTCATAAACTTTAACGAGCTCTTTAGCCATAAGACCACCTGCTGTATCCTCATCATAGGCTAAAAGTTCTTGAATTTCATCTCTGTGTTCGTGGTCTTCTATGTAGGCGATCACTTCCGCTTGCCGTTCTTCTGGCAGTTCGGCAATCATATCTGCCGCATCATCGGTATCTAATTCTTCAACCTCTTCGGCAATTTCTTTAGTGGAAAGATTTCTAAGTATCTTTTCTCGGATATCCTCATCGAGTTCCATAAGGATTTCTGAAGTCGTTTCAGAATCGAGAAGTTTTATAACATAAACGGCATCATCATTATCTAAATCATCTAAAATTTCAGCAATATCCGCGTGGTGATACTCATTTAGCAAGGTTTTTAAATCTTTGTCGTTTTCTTCGTCGACAAGAACTTCTACCTTTTCAATAAGCTCATCGGTTAGCTGAAATTGTATGTTATCTTGAGTTTCTTCCACTTAATTTTTGATAATCCTTTTTTATGCACTTCAACTGCGCTTAAAGTAACAGTAGAGGCCATTAGTTGACGTCATTTTCTATTAACGACGTTAGCTCTATAAACTGTGAAACACTCAGTTGCTCTGGTCGCTGCCCAAATATAATATTTGCTTTTAAATTATCCGACAGATTGAATGTTTTTAAACTGTTACGTAATGTTTTTCTACGTTGTTGAAATCCTGTTTTTACGACTCTAAAAAATAACTTTTCGTCACAAGGCAATGAGAAGTTTTCCTTTCGTTTTAATAATAACACACCAGAATCTACCTTTGGTGGTGGGTTAAAAACCGTTGGAGGCACCGTAAACAGGTATTCTGCATCGTAAAATGCTTGCGTTAAAACGGATAAAATACCGTAAACCTTTGAACCTTCTTTAGAGCAGATTCGCTTAGCCACTTCCTTTTGAAACATCCCTGAAAATTCAGGAATTTGATGTCTAAGTTCTAAGGTCTTAAATAGTATTTGGGAGGATATATTATAAGGGAAATTTCCTATTATAGCAAAAGGTTGGTCTTCAAAGACGAGGTTTAAATCATACTTTAGAAAATCTTTTTCTATGATTCTATCCGCTAGATGTAGATAATTATTCTTAAGGTAATCTACGGATTCTGTATCAATTTCAATAACGTGTAATGTGGTCTCTTTTTTTAGAAGGTACTTGGTAAGCACTCCCATTCCTGGACCAATTTCTAAGACATGATCGTAGCCTTTAAAAGATAAACTAACTGCAATATCTTGTGCAACGTTTTCATCTTCTAAGAAATGCTGACCTAAATGTTTTTTTGCTTTAACTTGGTGTTGATTTGCCACGAATACAGGACGGTTTTTAATTAGTAGTAATGCAAAGATACGTTGTGAGAGATTGAGAATGGCTGAATTGCAATAGAAACCTTAATTTATCGTTACCGAATACTCATCTACAACTTCCAATTCTGTTCTAAACGATAATACTTTATCTCCAAAACGTTGTAATCCATCTTGTTTTAAACGTTCGGCATGGTCTGCATAATAAGCGTTTAAAGCTTCTCTAGAATGGGCTCTGTATTGTACAGAGTAAGTGTCTGCTTCAGTATCTTCAACTAGAACTTTTGTCAGCTTAGCTTCTTTAAAATGACCTGTTGCTAAGACTTGCGGAATGTGCTCTTTTATCCATTCTAGCCATTCGTTAGAAATGCTTTTGTCTATATTAAGTGTAACGTTGTATATAATCATATGAGTTCAAAATTCAATTTTAAAGTATTAATTCCAAAATTTCCTATTGGAATTGAACATTTAGGTTTTATTATTTAATTAATACTATCTCCTCTTAGCATTCTATATTTCTTTCGAGCTTCAATAAAATAAATGCTGTCTTGGTGTTCAAATATTATTTTTTCGTAGAGTAGTTTAGCTTCTTCGGGTTTGCCTAGATGGCTGTTATAAAGTTCAGCTAAATAGTAAAGGGTGTCGTCTACTAAAATATCCTCTCCGTAATCTTTTATGATGGCTTGGTAATTAGCTTCGGCCTTCATAAATTGTTTTTTCTTTTCGTAGAGTTTTGCTTGTTGGTATAAGGCTTGGTCGGTGATGCTTTCTCCTTTATGTTCTTCTAAAACTTTGTCTAAAAGGGAAATGGCGTCGTTAATTTTATTCTGAAACGCAAATAAATCTGCTTTCGCATAGTATTTTAATGCTGTTTGTGTGCTGTCTTCGTATTTATTATCTGAGATTAATAATTTTAAGTCTAGTGCATCATTAGCATTTAGTTGCGATGTTGAAGATTTTAAAATCTTAAGCTGCGATTCTGCCCAATCAAAATCACCTTTGTAGTAACTTGTTTTTGCAACTTTGAATCGCGCTTCTTGTGCAATAGTACTATTTTTAAGATTAGCCTGAATTTGAGAATAGAAAATTAAAGCTTCATTAAATTTCTCTTGAAGTACTAAAATATCAGCCAATAGTAATTTTACTTTCGCTTCTTGAAACTTAGAAATATTAAGTTTTAAACTGTGCTTTAAAAATGTAGTGGCAGCAGAGGTGTCTTTTTGGTTAAAAGCTAAAAATTTACCATAAGCTAATTGTAGCGGTAAAGTTAACTCAGACTTTCCATATGTTTTGAACAAGCTGTTGTACGTATCGTCAATCTTTTTTAGCATTTTATCATCGGCATTATTAGTGTCGATTTCTAAAATATATTGATGTGCCGTTAGAGCTGTGCTTTGGTCTTGTGTGGTTTCTAATATATAGTTAAAAATAGATTTTGCAGTGGCAACATCACTGTCTTTTTGTGCTGTAATAGCTAATTCTATTAAGCGATCTAAACTTTCAGGGTTCCGTTTATACAGCGCTTTTTCTTGAATAAAGGATTTGTTATAAGCTTTTTCTTGAACATATAGCCAGCTCAACATTTCGTACCAATACGTTTCAGGGTTTTGCTGAATCTTTTTTAAAAGCAATCTCCTTAAATAACTGTTGTTTTCGTTGTTTTTATTTTCTGAAATAAAATCATTTAAATAACGCTTAATATTGTTAAGGTAATTGGGTTTGTAGTTAATATAATCGATGTAGTTGACAAACATCTCTTCTATATTTCCTTGGTCTCCATAAATACGCGCTAATTGAATGCTGAAGTTTTTTTCTGGTGTAAGGATTTTACCTTTTTCATATAATTGAATGGCCTGGTCAGCTAAGGAATAATCTTCAAATTTTTTGGCTATAACATAAATGTAATTGGGTTTTTCGTCAACAAAGTCTATGGCTTCATCATAAAGTTTATTTGCAGTGGCTAGGCTGTCTTGAAGCTGAAAATTATAACCTAAAGAAACTATCAATTCAGGAGTTCGACGTACAGATAAGCGTTGTGTAAGTATGGCTTCTGCGTCATTATATTGTTCTAATTGTTGATAGATATCTACCAGCCTGTAAATGTAGTTGTAGTTATAAGGCTTTTCTTTGAGTAGGTTTTTGTAAATAAATTCAGCTTTTTTAAATTCAGCATTTTTGTAATAACTTTCTGCTTGGTCTTCACTGTTTTGAGCAAAACCAAAATAGCTTATAATTAGAAATAGTATTAAGAAAAAACGCTGTTGCATGTCTGTAATTGAATAGGTCTAAAAGTCACTGTAAGTGTAAATATAACAAATGCTTCAGGTAGATGATGTGAAAAAATGTATAAAAAAAATTGCCTAAACGTGTGTTTAGGCAATCTACCGACAAAATAAATGTGCTATTAACCATTATTTATGTAAAATATGATTCAATTATCTTGACTAAGTGCTTTTTATATATGAATAACTAGAGTTGTTTCTATTTTTTAACCAACACGTTGAAGTACTTCGTCAATTAAAATAAAATTTTGCTTACCAGAGCAATCAATGACACTAGTAATACGATTCGTTTTAAATTCTTCATAGTAAGGTTATTATCAACTAGGGTGACTAATTTCAGGAAAATACGCGAATAAAACGAGGAAACGTCAGAATAATCGCTAAAATACATTAAATTTTAACAATTCAGGTCGAATATGCAATGTCTTTTGAAATCTTAAGAAATCATATCGAAACCAGTATATGGCACTAAAACTTCAGGTATTTTAATACCATCTTCTGTTTGGTAGTTTTCTAATATGCCTGCTAATACTCTAGGTAATGCTAAAGAACTTCCGTTTAGCGTATGACATAATTCATTTTTGCCATCGCTATTTTTAAAACGTAATTTCAAACGATTGGCTTGGAACGTTTCAAAATTAGATACTGAAGATATTTCTAACCAACGGTCTTGAGCGGTTGAGAATACTTCAAAATCATAGGTTAATGCTGATGTAAATCCTAAATCACCACCACATAATCTCAATATTCGGTACGGTAATTTCAAGTCCTGTAAAATACCTTTTACATGATTCACCATGCTGTCTAAGGCTTTATAAGAATTATCAGGATGCTCAACTCTTAGTATTTCTACCTTATCAAATTGATGTAATCTGTTTAATCCTCTAACATGTGCTCCATAACTACCAGCTTCACGCCTAAAACATGGAGTATAACCTGTAATGGTGACAGGAAGATCATTCTCGCTCAACAGCGTATCTCTAAAAATATTAGTAGCTGGGACCTCAGCTGTTGGAATTAAGTATAAATTATCTGCTGTGACATGGTACATTTGCCCTTCTTTATCTGGTAATTGTCCAGTTCCAAATCCAGAGGCTTCATTTACCAAATGTGGCACTTGGTATTCGGTGTAACCAGCTTCTGTATTCTTATCGAGAAAATAGGCGATTAATGCACGTTGTAATCTAGCACCTTTTCCAATATAAACAGGGAAACCAGCTCCTGTGATTTTGTTTCCTAGTTCAAAATCAATAATGTTATATTTTTTGGCTAATTCCCAATGCGGTAAAGCTCCGTCGTGTAATTTAGGAATGTCTCCTTCTCTAAAAGTTTCCTCGTTATCGTCGTCAGTGTTTCCTGCTGGTACAATAGCGTTTGGTACATTAGGAATTCTGTATAACAATTCAGAAAGTGCTTCAATTTTAGCGTTGAGTTCTTGTTCTAAGGTTTTAGTGATGTCTTTTAATTGGGTTGTTTTTTCCTTTAGAATATTTGCTTTTTGAGCCTCTCCGGATTTATATAAATTACCAATTTCTTTAGATAAGGTATTAGATTCTGCTTTAGTCGTATCTAATTTTGTTTGAATTGCTTTACGGTCTTCATCAAAAGCGATTGCGTCATTAATCATTTCTGTGGCATCAATGTTTCGTTTTGCTAAACGTGCAATGATGTCTTCTTTATTCTCTTGTATAAAAGCAACTTGTAACATATCTATAAATTTTGGTTTATACCAATTGGCATGGGAAAAACAGGCCACAAAAGTAAAAAGAAAATGACCAGATAAAAATAAAAAGTTCCTATTTTATAGTGTGAAATCTGATTTAAGAAAAGATGAATGTTTTAATATGAAAATACGGCACGAATTATTCATGTAATAGTAACCAATCATTATGCTTAAAGTGCTGCCATTCTACATTGGCAATGTCAACTTTTGGATCTATTAATTGTTTTGAAGAATGGCCGTTAACTCGCACATAAGAATTGACATACACTTTGATTGGGATTCCCTTTGTAGCAAAATCCTTTTTAAGATGTTGTGCAAATTGCCAAATAATATCGGGTTTAGTTTGAGCTCCGCGTTGCTGTTTTTTAGTTAAATAATCGTTTAACTTAATAGGAATAGGGGCATTGGTATTAGCATTAACGACTTTATAAAATGTTCTTCCGCTTTTGGCTCTTAACATCATTCTCCACGATAGACGATGACCTTCTTCTGTCCATAAAACGTCACCCTTAAAGAAATGGTGTCGTAATGGTAAAGCAATTTGAATTATAAAATATATTGAAAATAACGCTATTAAAACTGTATTGTATTTTGGGATGATTACTTCATCAGCATCGTAATAATCTTTCCGCTTTAAGAATATGTTTTTAATAGTTTTAGGTTCAAAAAAGAATAGGCTAAAGGCTAACGACATATAAGGGAAAATGCCAATATGAAAGATAAATGAATTAAAGAGATGGAAGAAAATAGACGCAAAGAAGGCATATTTTCGAGTACGTTTAATAAGTAATAATGGAATAATTAGCCCATCAAATAATATACCACCGTAAGCTAATATATAATGCACGGTTTTTTGCTGTAAAAGGTCACCAACCACATAGAAATCTGCTTTACTTCGCATCAGTATTTTCATTACAGAGCCATCTAGCCAATCGGGATAAAACTTAGCTGCCGATGCGTAGGTATAAAGAATAAATAATTGAAGTACAAAAAACCACTTACACCAACTAGGCATTGAATTACTTTTAAGAGCTGGATTCAGTTTAACATCTATTGAGGCATACCGATTTGCTGGAAAAAACACCATTAAAAAACTTAATAGCATTAATAAATAATAGTGATTGTTGTATGACGACTTTTGCATTAGGTACGTTCCTGTCCACATTACAGCAAACATTAAAACGCTCAATCTGTATTTGTAACCCAACATTATAAAGAGTCCAAAAATTCCCATTACGGCGTAATATGCATACATCCAATCGCCAGGAAGTGGTTGTAGCCACTCAAAACCAATAAATGAAAAGGTAAATTCGGGTTCTATTAAAGTGCGTCTAATCCAACCTGTAAAAATGGCTCCTACCGCCTCTAAAAAACACAATAGCCCAAAAACCATTCTAAAAACAATGAGTCCGGAATTGTCTATATGTTTAAATAGAAACTTATGCATTTAAGGTTTGTATATAATTTGAAGCATTTGTCATATCTTTTTGAAGTTGCATTTTTAAAGCTTCAAGATTCTCATATTTTTGTTCGCTACGCAGACGTTTTAAAAACTCAATTTTTAATTCGGCATTATAAATATCTTGGTTAAAGTTAAAGAAATGAACTTCAATAGAACGCGTTTTGCCATCAACTGTTGGGTTGGCGCCAATATTCATCATCCCAAAAACCGTTTTGTTCTCAATTATAGATTTCACAACATACACGCCATCACTAGGAATCAGTTTGTAAGTTGCGGTGATATTAATATTTGCGGTAGGGAAATCTATGGTTCTTCCCAGTTCTTTGCCTTTAACAACTGTGCCAGTTATAAAGAAATTGTAACCCAAATAGGAATTTGCTAAATCTACTTCTCCGCTATTCAGTGCGGTTCTAATTTTAGTAGAACTTACGGTAACATCCTTGAGATCTTGTGCTGAAATTTCTTCAACTTTAAAATCATAGAGGTTAGCAAATGCTTTAAGGTCTGTTATATTAGCACTTCTATTTTTGCCAAAGTGGTGATCGTAACCAATGACAATTTGTTTAGTATTTAATTCGTCAACTAAAATTTGCTTCACGTAATCTTGAGCAGAAAGGTTAGCAAAGTCTTTGGTGAATTTTTTGACAACAACTTCTTTTATACCATGAGATTTTAATAATTCAATGCGTTCTTCAATGGTATTTAAAAGTTTAATAGAATCGTCTTTTTGAAGCACCATTCTTGGATGCGGAAACAAGGTGAGAACCACAGGAACGTAACCTTGCTTTTTAGCAAGAGCTACCACCTGTTTAAGGATTTTTTGATGTCCAATATGAACACCGTCGTAGGTGCCAATGGTTGTTACTTTTTCTGATTTTGAATTCAAACCTAAATGTATTGCGCTTTTACCAATGGTAAACTCTTAGAAAACAAAACTAAATTTTATTTTCCATTAAATTGATTCATCGTCGTATTTACTCCGGCTAAAGCGAAAGATTTAACAAGATCTGCCGAAATTTTTAAACGCTCTTTAAGTTGTGTGTTTTCGTCGTCAGTCCATTCACCTAGAACGTAATCGATTTGGCGTCCTTTGCTAAACTCATCACTGATGCCAAATCTAAAGCGGTTATATTTTGAAGTTTGTAATTTGTCTTGCGTGTCTTTTAGGCCGTTGTGGCCTCCGTCGCTACCTTTTGTTTTTAATCTAAGCGATCCAAACGGAAGGTTTAAATCATCAGTAACAACGAGTAAGTTTTCTAAAGGGATTTTTTCTTTCTCTAGCCAGTATTTTATGGCTTTTCCGCTGAGGTTCATAAATGTACTTGGCTTTAAAAGAATTAAGGTTCGTCCTTTGATTTTTAAAGTAGAAACATCACCAAGTTTTACGGTTTCAAATGTAATGTCATTGGATTCAGCTAAATAATCGAGAATTTTAAAACCAATGTTGTGCCTAGTATTAGCATATTTTTCACCTATGTTTCCTAAACCAACGATTAAGAATTTTTTCATTGTATCTTCTTCTGTGTGTTCTGTTTTATCACTAAAACCAAACCATGTTTTTAATAAATTTCGCATAGCGTAGTCTTGCTTGGTGCAAAAGTAAAAAGAAGTTGACTAAAAACTAACTTTATAGCTTTAGTCTTTGGGGTGTGGGTTTAGTTTTTGAAGTTGTTTTATATAGATTCTATAAGAGTTATAACTTATAGCTCACTTTAAACATTACAATTCTTGGTAGAATAAAAGTTTTACTATCAGTAATTACAAAAGCATTGAACGAGTTTTGTTGCTTAAATTCTGTATCAAAAAGGTTTGTGGCGTTTATCTCAAAACCCCAAGGGCTATCTTCTTTTTGGTAAAATAAAGACGCGTTGGCAGTATCAAACGTGTTGGTTGTGTTTAGACTTTTATTAGTGTAATTATCAAAGGTGTAATCTGCTTTAAAGATAAAATCCTTTAAAAAATCATACTCTAAAATAACTTCCAATTGGTCGTTTTCAAATTTAGAGGTGTTATTTAAAGCTTTGTAATTATTAAAGTCTTTGGTGTAATTGATTTCTATGTTAGGATAATTTTTAAAAGATGTTTCTATGCCAATGGTTGAAGCAATAGACTTTGAAATATTAAGATTCGTTTCGTTATTTAGAATTTGAAAGTTATCATTATAGCTAAAACGACTGCTCAGATTATAACGAATTTTATTGATTTTTTTTGAAACGCGTCCACTAAGCATCCAATTATGTTCTGGCTGGTCAAACATTATAGCTGTATTAAAGGATTCAATACCATTAAGTTCTGAAACCGTTTTTATACTTTCTATACGTTTATTAAAACTGGTGTTGAAGTTGAGGTTTAAGTTTTTAAACAAACTAAATTTATAATAACTCAAGGTTGCGGAATGGTACAATTGGTTTTCTAACTGATTGTTTCCTCTGTAAACACTATTAAAATTTGAAAGTATAAAATTATTAGCCAATTGATTAATGCCAGGAAAACGCGCATTCAGTTTGTATTTAAAGTTTAATTTTTCACTGTTATTAAATTCCACTTTAGTGGTGAATTGCGGTAATAGCAAATTTTTAGAAAACGTTTCAGCATCCTCAAATTGTTGTGTCCGCCATAAATACCCATGATAAAAAACAGCAGGTTTAAACGTTGCAATACCAATTTGAAATTTATACTCTAATCCCAAATAGGTGTCTGTAAAACTGTAGCCAAAATCATTACCAAAACCAGCAGAACTAAAATTATTAATACGACCATCACTCTGCAATTGTACATCTTCATTGTAGAAATCATTAAAAGATGTGTTAATACCAACACTTGTATAAAGATGATTGAAATTATTAAGCACCCAATAATCTTTTATGATGGCATTAAAATTATGAGACGTTGATTTTTTAGTTTGAAGTATAGTATACACATCAGCATCTTCCAAAGGAATTAAACCTTGTAATATCTGTTGATTGGTAAGCCATTCAGTTATGGGTTTATCATTTTGAAAATTATAAGTTGCTTCTAAAGTGGCTGTGTGCGCTTTAGACAATTTACGACTGTAAGTAATATTTTGTTTTAGATTAAGTGCTGCAACATCTGTTACTGTAGTAATACTATTATTTTGGTCTGGGTTAGTTGTATTTACAAAACCATGACTATCATTATTAGTTACTTTTACAAAGGCGTTGTATGCAAAATCTTCCTTATAACTGGGCTCGTAGTCAACGGTGACCTTGCCAATAGTAAAAAAGTTGTTGAGGTCATCAGTAACCGTTCTGTTTTCTGTAAAAGGGGCTTCTATATTTTGGTAAGCATTTAAGGTGTTACTTGCGGTTTGCGTTTTAGAGTTAGACGCAATTAAATACCCACTAACATCGGTATGTTTGGAAACCGATTGTCTAATATTTAGTGCTCCAAACTGGTTGATGTTATCTGTAAAATCCTGGTTATTGAGGTATTGTGCAAAATCGCTATTAAAAAGACTAAAATAACTCCCTGCATCATCTAGGAGTTTACCAAAACCTCCTTCAAATTCTAAATAATCACTAAAACTAAAACTTTTAATGCCTTGGTTATTTAGATCTCCAATAAAGTTAATATTAGTTTTTGGACTGTAATAAAATAGATTAGGATGCAATAAATAACGCTCTTCAACACCTGTGCCAACTTCTATATCGCCAAATACAAACTTCTTTTTGTCCTCTTTTAATAAAATATTTAATGCCATATCCTCAGAATCTTGCAAACCTTTTAGCATAGCAACCTCATTGTAATTGTCTAAAACTTCAACTTTTTCTACCGCATCTGCTGGGATATTATTTACAGCCAATTTACTATTGCCTGTAAAAAAGGTTTTGTTCTCTACTAAAACTTTGGTCACTTTTTTACCATTGACATTCACATTACCTTCTCTATCTACTTCAACGCCTGGCAATTTTTTGAGGGCATCGCGCAGTTTGCGTTCTTCGCCATTAACAAATTTTGTAACATCGTAAGTTATAGTGTCTGTTTTTACGGTAATTGGTGGTGTGTATTTAATATTAACCTCGTCTAATTGGTCTGGCTTTTCTTTTAAAATAAAGTTTTTAATAATATCTTGGTCTGCAATGGTTATGGTATATGCTTGGGGTTTAAAGCCTAGATAACTTACTGTAAGCTCGTAAGTTTGGTTACTAATTAAACCTATTTTGTAGCTGCCATCTTTTTCTGTAATAGCGAATTTTATGTCTTGGTCGTCTGATTTTGGGATGGCTAAGATGTTGGCATAGCTTAAAGGGTTTTGTAAAGTGTCTGATACTTTACCTGAGACTTGGATTTGTTGGGCATTAATCAAAGAAGAAAATCCTGCTAATAAAAGCAGGATTTTAAGATATCTTAATACATTATTGTCTAGTCTAATTTCCAATATACTCTTTAATATTTTTTTTAGTTATTGTTGGCATTTCTCCAAAATAGTCTTTTTGAGAAATAAGCGTACCTTTAGGTTTTTCAATATCAATGTCAAAATCTGGTTTTAAATTTACATTTTTCACATAGTATGTTAATAATCCTTCATTTAATTCCATAATTAAACCAGGGAGACCTCCATAATTATTAGGGCCTAAACTTATCGGTATTTCAGGACAAAACCAAGCTACAACATCTTTCTCTATTATCCCTTTAGTATAGTGTTTATCTTTAATTTTTGTTGTAGCTTTAAGACATAAAAAAACGTCTATTTTTTTAGTTTCTTTGGTGATTTCCCATACGACATCTGAAGTATTTGAATAAACTAAATATGTTTTATCAGAACTCTCTACTTTAATTTTTTTTTCCGTTTTATCATTTCTGTAATGGATTTTAAAAGAACTCATTACTGCATCATAGCCTCTCTCATTAGATAAGCCGAGGTTAGTTTCTTTATCAACATAAAAAAGAGATTTTTCTCCATTAAAATCAAGATTTATATTAACACTATCACGAACTTTATTAAGTCGTGTCATAATATCAACCATTTTTTTATCTTGTCGAAATTTTTCACTCTTCAAATCAGAAAGATCTGTTTTTAATCTATAGATTATTCGACCTTTAGTTTGAGATACTAATATTAATGATTGACTAACAAAAAATAATAGTATAAAATATTTTTTTACCATTTTCTAAAAGCAATCATTATAACTAGCACTCCAACCAGTGCAAAGTGCATAAGCTGTATTACCGAGACATCCTGCGACTTCAACACTTAATCCAATATCAAGAGCATAATCCATCCAGTTAAAAGAGATATCTGTACAAGAAGCATAAATTTCCTCTTCTAATTCTAAGATCTTTGTAATTTTAATAGTAGTATCACTATTCTCTATAATTTTTTCAATTTTCTCTGGTTTAATTTTAGTTTCTACTTCTGTATTAGCAAAAGTAAAAGTTCCCATTAGCATTAAAGCTAGTATAAAACAAACATTCTTCATAATTTAAGATTTTAAATCCATCACATTTTTTAAGATAGGTTGGTTAATAAATAATGTCTCCCTAATTATTAGGGAATAGAAGTCTTTGAAATTTAGAAGTCATTTGTTTTCTCATTAAGGGAATGAGAAGTAGAAGTCATTTTTGTTAGAAGTCATTTTTTTTGCTATTAATTTTAATTCTCAGGGATAAAAAATAAAAAAGCTTGCACAAGCTATAATGTTAACATTTTTGTTGTCCACATTCTTAAGAGCGACTTCTTACATTACTCTATAAAAATGCTTTCAACATTGTAAATCTAAAAAAAAAAAAATTGAAACCACCTAATTAAAAACGCTTTAAATGTTAAAGATATGTTAACTGCGGAAAAACCGTAATTGCAATTACAAGATAGTTAAGATTTTAACAGTTTTGTGTTTGGGATTTAACACTAAGTTTTTGTATATGAATGGGTTATTGTTGTGTGTAAAATGACATCAGTCCTTAAAAATTAGGGATTCAAATACGTGTTTTTTGCTAAAATTAGGTTCTAATTTCCGTTGTTTTCTGAAATAGCTAACGTTAAATCTTGCTGCTCTTTTTTTGGGATGGTTAGGATGTTGGTATAAGGTAATGGGTTTTGTATAGTGTCTGTAACTTTGCCAGACACTAATAGTTGTTGAGCATATGACATAGAAGAAAATCCCACTATACTTAGCAGGATTTTTAATATAAATATTTTTTCTTTCATTAATTTTTAAAATAACCTTCAGCTTTCTTATTCATTATAACTAATATACTATCTGCATCCTTCTCAGAGATTATTTTCTCTTTTTTAGGGGATTTTATACTAATATTCTTTTCCTGAAATTCAATTTTATCTGCATAAAGGATACTATTTGTTTCCTTAACTTCAAGTATAAGACCAGGTAATCCACGATACATTTTGGGACCATAAGGTAAAGGAATTGATATTGCATACCAAGCTTCAACTTTATCTCCTTTGTATTTACCATATTCTACTGTCCCTATAGCTTTTAGACAGACATAATTACCGATTTTTTTTTCTCGTTAATTAATATCCAATCAATATTTTTAGCAATTTCTACTTTTAAGTTTTTGTCTAAAACATTATAGTCATGAATCAGTTTTCCATTGGAAAAAAAATATTTCCCTTCTCCATCAATAATTAGATTTATAAGGTTTAAATCTAATTTATTTATAGAAGTATCTAGTAATTCATTTCTTTCATAAACAGAGAGACTATCTTTGCTATTTATTGCTAAATTAAAACTAAGTAATTCAGATTTATCAATCGAGTTTCTAAAAGACTTTTTAAAGTTTGAAGGCCCTTGTACAGTGTCGAGATTAATTGAAATAACTGGTTTGTAATTAACCTTTATGTTTATATTGGCTTGACTAATTGACAAATATGGTATCAATATAATTAATAAAAAGTATAGTCTCATTTTATGTTTTTAATTAAATTAGATGTAATTACGGCTGTTGATCTTCACATTGTCTTGTGTAGTCAAGTATTAAACCCATTTTTTCAATTGATGTCATTTCAAACATACTGCCTATCCATTGAGTATAATAGTGGGCTTGTTCAAAACAAGAAGAGGCTTAAAGTTCATAATTTTTATTATCCATTTTGGAAGCATTCATACTTCCCATGAACAAAACCACAGCCATAAGGCTAAGTACTTTTTTCTTCATAATTTAAGATTTTAAACCCATCACATTTTTTAAGATAGTTTACCTTTAAAACTTAAGGAAGAGAAGCTTTCATGAATTTAAAGCATTTGTTTTAATCCTCATTGAATATACCCATAAAGCGTTTTTTATATTCTTTATATGTTATTTTTATTCCCTCAGTTGATTTTTTTATCCTTTTCAGATAATTTTATGTTAGTTGCTTTAAAGCTACTTCGTTTAGTATTTAATTATCAAAAAAACCAGATGCCTTTTCCTTAGCAATTTCCAAAAATTCTTCGTGTGTTAAAACTGGTGATTCTTTATGTTTTTCAATAATGACGTTTTCTTTATTTAAATTTATTTTCTCTGCAATTAATGTCATTTTTGAGAAGTGTAACTCAATAATCAATCCAGGTAAACCATAATACTGCATCGGTCCATAACTAATAGGAATATTAGGGCAAAACCATGCAGTCGCAATAATTTTTTCCTTTTTGTCAATAGTGGTTGTAGCATTTGCCTTAATACAAAGCAAATCATCTATTTGCTTTGTTTCTTTCGTAATTACCCAATTTGGTGCATCATATTTAATTAGATACTTTTTCCCTAATGAAGAGTTGGATATTATAATACCTAACGAATCCTTATTATGATAAAATAAATTTTCTCCACCAGCAAAGAAATATGTTATATTAATTGACGTCATTCCATCGACTCTTAGTTTTTCATTTACACTATAAGAAGATTCTTTATTATTAAAATTTAGGGTAGTATATACGTCGGAAGCATTATTCAATAGGTCGTTTGCTCCTTTTACTCCTTCTGATTCTTTGTCTGTGCTTTTTTTACTGTTTTCAATCAAAGTTTTATCATGAGAAGCTTTATAAATAACAGTTCCAGACAAGTTACTTTGACCTTGGGCAATAATACCCAAGGCTAAAGTTATAATTAATGTTAGTTTATATTTAATCATTTAAACATTCTGTATATGCAATCATATATAAATCTAAATAACTCATATTAGGACCTACCATATCTGTGTTTGCATTAGCTCCATTATTAGCAGCTAATGTTAATACAGCTGTTCTCCAATAACTAGCACAATCGGATGCTCTTCCAAATTCTTCAAACTCTACCTTTGGTGTAGCACTAACGATAGTGCTCATAAACATTACAACAGCCATTAGGCTAAAAATTCTTTTCTTCATAATTTTTGATTTTAAACCCATCACATTGTTTAAGATAGGTTGGTTAATAACTATTGTCTCCCTAAAATTTAGGGAATAGAAGTCTTTAAAATTTAGAAGTCATTTGTTTTCTCATTAAGGGAATGAGAAGTAGAAGTCATTTTTGTTAGAAGTCTTTTTTTGTACTATTAATTTTAATTCTCAGGGATAAAAAATAAAAAAGCTTGCACAAGCTATAATGTTAACAATTTTGTTGTCCACATTCTTAAGAGCGACTTCTTACATTATTCTATAAAAATGCTTTCAACTCTGTAAATCTAAAAAAAAAAAAATGAAACCACCTAATTAAAAACGCTTTAAATGTTAAAGATATGTTAACTGCGGAAAAACCGTAATTGCAATTACAAGATAGTTAAGATTTTAACAGTTTTGTGTTTGGGTATTAACACTAAGTTGTTGTATGTGAAAGAGTTAATGTTGTGTATAAAATGACATCAGTCCTTAAAAATTAGGGATTTCAAATGCTCATTCACAACATAATCTATAAATCTTGAAATCATAACATCACTACTTTTAATTGTGTGGGTCAAACCATCTAAAGGACTACAACCTCTAGAATAATTGAAATCATTTTGGTAATTATTTTCAAAAAGTTTCAAATTCGAGTATAAACTTGTGTTTACCACTTCAGAATTGATTTCAAAATCATCGTTAACCTCTAGCATGGTAAAGTTAGAATCGTCTCGTTGAAAATCAAAGGCAAATGGCTTTTCAATTTTTGTGAATTTAAATTCAGTTAAAGTCTCATTTAAAAATACAGAAGAATTATATTTTTTACTACTAGAGTCGGATGTTTGAGCAAGACAAAATGAACCCAATGCAAGCACAAAAACTAAAGTAATACGCAGTTTCATTTTAAATGATTTTTCTATTCCTTTAAAAATAACAAAAATTTATTGATATTTGTAGCACATGATATGAGCGCAAGATAAAATTTTGTAGCTCAGCGTATGATTTTAGCGCGAACAGCATGTGACCATAAAAAGCAATAGTTTTAAATACATGACACCATTCTGGGCCAACATAAAACTGCATCTTCATTTCCTTATTAAAAGGAATCCAGAATAAATATGCCTTATTCCTGCGAAGGCAGGAGTCTCTACAAATTTTGTATCTTTAAAGTTGTAAATAAAGTGTCACCTTGAGCGCAGTCGAAAGGTCTTTGTAATATTTAAAACCATTCAAAAACATGCCATTCTATCATAAATTAGGGAAAATTCCACCGAAACGCCACACGCAGTTTAAAAAATCAAATGGCGATTTTTATTACGAGCAATTGTTCGGCACAATTGGTTTCGATGGTATGTCTACTAATAGTTACCATGAGCAACGGCCAACGCAAGTCAAGGAGATTAAAAGACAATACAGTGTTGCGCCAAAAGTGGCAAAGGAAAACAATATGCAATCCTATCGGTTTAGGGGCTTTCAAGTGCCACCAGAAAACGATTATTTAGAGAGTCGTAAAATCGTACTCACTAATAGCGATTGTAACATTATATTAGCAGCCCCAAAACAGTCTACGGAGGATTATTTTTATAAAAATACCGATGCAGATGAGTTGATTTTCATCCACAAAGGCACCGGAAAACTAAGAACACATCTCGGAAATTTAGATTTCAAATACGGCGATTATTTGTTAGTGCCAAGAGGTGTGATTTATAAACTCGATTTTGATACTGAGGACAATAGATTATTCATTGTAGAATCTAGACGACCAATTTACACGCCTAAGCGTTACCGTAATTATTTTGGACAATTATTAGAACATTCACCATTCTGTGAGCGCGATTTAAGACAGCCACAAGAATTGGAAACTTATAATGAGTCGGGTGATTTTCTAATTAAAATAAAAAAGAACGACGACATTTTTGATATGGTTTACGCCTCACACCCTTTTGATGTGGTAGGTTATGATGGCTATAATTATCCATATGCCTTTTCAATTCACGATTTTGAACCGATTACGGGGCGTGTACATCAACCACCTCCAGTACATCAAACCTTTGAAACCGATGCATTTGTAGTGTGTAGTTTTGTTCCACGTTTGTACGATTATCATCCAATCGCTGTTCCTGCGCCATATAATCACAGTAACATTGATAGTGATGAGGTGTTGTATTATGTGGATGGCGATTTTATGAGTCGGAATGATATTGCAGCGGGTCATATCTCGTTGCATCCAGCAGGTATTCCGCATGGTCCACATCCTGGAACCATGGAAAAAAGTATAGGTAAAGTGAAGACAGAAGAATTAGCGGTGATGGTAGATACCTTTAAACCTTTAAAAGTAACTGAAGACGCTTTAAAAATTGCTGACGAAGATTATTTTAAATCTTGGTTATAAAAGCCCATCCTAGCCTTCCCATAGGGAAGGAATAGATAACGTAAAAAAAATTGTAAAAATTAAATATAAACTCATTCGCCCAACAGTAAGAGTTCTTTCCCTTTGGGAAAGTTAGAAGTGGCTTTTAATTATGAATAAATTACCTGCAGATCCATTATCATTAATTTTAGGAATATTAGCACTAGTTATTGGTGTCGCTGGCTGTTGCTGCTATGGGGTTACAGCAATTGTGCCTTTAATCTTGGCAATTATAGGGCTGATTTCGGCGAATAAAAGTTTGCGTGAGTATGGAGAAAATCCAGAAGCGTATAATCCACAAACCAGAAGCAATGTGAATACGGCTAAGGTTATAAATATTATAGCTATTGTGATTAATGGTCTTGTGTTTTTAGTAGCGCTTGGAGCATTGGCCTTTTACGGCACATTAATGTCATCAGCTATTTTAGAGGGTTTAGAGAATGGAAATTTTGAAAATGATGATTATTACTACGAATCTGAGTATGAATATGAAACAACCATAGAGCCAGAAAGTTCAGAGACTTGGGAAGATGATACCTATATAATCGAAGAAGAAGTTGATTCTATAAATTTAGATTCAATACAATAGAGACACAATTAATTATATAATACAATTACAACTAACACAAATCGAATCAAAATTAGAAGAATTTCAAAAGATGGCTATCGGTTTTCAAAATAAACTAAGCATCTATTTTCTTTTTTCTAAGGTCTCGATTCTAAATAATTATTATGGCAAAAGAAGTAGAAAATGTAAACTACGGTTTAGAAAAAATATTTGAAGGAGCGCAAGATTTTTTGCCGCTTTTAGGTACAGATTATGTGGAGTTTTATGTTGGGAATGCCAAACAAGCGGCGCACTTTTATAAAACAGCATTTGGTTTTCAATCGTACGCCTATAAAGGCTTAGAAACAGGTTCTAAAGACTCTGTAAGTTATGTCTTGAAACAAGATAAAATACGTTTAGTGCTTACCACGCCTTTAAACAGTAAATCTGAAATCAATAAACACATTGTAAAGCATGGCGATGGTGTAAAAGTCGTAGCGTTATGGGTAGACGATGCACGTAAATCTTACGAAGAAACTACTAAGCGTGGTGCCAAATCTTATATGGATCCTGTTGTTCAAACAGATGAATTTGGAGAAGTGGTAAGCGCAGGAATTTATACCTATGGTGAAACTGTACACATGTTTGTGGAGCGTAAAAACTACTCAGGAACCTTTATGCCTGGTTTTGTGGAGTGGAAAAGTGATTACAATCCAGAGCCGACAGGATTAAAATATATAGACCACATGGTTGGTAATGTAGGTTGGGGAGAAATGAATACATGGGTAAAATGGTACGAAGATGTGATGGGTTTTGTGAATTTCTTATCCTTTGATGATAAGCAAATCCACACCGAATATTCAGCTTTAATGAGTAAAGTAATGAGTAATGGAAATGGACGAATCAAATTTCCAATTAACGAACCTGCTGAAGCCGCTAAAAGATCGCAAATTGAAGAATATTTAGATTTTTACGAAGGAGCAGGTGTGCAGCATATTGCTGTGGCAACAGACGATATTATAAAAACCGTATCACAATTAAAATCGAGAGGAGTGGAGTTCTTATCAACGCCTCCAGAAGAATATTACAGAGCAGTGCCCGGAAGATTAGAAGAACATAGTCACGCGCTTAGAGAAGATATTGAAACCTTAAAAGGTTTAGGTATTATGATCGATGCTGATGAAGAAGGCTATTTACTTCAAATTTTCACAAAACCAGTAGAAGACCGACCAACCTTGTTTTTTGAAATTATTCAACGTATGGGAGCACGAGGTTTTGGAGCTGGGAACTTTAAAGCTTTGTTTGAATCTATTGAACGCGAACAAGAGAAGCGAGGAACCTTGTAAAAATTAATAGCGCGTTTAGATCCTTAATTCTAAACGTGCTAATTACTCTTCTGCGACATAAATAATCGATCTCTTGAGGTGCATAATGCACTTGAATCGCTTGTATTTAAAATGTGAGCATAACTAAATTATGTTGTTTTTAGATTGTAAATAAAAGATTTTATAGATTTGGAATAGTAATTGTATTTAAGATAATGATAACGTAAAAGATGCGTTACATTATTTATATTTACAAACTATAGATTAGAGCTGATTAAGGCAAAAAATAAATTGCTCAATGCTCTAGTTTATAATGAACACATGTGATAGTAAATATCAATACATCAAAACACATGAAATATTTATTTACAATTATAGTATTCTTCGCAGGATTTCAAACCATTAATGTTGAAAAGGAATCCGCTTTTCAAGAAGGAGAGTGGTTTAAATTTGAGATGAGTTATAGTGGCTTTTTAAAAGCAGGAAATGCAACACTTTCTGTTGATGAAAAAAAACTTGATGGCAAACCAGTGTACCATGTGGTTGGAAAAGGTTGGACAACTGGAGCTATAAAGTGGTTTTTTAAAGTTAAAGACCGTTACGAAAGCTATTTCGATAAAGAAACAGGAGCGCCTTATAAATTTATTAGAAAAATTGATGAAGGTGGTCACACAAAAGACATAGAAATTAACTTTGATCATAGTAATAAGGTTGCTGAGGTTAATAATAAAAAACATAAAGAAACCAAAAACATAACCACAGAACAAGATGTTCAAGATATGGTTTCGATGTATTATTATTTAAGAAATAGCATCGATGCCGCATCTTTAAAAGAAGGTGATGAGATAAAAACCAATATGTTTTTTGATGAAGAAAACTATGGTTTTAAACTCAAGTATTTAGGGAAAGAAACCATAGAAGTAGATGTTAATGGTTCTGATGTAAAAGTAAAAACACTTAAGTTTAGACCTTACGTTATGGCTGGTCGTGTGTTTAAAGAAGAAGAAAGTCTAACACTTTGGGTGAGTGCCGATAAAAATAAAATTCCTTTAAAAATTAAAGCAGATTTAGCTGTAGGCTCTCTACGTGCAGATCTTATTGAGTTTAAAGGTTTAAAACACTCTTTTAAAATAGAATTTGATTAATATAATAGATGCACGATTTACATAAATTCGATGATGTTGTAAAAGAACTTCAAAAGAAGTATACAGCAATAGATCAAGACACAGATGATCACTTATATGGTTTACTTTATAGTAAACCAATTACCTATTGGGATTATATACAAACAGACGCTTTGTTGAATTTGCAAATTCAGCGTACTACACTTCCAGATGAAATGGTGTTTATTGCTTATCATCAAATTAATGAACTACTTTTTAAAATGATTCTTTGGGAAATTTCTCAAGTCGCAGAAAAAGAGGATTTAGACGCTACATTTTTTGAAAGTAAACTGATGCGAATAAGTCGTTATTTTGATATGCTATCCACTTCTTTTAATATTATGAGAGAAGGTATGGATGTAGAACAGTATATGAAATTCAGATATACCTTGACACCAGCAAGTGGTTTTCAAAGTGCGCAATATCGATTAATTGAATTTGCTTCTACCGAGTTAATTAATTTAATAGATTATAGATTCAGAAAAGATATTGACAGAAACACTCCGTTTACACATGCTTTTGAACATTTATATTGGCAGGCGGCAGGAAAAGACCATAAAACAGGAAAAAAATCCACGCTTTTAGTTAATTTTGAAAAACGTTATAAAGACGAGTTTTTAAGATTTATGGAAACGTATAACACCAAAAATCTTTGGACGCGTTTTAAAGAACTTCCAGAAAAAGATCAAAAAAACGAAGAGCTTGTTGCAGCCATGCGTCATTACGATTATACCGTTAACGTGAGTTGGGTAATGGCACATTACAATGCTGCTAAACACTATATTGATAGCGGCATTGGAGATGGTGAAGCCACAGGAGGAAGTGACTGGAAAAAATATATGCATCCAAAATATCAAAAACGGATTTTCTTTCCAGAATTATGGAGTGCAGAAGAATTAGAGAATTGGGGAAATAATTTATAATTAGCTTAAAATTAATGCGGTTAAAACAATTAATAACATTTGCTGTTATTGCAGTAAGTATATATTCTTGTAAAGAGGATAAAACAACAGAAATTGACTTTGAAAACGAAGAAGTTAATAATGTTGTAGAAGAAAAAAAATTAGAATTTGGTTTTGACATCAATGATTATATTGTGCAACGCGATACTATTAAATCTGGAGATAGTTTTGGTGAGATCATGCAACGGAATAATATAGGATATCCAAATATTTTTAAAATTGCTGAAGTCACTAAAGATACATTTGATATTAGAAAATTGCACCCAGGCAGACCTTATACATTATTATACTCAAAAGCATCAGCACAAGATAGTTTGCCAAGTCCAGAGACCTTTATTTATCAGCCAAACCAAGAAGAATATGTGGTCATTGGTTTAAAAGATTCTATCCATGCTTATACAAGTCGGAAGCCTATAACTTACGTAGAAAAAACAGCTACAGGAGTAATAGAAAGTAGCATTTCAAAAACGCTTGAAGAGAAAGGTTTAAGCCAACGCTTAGCTTATAAAATGGCCGATGAAATTTATGCATGGACTATTGATTTTAGACGTCTACAAAAAGGAGACCGATTCAAAGTTATTTACACAGATAAATACATAGACGATACCATTTATGCGGGAATTCAAGATGTAAAGGCGGCTTATTTTGAGCATAATGGAGATTCGTTATATGCGTTTCAGTATGAGACGGATTCTATTAAAGGGATCGTGGATTATTTTAATGAAGACGCTAAAAATTTGCGACGTGCTTTTTTAAAAGCTCCGGTTCAGTTTAGTCGAATATCGTCCCGTTATAATCTTAAACGTCGTATTGCTGTTTATGGTTATAAAGTACGTGCGCACAGAGGGACTGATTTTGCAGCTCCTATTGGGACACCTATTATGGCCACTGCAAGTGGAACGGTGATAGAATCTACTAGACGAGGAGGAAATGGTAAATATGTGAAAATAAGGCATAATGATACCTATACGACACAATATCTTCATATGAGTAAACGCTTAGTTCAAAAAGGCGACTTTGTAAAACAAGGAGATATTATTGGTAAAGTCGGAATGACAGGGAACACAGGAGGTCCACATGTGTGTTATCGTTTTTGGAAAAACGGAGTGCAAGTTGATCCTTTTAAACAGAAATTACCTGAAGCTAAACCAATTTCAGACAGTTTAAAAGTAGAATTCTTAGATCATATTAAACCTATTAAGCAACGCTTGGATAATATCTTTTTCTTAGAAGCAGATCCAATTCATGAAGAAAATACAATAACTGAAGATTTAAATACAGATATACAGTAATGGCATTAAAAGCAACCAACCCAACGACAACTAACGCTTGGAAAAAATTACAAGCACATTTTGAGACAATTAAAGCTCAACATTTAAAAACGTTATTTAAGTCTGACACCGAAAGAGCAAATGACCTCACTGTGAAGTGGGATGATTTCTATGTCGATTTTTCGAAAAATAGAATCACAACAGAAACAGTTAATTTATTAGTTGAATTAGCCAATGAGCTCGATTTAAAAGATGCTATTTCAAAATATTTTAAAGGTGATATTATTAATGCTACTGAAGGAAGAGCGGTTTTACATACAGCGTTAAGAGCACCTAAAGACGCCACGGTTTATGTTGATGGGGAAAATGTGATTCCTGAAATCCACGAGGTTAAGAAAAAAATTGAAAATTTTACAAACGCAGTTGTGAATGGAGATCACAAAGGGTTTTCCGGTAAAGCGATTACAGATATCGTAAATATTGGAATTGGAGGTTCCGATCTTGGACCTGCAATGGTGGTAGATTCACTTCAGTATTATAAAAACCAATTAGCAACACATTTTGTAAGTAATGTAGATGGTGATCACTATCAAGAAATCATTAAAAACTTAAATCCAGAAACAACGTTATTCGTAATCGTTTCTAAAACATTTACAACGCAGGAAACATTGTCTAATGCCAATTCAATAAGAGCATGGTTCTTAGAGTCACAACCAACAGAAGCGGTTTCTAAGCACTTTGTCGCAGTTTCTACTAATATTGAAAGTGTCAAAGCTTTCGGTATTGATGAAGAGAATATCTTCCCCATGAAGGATTGGGTAGGTGGGCGTTTCTCGCTGTGGAGTGCTGTGGGCTTATCCATAAGTTTGGCTTTAGGTTACAAGCATTTTGAAAGCCTGTTAGAAGGTGCTCACAAAATGGATGAACACTTCAAGACCGCTGATTTTAATGAAAATATACCCGTAATTTCAGCATTGTTAACTGTTTGGTACAATAATTTCTTTGAATCAGAGAGTGAAGCTATCATTCCATATACACAATATTTAAACCAATTTGCAACCTATCTTCAGCAAGGTATCATGGAAAGTAATGGTAAAAGTGTAGATAGAAATGGTAACAAGGTGAATTATCAAACTGGAACATTGATTTGGGGAGAACCAGGTACTAATTCGCAACATGCCTTTTTTCAATTAATTCATCAAGGTACAAAGCTTATTCCTACAGATTTTATTGGTTATGTAAATTCATTATATGGTAATAAGGACCATCATGATAAATTGATGTCTAATTACTTCGCGCAAACAGAAGCGCTTATGAATGGTAAAACTGAAGAAGAGGTTTTAGCTGAATTTGAAGGTAAAACGATGTCTAAAGAAGCGATTTCTGCATTAGCACCTTTCAAGATATTTGAAGGTAATAAACCAACGACTTCTTTATTAATTACAAAGCTAACTCCAGAGAGTTTAGGAAAATTAATAGCCATGTATGAGCACAAAATCTTTGTTCAAGGCATTATTTGGAACATTTACAGCTACGATCAGTTTGGTGTTGAGTTGGGAAAACAACTCGCAAAATCTATATTAGATGAGCTCAATAATACTAGTAAAGACGGTAAACATGATGCTTCTACGCAAAATTTGCTAGCTTTCTATATGAATAATTGTTAATAATTGTTAAAAAGTTTTCATAAAATTGATTATTATTCTATGAAATTTGTTGATTCTATAATTTATCTTCACAATGCTCAATTGTTAACGTTAAGTTAATGTTTTAGCTGTCGTATTGCGTAATTTTGCGCTGATAAAAAACCAATTAACTGAAATTTTATATGAAAAAATTTAGTCTTTTTTTATGTTTTGTTGTTTTAACTAGTTTTACAACAATTGCATATGCCCAAAGCACTATTACGGGTAAAATTATTGATAGTGACATGAACTCTGCGCTTCCTGGTGCTAATATTATAGAGAAGGGAACGACCAATGGAACAACTACAGATTTCGAAGGTACTTTTTCTTTAACTTCTAAGTCTAGCTCTGGTGAAGTTGTTATTTCTTATGTAGGGTATGTTTCTCAAACTATTGCATTTAATGGTGATACTGATTTAGGTACAATCACATTAATGTCTAGTAATGTTGGCTTAGATGAAATTTTACTTGTGGCATCTGTTGCTGTAGATAGAAAGACACCAGTAGCGGTGTCTACAATTAAGGCAGAAGAGATTGCGATAAAGTTAGGAACTCAAGAATTTCCTGAAATTTTAAAAACAACACCAGGAGTCTATGTAACAAGACAAGGTGGTGGTTACGGTGATAGTAGAATTAACCTTAGAGGGTTTAGTTCTGAAAATGTCGCGGTAATGATTAACGGTGTTCCGGTAAACGATATGGAAAACGGAGCTGTGTATTGGAGTAACTGGGCAGGTTTAGGTGATGTAACATCAACCATGCAAGTTCAAAGAGGTTTAGGTGCTTCTAAAGTAGCGGTTAATTCAGTAGGTGGTACAATTAATATCATTACAAAAACTACTGATGCAGAAGAAGGTGGTCAATTTGGTGCTACTTTAGGTAATGATGGTTATTTAAAATATGGAATGACTTACTCAACAGGATTGAATGATAAAGGTTTTGCAGCAACAGTTAGTGCATCAAAACTTTCAGGTGATGGTTATGTTGATGGTACAGAGTTTTCTGGATATAACTACTTCTTAAGTTTATCTCAACAAATAAATGACGCACACAGATTGTCATTTACAGCTTTTGGAGCACAACAACAACACGGACAACGTTATAATCGCTCTACAATAGCAGAGTTAAAAGATACCGATTCTGGACCTCAAAAAGCAAATAAAGATTGGGGTTATAAAAATGGTGAAGTTTACCACCAGTCTTATAACTTTTATCACAAACCACAAATATCTATAAACCACCTTTGGAATATTAATGATAATTCTTCTTTATCAACAGCTGCTTATGCATCATTTGGTACTGGTGGTGGACGTAGAGATGAAGGTTCTAAAATTGGTTCTGATGATTATAGATTAGGGTCTACAGGCTTAACACCAATTGATTTTGATAAAGTGGTAGAAGAGAATCGTGCTAATGGAGTGAATGGTTCTACTGATATTCTTTCAGCATCTATTAATAATCATGAATGGTACGGAATATTATCTAGTTATAAAAACAGAATTAATGATAAACTAACCATATCTGCTGGTTTTGATGGTCGTTATTATATTGGATCACATTGGTATGAAGTAACAGATTTATTAGGAGGTCAATTCTTCTTAGATAATGAAACGGATACTTACGCCTTTGGTAAACCATTACAAGTGGGTGATAAGTACAATAAAGATTACGATGGTGTAGTTACAAGATATGGACTTTTTGGACAAGCAGAATATCAAATCAATGAATCTGTAAACGTATTTGTTGCGGCAGACGTTTCAAATAGTAATTACAAGCAGAAAGAATACATGAATAATACCATTGTAGGTAGCAGAGAGTCTGAAGCTGTAAACTTTACAGGATACGGTGTTAAAGGTGGTGGTAACTATAACTTAGATATGAACAATAATGTGTTCGTAAATGTTGGTTATTTTTCTAAAGCACCATTTTTAGATGATGTATTTTTAGATGAAGATGGTATCATTCCTAATGAAGACGCTGTTAATGAAAAAGTATTTAGTGCAGAACTTGGATATGGTTTCCGTGGTGAAAAATTAAGTGCTAATGTTAACTTATATTACACGCAATGGTTAGATAAGTCATTAGGTGGTTCTATAGGAACTGGTGAAGATTTATTTTTCTATAACTTACAAGGAATTGATGCATTACACCAAGGTGTTGAAATTGACTTTAGATATAAAGCAACTGAAAAAGTAACTTTAACAGGTA
Source organism: Winogradskyella psychrotolerans (assembly GCF_018860545.1). Classification (GTDB taxonomy): domain Bacteria; phylum Bacteroidota; class Bacteroidia; order Flavobacteriales; family Flavobacteriaceae; genus Winogradskyella; species Winogradskyella psychrotolerans_A. The sequence goes on along the minus strand of NZ_JAHKPN010000014.1, from coordinate 42,198 downwards.
TGGTATCTATAGGAGATTGGCAGTGGAAAAGTAATGTGTCTGCAGATATTAGAGATCAGGCAGGTGATGTTGTAGATGTGGTTGAGGTTTATGCAGAAGATTTAAAAGTAGGTGATGTGGCTCAAACAACATTTGCTCTTGGAGTTGATTATAAATTGGCTTCTAAATCTAATATCTATATCGATTATAACTTTGCAGGTGATAACTACTCATCTTATGATGTTACAAATAGAGGTAGTTTAGATTTACCAGATGTATGGAAACTTCCTGATTTTGGTTTATTTGACGTTGGTGTAAGACATTCTTTTGAAATGGGATCTTTTAATGCCACATTAATAGGTAAAGTGAATAATGCATTTAATACAGAGTACGTTTCAGATGCTAACGATTTAGATGGTACAGCAGAAACAGCTCAAGTTTATTTTGGTCCTGGAAGAACATACAGTGTAGGATTAAATGTTAATTTTTAAAAAAAATTGAATATGAAAAGAATATTTTATTGTTTAGCAATTTTGGGTATCACCTTTGTAGGTTGTAACCCAATGGATGATATTTATGACGGATTAGATTCGTCAGCAGATCCAATTGTAGGTTCTGAAACTTACACATTAGTTAGTGATGATTATGATGCGTTAGAATTAGCTTATGGTAATTTTAATTCAGAAGATGAGGCTAAAACGTTGTTGCCAGGATTTTTAGCAGATAAATATCCGTTTTGGGGAGAAGGTTCTGCTGTATTAGTAGGTTATGACCTATATGTAGGTTCTGCTGAAGGTGTAAGTGATTACACAGGTGCTGATGTTTATTCATTAGAAATTTTAGATTATCCTCAAGGTGCTCTAAATGCAATTGGTTTTTATCCAAATGAAGACCCTGAAGATTTTATACCGAGTATACTTGAAGCAGAATACACTGAGCCAACTGAAGGTCAAGTGGTATTAGCATCTTATAAGAGATATACAGAAGAACCAGTAGAAGGTATTTCTAATATTTATGAAGCAGATTTTGTTTCTGCAGCAACTCTTTTAGATTATACAGCTGTTAGCGTAACTGGTGACCAAGTTTGGGAAGCGTCTAGCTATGGTGCTAAAATGAATGGTTCTGACTATCCTGATTATTATGAAAATGAGGATTGGTTAATCTCTTCAGAAATTGATTTATCAGCTTATGAAAATCCATTATTTCAAGTAACTCAAATTTTAAACTATGCTAATGAATCTGATTATTATAACATCTTAGTATCTACAGATTACACTGGTGATGTTACTACAGCAACTTGGGATACTATTGAAGTGAGTCCTGTGCCTGCTGGTGATAGCTGGTCTTCTGTGACTTCTGATGATTATAATTTTTCTGCTTATGAAGGTGAAACAATTCATATTGCTTTTAAATACGAATCAGATACAACGATTGGAGCGACTTGGGAAATAGAGTTAGCTGTAATTAAAGTTGCAGGTGTTGAAGGAGATACTGTAAATGAAGAAGTTTATTACACGTATACAGATGGAGAATGGGAATTATCTGAAGGTGTATATATCTTAAGTGAAGAGGATTTTGAATCTATGGGCTTAAGCAACTTTGGAAGTTCTATTCCTGCAGATAATTATTTACCTGCATTTTTAAATATTAAATACCCATATGCTCAAGAAGATGATGCGTTAACAGTTATCTATAAATATGTGTCTAGTTCTTCTGGAGCACAATTAAGAGGTGATTTATATACATTTGAAGCTGGTGAATGGACTGCTCATGAATCTACTATCTCTACAACTTTACAGTTTGGATTTGTTGATGGCATTTGGGTTCCAGATAATACTATTAGATATACTTTAGCTGCTGCTGATTATACAGCAATAGTAACTGCTTTAGAAGGTACATATCCTAATGCAACGGCTAGTATGGCTAACTATGGTAACATGGATAGAAGAGCTGGTAATGCTGCAGAATGGACAGATGCAATGGTTCTAGAAGCAATCAATGTGGTCTTAGATATTAATGATCCTTCTGCTGCTGAAGAGCAAAAATATGTAATTACATTAGAGGTTTATAATGGTAGTAATACTACAGAAGATTTCGCAGTAATTAAAACAGGAGGAGTTTGGGTTTACCAAGAATAAGGGTAAAGTAAAACTTTCAATTCATAAAAATGCCTATCGATCTGTATCGATAGGCATTTTTTTATTCTCAAACATAAAGTATATTACTCTTTCCAACGAACGGTTTCCATAATATGCTTAATATCCTTTTTTAAGTATTCTGAAGCAGGATAAATAGAATCGTAATTAGGTTTGGCGTAGAAATATAATGAACCACTTAAAAAGTGATTTGTATTATCTGTAACGTAAAATTGGGATTGTGATGCCGCATTACCTCCTATTTCATACAACATACCGTAAACGTTATGCTCTTTAATTTCAAAAGGTCTTTGTGAAATTTCATCGGCTTTAATGGTGTGCTTTTGAGCTAGGTTTTGAGCATCTCTAAGTAAGCTATCAATATTACCATTTTTAACCTCTTTATAGGTTAAGTAAATCGTCGCTTTCAAAGCTCCGTATTTAATGTCTACACCATTAAGACTCCCAGAATTTTTTACGGTTTTAATGGGATCTGCCAATTTGTTTTTTTCAAAAGAAAAGGGCAAGGGAAGAACCGCTTTTTCATAAACAGCATTTGGATATTCAAGTCTTAAATAACCCTTTGGTTTAGGTAAAGAGTCATCTCCGCATCCTAACATTAGTACACTTAATAGGGGTAAAACGAGTCGTTTCATGGGTTTTTTGTTCTATATTTTGGCATACTCTTACTTGTTATAAGTAAGGCAGTCACATTTTATATTTGGCTGTCTAATACCGTAAGCTTTATCTGCTTAATTCGTTTGCGCTCTAAAGCTTCTACAGTAAAAACGTAATTTTCAAAATTTATTTTACTTCCTATTCTCGGAAATCCACCAGAAATCTCTAAAACAAATCCAGCAAGTGTTTCGGCATCTCCTTTCTGTGCTTCAAAAAGTTCAGCATCTGCTTCGATACCAACTATTTTGTAAACATCTTTTAATGGAGTTTTACCTTCAAAACTATAATTATTATTGTTTAGTTTTGTGTAAATTAAATCATCGTCATCATATTCATCACTGATGTCTCCAACAATTTCCTCAATGATGTCCTCAAGAGATACCAATCCAGAGGTGCCTCCGTATTCATCAACAACAACAGCAAGATGTACTTTTTTGGTTTGAAATTCTACCATTAAATCATCTAGTTTCTTGTTTTCTGGCACAAAGAAAGGCTCACGTAAAATAGTGGTCCAGTCGAATGTTTTCTTATTTAAATGTGGTAATAAGTCTTTTACATAAAGGACTCCTATTATAGTATCGATACTTTCTTCGTAAACTGGAATTCTAGAATAACCGTTATCTATTATTTCAGCAATTATGGTTTCGTAAGGAGTTTTTATATTTAGAGTAAATATGTCCATACGTGGACGCATAACTTGTTTGGTGTCTGTGTTTCCAAAAGACACGATGCCTTTTAATAATTTTTGCTCTTCTTGTGTGGTATCCTCATCATTAGTAAGTTCTAAGGCTTGCGATAACTGATCTACACTTAGATTAGAGCGTTGTTTCCCAAATTTATTATGAATTTTTATAGTTACAGAACGCATTGGTAAACTTAAAGGAGAGAAAATGACATCCAATACTTTTAGTGGTTTAGCCATAAATGAAGAAAACTTCACACTATTTCTACTCGCATATATCTTTGGAATAATCTCACCAAAAAGTAAAATTAAAAATGTTGCAACAATGACCTTAACAAAGAAAGCGAGTTCGATTTCAAAAAAATAAAAGTTGATGGAATAATTAATATCATCAAATACCGTATCGCTTATTGATGCAAACAACAAAACAATAGCAATATTTATAAAATTGTTCGCTACTAATATGGTTGCTAACAACTTTTTGGGCCGTTCTAAAAGTGAAGCAATAATCTCCATTGCTGGTGATTTGTTCTCTAAGCCTTCATTTAAATTAGATTTGGTAAGAGAAAACAATGCGACTTCGGCTCCAGAAATTAACGCAGAACATAACAGTAAAACGACAAGTAAGATAATACTTGTTATAAAGGACGTATCTATAATTAGTAAAGAGGAAATTAAAACCGTGGGTTCTGGGTCCAAGATAAAGTTAAATTAAAAGGTTAAAATGGTAAGTCATCATCACCTTCAGGTTCTACTGTACTAGGAGCAGAGGGTTTTGATTGAGGTTTTCCAGCGGCTACGCTAGCTTGTCTTGGCTGTTGTTGGTCTGTTTTGGGCGTTAAAAACGTAAATTCATCACATTGAATTTCTGTAGAATAACGTTCCATACCTTTATCATCTGTCCATTTTCTAGTTTTTATACGTCCTTCAATATATACCTTATCGCCTTTAGTGAGGTATTTTTCACAAATCTCGGCAGCTTTATTTCTAACAACGATGTTGTGCCATTCGGTATTGGATACACGTTCATTAGTTTGCTTACTGATGTAAGTTTCACTAGTTGCTATAGGAAAACGACCAACACAATTTTTATCATCAAAATAGTGCATTTTTACTTCGTCTCCTAAGTTTCCAATGAGCATTACTTTATTTAAGGTTCCAGACATAATAATTAAGTTTTAATAAGTTGCAAAGTTACTCAATTGCATAATCACTACTTTAAAAGTAGTAAAAAAATGTGATTTCTTTAAGGTTCTAAAAACTGAAATTGTCTATAAACTCACTTATTAGCACAGGAGATGGATATTTTGTGAGTGATTTTATTGAAATTGCTTCTTCTGGAAGGGCTTCCACATCAATAATCCAGAATTTTGTGTGCAGATGTTGATGGGATAATTTGTGTACAATATCTGCTTCATTATACAAGGAGTAATCGAGGTGTTCAAATTTTAGTGAGAAATCTTCAAAATTTAAAAGATGAAACTCTTCAGACGTCAAACTTTTTTTAGACTCTAATAATGGGAATTGATAAAGGTGCTGCCATATTCCTTTTTTGGTGCGTTTTTCAAAAAGTGTTTTTTTATGTTGATCCATAAAGACCAAAAAGTTGAAGTATTTAACCGTCACCTTCGTTTTTTTTAATTTTACAGGAAGCACCTCCACTGTTTGATCTTTGAGAGCGACGCAACTTGTTTGTAACGGACATACAGAACAATCAGGATTTTTGGGTTTGCATTGTATCGCGCCAAACTCCATTATAGCTTGATTATACGTCGCGGGTTGATTGCGGTCTATTAAGGTTGAGGCTAATAATTTGAATTCTTTTATACCTAAAGTTGAGTTTATAGGAGTGTCAATTCCAAAATAGCGCGATAGTACACGGTACACATTACCATCTACCACCGCAGCAACTTCGTTAAACGCAATAGAAGCGATGGCACTAGCTGTATAATCACCAACACCTTTTAGTTTTAATAAGTCCTTATAATTATCAGGAAATACACCATTAAACTCCTTAACAATATGTTTAGCTGTTGCATGAAGATTTCGTGCTCTAGAATAATAACCTAAGCCTTGCCATAATTTTAAAATTGACGTTTCAGAAGCCTCAGCGAGGTCAAAAATTGTTGGGTATTGAGTAACAAATGCGTCATAATAAGGTAAACCTTGCTTAACTTGGGTTTGTTGTAAAATAATTTCTGATAGCCAAATGTAATACGGATTACGTGTTTTTCGCCATGGTAATACCCTCTTGTTGATTGAGTACCAGTTAATTAGTTTGGTGTTGAAATTCATTCATATTTTTTAATGAAAAGCAAAATTAAATGTTTATTGTGTTAAATTTTAATTAATTACGTTTGAACTATTGAAATTAAATTACCTATATTTGCATCCCTTAGAATTTATAGTAACCCTAAAACTAGTAACAAAATGACAAAAGCTGATTTAGTAGCGAAAATATCTGATAAATTAGGTATAGAAAAAGGAGATGTACAAGCAACAGTTGAAACCTTTATGGAAGAAGTGAAAACATCTTTAGAGAGCGGAGATAACGTGTATTTAAGAGGTTTCGGAAGTTTCATTATTAAAACAAGAGCTGAAAAAACAGGTCGTAATATTTCAAAGAATACTACAATAAAAATTCCTGCACACAACATTCCAGCATTTAAACCTGCTAAAGTATTTTTAGAAGGAGTTAAATCTAATGTTGAGGTAAACTAAGAAAGCATTTAAACAAAATATTAATTTAAAAAGCATTATTTATTATGCCAAGTGGTAAAAAAAGAAAAAGACACAAGGTAGCGACGCACAAGCGTAAAAAACGTAGACGCGCTAATCGTCACAAGAAAAAATAAATTGAAAAAAGTAGTTATAAAACTACTTTTTTCAGTTTTAACGAAACGTTCTTTGATATAGAATTTATAGCATTTAATAGAGTGCTGATAGATTTGTTGGATTCCCGATTTTAATCGGGAGACCTGTGTCAAATAATTTAGTAAAATCCATCTATCTCAATGAAGAGTTAGATATAAATTAACATTATGAACAAGGAATTAATCGTAAGATCGAGTTCAGATATTGTTGATTTTGCCTTATTAAAAGATGGAAAACTTATTGAATTACATAAAGACGAAGAGGATAATAACTTTGCGGTAGGCGATATTTTTATTGCCAAAATCCGTAAAGTCATGCCTGGTTTAAACGCTGCGTTTGTTAACGTTGGCTATGAGAAAGATGGTTTTTTACACTATCATGATCTAGGACCGCAATTGCCTTCGCTTTTAAAATTCATTAAACGTGTAAGCACAGGGAAATTAAGGGATTACACCCTTAAAGACTTTCCTATGGAAAAAGATTTAGATAAAAATGGTAGCATTGCCAATGCTATTAAATCTAATCAATCCATATTAGTACAAGTTGTAAAAGAACCAATCTCTACAAAGGGACCACGCATTAGTTCAGAATTGTCTATTGCAGGTAGATACATTGTCTTGGTACCATTTTCTAATCGTATATCAATTTCTCAAAAAATTGAATCACAAGAAGAGAAAGACCGACTAAAAAGACTCGTAAAAAGTATCACACCTAAAGGGTTTGGGGTTATTATTCGTACGGTCGCAGAAGGCAAAAAAGTTGCTGAGCTCGACACAGATTTACAAAATTTGCTGGATAGATGGACAGCAATGTGTAAAAAAATGTACAAAGCACATCACCCAACTAAAGTATTGGGAGAAATGAACAAGGCATCCTCAATTTTGAGAGATATTTTTAATGATTCATTCTCTGGTATCGTGGTAGATGATGAAGAAATGTATGTACAAGTAAAAGATTACGTGCAGCAAATTGCACCGAAAAAAGAATCTATAGTAAAGTACTACAAAAATGGTGTTCCAATTTTTGAAAAATTTGGCATCGAACGTCAAATAAAGACATCATTTGGTAGAACTGTTTCTATGGCGAAAGGAGCTTACTTGGTAATAGAACATACTGAAGCACTACATGTAGTAGATGTGAACAGTGGTAATCGATCTAATAAAGAAAAAAACCAAGAAGACACAGCCTTAGAAGTTAACATGATCTCTGCCCAAGAGATTGCTAGACAATTGCGTTTACGTGATATGGGAGGCATTATCGTTATCGATTTTATTGATATGGGTAAAGCAGAGAATAGAAAAAAGCTTTATAATTATCTTAGAGATGAGATGAAAGATGATAAAGCAAAGCACAAAATATTGCCGCCGAGTAAGTTTGGATTAGTGCAAATAACCAGACAGCGCGTTAGGCCAGAACGCAATATTAAAACGAAAGAAGAAAATCCTAACTTAATAGGAGGAGATGAAATTGAAGCGCCAATTAAAGTGGTAGAACGTATTAATCAAGATCTTCAACGTATTTTCAAAAAAGACCATAAAAAGGTGATTCTTAATACACACCCTTTTATTGCAGCCTTTTTAACCAAAGGGTTTCCATCAGTACGTTCAAAGTGGTTTATTGAACACAAAAAATGGGTAAAAGTTTTACCTAGAGATGCTTACACATATCTTGAATACCATTTTTACGATAAAAATGGCGACAAAATTAAATAATATCTATTAAAAAAGCCCAATTGAAATTTTCAATTGGGCTTTTTGTTTTAAATAGATTTATAATTAGTTGTATCGTCTTTTAAGGTTCCAAACTATTGAACTCGCATGGCTAAATTGTTTTGTTTTTGTTCCAACTTTGCTTTCTGCCGTTAGTTGATTTTTTAATTTCATAAATTATTAATTTTCTCATTTTTTTCGAGGTGCAAATTTACGACGCTTATACGGTTCAGAATACAATAGATTTGATGATATTGTATGTTATATTAACCTTGTTTTGGTTTTTTTAACAAAATGAAGATTAAAATAAAATAGTTATAAAAAAGCCCAACTAAAAATTTTAGTTGGGCTTTCCATTTTTCTTATTTGAGATTAATCTCTAGACATAAAAATTCTTAGGATGTACCAGAACAATAACATTAAGGACGCAAACAATCCTAAAGCGGCCGGAATATAATCTTCAACTCCATAAGTCTTTACTAAATTAGAGGTTTGGTATAGAATAGCCCCTCCTGCTAATAAACACATACCTACTGAGAACCATAGACCTAAATTGAAACCAAAAATTGCTCCTGCTATAATTAGACCTATCGCTATAAAGAATCCTATAGTTAATCCTGTTTTTAAGAATGAAAAATCCGTTTTTGTCATTAATACAGTGGCAGATAAGCCCGTGAATAAGGCTAAAGTAACAATGGATGCCTGATAAAGGACCTCAGAACCTGAAGGTCCCATAATTTCCGTTACGATGTAAAGCATCGGTACAAAAATTAAGGCTTCAAAAAATATGTAAATACCATAGGCTAAATACTGCTTGTTTTTATCGGTCGTTTTTAGGGCCATGCCTTCTGCATAATTTGTAGCTAACATAAATCCTCCTAATAGCAATAACCATTTATAACCTTGCGTCATAGAAAGCATAAAGTTGACTACGGTTTCACTTTGTAATAGAAGATATTCAAATAAAATAAAGACTAACACACCTCCGGCAACGTGTGAGTATGTTTTTTTGTAAAAAGCAGTGCGTTCAACCTCCGACATATGGCCTATTAATAGCTTTTCTGAGGAGTGATTTGTGAATTGATTATCCATAGTGAGATTTAGTTTATGAAGTGTTAAAATAACTATTTTAGAGATGCAGAACAAAAAAAGCCCTGAATTTCAGAGCTTTTAATGTTGTATTTTAATTATTAATCTCTACCGCCAAACACTTGTAGTGCCCAATATAACAGAGACGCTAATGCTCCAATAGCCGCAACTAAATAAGTTCTGGCAGCCCATTTCAATGCATCTTCAGAACCTTTATATTCATCAGGTGTGAGCATGTTTTTATTCTTTAACCAAGCTAAAGCTCTGTTACTCGCATCATACTCTACAGGTAGAGTAATAAAGCTAAATAAGGTAGCAAAGCCCATAAAGACTAAACCAGCAACAGCAACCCAGTAGCCTAAACCAACTCCTGCGGCAGCTCCTAATATAAGACCACCAATGACTAGCCATTGCGACATGCCAGAGGTCATACTTACAATTGGTACTAATGCAGATCGCATCCCTAAAGCACTATAGGCTTGTGCATGTTGTACGGCATGTCCACATTCGTGAGCAGCAACTGCAGCTGAAGCTGCGTTACGCTGATTGTAAACGGATTCACTTAAGTTTACCGTTTTATTTTTTGGGTTGTAATGATCTGTTAATTGACCTGGTGTAGAAATTACCTCTACATCATATATGCCATTATCAGCTAACATTTTTTCTGCAATTTCTCTTCCAGATAAACCATTGCGCAATTGTACTTTAGAGTACTTAGCAAACTTGCGTTTAAGTTGATTACTCACTAACCAGCTTACTAAAGCAATAGCACCAATTAGTACGTAATATCCCATCATTCCACTCATAATTTGAAATTTTTAATTCATGTAAATTTAATCAATGAATAGCAAATAGTAAGCCAAATTTGAGTTAAGAAATTTTGTCATGATTTTAAGTGAGAACAGATTAATTACATCGCATCAACAGACCAATTAAAGGCTTCTGCGATTTCTTCATACACAATTTTACCCTTAACAATGTTTAATCCTTTTGCTAGAGTTTTATCTTTTTCACATGCTTTTTCCCATCCTTGATTGGCTAAACGAAGTACATAAGGCAAGGTCACATTAGTTAAGGCGAGCGTTGATGTGTATGGCACAGCTCCTGGCATATTAGCCACACAATAATGCACAACATCATCTATAATAAAGGTTGGATCTTCATGTGTTGTGGCTTTTGTGGTTTCCATACAACCTCCTTGGTCTACGGCCACATCTACCAATACGGTTCCCGGACGCATATCTTTTAGCATGTCTTTGGTAATTAGTTTTGGTGCTTTTGCGCCTTTTAATAAAACACCACCCACAATTAGGTCATGGTCTTTTATTCGTTTTCTAATATTGTACTCGCTAGAAAATTCGGTAACTACATGGCTAGGCATCACATCGTTTACATAACGCAATTGCTTCATGTTAATATCCATAACAGTAACGTGAGCACCTAAACCAGCCGCCATTTTTGCCGCTTGGATGCCAACAACTCCCGCACCCAAAACCAAAACGCGCCCTGGAGGTACACCAGGAACTCCTCCCAATAATACTCCACGACCTTTAATAGGTTTTTCTAAATATTTTGCACCTTGCTGAATTGCCATTCTTCCAGCAACTTCAGACATGGGGGTTAATAATGGTAATGACCCATCTTTATCTTCAACGGTTTCATAGGCAATACAAACCGCTTGACTATTTAACATGGCCTTTGTTAATGGTTCACTAGATGCAAAGTGAAAATAGGTAAACACTACATGATGCGATTGTATTAATGGATATTCTTCGGCAATAGGTTCCTTTACTTTTACAATCATATCACTTGAGGTATAAACATCTGTGATTGTTTCTAAAACAATGGCTCCAGCATTTATATAATCTAAATCTGTAAAACCACTACCGAAACCAGCATCTTTCTGGACATATACGGTATGTTTGTTTTTTGTCAGTTCAAAAACACCTGCGGGTGTCATACCAACTCGGTTTTCATTGTTTTTGATTTCTTTTGGGACTCCAATTTTCATTTTTTATGGATTTAAGGTTGAAAAGCTTTTCGAAAATTACTATTAATAAATCTGATGTTCCAAATTTGAATGTGTATTTGAAACTATTTTTACGGAATTAATATATTTATGTTAATTTTTTAAAATTTCCTAAAATAAGTGCTGATTTTCAGATCAATATGATATTCGATGAATGTTTAATAGCTACGGTAACTTGAATCAGCTTACAAAATAATGTGTCGATTACGAATACAATTGAAGTTGCTATTGATTTTTTGAAGTGAATAGTTAATGAACCTCTTCCGTAACTTTAGTAACTTTTCCGTTTTTAAAATGAAGTATTAAATAAGCATCTTCACCTCCAGAAAAAGTAGGTCTGTTGCCTAAATAATAACTAAAAAAAACGTTTTGTTCTGGATCGTAATCTGCTGGTTGTCCTAGTAATAATTTAATGTCTTCACCTGTTTTACCAATACAAATCTCGCTGTCAATAAGGATTTCGGATAATTTATAACGTTTACCAGGTGCTATTTTCCATAAATCCGCATCAAAACTAAAATTATATTGATGCGTAATAATAGTGGCTAAAACAAACGCTGAAAAAAATATTAAACCAACTTGATTAATCACATTATTGCGAAAATCAAAAAAATCCTTAAGACCCTTTCGCTTTTTTTTGTGTTTTGATTCTTCCGTTGATGGTTTATCTAAATACATAGTATTACTCTTTTGTGAGTTCGGAGTAATTTAAAAAATAGGAGTCTTCACAAGGTGACATAGCATGCGGATACTTAGGAATAAGTACCACTCCTTCCGATGTTAAATTCCATGTTTTATTTTGCCAATAGCCATTATCAACAAAAGTTTCACACTCTTCGTCTTGGACATCGTTTTCTAAATGTTGGTATTTATCCTTCAATTTCTGAAAAAAATCAACCTTTGGGTATAAGCTTTCAATATCCTTAACAACGTCTAATGTTTCAAGATTAAAATTATAAGCAACATTACCATGCGAAGGATGTGCACCACCACAATAAACGCTGTAATTTTTTAAGTAGCTAATAAATTTATCATTGACGAGATTGATGTCGTATGAAATTTCAAACCAAGTATTACAATCTAAATTGTCTATGGCATCTTCAAGGTGAATGGCGTCTAAAATAGGATTGAATTTAGCACGTTGAGCTTTAGTAAAACCATTCCCTAATCTAAATAAGGGCAATTTTGAATATTTTTCATGAAACCATACTAACTGCTTGTCTTTATATTGAGCGATGCTATCTTTAATAAAGGTCAGTTTAGGATTTCTAAAGTCTTCTAAAGGCTCTTGTTGTGTTTCGGTTAAAACTACTTTGTATGTTTTGTCTTTTAATTTGAAATTACCTGAGAGTTGATTGCCTTTTTTTGTTAATTGAAAAACTTCGTCGGCATCAATAACCTTTTCAGGTCTAAAAAAATAGCCATTAATTAACGTGATTTTATCTTTTTTAAAATCACCAGATATTGGAATACTAATGAGTTTAGAATCATAAAAATAATAGCCATCTAATTCGCCGGAAGTTGAATCTTTTTCATGTGGATAACTAGTGACTTCTAAATGAATAGGATAATTACCAATAGTACCAACATAACTTTGAGACCAACCTATAATTGGTAACAAAGTTATGATGATATATCTTAGAAGTTTACCCAACAATATTTACAATCTTACCAGGCACCACAATGATTTTCTTAGGTGTTCTGCCATCTAATTGCGCAATAGTTTTTTCATGAGCCATAACGGTTTTTTCAATATCGTCTTTGCACATGTTCATTGGCAATTCTAAAGTAAAACGCATTTTACCATTAAAAGAAATGGGATAGTTTTTACTACTTTCTACTAAGTGACTTTCGTCAAAAACAGGGAAAGGTGCCGCAGAAATAGAATCGTTATTTCCTAATTGACTCCATAATTCTTCAGCAATATGTGGCGCATAAGGCGAAATTAAAACCAATAACGGTTCTAAAACAGCTTTACTTGTACACTTCTGAGCGGTTAACTGATTCACTGCAATCATAAAGGTAGAAACCGACGTATTAAACGAGAAGTTTTCAATGTCTTCTTGTACTTTCTTTATGGTTTTGTGTAAGGTTTTTAAGTTGTCTTTGGTCGCTTCAGCAGCATTGACTTTTAAACCATGTTCACCAACATATAATTTCCATAGTTTTTTAAGGAAATTATGTACTCCCGTAATTCCAGCCGTATTCCAAGGTTTGTATTGTTCTAATGGTCCTAAGAACATTTCGTACAATCTTAGACTGTCTGCTCCGTAATCTTCTACAATGTCATCTGGATTGACCACATTGTATTTGGATTTGGACATTTTTTCAACGTCTCTTCCTACTTTGTAAATACCATCTTCAAGAATAAATTCCGCGTCTTTAAAATCTTCACCAAATTCTCCATCCGTTTTTAAACCTTCAATATCTAATTCGTCAGTTGCATTTATATATTGGACTTTAACGTGAATTGGAAGTACATTTTTACCTTCAATAAGACCATGTGAATAATATTTATTTGAGTTGTTTTCATCTCTATAAACAAAAGCACTCGTCCCCAAAATCATTCCTTGGTTAATCAGCTTTTTAAAAGGCTCTTCAACATTTACAAAACCGCGATCTTTTAATAATTTCACCCAGAAACGCGAGTAGAGTAGGTGACCTGTAGCATGTTCACTTCCACCAATGTATAAATCTACATTTTCCCAATACTTCAAGGCCTCTTCACTTGCAAAAACACCATCTCTATTGGTTGCATCTTCCATATAACGGAAGAAATACCAAGAACTTCCTGCCCAACCAGGCATGGTATTCAGTTCTAAAGGAAACACAGTTTTATGGTCTATCAACTGATTACTGACCACTGAACACTGGTTCACATCCCAAGCCCAAACATCGGCACGTCCTAAAGGCGGTTCACCTTCTTCGGTTGGTAAATATTTTTCAACTTCCGGTAATCTAATAGGTAAATGAGCTTTGTCTATCATTTGCGGCATTCCATTCACATAATAAACTGGGAATGGTTCGCCCCAATACCGTTGTCTTGAGAATACAGCATCACGTAATCTGTAATTGGTTTTTCCTTCACCTTGTCCTAATTGCTCTAATTGATAGATCGCTAATTTAGAGGCTTTTTTGTAAGCTAATCCATTAAGAAAATCACTATTGGCAATTTTTACATTGTCTTTAGAGGCATATGCTTCTTCAGAAATGTCAACACCTTCAAATATATTTGGAATTGCAATATCAAAATGTTTTGCAAAATCGTAATCACGTTGGTCACCACAAGGCACTGCCATAACTGCACCTGTTCCGTAGCTTGCTAAAACGTAATCGCCAATCCAGATTGGAATCGGTTCTTTAGAAAAGGGATGCTCTGCATAAGCACCTGTAAACACACCAGAAATGGTTTTTACATCTGCCATTCTATCGCGTTCGCTTCGTTTTGCTGATTTTTCAATGTAAGCTTCAACTTCAGCTTTTTGTGCTTCGGTTGTAATTTGTGATACTAATTCGTGTTCTGGTGCAAGGGTCATAAATGATACACCAAAAATAGTATCTGGTCTTGTAGTGAAAACGTCGATGACGTCATCGTGTCCATTCACATTAAAAGATACCGAAGCTCCAACGGATTTACCAATCCAATTTTTCTGAATGTCTTTTAAAGCGTCAGTCCAATCAACCGTATCTAAACCTTGTAATAAACGCTCAGCATACGCAGAAATACGCATAGACCATTGAGTCATTTTTTTACGTACTACTGGATGACCACCTCGTTCCGAAACACCATTAACTATTTCGTCATTGGCTAAAACGGTTCCTAATTCCGGACACCAATTAACCTCAGTTTCTGCTAAATAGGTTAATCTGTATTTTAATAAAATTTCTTGTTGTTGTTCTGAAGTGAAATTATGCCACTCTTCAGCTGTGAAAGGTTCAATGTTTTCATCACAAGCGGCATTAACGGTAGCGTTTCCTTCTGAAACAAATTTTTCAACCAACGTGTCAATATGTTCGGCTTTGTTAGAATCGTTATTGTACCATGATTCAAATAATTGTATGAAAATCCATTGCGTCCATTTGTAATACTCAGGATTTGAGGTACGTACTTCACGACTCCAATCGAAAGAAAAACCAATTTGATCTAATTGACGACGATACGTTGTAATATTGGTTTCAGTCGTAACTGCAGGATGCTGACCTGTTTGTATGGCATACTGTTCTGCAGGCAATCCAAAACTATCATAACCTTGAGGGTGTAACACGTTAAACCCTTTGTGACGTTTATAACGCGCATAGATATCACTTGCAATATAACCTAAAGGATGGCCAACATGTAAACCTGCTCCAGAAGGATAAGGGAACATATCTAATACGTAGTATTTTGGTTTATCGCTTTGGTTTGAGGCTTTAAATGTTTGGTTTTTTGCCCAGTAGTCTTGCCACTTTTTTTCTATGCTGTTAAAATCGTATGTCATTGTCTTGTTTACCTTGTAATAATGGCGCAAATTTAATAATAACCATCTAAACTGCCTATTTTAAAATGAATAGGAATTATAAAAGAAAAAGCACCTTGTTTTAGACAAGATGCTTTCAATAGGTTAAGTTGTGAGAGATTAAAACTTATAGCCCAAAGAGACTTGAAAAACACTGTTTTTTATATCTGGATTTTCTGCAACCGTTGAGATTCCAAAATTATAACGTGCTTGCACAAATAGGTTTGAACCCAAATTATAACCTAGCCCAACATTCGCACCAATATCAACACTAGAGGCATCTGTGTCTTCATCTGGTAAATCACTATCTATATACTCGCCTTTATCATTAACCAGAAACGAAAATTGTGGACCTACTTCTAAGCTAAATTTATCAGCCACATAGTATTTTGCCATAATTGGAATGGTCAAGTAATCGACTTTTATCTTAACCACATCTTGAGCTTCTGAGCCTTGTGTTGAGTATAAAAGCTCGGGTTGAAGTGAGAAGCTTTCACTTAATGGAATTTCGGAAATGAATCCCACATGAAAACCGATAATGCTGTTTCGATCAGCATCTCCTCCTGTGAAATTAGAGATATTGAGTCCGGCTTTGGCTCCAAATTCAATATCTTGAGCATAATTTTTTTGTGTTAACCCGAATGTAGCTAGTAAGGCTAGAATGCATAGTTTTTTCATAATAATTGATTTTAAGGTTTAATTGATTGTTCAAGCGTTGACAAGAACTATGCCAATACAAAATTGAAAAGCTATCAAATCTAGTAAATAAGTATTTGAAGTTGTTGCTGAAACAGCCTAGAATTTACATGCATTTACTTACTTCAAGTCATCATTTACAACACTATTAAAAGTTCGTCGTTGTAATAGTTAACATAAGCAAATTCTTTATTATTTTTACAGCATAAATCCACATTCATTTATGGCATCATCTTTTGACAAATATCAAAAACGCAAATTGATATCCTCTTACGTTTCTGTAGTGATAAGTATCGCTTTGGTTTTATTTCTTTTAGGTTGTTTGGGACTTTTAGTCATTAATTCAAAAAAGGTTGCTGATCACTTTAAAGAACAAGTGGTAATGACCATTTATTTGAATGATACGGCAAAAGAAGTCGAAGTCAATCAGCTAAAAAAGAGTTTAGCCATGGCAGAATATACCAAAGAAGCCCTCTATGTTTCTAAAGAAGAAGCTGCCGCATTTATGAAAGCTGAAACAGGCGAAGATTTTATGGATTTTGTGGGTTATAATCCTTTAAAAAATTCGATTGACGTACACTTAAAAGCAGATTTTGTAACCACAGAACAACTAACTGAAATTACAGATGCGCTTTCTAATAAAGCATTTATTGAAGAAATAAGATACGATAATGATTTGGTAGAACTCATGAATGACAACGTTAAAAAAATCACGTTTTGGGTACTAATTATTAGTGGGTTGTTTACGTTAATTGCTGTTTTATTAATTAATAGTTCTATACGATTAGCCGTGTATTCTAAGCGTTTTATTATAAAAACCATGCAAATGGTTGGTGCTACCAAAACCTTTATTCGCAGGCCATTTGTTTGGAAAAGTGTGCAGCTTGGTATTATAGGTGCGCTTGTTGCCTTAGGCGGCATGGCAATTGTTTTATACTATTTAGACCTCACGTTTCCGGAATTAGAATTACTAAGAAACACCGTTTTAATTGCAGGCTTATTTGTTGGCATTTTCCTATTGGGGATTGTAATTACTTGGATTAGTACGTTCATCGCTACACAACGTTTCTTAAACTTGAAGACGGATCAGCTCTATTATTAACGTATGAAAGTTTCGGTTTACATTCTAGCGTTATGTCTAATTGGCCTTTTTTGTTCATGTGATACTCTTAAAACGACAGATCCCAATAGTATTTCAGTTGAAATTTTAGGTGAAGCACAGCCAGATAGTATTAAAGTTGTAAGCTATAATAATTCTGAAGGCATTAGTTCAAAACATGGAAATCCTTATACTTTTAACTTTAGCAAGGCTATTAATGATGCCTTTATAATTAATGTTTTTAAAGACGAAAAAACATATTCAAAAAAGGTATTTCTTAATGGTGGACGTTTAAAGATTCAAGCAGAATTGTTGTCTGAATCATTAAAGATTGATACCGTAATAGGATCTGAAATCTATACTAAGTCCATTCGTTTTTTTTCTGATTTAGATAGTTTAAATAGCCATGAGATTAATGATTTTGATGTCAATGCATTTTTATTGAATGGTGTAGAGGAGAATCTTAATCATCCGTTTTCTTTTGAAATAAGCAATCACTATATAGATAAAAACAAAAACTATAAATCTAGATTGATTGATTTAAAATCTATTTTAGATAAACAATCAGATACTTTAAAAGCACACACGCTAAGTGTTCATAGAGTTTTAAAAGACTTAGTTAAAACCGAGAGTTTGGATCTTTCAGCTTTTGAGTTTTATAATAGAGAAGGAGCACTTGCAAAAATAGATAGATCTCATAGAGGAGATTATCTTTTAGATTTTTGGTTTGTGCAATGTCCACCTTGCGTTCGCGATCATAAAAAGATGGTTAACTATTTAGAAGAGTTTAAAAAAAACAATGTTGAGTTAATCGGGATTTCGATTGATACACAGGCTGATAAATGGTTAAGCTATTTACAGAAGCATAATTATGATTGGCAAAACTATAGAGAATTAGGCACGGATAACGACCTTGTTGAAGTTATGAATGTATGGGAATTTCCAACTTATATACTGCTTAATAACAAAGGGGAAATTATTACTAAGTTTTATTCTTTTGAAGACATACAAAACTACTATAGTAAGCTTTAAAATTCTCAATACTATTTTTATAGCGTTTGACGTTATATTTTAAACCTTCAGTCATGAGAATATCTATCAAAAAGTTTGTCATACCCATAATAGTCTTAACACCTTTATTTTTCTACAAATCTTTTGTGATTCATAATCCCAAACCCTCAGAATGTAAAATAATAAGCTCCAGGATTATAGAACTTAGAGAAGGGCTAACTTTTGATATTCAGTTTAAAGGAGACGATGGAAAGTCCTTTTATATCAACAGAGGAATAGAGTCTGGTTTAAATTTAGATACTCTTAACGCAAAAGTTTTAAATAAAACCGTTACTTTGCATTTACCAAAAATGATTTACGGGCCATCAAAACATATAGCTCAACTAGCTGTTGAAGACCAAATAATCTATTCAGAATTTAACGACTAATGGGAGAACAAAAACGAAAAGAAGACTCAAAATCCGAATTTATCTTCGGAAAGAAAAACTATAAATTCTTGTTTATAGGTTTAGCATTCATTGTTGTTGGATTTATCTTAATGTCTGGAGGTGGTAGTGACGACCCTAATGTTTTTGACGAATCTATCTACAGTTGGAGACGTATTCGTTTAGCACCAACACTAGTCTTAATTGGTTTTGGTATTCAGGTTTACGCTATTCTTTTAAATCCTAATAAAGACTCTAAAAAATAATTCATATTTTATTTACATTTACAGCGTATCATTTCTCTTAATTGATACTTTTGTCTCATGGAAATTATAGATGCAATTATTTTAGGAATTATTCAAGGTCTTACCGAGTTTTTACCTGTATCCTCTAGTGGTCACTTAGAAATCGGAAAAGCCATTCTTGGAGATAATTCTGTACCTAAAGAAAGTTTGTTATTTACCGTCGTGCTTCACTTTGCTACAGCATTAAGTACCATGGTAATTTTTAGAAAAGATATTTTTAATATCATAAAAGGTATTTTAAAACTTGAATGGAATGAAGATCTTCAGTTCATTTCAAAAATTGCTTTATCCATGATACCTGCTGTTATTGTAGGTGTATTTTTTGAAGAAGAATTAGAACAACTTTTTAATGGAAATATTCTTCTAGTCGGTTGTATGCTTATTGTTACGGCCGTATTACTCTTCTTAGCAGATAAAGCGAAAGACACACAGAAAAAAGTATCGTTTTCTAATGCCTTTGTCATTGGTATTTCTCAGGCTATTGCGATGTTGCCTGGTATTTCACGTTCTGGAGCAACAATTTCTACGTCTGTATTATTAGGTAACGACAAAACAAAAGCGGCACGTTTTTCATTTTTAATGGTAGTGCCTTTAATTTTTGGTAAAATAGCTAAAGACCTTTTAGGTGGTGAACTTACTTACGATAGCTCTAATATAACAGCCTTAAGCGTCGGTTTTATAGCGGCATTTGTTGCTGGGTTATTTGCATGTACTTGGATGATTGCTTTAGTGAAAAAGAGTAAATTATCATATTTCGCAATCTATTGTGTGGTTGTTGGTGTTATTGCTATAATTTGGTCCCTAGTATAAATGAAAACTAAAGAAGATTATTTAAACGGACAAGTCTTACTCATAGATAAACCGCTTACGTGGACGTCATTTCAGGCGGTTAATAAACTACGTTGGGAAATTCGAAATGCTTTTGGTATTAAAAAGATAAAAGTGGGGCATGCTGGGACTTTAGATCCATTAGCAACAGGACTATTGGTGATTTGTACTGGTAAAATGACCAAACAGATCAACATCTTTCAAGGTCAGGAAAAGGAATACACTGGGACGTTTGTTATAGGAGGAACAACCCCTTCTTTTGATTTAGAAACGGAAGTCAATGAAACCTTTCCAATAGCTCATATTACAGAAGACTTAATTCAGAATACAATACCTCAATTTATTGGTCAAATAGAGCAATTTCCACCGGTGTTTTCCGCGATTAAAAAGGATGGAAAACGCTTATACGAATTTGCGAGAGCAGGTGAGGAGGTTGAAATAAAATCGAGACAGGTAGAAATTACAGAATTTGAGATTACTGAAATCATGAGTTCACCTGCGCTTAACTCAAGTTTTTTAGAGTTAAAATTTAGAGTGGTGTGTAGCAAAGGAACTTACATTAGGTCTTTGGCAAACGATTTCGGGAAAGCCTTAAAATCAGGTGGGCATTTGTCAGAATTACGCCGTACGGGTATTGGCGATTTTAGAGTAGATGATGCCTTAACTCCTGAAGAGTTTATAGCCAATTTACCTTCCAAAGCGTGATTTAACACCGGTTTAAGATAAGTTCTTAAACTATTTCTTCATTATATTCGTATCTATTAATAGACTAAAACTATTTTATACTGAATTTTGTTGATCAACATAAAGCCGCAATAATTACATTTCTTTTAGCAGGAATTGTAGTGTTTGCTATGTTTAGTTTAGAGCTAAAACTTCAAGATGACTTGGTGACTGAAAGTTATTATCTCATGGAACCAGAACCTGAAATCACAAAAGAAGACCTTCAGGACATAGAAGATATCAACGGAAAATCTACCAACAAAGCATTTAACGAAGACCAAGAATACAAAGAAATGATGCGCAACTTTAAAACTGTTGACGCTAATGATTTTGAACGTACTACAAAAGCCATGGCAGAAGCTAAAGCTAGTGAAGTACAAGAGGAAACAAGTATTACCAAAACCTATGCAGGTAGTAATGCGTACGCTTTAAATTCCGATGAAACAGAATCTTATAAAAAACTTCAGGGGGAGTTAAAACAGCGTCTTAACAATAAAAAACAAGCAGACGAACATGCCAAAGCAAAAAGTACGTTAACCTACTCTTTAAAAGGGAGAACCTTAACGCATTATAAAACACCACGGTATTTATGCGAAAGTGGGGGAAAAATAGTCGTGAGTATTAGAGTGAATGACGCAGGTGATGTTATTGATGCTTATATTAATCGTTCTTCTAACTCAGATAATCAGTGCTTAATAAACCATGCCATTTCTTATGCTGAAACCGTTCAGTTTGATACCTCAGATAAGAAAGAGCAATTAGGTACGATTACGTTTTTGTTCAAAGGAAAATAAAAGAGGGGCTGCTACTATGCTCAGCCACCGAAATTCATGATTTATTTTAATAAGTTAACTAAATCTTCAATGGTAGATTGGCCTTTATCTTTATTATACCAACGTTGTAAATCCTCTTTAAATTCGGGGGTTAACATACCATGTTCAGCTTTGTAATCTTGCACCATTTTTGTTGCCACTGTTGGTCGTGGTCCAAAGGTGTCTAAAACAGTATTAGTCTCAGAATTTAGCATGATTAACTTTGGAATTGATTTTCCTCCATTAGTTAAAAATTGATCCATTAATGCTTCATTTTCATCTCTGAGGACGATTTTATAATCAATAGCATCATTAAGCTCAGCTACTTTATTAATAATAGGCATAATATGAGCAGCATCTCCACACCAACTTTCAGAAATTACCAACCATGTAACTTTTTTATCACTATTTTCAATCTTGGTTTTCATAGCATCAGAAACTTTAGCCGTTTTATCCCAACGTCTCATACGTCTGTCGTTTAGTAGTGTGTACTCAACTAAAGCATCTGTTTTATCGTTTCCGGTAGTTGATTTCTCTTCAACTAATTTTATAACTAATTCTCTATATTCAGCATAAGTCATACTGTTTTTTAGACTTTCTGAAATTATATCTTGTAAGGTAAGTGTGTCTGTATTCATGATAACAAAAATAATATTCCGTTGCCATTTATTATGCAACAGTTGTTACATTAGTAGTATTAAATAAAAATCCTTACAAATGACTAAAAACAGATGCGGTTGGTGCGTTGGTGATCCCTTATATGAAGAGTATCACGATGAAGAATGGGGAGTTCCTGTGTATGATGATGATACGCTTTTTGAGTTTTTAATTCTTGAAACATTTCAAGCCGGATTAAGTTGGATTACCGTTTTAAAAAAGCGAGAAAATTTTAGAAAAGCTTTTGATAATTTCGATTATAAGAAAATAGCATCTTACAATACTTCTAAAGTTGAAGCCTTATTACAAGACACAGGGATTATAAGAAATAAGTTGAAGGTAAAGGCAACGATTACGAATGCACAGGCTTTTATGAAAATTCAGGACGACTTTGGGTCGTTTTCTAAGTATATATGGGGTTTTGTAGATGGAAAACCGATAAGAAACGAGGTTGCATATTATAAAGAAGCTCCTGCAAATACGCCTTTAAGTGACGCAATAATCAAAGATTTAAAAACGCGAGGTTTTAAATTTGTAGGTTCAACTGTAATTTACGCGCACATGCAAGCTACTGGAATGGTGAATGATCATGAAGTATCATGCTTTAGATACCATGAGGTTTAAGGTACTTTATAAATTCAGCTCTTGGAATATCTTTAGCGCCTAAACTTTCGAGGTGATTGGTGTAAATCTGGCAGTCAATGAGTTTATAATTCGAGTTTTGAACAAAGGTTATAAACCCAACTTTGCTAGCATTACTGACTTTCGCAAACATACTTTCGCCGCAGAATACTTTGTGGTTTATAGCAATACCATATAGACCACCAACTAAAATATCGTCTTGCCATACTTCAACAGACTTTGCGTATCCTAATTGGTGGAGTTTTGTGTAAGCCTTTATCATATCTTCTGTGATCCATGTACCATCTTGACCAATGCGTTTTGTCGCAGCACAATTTTCTAATACCTCTTTAAAAGCTTTATTTTCGGTAACCTCAAAGCGGCCTTTTTTTAAGACTTGTTTCATGCTTTTAGAAACTTTTAAGTCTTCTGGTAATAAAACAAATCGTGGGTCTGGTGACCACCAAAGTATAGGTTCTCCATCTTGAAACCAAGGGAATATACCTTCAGAATAAGCATGTAGTAAACGTTCTGGTGATAAGTCGCCACCAAAAGCTAGAAGTCCATCTGCGGACGCTTCAGACACATCTGGAAATTCAATCTTCTGAGTTAAAAAGTGCATTGTTTTAAAAAATATTCAAACTAAAATAGCATAATTTACGCTGATTATAGTTCGCAATATATTGACTTTTATAAATAAGTTGTTAAAAAAAATACGTTGTTCAGTGTTGGTTTAACGTGTCTTTTTAACTATTAACTAAAAAAAAGACCTGCTTTAAACATAAAACAAGTCTTTTTAGTATAAATTTAAAACTTACGATTTAGAAAGGTAAATCGTCGTTATCATCTTCTTTTAAATCACTTACTGGTTCAAAAGCTTCAGTTGGTGGTACAGGTGGCATATCTCCACTTGCAGATTGTGCTTGTACACCTTCAATTCTCCAGCCTTGAATAGAGTTAAAATATTTAGTTTCACCTTGTGGATTAACCCATTCTCTTCCTCTTAAGTTGATATTAATCTTTACTTGCTGACCTTCTTTGTAGCTGTTTAATAAATCACATTTATCTTGAACAAATTCCACCATAATATGTTGTGGATACTGCTCTTCTGTCGTCACTACAACTTCTCTTTTTCTAAACCCGTTACTACCAAAAGTTTGAGTCTCACCTACCATTTTAATACGTCCTTGTACTTCCATTTTTGCTTAATCTATAATTTTTATAATACTAAATTTTATTCTGACTACGAAAGTAATAACTTCCAAGCACTTTCTACGTCTCCATAGCTCAAATAATTTTGAGCTAACTTGTGTTTTTCTCTGTGAGATGCCGTTTTTATGTCCGGATACCGCTCACTGATGTCTTCAATAAACTTATTAACATCGTTTGTATTTGGCAATGCTTCTACATTCGCTAACATGCCAATATTGTTTCCTGTTAAAATCATACTGTTTTTTACATGATCTGGTAAGTTATCTACACCAATTCCCATAGAGGCTAATGGTTTAGGAATTTCAAAAAATCCTTTTTTTGCTCTACTGTAATAACTGCCACCAGCTCTAGCAACTAAATCTAAGGCTTCTTGATTTATAGTTTGGTCTGCGTTTAACACTTCTTCTGAAATATGAAGTTTCACAACTTCACAAATCACTAAATTACCGGCTCCACCTTCAGAGCCTAAAGCTACAATATCGTTTACCTTACATTCGAGTTGAATTGGAGATTCAGCGACTCTAAAGGGCTTCACTTTATCTGATGTTAACATTGATAATCCTGCTTTTTCAAACTCGTTAGTACCTTCGGGGTATTCTGTACTCGATAGAGACATTTGCTGTACTATATCGTAATTCACCACATTAATAACCACTTCTTTTGTGGCTTCTACATTGTGCAATGTATGTTTTGTGGTGTTATCTCGCACACGTCTTGCCGGAGAAAAAATTAAAATCGGAGGATTAGCGCTAAACACATTGAAAAAGCTAAACGGAGATAAATTTGGCTTCCCATCTACATCAATGGTACTAGCAAAAGCAATCGGTCTTGGTGCAACAGCACTTAATAGATAGCCGTGTAAAACACTAGTTTTTAGATCTTGAGGGGAGAATGATGCCATGTGGTTCAATGATTTTTACCAAATATAATTATATTGAGTTGGTGTTGAAAGCATTTTGAAGATAACTAAGAACAATAATATTAACAATTTTGCATTATATTTAAAAATGATTTAAATCTAACTAATGACTTTTAGCTTAAATAGAAATGTAATCCGATGGATTATTATTGCGTCATCTTTTATAATTATATCTCTCATCCTTTGGAATACCTATACTTTTTTTCAAGATTTTAAAGCCGAAGAGCGTTCTAAAATGAAAACGTGGTCTGTTGCGTTGACTGACATTGGAACTATAAAGAGCAATGACGAGGTGAATGAAGTGACGAGTCACGTCATTACTGAAACCATAATTAGTACACCTGTTTTGGTAATTGATAATAATGGGGAGCTTAATACCTCTCGAAATATTGACGAATCCTTATTACTCGATTCTCTTGTAGTAAAAAACCTAGTTTCTAAATTTAAAAGTGAAAATTCCCCAATAGAGGTAAATATGGGGACTCGGTCAAAACAATTTATTTATTATGGAAATTCACCATTGTTAAATAGAATGAAGTACTATCCTTTGGCCTTGTTACTTATTATTTTACTATTTGCAGCTGTGGTTTATTTCTTTTATAGAAGTTCAAAAATTGCTGAACAGAATAAGCTTTGGACAGGTATGGCGAAGGAAACCGCACATCAAATTGGGACTCCGTTATCATCACTTGTAGGTTGGACCGAAATTTTAAAAACTGAAAATGTAAATCCAGATTACATTTTAGAGATTGAAAAAGATGTAGACAGACTTCAAACGATTACGGAACGTTTTAGTAAAATAGGATCGGCACCTACGCTTAAAAAAATGGATATTGTTGCCGTTACTAAATCATCTTATGAGTATTTAAAATCAAGATCTTCTAAATTAATAAATTTTGAAATTGTACTTCCGGAACAAGCAATTCTTGTTAATTTGAATGAACAACTTTTTAGTTGGACTATTGAAAACTTAGTAAAAAATGCCATTGATGCTATGAAAGGTAAAGGGGATTTAAAACTAGAATTAACACAACTTGAAAGTAAAGTATTCATTAATATCTCTGATACTGGAAAAGGGATTCCGAAGTCTTTATTTACAAAAATTTTTGAACCTGGTTATACGACTAAAAAACGAGGTTGGGGACTTGGGCTGTCTTTAGCGAAACGAATTGTAGAAGATTATCACAATGGTAAAATTAAAGTCTTAACGTCTGAAATTGATAGTGGTACAACGCTACAGATTATGTTGAAACAAGTATAATTTGTTCAAATAGAGGTTTGTAAGTTCTGAAAAACTAAAAAAATTAGTTTAAATTTGGCGGATGAATTCGTCGCGATTTTTTACTTTAAAGGAAGCCAGGATAGGTAATAACTGTCCAGAATGCTATTCTAACGATAGTTTAGAACTTACATTTAAGCAAAAGCTAATTGAAACTAAGCTTTACAAGGCTATAACTGACGAAACCTTATGCGAACTGCTATGTTTAAACTGTGAAGAACAAATTTTTCCAATCCGTTGGACTGATGATATTGAGCGTGTCGTAGATTATCACAAAAGAGGCCTTAAAACTAAACCGAAGTCAACTAAATTAAAGCCTATAGCTTTTGGTTTAGTCATTTTTGGTGTTATGATATTGATTGCAATCGTCTTGTTTGCATTAGGAATACTATAAATACGACCCAATTTTTTCGGCTAAAGCTTTAAACTCTTCAGGAGTTACCTTTTGTTTGTTTGTAAAGCGAGCATCCTCCATAGTATGCAACGGAATTAAATGCACATGGACATGTGGCACTTCTAATCCAATTACAGACATTCCAATACGTTCACAGGGTACCGCTTTTTCTAATGCAATGGCAACACGACGTGAAAATTTCATTAAGCCTAAATACGTAGCTTCGTCGAGGTCAAAAATTTTATTCACCTCTTTCTTGGGAATACAAAGTGTATGGCCTTTAGAGTTTGGGTTAATGTCTAAAAACGCAAAGAAATCTTCAGTTTCTGCGACCTTATACGATGGTATTTCACCCGAAACTATTTTTGTGAAAAGTGTAGCCATAATTTAGTAAATATTGAGTTCTATAAATATAAAAAGATTCCCACGAAATAGGAATCTTTTTATTAATAATCTATGGAAATCCTGCTTAGATGAAATAAGGTTAGTAGAAGTAGCAGGACCGTATTATCTCGAAATTTCTAAAATATCAAATTTCATAACACCACTTGGCACTTGGATTTCGGCAACATCTCCAACAGACTTACCTAATAAACCTTTGCCAATTGGCGAATTTACAGAGATTTTACCATTAGTAATATCGGCTTCACTTTCTGCAACCAAAGTATAGGTCATTTCCATACCATTTATTTGGTTCTTAATTTTAACTTTTGATAAGGCTAAAGCTTTAGTTAAATCTAATTGCGACTCATCAATAACACGTGCACCAGATAAAATTTCTTCCATTTTAGAAATTTTCATTTCTAACATGCCTTGTGCTTCTTTCGCGGCATCGTACTCTGCATTTTCACTTAAATCCCCTTTGTCTCTGGCATCTGCAATTGCCTGTGATGCCTTAGGACGCTCTACATCTTTTAGATGGTTTAACTCTTCTCTTAACTTGTTTAAACCTTCAGCTGTGTAATAAGATACTTTACTCATAATTTCATCGTTTTACATATAACGCGTTCTAATAAGTAGATTCTTTATCATTTTTGAGCCTGTCTGAAAACAGACAGGCTCAAAAATAACTTTAGATAATATGTGCTTCTTAGAAGTTTGTTATTTTATAATTATAATGTTAGCATAAAAAAAACCTCGCGCTGACGAGATTACTATGCAAATATATAAAATATTTACCGTATTGTTGAATTAATAGTAAATTGCGCATCAAAATTAGAACTTAAAGTTGAGTAAAAATGTTAATCATTTGAAATTAGATAAAGAAAGCGAGTGTTCTCGAGGGCTTAGCTGATTTTGTATTTTAATTTCCTAAATCTCAAACTATTAAAAAAATAATAGACCTGTGAAAAAAATAATATTAATACTAAGTTGTGTTCTTGTTTTTGGCTGTAGTAAAAGTGACACCACCTATAATTGTAACTATCTGCTAGATGTTGGAGTGAATCTGACGGTGAATCTTAACCTCCCCCAATTTAATCAACTTTTATTTCCTATAAATGCTGTGAGAGTATCAAATTATGGTAATGACGGAATTATTCTTGTTAGAACTAGTTCAAATTCACTTCTAGCTTGGGATGGTGCAGATCCGAACCATACGCTCTCTTCTTGTTCGACTTTAACTATAGACGGATTAAATGCAGTTTGTAGTTGTGGAGATGGCAATGAATACAGTTTACTCACTGGTACTGCTATTAACGATAACGCTCAACCCTGTACTTTAAAGCCATACAGAGTTGAAGCTACCGGAAATAACACTTATTATGTTAGTGATTAAAACTTCATAGTTACACCAACTAAAAAGTTTGTTGTGGCTTGTGGATAAAAACCAGCTCCTTCAATGGTTGTTACCGTAGTTGAACTTGACCAAGTATCATCATAAGTGTAATAATAACCATTAGAAACATATTTTACATTAAATATATTATTAACTAAACCTGAGAAAATAATTTCGTCAAAGACAGATTGCATTTTTAATGTGTAATTGATGTTGAAATCATTGGTAAAGAAGCTATCTAATTTAGATAAGTCTGCTTCAGTGTTGCTCATATACTGTTCTCCAACAAATTTGCTTAACAATGACATTTGAAGGTTTTCAATAGGTTGAAAAACAATCGCATTAGCCGCCACTAAACTTGGTGAAAATGAAATGTCTGTATTGCTTAAGTTTTGAGATTCTCCATCGAAAGAAAGGCTTAACTCATCTACTTTATTTGCGCTGATTGTCATATTTGGTTGTAACGTTAATTTAGACGTTATAGGAACAATGGCTTCTAGTTCTAAACCAATACGGTAACTCTTTTCTACATTCTGTCTAATAGGATTTCCTACATCGTCAGATTCTCCAGTCAGTACTAACTGATCCTTGTAAAACATAAAGTAAGTGTTTGCGCTAAAGCTAAAATTGTTTTTTTTATGTCTCCAGCCTAATTCAAAATCATTAAGCTGTTCTGGTTTTATACTTTGATCAACTTCAAAATCAGTTCGGTTAGGTTCTCTGTTGGCTCTAGCGTAAGAGAAGTAGAGGTCATTACCTGTACTTATTGAATAGGTGATTCCAGCTTTGGGGTTGAAAAAGGTGAAATCTTTATCTATTGCAAATTCTACAATATCAGACGTTGTTCCCGTTGTTTCATAAGTAACATTTCTTATTTGTAAATCTCCAAACAAACTGATTTTTTCGTTGAGTCTGTAATTGGCTTTGGTAAAAATAGATAGGTCATTTTTTGTGCTATTACCATCATAATAACGGTCCCTAATTTCAGTTTGACTTGCAAATTCAGCCCAAATGATTTCACCAAAATGATCACCATTATAGTGACTAAAAGAACCACCGAAAATTAAATTTAGATTATCATTTTTATAATTTGCGTTTGCGTTAAACACATAAAAATCGTTATCTAACCAACGTCTTCTAATTAAATCAGTTTCATCAATTGTTTCACCATTAAAGTTTAAAGGCTCCAAACCGTAATCACCAAAATCTTCATCGTCTTTGTATTGTTCAAAATAACCACGACCATAAGTGTAGTTTACACCCACTGTAGTAGACCATTGATTGTTGTAGCGTTGATTCCAATGTAATTGGTAATGATCTTGACTGTAATTGTCAACTTCGTTATCATAAAATTGAGTGTCTCCGTTGTTATCGGTGTACTCTCCAGCTGTATTATAGGTACGGTCGTTTTCTAATTTGTCTAAATCTTCTAGGCCATTCCAAGCTTGATATGTGACTTCTTTGCCTCCAAAAGTGATCGCTTTAATTAACGTGTTATCATCCACATAAGACCCTTGTAAAAAGTAAGATTTTAAATCTGCTGAAGCACGATCAATATAACCATCTGAAGCAATATTAGAGAGACGACCAGCAATTTCTATATGGTCATTAATTAAACCCGTGCTAAATTTTACCGTATGTTTTCTCGTATTATAACTTCCAAATGAATTAGCAATTTCTCCAGAAGCTTCTTTAGAAACGGCATCTGTTAATACATTAATACTCGCACCAAAAGCACCAGATCCATTGGTTGAAGTCCCAACACCACGTTGTAATTGTAAACTTTCTGTTGAGGACGCAAAATCGCCTAAATTAACCCAGAACGTCCCTAAAGATTCCGCATCATTATAAGGGATTCCGTTGATGGTAATATTAGTAGATTGTGAGCTAACTCCTCTCACTCTAATGCCGGTGTAACCGACTCCTGCACCAGCATCGGTTGTCGTTACAACTGACGGTAGAAAGTTAAGTAACATCGGAATGTCTTGTCCTAAATTACGCTTTGCCAATGCTTCTTTGGTAACGTTAGAGTGTGTAATTGGTGACTTTGCATCGACTCTAACGGCTTTAACTAGAACTTCGTCTAGCTTTTCAACTTTTGTGGAGTCTTGTTGTTTTTCTTGTCCAAATGCTGAACAGAGACTTAATAAAAAAATGGATAATGTTAATCTCTGCCTACGTTTTTTTGAGAGATTGTTGAATAAAATTTTCATACGACTATAGTCTTATAATCGAATAAAAAGAGGTCATTATTCTTGGTTAATAATTAAATTTTTGAGCTACCAGCAACTGCAAAATTTAAAAATGTCGATTTCCTGTTTGAATTTATAGGTTGTATATTAATACAAGATATAACTCAGAAGTAGAAAAACAAACATTGATAATTATTGCGTTCGCCAAAAATATCTATAAGACATTTTCTTTACGCTCTATTCCTAAACAGCATTACCTGTTCTAGGTTCAATGGGTATGATCTCAGCCGATAATAGGCACCCCTTTATTGAGAACGCGGCAAAGATATAAAGGATTTTAGAATTACGAATTATGAATTTGGATTTTTTTTAAATTGAAGTAATGACGTCAGTTTGAGTGAAATTCTTTTTTTAGAATTTTGTATTGAGAACTTGTTGAAATTATATTTAGGCTTCTCGATACAATTCTTCATGCTTTAGAATCACTCGAAGTGACGGAAATGGCTAATCAAGTGTTGGTGGTTTCCGATTTGCTTTTTTATCAGCATTCATGCGTTTCGTTTTTAAACGTTTTCGCTTTACTGCTCTTGGAATTCTAGTTGCAATACGTTTTTTATCTTCCTTTAAACCTTCTTGAATTAATTCTAAAAACCGTTGAGTTACCAAAGCTTTATTTCTAAATTGGCTTCGACTTTCGTCACTGGCTAAAATTAAAATGCCATCTTTTGTTAAGCGATTGTTGAAAAACTCGGTAAGCTTTTGTTTTTCGTCGTCATTAAAAACAGATGAGTTTTGAAGATCAAAATATAATTCGGCTTTTGAAGATACCTTATTGACATGTTGTCCTCCACTTCCCGAACTTCGGACGTATTTATAGGTTAATTCAGATTTAAGTAAAGTTGCATCCACTATCCTTTAATTTGATGTGGTGATTTTAATAAATCGTTTACGGTTTTTACAGGGTTGAACGTAATGATTGGAACTTCAACAAAAATGGTGTTCCAATTTGCCATACTTCCGTTCCAAAGGCCTGGCAATTCTAAGGCTTTTAAATCTTTACCGTTTTTAGTTTTCTCGGTTATAAAAGCAGCATTGTGATCTACGTAGTTTTCCAAATCGAATTTTTCACCTTTATAATTTTTAACACCACAAACTAAATCAACAGGATTAAAGTGCGTTGCATTTTTAAGAATGTCGGCTTGTTGAGGATCTTCTAAATTGATTTGTGCCGACTCAACAATTTGAAGTGATTGGTTTGATTTATGATCTTTGACCCAAAATGGTCCTCCGCCAGGTTCACCTTCATTTTTCACCATGCCACAAACGCGAATAGGTCGGTTTAGTTTTTCTTGTAAATAGTCAATCTTATAATGATCTGTATATTTCTTATACTCATCAGATATTTTGATGCTTAAATGGTTCGTCAAAAATTGCTCAACAGCGATTAAAGTGCCTTCAATATCTTGTTTTGAATCTAATTGGTATAAATACTCGAAAGCTTTAGTTTGTAATTCTATTAAGATTCCAGCTAATACCTTTTTATATTTTGCTACGTCCTCTTTGTATTTATACACAACGACATTATCAATGTTTTTAACAAATATAATATCAGCTTCTAGGGCGTTTAAGTTTTTTAATAAAGCACCATGACCAGAGGGTCTGAACAGTAACGAACCATTAGATTCTCTAAAGGGTTTATTTTCTAATGTGACTGCGATAGTATCTGTGGATTGTTGCTGATATGAAAACGATATATCGAATGCTACTCCAGTATGTTCTTCAACCTGATTTTGAATGTTTTTAAACTCTTTAGTAAACTTATTTTCATAAATTTCTGAAATCGTAAAGTGAAGTTTAGCGATTCCGTTGCTAGATGCATACAATGCAGACTCATATAAATGTTCTTCAAATGCTGTAGCTATATGGTTGTTCTTGTAATTATGAAATGGAAGTAATCCTTTAGGCTGGTTCCCGAAATTAAGTTGATTTTCATCTAGCATAGCCTTAGCAAAATGCCAAACCTTTTCTGGATTTGATAAATTTTCATAATCAATCCCATTAGATTCTAATAACTCTAAGATCTGGTTGTAAAATGGTAACTTTTCTAAGCCCACCATAAACAACGATAATTCCTTTAAGTTACTTTTATTAATATATGAGTTGAGTGATTGTTCATCTGGGTTATATTCACTGACAAATTTAAAGAGAAATTTAAACATTCGTGTTGCCGCTCCTGAAGCTGGAACAAATTTTAATAAGGATTTATCATCTTTTTTAGTTTCAAAAATAGAGACATATTCTTCAATACTAGAATCATTTAAAGGCATTATGCCATTATTTAAAGTGGCGGCATCAGAAATATTTGTAAACGGAATTCCGGTTTCAAAAATTTCAATTTGACTTTTAACTTTAGCTAAGGTTAAGTCGTTAGATTCTATTTGTATGATGTCGTTTTCAGTAAAACTCATGTCTTATTTATTAATAATTTATCAATGTGCTTAATAGCTATGTTTAGCCGCTCTTCTTTAGTGCCTTTTAAAAGTATGTACGGTTTATTATAGGTTACTAAAGCGGATTCGAAAGCCTTAAACATGCATTCGCGTTCATTGGGTTTGTCTCTTAGGTCGTCAGCTTCCCAAGGGGTGTCAATATAGGTTAAAAAGTAGAGATTATAAGAATTTTTTAGAGCATATGTATTTAAAATAGGGTCACATGTGCCTTGGTAATAGGCTTCACTATAGACTTTAGTTTCCAGTAAATCAGTATCACATATGAGAACGGAGTCTGTTTTTTGTGCTAATTCGTTTTCAAGTTTCATTTGGCCAATGGCTATGGGAAGTATGTCTTTTGGTTCACAAATTTTGCGTTCAGCATTCCACTTATCTTGAAGATATGTGCGTGAATACTCCGGCACCCAAACAGAATCGTAATGTTCCGCCAATTGGCGAGATAATGTGGTTTTACCTGTAGATTCAGGGCCAAATAATACTACTTTTATGCAGTTACTAGGTTGTTGTTTAAGTGCTTCTTCCATGCTAAATATCCAAAAATGGCTATTATTGTAAATCCTAAATATTGGAAACTTGTGAATGTAAATCCTTTATAAAAATATAGAGGAATTGAAATAATATCACCAATAATCCAATAAATCCAATTTTCTATTTTTCGTTTTGCCATTAACCACATACCCACAAAAAAGGTAGCGGTTGTAACAGTATCTACATAAGCGACCCAACTCGTCCATTTGTCAAAGGTTTTGTAAACGATAAATACAAAAACAAGGGTTGCTACAAAAATAACAAAGCTTATAATTTTTTCTTTTTTTGTGGTTTTAGAGATTGGTGTTTCGTGTTTAGCATCTACTTTTCGAGTCCAAATGTACCAACCAACAACACTCATAATAAAGTAATAAGCATTAATCATCATATCTCCTAAAAGTTGCCATTTTAGTAATAGATATACGAAAATACAAGTGCTTATCATACCTGTTGGAAATACTAATATATTGTTCTTCTTAGAGAACCAAACGGATAGAAAGCCGAAAATTACTGCCACAATTTCTAAGACAATATCCAAAGTTTGATAGTCTGAATATTGACTAAAAAAGAAATTAAAAATTTGGTTCATAGTCACTGCGATTAGTTTTAACCACTTTCATGGTGAGTACGGAAATATCAACATCTTCAAAAGAACGCTTTATTTCCTTTGTTAAAAAGGGCATAAGCTCATCATAATTTCCAAATATTTGTGTGCTTAAAGGATTTTCTAACACTTTAAATTTTGAATGGCGTAAAGCTTTTATAAAATTGATGACGTGTTTTTCGTAGTCATTTTGTAAAGGGGATAATGTGAGATCTACTGATATTTCCATATTATGTTACGTTTTTTAATTCATTAAAGAAGGATTCATCTTTTTCAAAAGCAGTTCCGATTACGACCAAATCTGCTCCTGCTTTGTAAGCCGATTCCATTTCTGCTTTAGTTCTAATGCCTCCACCAACAATTAATGGAATATTTAGCTGTTGCTTTACTTCGGTTATGATGTAAGGTTCAATAGGATGTGTTGCGCCACTTCCTGCTTCGAGATAAATGAGTTTCATCCCTAATAATTCTCCTGCTTTTGTGGTGTCTTTTATAAGTTGTAATTCGGATCGTTTAATCGGTTTTGTTTCACTTACACGCTGCACTGCTGTTTCTTTTCCGTTCTCAATAAGTACATAGCCTGTCGGGATGATTTCAAGATCAGTTTTAGTTAATTTTGAAACTGCTTTAACTTGTTTGCCTATTAAGTAATCTGGATTTCGTCCAGAAATTAAAGATAAAAATAAAATGCCATCGGCCTTATCGGTAATTTGAATGACATCTCCAGGAAATAAAATTACAGGTAACTTAGTGTGCTTTTTTATTTCTAGAACTAAGGAATCCGTTAAGCCGTCGTCAACGTTGCTTCCTCCAACAAAAATATGAGTGGCAATAGATTGATGAACCTTGTTTAGAAAGTTTGAAACCTGATTGGGTTTCATTTTATCAGGATCGATTAAAACGGCTAGCAACTTTATGTCTTTAGCTTTTGAAGTGATTATATTTTGATAAATATTATGCATCACGGAATCACATAAGCACAGGTAAATCCTTCAAATTCTAAAAATGCTGTGTTGTATCTGTATTTTTTGTTTTTATAATCAATCCATGCGACGGTTTCTCCATCTTCAAACATAAACGGAATGACTAAAAAATGCTGTTTAAATAGCATACCTGGAGTGGCGAAAAGTTTGTAAAGCGATTCTTTTATTCCCCAAATCACAGTGAGTCTTCTAACGGAATCTTCATCTATGGTGTTTAAATAGCTGAACTCATAATCTACAAATTTGTGTGCTATGATTTTTATTTTTTCACGTTGCTTTTCAATATCAATACCGACGGCTTTATTACTGATAATAACTCCCGAAAATGTAAACGAATGGGTAATTGAAATGTGTTTACCGTCTTTAAGATGTGGTTTTCCGTTATCGTCATAAAACAAATCTTGATCGGTATAACCAAACTCACGTAATAAATGTCTAACACTCAAAAAACCACGTTGATGCAGTTCACTTTTCATGCCTAAAACACGTTGTAAACTTTGAGGTTTTAAATCTAAAGCCTCAAATAGGTCGTCGTAAGATTCTTCAATCTTCCAGATTTTAACAGTAGTTTGTGAATTTACACTAATGGTTTTATATAGTGGCATTTAGAATTCTGAATGATATTGATTACATTTGCACTGCCTAAGGCAGATTTGGTTTTTTAGATAGGCGAATTTAACTATTTAAGTGCTAAACCCAAAGGTGTTTAAAATATAAAAACAAAGAAAAAAATATGAGTAATAAAACAGTTGCCTACGTACCAAATAAGGTAAAAGATATGTCGCTTGCGGCTTGGGGAAGGAAGGAAATTAATTTAGCCGAAGCAGAAATGCCAGGTTTAATGAGTTTACGCGAAGAGTATAAGAACGAGCAGCCATTAAAAGGGGCACGTATTGCAGGATGTTTACATATGACCATTCAGACTGCAGTATTAATCGAAACATTACAGGCTTTAGGTGCTGAAGTAACTTGGAGTTCTTGTAATATATTTTCTACACAAGATCAGGCTGCTGCTGCAATTGCTGCAGAAGGTACTGCCGTGTACGCATGGAAAGGATTAACAGATGAGGAGTTTGATTGGTGTATAGAGCAAACGTTATTTTTTGGTGAAGATCGTAAGCCATTAAACATGATTTTAGATGATGGTGGTGATTTAACCAATATGGTTTTAGATAAATACCCAGAATTATCTGCTGGAATTAAAGGATTATCTGAAGAAACAACTACAGGAGTTCACAGACTATATGAGCGTGTTAAAAATGGTACTTTAACAATGCCAGCAATTAACGTGAATGATTCGGTTACTAAATCGAAATTCGATAATAAATATGGTTGTAAAGAATCTGCAGTAGATGCCATTCGTAGAGCAACAGATATTATGTTAGCTGGTAAACGTGTAACGGTTTGTGGTTATGGTGATGTTGGTAAAGGTACAGCGGCTTCTTTTAAAGGTGCAGGTTCTATTGTTACTGTTACTGAAATTGACCCGATTTGTGCATTACAAGCTGCAATGGACGGTTTTGAAGTAAAGAAGCTAGAAACAGTTGTTGGTAATTCTGATATTGTAATTACTACAACAGGAAATAAAGACATTGTAAGAGCTGAGCATTTTGAAGCAATGAAGGATAAAACAATTGTTTGTAACATCGGTCACTTTGATAATGAAATTCAAATGGCATGGTTAAACGAGAACTACGGAAATACTAAAGATACTATTAAGCCTCAGGTTGATAAATATAACATCAACGGAAAGGACATTATCGTTCTTGCTGAAGGGCGTTTAGTCAACTTAGGTTGTGCAACGGGTCACCCTAGTTTTGTAATGAGTAATTCATTCACTAACCAAACTTTAGCACAAATTGAACTTTGGAAAAATAGTGACAAGTACGAAAATGACGTTTATATGCTACCAAAGCATTTAGATGAAAAAGTAGCTAAATTACACTTAGAAAAAATTGGTGTTGAGTTAACTGAGTTAGCAGAATACCAAGCAGAATATATTGGTGTCACGGTTGAAGGACCATATAAGCCAGAGCATTACCGTTACTAGATTATTCGATTATTAGAGCGATTTGCTTTTAGATATTTAGATTCAACCCTTACAGAGATGTAAGGGTTTAATTTTTAATTACCTTTCAATAAAATTAAGCAAAATGGAGACATTAGATATTAAAGTTTTACAAAAGGCTTTAAATGTTATTGAAAGTTACATACCTCAAGGAGAACGTATAAAACCTAATGTGTCAAAAGCTGATGTGTCTTGGCATTTAGATCATAGCTTAAAAGTAATTAATGCAGTTGTAACAACGATGCAGAATTCTGACCCAGCGTTGTATGAGGATAATTTCAGCTTTATAGGTAAGTTGTTATTAAAATTTAGATTCTTTCCAAGAGGAAAAGCTAAAGCACCAAAATACGTTACACCACCGGAAGTCATTTTAGAAGCTAATATCAAATTGCAATTAACAGAAGTGAGAGCGCTGATAAAAACGCTATCGCGTTTAGATGATAACGCTTATTTTAAGCATCCCTTATTTGGAAATATAAATACATCTAGAGTAGTGCCATTTTTAGAAGCACATACCAATCATCATTTAAAAATTGTGAAGTGTATATTGAAGTAATTAACATTCAACGCTTACAGGTTCTCAATACAAAATTGCAGAAAAGCAATTCCACTCAAACAGACGGCTTTAGATCAATTCCAATGATTCACTAAAATTAAACCGCTTCGTCACTTCAAGTGATTTGTGAGGTACGAGCAACTTGTATTGAGAAGCTTTCAAGTCAGAAACAAAAAAGACCTCAAAGGTTTTTGAAATCTTCGAGGTCTAATATTTTCTTGTCAGCAACCATCAACTGCCAACTAAACACTAATTATCTCTTCTTACGTTTCTTCTTCTTTTTCTTAGAATTAGAATCATCTTTTTTAGGATGCACTAAAGTCATCTCGTCAATCAAATGGGTTGCTCCTGCATATTTGTCAATTATAAAAAGGACGTAGCGTAAATCGACCATAATGTTTCGGCAGATTTCAGGATCGTAATTCATGTCGCTCATGGTGCCTTCCCAAACACGGTCAAAATTTAGGCCTACTAAATTTCCATGTGCATCAATTGCCGGGCTTCCGGAGTTTCCACCAGTGGTATGGTTGGTTCCTAAAAAACAAACCGGTACCTTGCCGTTGCTATCAGCATATTGCCCATAATCTTTAGCGTCGTATAAATCAATTAGTTTTTGAGGGACATCAAACTCATAATCTCCTGGAATGTATTTTTCAATCACACCATCTAAATAACTCACAGGATTATAATACACAGCATCTCTTGGCGAATACCCTCTCACTTGACCGTACGTTACACGAAGCGTACCATTAGCATCTGGAAAATAACGCGCATTTGGTAATGCTTCCATTAAGGCCGTCATGTATTTAGTTTGTAATGCTGTAATGGGCTCGTTTTTTTGTTGGTATTCAGGGTTAAGTGTGTTAAAAAACTCATCAATAATGGGTTTAGCATAAGCAAAAGCGACATCGTTGTTAAGGTTTTTAATAACTGTTTCAGCATCTCCTTCAAGTAATTCTAAAGCAGAATCGATATTAATAAAAGCCGTATGGTCGTAAATTGTAGCATCAACGGGTTTACCGTATAAAGGCATAACATTTAAGTACACTCCCTTATCTAAATCAACATCGTAGTTTTTATGAATACCTTCTAATTGACCTGTTAAAATCTCTTTACCTCTTTCAAGGTTTTCAGGGTTAGCGATTAAAGCTTGCTCCACTTGGTAAGCTCTAAACGTCATTTGCATAAGTTCGTTTGTGATTAAAAAGACTTCAATAAAATTTCGTCTTTTAATATTTATAGGAGCGAAATCTTTATAAAGTTTATCAAATTCAGGAAGGATGTTTCCATATTTATCTTCAAGCCCTTTTTCTTTTAATGCTTTAGTAAACGTAGCTTCAAAGGCTTTACGGTTTGCTACGGCATTACTTTTTTCAATACCTAAATTTTCGCCAATCCATTTTTTCCAAGCGTTTGCAATTCGTGCTTGTTTCGATGCGTATTTAATTCTTACTTCATCGCTCTCCTTCATTTTCTGATCAATGACTTTTAAAGCCGCTTCTCTAATGGCGATATTGGTTGGGTTGTATTCTTTTGTAATATGTTCTATAGCAACTGCTGGTAAATATTCGCTAGTCGTTCCTGGAAAACCAAATACCATAGTGAAATCACCTTCTTCAACACCATCTAACGAGACAGGAAGGTAATGTTTAGGGGTATAAGGCTTATTCTCTTTACTGTATTTTGCCGGACGGTTATCGGCATCTGCATAAATTCTGAATAACGAAAAATCACCAGTATGTCTAGGGAAAACCCAGTTATCTGTGTCGCTTCCAAACTTACCAATACTATTTGGTGGTGTACCCACCAAACGAATATCTTCAAAACGTTCGGTTACAAAAAGAAAGTATTGATTCCCTTCATAAAACGCCTTTGTCTTTACATCTTGCCACGCTTCTTTTGGCCAGGTTTTTAAAGCGGCATTGGTGTTTTTAGAGATTTGTGATTGCTTTTCAGTTTCGGTCATTGCATCTGTGACACCTTCTAAAGCTTTATCCGTCACATCATGAATACTCACTATGAACTCAATAAATAAACCTTCGTTTGGTAATTCGTCTTCCAATTTCATAGCCCAAAAACCATCTTTTAAATAATCGTTTTCTAAAGATGAATGGGATTGAATCTGACTATAACCACAGTGGTGATTCGTAAGAATTAATCCTTGGTCTGATATGACTTCACTTGTACAGCCACCATTAAAATGTCCAATGGCATCTTTTAAACTCGAATTGTTGACATCATAAATATCTTGAGCGGTTAATTTACTACCCAAACTTTGCATTTCATCTTCGTTCATCCCCTCTAAAAGTGAAGGAATCCACATACCTCCTTGTTGGGCTGAAACTTGAAAAGCAGCTAAAAGAAAAAGAATTTTTAAAAAGCGCATATGTAATAATTTATTAGTTTTTGTAAAGATAGAAAAGCTTGTTTTATATCTTTAATGTTTTCGTATTTAAAGCGTATTTATGAACTATAAATCAAAATTACCAAACGTTGGCACTACAATATTTACAGTAATGAGTGCTTTGGCTAACGAGTATAATGCCATTAACTTATCTCAAGGTTTTCCTAATTATACGGGTTCTCAAAAATTGAATGATTTAGTCACCAAAGCCATGAATAACGGTTATAACCAATACGCTCCAATGGCAGGTAATTTAGATTTACGTTTAGCAATTGGTCATAAATATGAATTGCTTTATAAAAGTAGTTATCATCCCGAAAAAGAAATTACTGTTACGGCAGGTGCCACCCAAGCTATCTATACTATTATTTCAGCATTTATAAGACTGAATGATGAGGTTATAATATTTAAACCCGCTTATGATTGTTACGCGCCAGCTGTTGAAATTAATGGAGGTAAAACCATTTCGGTGCAATTATCTGCACCACATTACAGTGTTAATTGGGATGAAGTAGCTTCAAAACTATCATCGAAGACCAAAATGATAATTATTAATACTCCGCACAACCCAAGTGGTACTATTTGGTCTGAAGACGATATGCTTCAGTTGCAAAAGTTGACTCAAAACACGGATATTATAGTGTTGAGTGATGAGGTTTACGAGCATATTGTTTTTGATGATACACAACACCTAAGTGCTTGCTTATTTAACGATTCAAAACAACGTAGTTTTATAACAGCGTCATTCGGAAAGACATTTCATAACACAGGTTGGAAAATTGGGTATTGTTGTGCGCCAGAAAATTTAATGTCAGAGTTTAGAAAAGTACACCAATTTAATGTGTTTTCTGTACATCATCCATCACAAAAAGGGATTGCAGATTATATGCAAGATTCGGAAACTTACTTAGGTTTAAATGCTTTTTTTCAACGTAAACGCGATTTGTTTTTAAGTTTGATTTCGGAATCGAGATTTAAGGTTCAACCTTCAAAAGGTACTTATTTTCAGGTGTTGGATTATTCTGAAATCACAGATGCGTATGATGTAGATTTCGCAAAACGATTAACGAAGGAATTTAAAATTGCTGCCATTCCACTGTCGGTTTTTAACGATAACCATAAGGATGATAAAGTGTTACGCTTTTGTTTTGCTAAGACAGATGAGACTTTAGTTAAAGCTTCAGAAATTTTAACTAAAATTTAAGTTACTTCTTATACATTTCTGTGTCTTAAAAATGAACATAAAATTTATATCATGAAATATTATATTATCGCATTATTCTTAGGTTTGTCGCTTACTAGCTTCGCACAGCAAGTAACCAATGAAGGTAAAATCTATGAGGTTAAAAGTGAGAAAATCTTTTTAGAAGGAAAAGATGTGACGTCCACTTTAAGTCTAGAAGAAAAAGCAGTTATTTTTAAAGAGGCAGCTTTAATTACAGAAAAAATGAAAGCGGAAGCAGCAGTAAAATTAGAGGCGGCAAAAGCTAAAGAAGATGAAGCCAAAGCAAAATTAGAAGCAGAACAAGCAAAGGCAGAAGCCGAAAAGTCTGAAAAAGCAGCTGCAAAACTTAAGAAAGAAGAAGAAAAGGCTGTAAAGGAAAAGGCGAAAGCTGCAAAAAAGTTAGAAGACGAGAAAGAAGATGCTGAAAAAGCGCAGAAGAAAGCGGAGAAAGCACAGAAAAAAGCAGAAAAAGCATTAGAAAAACAAGAAAAGTTAAAATCTAACCTAGTAAAGGCTAAAGAGAAATTGGATAAGGCGCAAAAGAAATATGAAAAGTTAAAAAGAAAAGGCAAATTATCTCCTGTTGATGAAAATAAGTGGATGGATAAGCTAGAGAAGCTTACTGAAAAAGTATCGAAAGCTAAAAGTAAATTATAAATAGAATTTAGTAATAAGCGATTAAAGCAATCTAAAAGGAAA
>NZ_JAHKPN010000045.1 GCF_018860545.1 Winogradskyella psychrotolerans | reverse complement strand
CAAACTAAAGAAACACGTTAGCTACAATTACCAAAAAAAAATGAACTATATCAAAGCAAATTGGAACGAAACACGCGGAGACGAAAATGATAGTTGGGGAACTTCAATCTGGTTTCTGGAATTAGATGATGAAAATTTTCCATCAAGACAAATTGAAGTTTATCAAAATGGAAAAAGATTGAAATACGATACAGTTAACTCTCAAGATAAATTTGGAATGTTGGGAGACCAATCAATGGATATTGATAAAATAAATGGAATGAACGGAATTGAAATCACTCGTGCCAAATTTGAATCGGAATGGGACACTTAAAATTTATGATTAAAACATGCCAACGTTGTGTGAAAAGGGGTTATCAAGTTCCTGAATTTACTCTTGAGGAGAAAAAAACTCTTCTGGAATTAAAAGTTAATCAAAAATTCATGCAAGTAATTCAAGAAATAAGAACTTTGTATGATGTAGAAATGATAGACGCTAAATTTTCATTAATGCATATAAACGAAGTTTATGGGAAGTGTAACCGCTGCAATGTGGATTATTTGAAAGAAGAATATGTAGAATGCCCAAAATGCAAATCTTTGAATTTTAATTGGAACATCAAAAACAAATAACTGTACCTAACACCGTGTATAATTAATTGCTAGGTTCTAACCTACTTACGAAAGTCCTCGCAACAAATCATATACAAACGCGTTAGCAGTAATATAACCTAACCTCAAACAATGCGATATTTATTAAGTTTTTTCCTTTTTTTGGTGTTTCTGAATTGTCAAAAAAAAGATAATAAACCTGAATTTATAAAAGCAAAAATCATTTCTTCAAAAATTGACAGTTTAAACTCTAAAGAAAAAGTAGAAGAATATATAAGAGGTTTAAGCTTTCCTATTATTGAAAACTTTGAACTACAAAAATTAGATTTGACTCATAATTTCTTGGAAAAATTTGAACTAAAAAAAATAGCTGATTTTAATAGAGAATTTGATAGTATCACAAAAATAATTGCAGACTCTTTAAACATTTCGAAAAGTTTTTATCTAATGGATATTGATAATAATGGATTTACAGATTTAATTATAATTGGAGACGATAAAGGTTGCAATGGTGGACATGATGGCTTTGACCAATCTTGTGATTTTAGTGCTTATTGTTTTATGAATTTTGGAAATAATAATATTAAGCCAATAGACCTAATATTAGAAAACTCAGTTCACAAATCAATAGTACCAAAATTTTCAAAAAACAAAGGTTTACCATTATTAGAAATACACGAACCAGCAGAATTTAACTGGAAAAAGGAAAAAACATCTAGCTACAAAATGTTTGAATTGACTTATGAATTTGGTTCTTTAATTGAGTATAATGATAATCCGCAAATTTATGACATTGAAAAGGTTGAATTTAAAACTGAAACATCTGGTTACAAACATCCTCATTTTGAAATTTTAATAAAAAATGACCAAACCGCTTTGTTAGATGCCAAATATGGGAATTCAATTTATGAAAATACCAAAGTGTATTTTAGAGACACAATTCCAGAACTTAAAGGAAAATTTAGAACCAACATAAAAAATAATGATTATGATAATTTAGTTAACATTTTAAATTATATAGACTTTCCAAATATGGAACACCAATACTCAATAAATAGATTACATACAAGAAATTGTTCATTAAAAATAACATATAACAATGGAAAGGTCAAAGAAATAAAAGATTATGGAATGGTTGGAACTTATGGTTTGAGAAAAATTTATGAATTATTATTTGATTTTAGGTTTAATCAAAATTGGAAAGAAAATACTACAGCCAACACCGTGTATAATTAATTGCTTGGTTATCGCCTACTTCCGAAAGTCCTCGCAATAAACCATATACAAACACCTTGGCCGTCATTTAAGAAAATGAATAGATTTATATCATACGAAGGATTACCAATAAGCTCTGGAGGTGCTCATTCTATAGGCAGAAAAGCACCAAAAATGAATTATGACAAAACGTTAGAATTTCTGAACTTATTCGCTGATAAAGCGCAACCTAAATCAATCAAATTGACTTTATTCGAATCGGAAAAAAAAGAATATTCTGCTCTTAAATTATTACCCAACTTTACTTTGAAATTTGGAATTCCAAAAACAAGAAATGACGGTTGGTTAAGAACTTGGACTTGGAATCTCAACGAAAAAGATATTGAAAAAGGTTTTGAGGCGCTTGAATTAAATAATGAATTACCAAAAAATCCTGCTGGACCAATAAATCTTGATTTTTACTGGAACTTTCATTTTATAGACCCAAAAACCCGCAAAGTTTTACCGAATCAAGAACTGATTCCTGAATTGGATTTCAGAATAAAAAATTCTCGGATATATTTGAGATTATCAAAACAATCGTCTATTTCAGTTTGGTTTGCGCTTCCTTTTGAAAAAATAAACAAATAT
Source organism: Winogradskyella psychrotolerans (assembly GCF_018860545.1). Lineage (GTDB taxonomy): Bacteria > Bacteroidota > Bacteroidia > Flavobacteriales > Flavobacteriaceae > Winogradskyella > Winogradskyella psychrotolerans_A. The sequence goes on along the minus strand of NZ_JAHKPN010000045.1, from coordinate 31,750 downwards.
GAATTGGAATTTATTCAAGATTTAAAGTCTAATTTGCCATTTAAAACATCTGACAAACATTGGAGAATTTGGGAAAAATCAGACAAAGAAAATTGGACACCAAGAAAAATAGAAATAAAAAACATCAGCTAACACCATGTACAATTACTTGCTAGGTTCATCCCTACTTGCGAATATTTCTACAGAATTTTCAAGGGTTCGTAAAAGTTTGCTAACTTAGTCGCTAAACCACACTACACCCGAGCGCAGCGCACAGACGAAGTAAATCACATACATAAACGTTGTGTGTCATTTAAAAGCAACGTAACTCCACAAGATCAGAGTTCACTAATTATGGCATTTTTAATTGATGATATTTGCAAACCTAAACAAAGAAAATGAAATTATTTGTAGCAATTTTACTACTGACTTTCTCTTTTGGATGCAAATCTCAAAGCAAACCGGAAAAAACTCAAACCGAGAAACCAACTGAATTAAAACCACCTTTTAGCAATCAAGGGGAACAGGAAGATTATTGGACACAGGAATTTTTTAAAGATAAGTACGAAAAACAAATACATGGCAAGTTTACTGACAAAATCGAAATCCTTAACGAAAAAGAGCTTTTAGATGGACACGGAAAATTTATAGAATTTGTAAATGAAATACAATTTGGAAATAGAACAGTAAATATTCATTTACCTGATTTAAAATATCAGCCCATTTTTAAAACTGGAATTTTATATCCAGAATTAATTAGTGAATCTAATTTTGACATTGGAGCTTTCGAAGAACTGAATTTTCTCTCGCATTCTGTAAATGTGAAAAGATTTAGAATGTGGATTTTTTACGAAAAACGCGCAAATCCCGAAGTTTATCTTTTTGAATTAACAAACAACAAAGCAATGGGAAAAACAAATTTTGCAGAGTTTATAGAAAATGCTGAATTAACTTTTATCAAAAACGGTTGGATAATAATATAAAAAACGAACGTCATAAAAGAAATGAAAGGAATTGAATATATAGAAACGGAAAGAACTATAATGCGTAAACTGACAACAGAATACGCTATTGATTTCTATACTTTAAATCTTGACGAAGAAGTCTTAAAATTCACAGGAGATAAGCCTTTTGAAAATTTACAGTCTGCTGTTGACTTTTTGGCTAACTATGACCAATATCAAAAGTATGGAGTTGGACGACTTGCTGTTATTGACAAAGCAACTTTAAAATTTATTGGTTGGTGCGGACTTAAATACAGTCAAGACAAAAACGAATATGATATTGGGTTCCGATTTTACAGAAATTATTGGAATAGAGGGTTTGCGACTGAAACTGCAAAAGAATGTCTTGATCTTGGTTTTAGCAAACTACAAATTGAAAAAATAGTTGGTAGAGCAATGAAAGAAAATATCGGCTCAATCAAGGTTCTTGAGAAAATTGGAATGACATTTAAAGAAAATTTTGACTTTGATGGACAGCAAGGAGTCATTTACGAACTGTAAAAATATGAATAATGTCTAACCGCTAACACCATATCAAATTAATTGCTAACTTTAGTACTTAAACACAACTAATCTTATATAAACACGCTTGTAAACAAGCTATAAAACAAAAACCTATGATTCATTTAATTTGGTCAATTATTAATTTAATTATGGTTTTATACTTTCTATATCTGATTGTTGGATTTATCAAAAAAGGTAAACGAATTTTCAATCCTAAATTCAAAGTTATTTCAATATTTGTCATGGTAATTGGAATTGTTCAAGTAATTTCTGCTGCTAATTCGAAAGAAAAAACGAATCGAATTACAATATCAAACAACTATAACAAAAAGAACTTTTCAAAAGTAGAAAAAGTAACACTCGAAGATAATTTGACTTTTGATATAAATATGCACATAATATATTCAATTGAACAGACTGAATTGATTCCCATAGAAAGTAATAGTTTCTTGACTGGATTTGTTAGCGGTTACGAATGGGAATTTACATCGATTGAAACTACCAAATCTAAACAAGCGGAATTTATTGCTAACGGTGTTTTGAAATGGAATCTTTTCGGAATTACTGTATATAACGAATCAAAAACCTTTAGCGGAATTAAAAAATAAAAAAAGTCAATTTACAACACCATGTACAATTAATTGCTAGATTCATCCTTACTTGCGATTATTCTTGCGGAATATTCACAGGTTCATAAATGTTTACTAACTTAGTTGCTGAACAACCCCATTGACCATGTACCTTATCCAATATTGAAATCCTGCTAATGAAAAGTTCAACCTTATTAATACTATTTTGCGTGGCTCTTTTTATCTATTCAATTTATGATATAAAAAAAAGTTATTCGGCCTTTAGAAATTCACTCGATTTTATTTCAATAACTATATTCATTACGAGCGTTGGCGGAATTGTTTTATCAATAGTACTATTATTCTTGCATTTTTTCGGATTTATACCTTACAATGAATAACCATTTAAATCATTTATCCAACATTTGAAACTTCTCACCAAATCTATGTCTGAAAACTTTATAATAGTTGAAAATGTTAATCAAAAAGAATTAGAAAGTATCTTAATGGATTTAGCTAATCTGTATTCAGATACTGAATTTGCTAACGGAATTCAATTGTATAGAAAAAAGAATCACTACGATTCATTTTTAATCCTCTTTTCGAACCAACCAGATTTTAAACGATTTAACTTTTTTATTAATTACATTCAGTACCCAGTTGAGCACAAGCAGTTTTCACCTTATTTAAGAGGCTTTTATAAAACATCTGATATTCATCCGTCAACTGAATTTAATGTCGGAAATTGGATAATGGTTTACGTTTCTAAAAATGATAATGAATATGATAATGTCAGCCTAGTAAATGAAAAAGATGACAATTATTTATATGACTTTGGAGGAAAAATAAAAAAACTTAAATCTATGGAGGAAATGTTTAAACTGAAAACTTATGATTTAAGTAATTATTATCATATAATTGATATAGTTCCCTATAAAACGGTTGAGAATTTGGAACAAAAACCTTGGTGGAAATTCTGGTCATAAAAGACGTTATAACGCTCTTCTTTTTCTATTTAAATATAATTAAACACGTTCTAAATAATACATAAAAATACTACAAACAAATTGAAAAAACGACGTTTACCAATACTAGGAATCCTGATTTTAATCGTTATTGTTTTTTTAGCATCTAAAAAAATTAATCTAAATCCGAACTATGAAATCGGTCAAAAAATTGATAGTTTGAATGGTGTTGCTGTTTATTATAATGGTGGAGTTGGACATGTGGACGGACGTGCGTTAGCGGATGATGGATATAATCTTGGACTAAAATATCAGTGTGTGGAATTCGTAAAACGCTACTACTACAAAAAGTTAAATCATAAAATGCCTGATACTTATGGACACGCCAAAGATTTTTTTAACTCGCAAATCACCGACGGAACAATAAACAATCAACGGAATTTAAAGCAGTTTAAAAATCCAAGCAAATCAAAACCAGAAATAAATGATTTAGTAATTTACTCAGAAACATTATTAAACAAATATGGACACGTTGCAATTATTTCTAAAGTCACTAAAAACGACATTGAGATTATTCAACAAAACCCTGGGCCTTTTGGAAGTTCACGAGAAACATACGACCTGATACATAAAGATGGAAAATGGCAAATTGGAAACAAGCGAATTTTGGGCTGGTTAAGGAAATAAGTACGATTTACACTCACTACTAGTTCTAGCCGACTTACAAAAGTCTTCACTGACTTTAAATGTGCATTTTTTTTTACTAACTTTAATCCTTAACCACGCAAGCACGCATAGACAACAATACTGATAATATTTTGAAGAAAATCTGTAACACATATGAGAATTGAAATACAAATCATTAAAACACAAATGAGATGAAAAAAACAACTAAAAGAAAAACACTAATTCTATTATCTATTGGAATATTAATAATTGCGACTTCACAAGTATGTTCTTATTACTTTGCGTTACCTGATTTAGCGAGAGGTTCTTTTATGGGAATTGGAGTTGGATTATTATTAACAGCCTTAATTTTTGGAAATATGAAGCCTGCACGACGTTAGTATTGGCTACATAGACCAGAAAAATAATTTATAAATTGTAAGATCATTTAATACAAATGTTTTGACAGCATTGAAATTGAAATTCAGAATTGCAAATCAAATTCCAAAATTAATTCGATAACGCATCGTAGCTAAAGAAAGCTTATATCTAAAATCTATTTCTCATGGCGTCTTTCGGCATAGTCATAGCCTTCTTGCCACCATTTTTCCATTAATCGTTTACTAAAAATCAATGAGTTCTCAGTTAAACTTGTTGGTGTGTAGTATAAATTGAGTTTAACATTTTTATTTCGAGCCGCTAATTTTCCGATAATGATATCATTTCGCTCAACCTGATCTAACAAATGCCCAAACAAACTAATCATTAATGAAAACGGATTTTTACCCAATACTTTCTGTTTCCCTAAAGTTTCAGCTTCCAAAACAATAGCATCTACTTCCGTTGCACCACGTTGAATAGCTTCTCTAATAGGAATTACAGATCCTAAACCTCCATCTGCATATTCGTAACCATCCACTTTTGCCAAGGACATAAACGGGATATAATTACACGAAATCCATATCCAATTACAAAATTCCTCATAAGAACAGTCTTGAATTGATTTATATTCCACACGATTCATAGATAAATTAGAAACCGTTACCACAACATCGTGCTTCTCTTTTCTAATTTTCACGTACTCCTCATAAGTCACGTGTTTTCTAATATGTCGTCGTAGCGCCTTACTTTCTCCAAACGTTCGTTTACGTCTTATAAACTGCCATAATGAGTTTATAAAATCAATTGATACATACTCCCTATCCCCTTTTTTATGTTGTACAAATGGGCTAATGCTAAAAATATTATGCTGCTGTACATTGGTAAAAATATCATAGAGTTTACCAATCTCATTTACCGCCAAATGGGGCACCAACAAACTTCCCGTTGAAGTACCTAAAAACATATCGTAATTATGCTTTTCGCGCTCAATTAAGTATTGTGCCACTCCACCAGCAAATGCTCCTTTGCTTCCACCACCAGATATTACTAATGCTCTCATTAATCTTCTTTTTTATCTAGTTTTTCGGAAAATTCTTTAGCAAACTTAACCAATCTCCAATTATGATGTGATTTTGCTAATTCTAAGTTAGATTGACATGCTTCATTGCATGAATTTATAAGGTTTAAATAATTGAAGGCTTTTATTCTTACATCGGCATTATACTTTTCATCTGTAAACCCTATCAACTCATTAAACAATTCTTGCTTATTATCCGCTTCATAATACGGCGTACTTAAGTTGAGAACAATCCAAAGCATGCGTACATTTTTATCATTGAAGCCTATTATTTTTCGGGTTTTAGAAAGGTATTTAGAGCGTTCTAAAGGAAAATTAACCCAAAGATTATATAAAGCATTTTCTATAGTAACATACGATTTATCATCTAACAACGATTCATAATCATCTTTTAAAGCTTCTGGTATTTTAGTGACATGCTCCGAAATAGCTTGTCGTACTTTTAAACTGTTCTTAAACACATCCGAAGTCACTAATGATGGCATTTGCGAAATCACTTTTACTTTTGCTTCATCGGACACGTAATATTTGAGATATTCAGCACATTTTGATGTTTTCGCTTCACAATCCACCATCGCATATTCATTAATAAATGTAGATTGTCGCTTCAAAATTGCAAAAGCCTCTTCATAAGGAAATGCTTTATTTTTAATCCAGTAATTTTCAAAATGAGCTAAGGATTGACCGTACAGATTCTCCACTTCTTTAATAAAATCAGAGGTCTCAACATTTGAAAATTGATGCTTTTCTAAATAGCGCTTCACCGCTTTCTTAAAAATAACATCTCCAACCTGTTTTCGTAATGCGTGCAAAACCCAAGCACCACGTTGATAAAATGTTAGACTACTCGATTTTGGATCTAAAAGCGATGTTCCGTTTCCTGTAAGGTCTTGTCGACTTAATTCTAAAACCGACTCTAAAAGCTTAAAATAAAAATAGTTATCACCAAAAACATCGCGTTCTGCTAAAAGTGCATAGTAGGTCGCAAAACCTTCTTGTAACCAATGATGCTCTCCTGATTTTGCGGTTACCAAATCACCAAACCATTGATGCGCGAGTTCGTGTGCATTAACGTTGACATAATTTTTATCATTAAACCCTATATCATCTACCACAAACGCATCCGAAAAAATAGTTAGACTTGTGTTTTCCATACCAGCATAAAGAAAATCATGTACTGGCACTTGCTTGTAGATCTGCCATGGATAAGGAAACCCAATTTCATTTTCTAGAAAATCGAACATCTGTTTAGAATACCGATATGTAGATTCAACGTTTAAAGAGTCTTCTGGATAATAGTAAAACTCCAGAGGAATTCCGCTTTTGGAGGTTTCCGTTGTTTTATTGTATTTACCATAAACCAGAGCTAATAAATAACTAGACATCGGTTTTTGCATTTGATAAGAGGTCTTCATTAATCCATCTGGTAAAGGACTGTCAACCGTATTTAAACCATTAGATATAAAGGTGTATGCAGGATCTCTTACCGTGCTTAAATTAAAAATAATTTTATCATTAACATCATCTAAACTAGGAAACCAATGACTTGTAAATTTACCTTGACCTTGCGTCCACACCTGAGGCTCATTCTCTCGCTTTAGAAAATATAATGCTTTTTTAGGCTTTACCGAATAATCAAAATAGACTGTATAAGATTCGCCTTTTTTAAACTGATATTTAAAATAAATTTTATGGTCTTCATAGGAAAAGTCTAGCGGCTGAGCATTAGATTCACCTACTCTAATCTCCACATTTTCAAATGTCATATTCACCGCATTTAAAAAAATAGAATCTGTAGCTTTAATAATATCGAGACTGTACGAAACTTTACCTTTCACTGTTGAAGAATCTAAAACAGTAGCAAGTAAGCCATTCGCTTTTTTATAATCCACATAATCAGTTTGCTGAGCGTAGCATAACCCTGAAATAAAAACACAAAAGGCAATAAAAATTTTCTTCATAAAACTAAACTGAACAAGAATAAGACCAAAATACAATTTTATACCATTGCAAAGAAGTCTAATTGAAAGTTTATGAATCCTTTAATAATAAGAATTCACACCATAAATAAATAACACCAATTTTATGAGAAAGCACTTTCATAAAGTTAGTATCAGGTTTTACAAACTCTTTACCTGTATTAGAAAAGTTTATTCTTACTAAGACCACCCATTGTATTCATAATTTATAATACATATTTAAAGCTTATACTCATTTAATTAATGAACAAATAACGTTTATCGCAAAACTGACAGATATCATTTATCTCATCAATTTTATCCGTATATTTGCTAAACCACCAGTTTTAAAAACCTACAGCACAGACCCTTAACTAAAATTCAAACTAATGAACACAAACTTATTTGAGATTGGATATTATGGCGACAGCGAATTAAAGTCACTGGGTTTTAAGTCTTTAGGAACCAATGTTAGAATAGCCAAAAACTGTTTAATTGTTGGAATCCATAACATCTCAATTGGTAATAATGTAATTATCGATTCATTTTGCTCTATCATCGCCTCAGGAGAAGGTTATTTAAACATTGGCTCTTACGTGCACATTGCTTCCTATTGTCATTTATTGGCATCAGACGGAATTGAACTTAAAGATTATAGTGGTTTATCACAAGGAGTTAAGATATACAGTAAAACCGATGATTACTCCGGACTTTCATTAACCAATCCAACCATACCTAATGCCTTTAAAACTATGAAAATAGGGCGTGTTGAATTAGGAGAGCACACTATTATTGGTGCGGGAGGTGTTATTCTTCCTAATGTCACTATCGGAGAAGGCACTTCTGTAGGCGCCTTATCACTGGTAAGTTCCAATCTAGATTCTTGGACTATCTATTTTGGGAACCCACTGAAAAAACTAGCTAAAAGATCTAAAAAGCTATTAGAGAAAAAGCAAGAATTCTTAGATAAAATAGAAGTTAGTAGCGATTAATTTTTATTAAGCTTATTCTACAATGAGACGGTAACTTATTTATCAACAATATTTTGGAATAACTTATTTGCACAAATTAATATCCATATTGATAAAAAAGAATAAGTTTACATCTCAAATTTTACAATGCCTCCAAAGAAGATAATACCAATACAGTAATGCATACAGAAACCGACACAAAAGCCAAAGTAAGAAACTACATTATCGAATCTACGTTTGATGATGTAGAAAAAATAAAAGACGATACACTTATTTTTGAAGAAGGCATTCTTGACTCTATGGGTTTATTGTTTTTAATTGAATTTCTACAAGAAGAATTCAACCTAACTACTAGTGATGAAGAACTTGTTGTTGAAAATTTTCAATCTATAAATAGCATCATGACTTTCATTGAGCGTAAAATGTAATTTTAACTTTTTATGCCGTAGTTATGTGTGGAATTTCTGGTTTTTATAATTTTGATGCAAGCTTAGACCACCAAGTCAATGCATTAAGGCATATGCTTACCAGAATTAAGCACAGAGGCCCTGATGAAAGCGGTATTTACGTTTCTAAAAATATGGGACTCGGCAGTGTACGCCTTAGTATTGTTGACCTAACCACAGGCACCATGCCACTTTCCAATTCTGATGATACCTTATGGATTGTCTTTAATGGAGAAATATTTAACCATATTGAATTAAGAGCAGAGTTACTCGCAAAAAATCACACTTTCAAAACGCATAGTGATACGGAAGTAATTATTCATTTATATGAAGAATACGGTCCCGAATTTCTAAATAAATTAAATGGCCAGTTCGCCATTGCTATTTGGGATAAGCATAAGCAAGAATTATTCTTAGCCAGAGATCGTGTTGGCATAAGACCTCTATTTTATACTACCGTTAACAACACATTTGTTTTTAGTTCAGAGATTAAATCTTTTTTAGAGTTTCCAGAATTCGAGCCAAAGATGTCTGCAAAAGCCTTATCCGAATATTTTACATTTTGGACAACACTCGGTTCAAACACTGCATTTGAGAATATTTTTGAATTACCTCCAGGCAGTTACATGACGATTAATGCAAACTCAAAAACTATAAAGCCATATTGGGAGTTACCTCTAACCAAACCAAACAACTACCAATACAATACCATAGAGGAAGCTTCAGAAGCATTTGAAACGATTTTTACTGATGCCGTAAATTTAAGACTAAGAGCAGATGTTCAAGTGGCTGCCTATTTAAGTGGAGGCTTAGATTCTAGTATTACGACATCCTATATAAAGAAAATTACACCAAATAAACTGAGAACATTTTCTATTGGTTTTACAGAAAAGGATTTCGACGAATCATCCTATCAAAATATAGCAAGAGATTATTTTCAAACACAGCATTCTAGCATCACTTGTAGCCCATCAGATATTTCTAAAAATTTTAAAGATGTTGTTTGGCACTCAGAAGCTCCGTTATTACGCACGGCTCCAACACCAATGGGAATTTTAGCTAAAAGTGTACACGATCACAACATTAAAGTCGTCATCACAGGCGAAGGTGCTGATGAGCTTTTTGGCGGTTATAACATATTCAAAGAAACTAAGATTAAGCACTTTTGGGCCAAAGATCCGCAATCGAAATACCGACCATTATTACTTAAAAAACTATACCCTTACATTCCACAAATAAGTAAAGCCAACAATGCAGTATTAAAGCTATTTTTTGGCTACAAACTGAATGCAACTGAATCTCCGATTTACTCGCATTTGTTACGCTGGAATAACACATCACGCCTCACTAATTTTCTTTCTAAGGATTATAAAGACACCGTTTGTAATTACAATCCTATCTCTGAAATTGAAAAGCAACTAGAATCAAAACTTAAAGGTTACGATTATCTCACCAAAGCACAATGGATTGAACTAAATTTCTTCATGTCAAAATATCTATTATCTTCTCAAGGAGATAGAATGGCCATGGCAAATTCTATTGAAGGACGCTACCCATTTTTAGACCATAGGGTTATTGAATTTTGCATGACGTTAAATCCAGATTTGAAATTAAATGGCTTAAATGAAAAATATCTTTTAAAGAAAATCATGAAAGGCAGGTTACCAGATTCTATTTTAAATCGATCAAAACAAGCCTACAGAGCTCCAATACAAAGCGCATTTTTCACAGAAGATATGCCTCCTTATTTAGACACGATGCTCTCTGAAGAAAAGGTAAATGAATTTGGAATTTTCAATACAACATACGTTAATCAATTAAAAAAGAAAATGGCATTAAACAAACAAGTTTCTGAAATTGATAATATGGCGATTACTGCGATTTTATCCACTCAAATATTATATGACCTGTTTATCAATAAAGCCATACCAGAACTGCAAGAAAACGACCTAGTAGTGCTTAATAAAACAATAATAGACTAATCATCTAACAAAAGAATTAATTATGAATACAACACGTCAACCCTTTTCAAAAGATATCTTACATATCGACAACATAGAAACTGTGTGCAACGCCATCATAACAAAATTAAAAAATGATGTGGGTCGTACATTACAACGTAGAGGTGCTGTTATTGGCATTAGTGGAGGCATTGACTCTTCCGTTTGTATGGCACTATCCGCCAAGGCTTTCGGCCCCAATAAGGTGACTGCAATTATGCTTCCAGAACAAGATTCTAGTGATGATAGTCGACTATTAGCCGAAAAATTAGCCGCTAAATTCGATGTTAAAGACACCTTAGTAGAAGATATTACTAAAGCCTTAGATGGTTTTGGCTGCTATCAAAGAAGAGACGACGCTATTGGAAGAGTCATCACCAATTTTGACCCAAAAGTAGATAAAGCTAAAATTGAAATTAAACAAGACGCAGCATCCAATCTACCTCCTGCATTTTCTGTTACCGTTATAAAGCCAAATGGTGAGGTGATTAGCAAATTATTGCCCGTAAAGGAATATCTTCAAATTGTAGCTTCTACCAACTTTAAGCAACGTAGCAGAATGAGCATGCTATATTATCATGCCGAACGTTTACATTACGCTGTTATTGGCACACCAAACAAACATGAAGTTGAACAAGGTTTTTTCGTGAAATATGGTGATGGAGGAGCAGATGTGATGCCTATAGGACATTTGTACAAAACACAAGTCTACCAACTCGCAAGACACTTAGGAGTGCCTCAAGAAATAATTGATAGAACACCTACCACAGATACTTACACCGCAGAACAAACGCAAGAAGACTTCTTTTACCAAATGCCTTTTGAGGAAATGGATTTAATTTGGTATGGTTGGGAAAATGACTATCCAGCAGATGAAGTTGCAAAGGTTATGGACAAAACCACTCAAGATATCGAGAACATCTATAAAAACTTTGAGCGCAAAAGAAAAACTACAGCCTACTTAAGAATGCGTCCTATATTTTAAAACCTCTAATAATGAACGTTTTTGATTATCTTTTTGACACCTCTAAGCATCTTAAAAAGGATTTCCTGCTAGGCTCAAAAGCAACCGCTTCATTCACAAACATTTATTATGATAGCCTAAAAATAGCGTCATATTTAAAAGAAACTGTAGGCGAAAATCAACACATTACGTTAATTAGTCCAAATTCAGCATTCTTTATTTCCGCTTATTTAGGGATTTTAAAATCGGGCAATATTTGTGTACCACTTAATTTTGCTGTTGAACAAGGGAATTTAGATTATATTCTTAAGACCACTGAGAGTACAACCGTTTTTATACCACAATCTTTAAAACACAAATTAAAATTCGACGCTCATATTCATTTAATAGATGAAGATGAACACTTAGCAATCCTCTCAAATCAAGACCTTATTAATTTTGATTCAGATTTTGATAAGAATCGTGTAGCAGAAATCATATTCACGTCTGGTTCTACAGGCGAACCTAAAGGCGTTATGATTAGCCATCAAAATATTATAGCTAACACAGAAGCCATTATTTCGTATTTAAAACTAACATCAAAAGACGTCATGTGCGTGGTATTACCGTTCTTTTATTGTTATGGTTTATCATTATTACACACACATCTTAAAGTTGGAGGATCTTTAGTTCTCAATAATAGTTTTATTTTTCTCGGTGCCGTAATTAAGGATTTAAAACAATACAAGTGCACAGGATTTGCTGGTGTGCCAAGTCATTTTCAGATTTTACTCAAAAAATCAAAAACCTTTAAAACCGAAACATTTCCAGATTTAAGATATGTTACGCAAGCTGGCGGAAAATTACATGCTATTTTTATAGAAGAGTTCGTAGACGCTTTTCCAAATAAAGCATTTTACGTAATGTATGGGCAAACCGAAGCAACTGCCCGCTTATCCTATTTACCACCCGAATTTATTAAAATCAAACCAAACTCTATCGGAAAAGCGATTCCAAATGTCGAATTAAAAATTGTCAACGATAATGGAGACACCTCCGCAATAAATGAAGAAGGTGAGTTATTAGCACGTGGCGAAAACGTGATGCTAGGCTATTTTAAAGATATTGAAGCGACAAATCTGACGATAAAAAACAATTGGCTACACACTGGGGATATAGCAACAATGGATAAAGATGGATTTATTTATGTAGTCGCAAGAAAAAAAGAGATCATAAAAGTGGGAGGAAAACGGGTGAGTCCGAAGGAAATTGAAGACGTTATAATAGCAATTCCTGAAGTTGAAGACTGTATGATTTCAGGTTTTGATGACGAACTTTTAGGTGAAGCAATACTTGCAACAATCGTGCTCAAAAATACTCATAATGAAGAGTCTATGAGTAATAAAATTCTCGAAGAGTGCTCCAAACATTTATCCTCTTACAAACTACCACAAAAGATTGATTTTGTAAAAACCATACAATTAAGCGCTACAGGAAAAAAGCGCATTAAATAAGATAAGTTAGCTAGAGTAACAAGGCGACCCTACAACTCTAAATCATATTGCGAGATACAAAATAGATTCTTGCCTTCGCAGGAATAACAAACCTAAGATTTACCGAGTAACCTAAAGTAATGTTCTTCATCTGATGATTCCTAAAATTTTCGGAACGGTGTTCGTAGGAATTTGGTAAATTCGCAACTATGAGTGTGAATTTACAAACTCCAATTGATTACCTCAAAGGTGTTGGACCAAACCGAGCGGACTTACTGCGCTCAGAGTTAGGTATTCACACATATCAAGACCTCATCAACTTATTTCCTAATCGTTATATTGATCGCACGAAATATTATAAAATCAATCAATTACAACGCAACAATGCAGAAGTTCAGATCATTGGAAAGATTACAAGCTTTAGAGAGGTTGCTCAAAAACGAGGAAAGCGTTTAGTAGCAGATTTTAGAGACGATACAGGCATGATGGAACTTGTATGGTTTAGAGGTCAAAAATGGATACGAGACAGCTTAAAAACGGGAAAAACCTATGTGATTTTCGGAAAGACGAATTGGTTTGGAGGCAAATTCAACATGCCACATCCAGAAATTGAGTTACAATCAGAACACGAAAGCAATTTGCGATCCGCCATGCAAGCCATATATCCTTCAACTGAAAAACTAGCCAACAGAGGGATTACAAATAAAGTCACCACCAATATAATGCAGCAATTGTTTTTGGACAGCAAAGGCCGATTTATAGAAACGTTACCCGATTCAGTTATGGCTGAATTAAAATTAATTTCCAAATCTGATGCGCTTTTTAATATTCATTTTCCGAAGACTCCAGAGTTGTTAGCAAGAGCTCAATTTCGATTAAAATTTGAAGAATTATTTTACATTCAGCTGCAGTTAATTATTAAAAATCTCATCCATAAATCAAAAATAAAAGGCTTTACTTTTGATAAAGTAGGTGACTATTTTAATACCTTTTACAAAGAGCATTTACCTTTTGAATTAACCAATGCGCAGAAGCGCGTTTTAAAAGAAATTAGACACGATCTAGGCAGTAATGCCCAGATGAATCGCCTTTTGCAAGGAGATGTAGGCTCAGGAAAGACTATAGTTGCGTTTATGTCAATGCTCATGGGGCTCGACAACGGTTTTCAATGCTGCCTAATTGCACCTACTGCTATTTTGTCAGCCCAGCACTACCAAGGGTTAAGCGAACTATGCAAACCCTTAGGGATCAGTATTTCACTATTACAAGGCTCAACCAAAGCTTCAGATCGAAAAGTTATTCATGAAAATCTTGAAAATGGCAATTTACAAATCTTAATTGGCACTCATGCCCTACTTGAAGACAAGGTTAAATTCAAAAATTTAGGTCTCGCTATTATAGACGAACAACATCGTTTTGGAGTGAAGCAAAGATCAAAATTGTGGAAAAAAGGCCCACCTCAATCCTCCCAAAGGGAGGAAGCTAAAACCGTACTAAGAAAATATAAGACTGCTCGTCCATCAAGCTATAATTTGATGAAAGAATTTCAGCAAGAAAACAAAAGGAACAGTACAGAAGCTGAACGAATTTTATGGGAATGTTTGAGAGCAAAAAAACTAGATTACAAATTTAGAAGACAACATATTATTGATGAGTTAATCGTAGATTTTGTTAATCTCGAAAAGAACTTAGTAATCGAAGTGGATGGAGGCTACCATAACAGTATTCAGCAAAAAGAAATTGATGAAATAAGATCACTTATTTTAAAAGATTTAGGCTTTACCGTTATTAGATTCTCAAATGAGCAAGTCATAGGCGATATTAATAATGTATTAAGCCATATCGAAAAGCAGCTAAAAAGTCTCCCCTCTGGGGAGATTAGAGGGGCTCTCCCTCCACATATCTTGGTCATGACTGCTACTCCAATTCCGAGGACCTTGGCCATGTCTGTTTATGGTGACTTGGACATCTCTGTAATTGATGAATTACCAGCAGGACGAAAACCTATAAAAACAGTTCATAGGTATGATAATAACCGACTGAAAGTTTTCAAATTTATGAAAGATGAAATCGCTTTAGGTCGACAAATTTATATCGTTTACCCATTAATTCAGGAAAACGAAACTATGGACTATAAAGATTTAATGGATGGTTATGAAAGTGTGTCACGCGAATTTCCAATGCCAAATTATCAGATTTCAATTGTTCATGGTAAAATGAAACCTGCCGACAAAGATTACGAAATGGAACGCTTTGTAAAAGGCGAAACTCAAATCATGGTCGCCACAACCGTAATTGAAGTTGGGGTTAACGTTCCTAATGCTTCCGTTATGATTATTGAAAGTGCAGAACGCTTCGGTTTATCGCAATTACACCAATTGCGCGGACGAGTTGGTCGTGGTGCAGAACAGAGTTATTGCATTTTAATGACGAGCCACAAATTAAGCCAGGACAGTAAAACCAGACTAGAAACCATGGTTCGCAGCAGTGACGGTTTTGAAATTGCTGAAGTGGATTTAAAACTACGAGGACCTGGAGATATTATGGGTACTCAACAAAGTGGCATTTTAAACCTCAGGATTGCAGATATTGTAAAAGATAAGGATATCCTTGAACAATCGCGTTATTACGCTAAAAACATATTAAAAACCGACCCTAGTCTGGCTGCGCCAGAGCATCAAGTGATTCTAAACACCTACCGACAGATGAGTAAGTACCGTAATATTTGGAATTACATCTCTTAATATAAATACTCATATACGTTTATGTAGCTCAATACATGAGTCCTAAATAAAAAATATAATCAAAAAAAGAGACGCTTTTAACGTCTCTTTCCTCTTTCTTAATCAAAGCAAAATTTATACTATTATGCCATTTGCTCTTCATGCTTACCTTCGTAAACCTCTTCAACTAATTTTGAATTAAATGCCGGTAAATCTTTTGGTGATCTACTAGTCACTAACCCTGAATCAACTACCACTTCTTCATCTACCCAATTCGCTCCAGCATTAATCATATCTGTTTTAATAGAGCTATATGATGTTATTTTTCTTCCTTTTAATACATCGGCTTCAGCTAGCAACCATGGTCCATGACAGATCGCTGCTACGGGCTTATGATTTTCAAAGAATGATTTCACAAAAGATACAGCAGAAGTATTCTTACGTAGAATATCTGGATTAATTTGTCCTCCAGGCAACACTAAAGCATTGTAATCTTTCTGACTAACGCTTTCTAACGTTTTATCAACTTTGTACGAGTTACTCCAATTTCCATCTGCCCAGCTTTTAATTTCACCCGATTCTAAAGACACAATATGCACCTCAGCACCTGCCTCTTCTAATGCTTTTTTAGGTTCGCTTAATTCACTTTCTTCAAATCCGTTTGTTGCTAAAATCGCAACCGTTTTTTTATTTAAATTTTCCATTTTAATTTTAATTTTAATTCGTGTTAAATTTTTACTTCATTCTATTGTCATTCCATACACATAGGTAAAACCTAACTAACTGTCGTCTGTAATTCACTCATGGCTTCACCAATTAAAATATCACCTTCTATAATTTCGAATGTAACATTACACGGAGCATCATCATTTAATGATTTAACGAGGGTTTGTGCCACGTCTGCTCTACTGATCTCACCACGTTTGTTTAATTTTTCTTTTAAGGCTATTGTTCCTGTGCCATCATTATTAGTTAAAGTTCCCGGCCTAACAATGGTATATTTCAGTCCGCTATTTTTAAGATGCTCATCTGCATTTTGTTTAGCTTTTAGATACTCTTGAAGTTCTTCTGAAGCTTCGGGCTGATCTGCCCCCATAGAACTCAACATAACAAATCTGTTGACATTCCCCATCTTAGAAACTGCTATTAAACGTTTTGCTCCTTCTTGATCAACTTCTACTACATTCTTCCCACCAGAACCCGCAGCAAAAATGACTTTATCTACACCTTTTACAGCATGTGTTAAGTCTTCTGTTAAATCTGCAAGTACGGTTTCTACTCCATCATCGGTAAATTGCTTTTGTTGGTCTTCTTTTCGCACCATAGCAATAGGGTTAAAATATTGCGATGCTTTTAAAAGGTTTACAATTTGTTTTCCTGTGGTCCCATTGGCACCAGCTACTAATATATTTTCCATAGATATTTTATTTTTTATTTACTATTCACATAGAATGCATAAATCACTCCAGGCAACCAACCCACAAGCGTTAATAATAAGCTTATTAAAAACTCGCTACCTAATCCGTGTTTTAAAAACACTGCTAAAGGCGGCATGACAATATTTAAGATTATAGTTAGTAACGACATATGTTTGTGTTTTGATTCTCTACAAAATTAGAGTTCATACCTTAAAATCATTGACTTGTTCAATCGTTATCTTAGCCCATATTAAATAAATGAAATGTTAAAAAGTAAAAACTAACCTACACCTATGGCTAAGCGAGCTGCCATAGACTCAAAAATCTTTAATAGTCCTTTGATCATTAAATTTTGAAATTATTAAGTAATTTGAAACTATTGATTTTATAAATTGCAAGAGAAAAATCACGAACGGTTCAACCCATGATTAAAATAGTAAAAGCAAGCATTGCGCATTCTGAATTGATTGCCGAAATTGGAAAAATAACATTTTTAGAATCTCACGGAAAGAGCGCATCTGCAGAAGACATTAATAGTTTTATTGCGAAAACCTATAATAAAGAAGCTATATCTAAAGAGTTTGAAGATGCAAAAACACAATATCATTTAATTTATTTCAATGATAAAGTTGCTGGGTTTTCAAAAATTGAATTAAGCACTCCTAACAAAGACATCACTGAATTAGACGTCACTAAATTAGACCGAATATATCTTTTAAAAGCATTCTATGGCCAAAAATTAGGATCGAAACTCTTTGATTTTAATCTACACCTATCTAAACAGCAAAACCAGAAAGGTATTTGGCTAGCGGTTTGGGTGGAAAATGAAAGGGCTATAAATTTTTATACGTCCATAGGATTTCAGATTGTTGGAAAATATAATTTCAAAATATCAGAAACACGATCAAATCCTAATCATATAATGTTTCTTAAATACTAATCACATTGACGAATAAGGCACAAAAGTTATCTGAAATAAATTCAAGTTAAACAACCACCAATATCACGTCCATTCAGAACGTACAATTACCTCACAAAACGCCCAGAAATATTACCTTCAATTATTTTAACGACATCATCAACCGTACTATAATTGACATCACCTTCATACGTATGTTTTAAGGCACACGCTGCACAGGCAAACAACATCGCCTTATAGTCATCGTAGTGCTGTAATCCATAAATTAAACCTGCAGCAAAAGCATCTCCTGTTCCGATGCGATCTACGATATGAGTGATATCTAAATCATCAGTTTCCCTAAATTCTTCACCATTCCACATTCTTGCTCTAATCTTGTGCGATGACGCATTTAAAGCCGTTCTAATTTTATCGAATACCTTTTTTATCGAAGGAAATGTTTCTATAAGCTGCCTGCTGGCTCTAATAAAATCATCATTACTGTAACTATAATCCGTTCCTAAAACTTCATTGATTTCATTAATACCACCTATAAAAATATTAGAATAATGTAACAAATCGACTAAAGTTTCCTTAGGGTCTTTTCCATATTTCCAAAGACCACTTCGATAGGTTGGATCAGCAGAAACCGTCAACCCTTTTTCCTTTGCTAAAATTAATCCTTCCTTCAAAGTATCATAAGCACCTTGTGTTAATGCTGGCGTTATACCTGTCCAATGCATCCAGTTTCCTTTTCGCAGTGCCATTTCCCAATCGACCATTGCCGGTAAAACTTCTGAAAATGATGAATGCGATCTATTGTACGATATCTGACTCGGTCGCATTACAGCGCCGACCTCTAAGAAGTAAACACCTAAAGGGCGTTTAGAACGCACCACTGAGGACGTACTTACACCAAATTTTCGAATATATGAAACCGCAGTATCACCAATAAAATCATCTGAAACCAAGCTAATGTGTTTTACATTACCACCAAAATTAGCAATTGAAATAGCCACATTTAACTCTGTACCGCCAAAGTAGAATTCTACAATATTAGATTGCATAAATTTTTTATTCCCTCTTGGCGAGATGCGCATTAAAACTTCACCGAACGTAATGATTTGATTCATAATTTAAATTTTAGCCTTTAACCCTTAAAAAAAGAGCTATTTTAATTAGAATTTTGAAAGATAAAAGATAGTGACTTAAATTTACTTGAATAAATTTATACTCTATTTTATTTCAACATTTTATAACCCCTTTTAATTAATAACATGACATTCAAAAACATTGTTACCAAGCGCCTTATCTTAAGACCAATTACAGCACAAGATGTTGAAGATTTCTTTGAATTAGACTCTAACCCAAAAGTTCATCTATTTCTTGGTAACACGCCTGTAAAAACTAAGGAAGCATCCGAAGCTATGATTGCGGATATCCTACAGCAGTACAAAACCCACGGTATTGGCCGATTAGCTATGATAGAAAAACGTACGCATAAATTTATAGGATGGTCCGGACTTAAATACGAAAAACACCTTAGAAAAGAATTTAATTATTATGATTTAGGTTACAGGTTAAAAGAACACTATTGGGGAAAAGGTTATGCCACTGAAGCTGCAATAGCCTCTCTAAACTACGGTTTCAAAGATTTAAAATTAAAAACCATTGGTGCCGCAGCGGATTGTAATCATATAGCGTCTAACAGGATTCTTAAAAAAATAGGAATGCAGCCTTCTGGAACGTTTACATTTGAAGGAGACTTGTGCAATTGGTACGAAATGAAAAACCCTTTTTAAACATTAATGAACATAAAAATGCCATTATGAGTAGCTAGAGATACGTTTTAAACTTAACTATTTGTATTTCAAACTAATTTCACAATGACATTTTCAATCTTTATAAAACTTAGTATTATAAGTCTTAGTTATTATTAGGGTAATTCATATAAGATTAATTTACTTGTAATTTAAAGTTAATTGGGATACTGTATGGTACACCCACATTCATATCACGTTGTCTTCCAGGTTCCATTTTTGGTAATAAATTAATAATACGCTCTGCTTCTGTTTCAAGAAGTTTGTCTGGTCCTCTACTCTTCACTTTAGTCACTCTACCTGTTTTATCAATTAAGAAGAAAACAAACACCTTACCATCTATATTAAGTTCTGCCGCAGCCTCAGGATATCTGAAATGTTTCTGTAAGTGTTCTTGTATTTTGCGTTCAAAACAAGCTCTTAACTCTGCATTATTACCTGTACAGCCTGGGAATTGTGGCACTTTTTCTATCAATGCAAACGGGACTTCAATATCTTCTTCAACCTCTTCAACTTCAACATCTTCAATACCTACTTCACGATCATCAATAATATCATCTTGACCTATTTCGGTACTTTGAATTACACTCTCTTCAACATCTTCAACATCTTCAACAATTGTAATTACTTCAGTAACCATTTGTTGTTGCGGAGGTGGTGGCGGTGGTAAAACATCTATAACTGTTATTGGAATGTCCTCATCATATTGATCATCTAACATTAACAAATCAATTTTAATAGCTTCTTTTTCGTAAGTCTTATGTTCTAATCCTATATACGTTAGGAGTAACATTACATTTAAGCCAACAGCAAAGAATAAACTGCTGTTTCGACCTACATTGGCTTTTGGGTTTTTTTTGAGTTCCATGACGTTTAATTTAATAGTATAAATTTAAGAATCATTACACATAAAAATTATGATATATATCATATTACCCTTAACATCAACAGCTTAATATTTACAAGCTATCTAATTGATTATCACTACCATCCTCACTAATCGTCCAAAAGAAGCCTACAAAAAAGAATTGATCTGCCGCAGGTGTTAGCGCTCTTCGGCTAAACTGCCCATTTATATTTGGTGTATCAGCATATTGATATCCGTTTATGTTTTTGATACCCAAGACATTGTTTACAGAAAAATATAGAATCTTTTGCTGATCTAATAAATAGGCCCAATTTAAACTTAGACTATGAAACGACTTGGTACGTGCGCTCATAAAATTGGTCGCATTAGGATTATTGTAAGGACGTCCTGAAGAAAACCCATAATCTATCCCAACCTGACTTTTCCAACGGTCTACCCAGTACTTACCAACAATAGAAAGATTGTGGTTGGTAGCATAACTTGGTTGCACCGCTGTGGTGTAATTTCTAAAATCGCGTTCTGTATCTAAATAGGAATAGCTCACCCAATAATCCAAGTTTTTTATACTTGTGTTATCGCGCCAAAACAAATCGACACCTTGCGCATAACCCTCTCCTGAAGAACTAAAATTTGTATCATAGGTTTCATATTCACTATCGAACTTAATTAAGTTATCATAATCCTTTCTGTAAGCCTCAGCTCTAAAAATTTTACCATCATTTACATATTGATAGTTTAAAATATAGTGTGATGTTTTTTGCGCTTCTAAATCTTGTTCAAATTTTAAAACCGTACTATTTGGATTTTGAAAAAAGTTACCATACGCTAATGAGAATTGCCCATTTTTAGAGCTTTTATAGGCCAATGCGGCTCTAGGCGCAACATCTGTTGCATTAAATATAGCACTATGATCTGCTCTTACCCCTAGTTTTAAAGCAAATTCTTTTGAAAATATAACATCTGCTTCAGCAAATGCGGCCGTAATATTATTATTAAAACCATAAGTTTCATCAATAACATTGTCATTATAATTCTCATTGAAATCAGTCACAAATTGCTCAGCACCAAAACTCAATTTAAATCGACTATTGAAACGTTTTTTCAACTTCAACTTGAGATGAGCAGAATTTTCAGTATCCTCTATATCACTTGTTTCGACACCTATTTTATTCTTCGCATAGGTGTAACTGATTCCTGAGGCTAAAGTCCAACTATTACCTAAAACCCCTTTATAAGATGTGTTGAGGTAAAAGTTATTATTATTTAATTTAAAATCGATACCGTCTTCATAATTGATATCATCTTGATTTACTTCGAAATTAGTGGTATCAAACGCCGCATAAAACTTCAACATACCATTATTTAAATTTTGTCTATAAACGGTTTCACCTTGAATTCCTGATACTGGTGTTTTCCACGTATTTCTATCTTCAAAAACTGCCAAATAAGGCGCCAAATTAATATAACTCGCACTAAAACTTAGGGATGATTTTTCCCATTTTTGAGTATTCCCTAAACTCGCCCCAACACTCATAATTCCAATATCTGTTTTTTCTTGTACCGGTTCATCTATCGTATTTAAAAGCAATACACTCGATAATGCTTGTCCATATTCTGAAGAATAACCACCTGTAGAAAAGGTAATACCATCAAATAAAAATGGGGAATAACGTCCACGCGTCGGAATATTATTGGTAGTTGGTGTATATGGAGTAAATACACGAATACCATCTATAAATATTTGCGTTTCATCAGCACTACCGCCACGCACAAATAAACGTCCAACTTCAGAAACATTTGAAGTCCCAGGTAAAGTTTGTAGCGCACCGACATAATCACCCAAGGCGCTTGCTGTTGTAACGACATCTAAAGGTTTTAAAACGGAAACTTTAGAATTGTCACCAGCTTCAAATGTCCCTGCACTAATAACTACAGCATCCAAAGATTCAACATCTTCTCGCAAATGAATTTGAAGATTATGCAGTTTAGAAACGTCTTCTATAATTGTTTTAGTTTCAAAAGACAAAAAGGAAATAATTAAAGTTTGCACTCCTTTTTCTTCTGTAGAAAATGAGAATTTACCATTCTCATCTGATGTTGCTCCGTCATAAGTCCCTTCTAAATATACATTTGCACCATAAATAGGAATAGTCTTGTGGTCTACCACATTTCCTGAAATAGTAGATTGTGTGAAAGCAAGTGACGTAAAGCACAAGGCTATAAATACCATTAAGTTTTTACGAACCATAATTATAGTGTTCTTGTTCGGATTGTGAATTTGTAATGTCATGATTTGATTGATGATTAAAGATTCATTTTTTTGATGAAACAAATTTGAAGCATTTCTCAGTCTACATGAATTCTATTTTACCGAACTGTATAAATTGTATGACGAATTGAATATATTTGACTCAACCCATAATCCCACATCATAAAAACCAGAAAAAATGCTAACTGACACCGAAAAGAAATTCAGCATTCTCTTTTTTATTATTGTACTCATCGAACTTTTAACGGGAAGTATAGCATCTTTAGAAACCGTGCATTATATAGCCAAACCCGCCATAGTAATCAGTTTGATTTTTTTGTTTTTTAAAACGGCTCAATCACTTCCCAAAGCATTAAAAAACTTTACACTATTAGGTTTGTTTTTTTCAATACTTGGAGATATTCTACTAATGTTTACTGAACAATCGCCTCACTTTTTTACACTAGGCTTAATTGCTTTTTTAATAGCCCACATTATGTATATCATGGTGTTCTTACAACATAGAAACCAACTAAAATCACCTCTTGGGTTTATAATCGTATTGCTAGTTTACGCGGCGAGTCTATTCTATTTTCTAAATGGTAATTTAGGCGATATGTTAGTTCCGGTGATCATTTACATGGTGGTCATTTTAACCATGGCAACTACAGCCTACCTAAGAAAAGACAACGTGAATATCCTTAGTTACGGACTCGTGTTTTTAGGTGCGCTGTTTTTTCTAATTTCAGATAGTATCTTGGCGCTTAATAAGTTTTATGAGCCACTCGCCTATTCCAATATTACTATTATGTTGAGCTATGCTTTAGCCCAATACTTAATTGTAATTGGGATTTTAAAATTGAAAGAAGACTACTAATTCCTATTTCTTAAACGGCCTAATTATAAGTCGTGCTGCTTTATCAAAATTGATGTAATTGTACGTCCAGTTAAATAATACAATCACGCGGTTTCTAAAACCCACCAATGACATTAGGTGCACAAACATCCATATAAACCAAGCAAAAAAGCCACCAAATTTGTAGTGTTTTAGATCTACTACAGCTTTATTCCGCCCTATGGTCGCCATAGATCCTTTGTCCTTATAGACAAATGGCTTCAAGGGTTTATTTATTATTAATCGCAATAAATTCTTTCCTAATAAATGTCCTTGTTGAATAGCAGGCTGTGCCACTTGAGGATGCCCTTTTGGATACGCTTCCGTAGCCATTAAGGCAATATCACCAACTGCGAAAATATTAGGATACCCTTCAATTTGATTGAATTGATTCACTTTATAACGATTCGCTCGTTCTATTATGGCTTCTGCTTTTAAACCTTGTATTGGAGCTCCGGTTACTCCTGCTGCCCAAATTAAGGTTTCGGAAATCATTTTTAATTCAGAATTTGTGGTCACTGTTTTGCCATCGTAATGTTTTACAAAGGTACCGCAGTGCACAATCACCCCTAATTTGTCCAAAAATTTAACTGCTTTTTTAGAAGCGTGTTCACTCATTGGTGGTAATACGCGATCTGCACCTTCTAGTAAATGAATGTGCATATCTTCAGGATTGAGATCATTATAATCTCTTGGAAGAATATTATTCTTAAGTTCCGCGATGGCTCCAGCGAGCTCAACTCCGGTAGGTCCAGCTCCTACGATAACAAAATTAAGGTATGCTTCACGCTCTTCATCTGAACTCGCAATAGCAGCTTTTTCAAAATTCTGTAAAATAAGACTTCGTATATCCAATGCTTGAGGCACTGTTTTCATTGGCATACTGTTAGCTTTAATAGCATCATTACCAAAATAATTGGTTCTAGTACCAGTGGCAATAACTAGATAATCAAAAGTTAAATCACCAATAGACGTCATAATCGTATTGCTTTCTGGTAAAATTTGCTCAACTTGTGCAAAGCGAAAAAAAGTCGTTTTATGCTTTTTAATAATCTTCCGAAGTGGATACGCTATTGAATCGGGTTCCAATCCAGAACTAGATACTTGATACAATAAAGGTTGAAACGTATGGTAATTTCGTTTATCTATTAAGACCACCTGAACATTTTTATTAGCTAGCGATTTTACTAAATTTACACCAGCAAAACCACCACCTATAATGACGATTCTTGGTAGGTTAGACTGAGGAATATTCATTAAAAAGTATATTGAAATTTGTATCTGTAAAAGTACAAAATACCACAGTTAAAAATGTCTTTTAAAACAATAGTTGAATAAATTTGTAACAAAAGCGTAATCCATACTACTAATTAGATAACCAACCAATCTCATCAATTGAACAAAGAACTAGAACATAGTTTCGTAGAACAGTTGCAAAAGCATCAAAACATTGTGCACAAGGTGTGTCGTTTATACACCAACAATGCTGATGCTCATAACGATCTGTTTCAAGAAATCACTATACAATTATGGAGAGCTTTTCCAAAATTTAGAGGTGATGCTAAATTTAGCACTTGGATGTACAGAGTAGGTTTAAATACTGCAATTACGTTATACAGAAAATCGAAAAGACGAATAAATACACAAGAGTTTGACGCTGTTGAATTTAAAATTAAGGCCGAAGAATATGACGATACGGAAGAGCAACAGTTAAAATTATTATACCAAGCAGTACATCAACTGAATGATATTGAAAAAGCGCTAGTTTTCTTGTATTTAGAAGACAAAGATTACAGGGAAATAAGCGCGACTCTAGGTATAACAGAAGTGAATGCACGAGTGAAAATGAATCGTGTTAAAAAGAAATTAAAAACAATATTAAATCCGTAAGATTATGGATGAATTAGAATTATTAAAGAAAGATTGGAATAAAGATACAGCTGCTTATAAAAATTACGCAGATTCTGACCTTTATCCCATGTTACATAAAAAATCGTTTTCAATTGTAAAGACTCTATTTTATATCAGTCTTGCCGAATTAGGCTTTTGGATACTTATCAATATTTTACCTTATTTTTTATCTTCAAATTATAAGGAAAGTATCAGTAAAAGTTACGAGAACCCTATATACATGAGTATATCAATATTGAGTTTTCTTGTTATTTTTGTATTTGTGTATCTTTTATTTAAATCTCAAAAATCAATTTCTTCGACTGACAATGCCAAGAAATTAATGGAAAGCATCTTAAATACACGTAAAGTAATTAAATACTATGTACTTTATAATTTAATCATGATATTTATTACCATTCCTTTATCACTTTATTTTGAGTTTAATCAAAACATTGCATTTCATAATCAAGTGGAAGCCTTTAACTCTAAACAAATGCTCTTGTTATTTGGATTTGTAGTATTACTAATTGGCGTATTATTAGTTGTATTTTGGTTATTTTACAAACTTCTTTACGGTATACTCTTAAAGCGATTAAACAGAAATTATAGTGAATTAAAAAAGCTGGAAGTCTAAAAACCCAATCGTAACATTACGGTAACGCTACCTACATTGGTATTATCATCGTTATATTTACATCTCGCGTAATTCTCTATTCAACCGTTCATTTTCTTCTAATACGTCTTGCGGAATGACTTTTAAGAATGATGGATGTTGTTCAATAGCATACTCAATTTTTTCAACAATACTATCAATTGATTCATTGTCATAATCGATATCTAAAGGTTCTTTAATTTCAAAAGACTGAAATATATTTTTCTTTTTAATACGAAGGCCCTTCTTATCAAACGAACGTCTAAACCCATCAATGACAATTGGTACAACAATAGGTTTATATTTCTTTATAATATGAGCGGTACCTTTTCTAATAGGTTTAAAAGGAGTAGTTGTGCCTTGTGGAAATGTAACTACCCAACCATCATCCAAAGCCGTTTTTATCATGGTAATATCACTCATCTTCACCTGACGATTCACATCTTTACCTTGTGATCTCCAAGTCCGTTCAATACTAATAGAACCTGTGTAAGCAAATATCTTAGGAAGTAAACCCGCTTTCATAGTTTCCTTTGCGGCAACATAGTACATGTTCATCTTAGGATTCCATAAATAGCCTACGTTTTTAATACTATCTAAACGTCCGCTTAAACTCGCATTAAACACGTGGAACATCGCGATAACATCAGCAAAATATGTTTGATGATTAGAGATAAACAACACGTTGGTATCAGGAAGATTCTTAATAATTTCGGAACCTTCAATCTGTAAATCGTTAAAGCCTCTAAAACGTCGATGTGTAAAAACACCCAAAAGTCTTATCAGCCATTTTTTTACCCAAAGTATATGTCCAAAAGGATTTCTTTTAAATAATCCCATAGTTAATTTTTCAAATTTTGTCAATTACAAATGTAACCATTAAGTTAAATTATAAAACTTGTTTTAACAAGTCTTTTATTTCACCGAGCATCATTGCGGTCGCGCCCCAAACAATATGACCGTTAAATTCAAAAGCTGGAACATCAACTTCCACACCAAAAGAAGTTGGTACTCTTGTGGTTAACACACTAGAGTCATTTAAAAAATCACTGAGCTTTACTTCTATGATGGCTTCGACTTCCTCATCTTGTTTTGTAAAAATTAAATACTCTTTTGAAATTCCGATGTAAGGATATACCATAAAATTACTTGGCGGAATGTAAAGAGGTGACATTTGCTTTAGAACCTCAATATGTTGTCTGGATACTCCTACTTCTTCTTCAGTTTCCCTTATAGCCGTAAGCATGAGATCATTACCATCAGCATCCTCATATTTACCTCCTGGAAAACCAACCTGTGCTGAATGCACTCCCTTATAAGTTTTACGAAGAATAAGAACCAAATAGGTTTCGTCATTCGTTTTAGGGTAAAACAGCGCCATAACACCTGCTTTTCTGGCGTTTTTAGATTTCGCTTTCATTTTTTCAGCTAACTCCAATCGATACGGAGGAGACATTTTTGCATGAGAGTCTTCGCCAGAAAGCTCTAGATGTTTTATTTTTACTACAGATTCTAAAAACGTATTAAATAGCATTTATGAGATTTCTATTAGGGGTTCCGTTAGTTTTCGGCATTGGATTATTATTAATGAGTTGTGAAGATAAACAAACTTCAAAAAAAACGAATACTACAATTGTAAAAGATTCTATTGTACCTGAAACGACAGTGGAACCTAAAAAGAAAGACGCTAGAGTCTATCCTAAACTTACAGATGCCAATGCCATGGACTTCTTTTTAGATTATGAAAAAGAAAACCCAGAACATAAAGTCCGAATTACAACCGACTTCGGGATTATAGAAATAGAGCTGTATGACAAAACTAAATTCCACAGAGCAAATTTTGTTTACTTGACTAAGCGTAACTATTTTGAGGGTACACAATTTTACCGTGTGGTCAAAGACTTTGTGATACAAGGAGGCAGCAGTGACGATTATAATTTAGCCAAAAGACGACAAAAAATAGGAAAATACTTGCTACCACCAGACACAAAACGTGGCTACACTCACAAGCGCGGAGCGGTATCTATGCCAAGTAGTGAAATGGATAACGCCTATAAATTAGCCTCTCCCTTTCAGTTTTTTATCATTCAGCGCCATGGAGGTGCGGATTATTTAGATGATGATTATACCGTTTTTGGAGAAGTGACCTCTGGTATGGACGTTGTTGACGACATTAATGCTGTTAAAACAGATGAAGGTGATTGGCCTTTACAGAACGTGTATATTAGAAAGGTGGAATTGATTGAGTAATGAAGTTGCGAAGTTTCAAAGTTGCATAGTTGCATAGTTTCAAAGCTTCATAGGTTTTAAGAAAACGGAAACGTGTGGCTACCCAAGACATAAGTCATGATTATCTTTCTTTCATTTTGAATTGTTTTCACATCATTTTATAACGTCCTTTAAGAATTATAAAAAAATTAAGCTCCTTCATTTCTATTTTCAGTATCTTGTTTCCTTGATAAAATCCTTAGCAATTTTCTAAGACTAAAAAATAATAATCATGATTTCTAAATCTCTTAAAGCGACATTAATTTGTAGTATCGTTCTTTTTTCAAGCTGTAAAGAAGACACCAAAATTCCCGAAAAAACCATGAGTGATAATGTATTAATACAAGAATGGACAGGTCCTTATGATGGAGTTCCTGCTTTTGATAAACTTTCTGTTGACGCCATAAAACCTGCTGTAGAAGAAGCCATGAAGCTCAATCTTGCAGAAATCGAAGATATTGCTAACAACACAGCACCAGCAACTTTTGAAAACACTATTGTTGCCATGGAACGGTCAGGTAAAGCCCTTAATCGTGTGTTTACGTATTACGGAATTATGGGAAGCAATGTGTCTACACCAGAATTTAGAGCTGTACAAGCAGAATTGGCTCCTAAACTTTCTGACTTCAGATCACAAATTTCACAAAACGAAAAATTATTCCAGCGAATAAAAACCGTATATGAAGCCACTCAAAAAACACCTTTAGAACCGCAAGCGCAACGTGTAGTAGATTTAACCTACAAGCAGTTTGAAATGAATGGTGCCAATCTCGATGCCGAAAAGAAAAAACGTTATGCCGAAATCAACAAAGAACTATCTACACTTTATACCGATTTTGCCAATAATATATTACACGACGAAGAAAACTATATCACCTATTTAAACGAAGATCAATTAGGTGGACTGGCTGAAGGTTTTATAAAATCGGCAGCAAAAATAGCAGCAGACAAAGGTGAAGATGGCACCTATGCCATTACCAACACACGCTCATCAATGGATCCTTTTCTTACCTACTCTACAGAACGCGAATTACGCAAGCAAGTTTGGGAAAACTACTACTCTAGAGGGGATAACGGAGATGAATTTGACAACAACACTATCATCGCAGAAATTTTAAAATTGCGAAAAGAACGCGTTGGGTTAATGGGTTATGAGAATTATGCCGAATGGAGATTACAAGATCGTATGGCTAAAACACCAGAAAACGCTATGGATTTAATGATGGCAGTTTGGCCAGCTGCAACAGCAAGAGTAAAAGAAGAAGTAGCCGACATGCAAGCGGTTGCTGATGAACTTGGTGATCCTATTACCATTGAACCTTGGGATTATCGCTATTACGCAGAAAAAGTACGAAAAAAGAAATACGATTTAGATAGCGAAGAAGTCAAACAATATCTTCAATTAAATAAATTAACAGAAGCGATGTTCTTTACGGCTGGTGAATTGTTTAATTATAAATTTACACCAGTAGCAGAAGGTTCAGTTCCCGTGTTTCATGAGGATGTAAAGGTATGGGAAGTTACCGATAAAGATTCCGGAAAACATATTGGCTTATGGTATTTAGACCCCTTTGCACGCCAAGGCAAACGATCTGGTGCTTGGGCCACAACCTATAGAAGTTCTGATTCTTTTGAAGGTGAAAAAAATGTACTCGCCTCTAATAATTCTAACTTTGTAAAACCAGCGCCGGGAGAAGCGGTTTTAGTCTCCTGGGATGATGCCACAACGTTTTTTCATGAGTTTGGGCATGCACTTCACTTCTTTTCTGCTGATGTAAAATACCCGACCTTAAACGGAGGTGTTAGAGACTACACTGAATTTCAGTCACAGCTATTAGAACGTTGGTTATCTACAGATAAAGTCATTAATCAATTTTTAGTTCATTATAAAACAGGAGAACCTATACCTGCCTCTTTAGTAGAAAAGATAAAAAAAGCCTCTACGTTTAATCAAGGTTTTGGCACTACAGAATATTTAGCTTCTGCTTTAATTGATATGAAATTACATTTAGCCGATCCAAGTGATATTGACATTGATACATTTGAGCGTGAAACTTTGAATGACTTAGGCATGCCAAAAGAGTTACCAATGCGTCATAGAACACCACATTTTGGACATGTATTTTCTGGTGAAGGCTATGCCACAGCTTATTATGGGTATATGTGGGCAGACGTGCTAACCAGTGATGCTTCCGAAGCTTTCAGAGAAGCCGAAGGTGGTTTTTATGATAAAGCTGTTGCAGAAAAATTAGTAAAATATTTATTTGCACCACGTAATGCTATGGATCCTGCTGAAGCCTATCGTAAATTTAGAGGTCGTGATGCTCAGATTGAAGCTTTAATGCGCGACCGTGGGTTTCCTGTACCAGAAGAATTAAAAAATTAAAAACGTTCTCTTATCCCGTTTTAGACAATAGATAAGAGAACTTCATATACTGATATAACGAGTTGGCAAACATTACACAAAACAATGCGGAAATACGAAAATGTTGAATATACAAACCAATTTGAATTACTATTCTTACCTGGTTCAACAGTAGCTGTCTTTTCTGGAATAATATTCGTGTTGAATAGAATTATGAGTTTTGGGCTATTAAAAGGAATTTTAGCTTTTGTTCTCGCTGGAATTTATTTCTATATATTAAAAAAGAAGTTTATAGTAAAAGTTTCAGATTTTGAATTAACAACAAATCAGTTGGAATGGAATAATAAAAATGTTGCTTTTAAAAATTTAGAATATTATAAAATTCATTGGATGAAAGGAGCTGGAATAAAATTTAAGCTCAAAAACGGAAAAACAGTCCGAATAAGCTCAAATGATAATTTCTGTAATTCCGAAAAATTTGTGAATTTATGCCATGATATTGACTCAAAACTCTTGAAATATAATAACGGACAAATAGAAAGAAAAAAGTCGTTTTTCGAATCTAAACAGGGTTATTTCTTTGCTTTAATTATATCGATTTTATTTGTGATTGGAACAATTTACCAATCGTTTACGGATGAGAAATTTAATTTTGGGAATTTTGCGTTAATTTTAGTTTCATTAGGAATTATTTGGAGTGGAGTTAAATGGAAAATAAAATAACGATTTGCCAACAAAGAACTGA
>NZ_JAHKPN010000032.1 GCF_018860545.1 Winogradskyella psychrotolerans | reverse complement strand
GAAATCAAACTTAAGACGTATATAAAACATAGCTATTACAGGCTTTCCGAGAGGTTCGTGTGTATTTGCGAAGTCCGCCAAATTTTTTAATTTGGCTTTTTTAGAAAATAAGATAAAAAGAAAATTAAAAAATTCGGCTCGTGCATAATCCGAAAGTTTAGCGTCTATTTATACGCTACGTTTCATATACACGACCGTTGTAAAACATTTGCTGAACTGAATGAAAAGAATACTAATCTTAATACCAATCATAATTTTATCAATGGGATTTTCTCTATTTAATAAAACATCGAAAGAAGACAAATTTTGGAATTGGTTTTCTAAACATCAACAAACCTATTACAATGAAGTGGAAAATCTTGAAATTCGAGAAAAAATATTTAATGATTTATCGACCGAATTAAAGAAAGTTCATCAGGATTTAGTATTTGAATTTAGCCCAATCCACGAAAGCGGAATAAGAGAATTTACGATTTCAGCAGAGGGAATTAAAGAGGTTTTTCCAATAGTTGAACAATTAGTGGAAAAAGCACCTAAAATTGAGAATTGGCAATTTAATGCTTTCAGACAAAGAATTCCTGGAGACGAATTTGAAATCCAATATGGAGATTTTAAAATTGGATATTCAGATATTTATTTTAGATACGTAGATGGTGAATATGGAAAAATCGGAATTGAATTGAACATTCGAGATTTTGATGATAGTGGACAATCTAAAAATGCAATCTATATTTTATTAGATGGATTAATTGGAGAATATGACATAACTATGGGAATTGATTGGATTGAATGGATAAAATTGGACGAATCAAATATTGAAACGCTGAATCCAATAACCAGTTTGAGAACACTAATTGACCAAAAGAAAAATTAATAAAAAACGTTTTACAACACCGTATATAATTTATTGCTAGTTCTAGCCTACTTACGAAAATCCTCGCGGATTTTCTATTCGGTTTTTATTTGCTAAATTACGTGCTAAACCACGCAACAAACCATATACAACAACGTTACCTGCAAGCTGAAAAATGGAACCCGAAAAAGACGAAAAATATTGGAAAGATTATACCGAATTCATCAAAGAAGTTGAAAACTTGACTGAATTTAGTCCTGCGGATTTATTGTCGCAATATGAAATTCTGATTGCGGAACTGAATGATATTGAGGAAGAGGATTATTTGGAATGGCAATATGAATTTGACTATGATTTATGGACAAGGCAAAAAATACAAAACGTAATTGACCATAAACCGATTTCGGAAAACATACTTCTGAATCAGTTTAAAGAAAAAATAAATGAATTGGATTCGGAATTAAAAAAGCATATTCTGAATTCTGACCAAATTGACTGGTGGAATAACCCAAAAATTGATTTTAAAAACGGAAATAAAGCCAGCAGGTAACACCGTGTATAATTAATTGCTAGGTTCTTCCCTACTTGCGAATATTCCTGCGGAATATTCACGGGTTCGTAAAAGTTTACTAATTTAGTTGCTGAACCACGCAACTAACCATACACAAAATCGTTACCTGCAAGCTAAAAAAAAATGACTGCTAAAGAATTTATTGAAACTCTAAAAATTATCGGACAAGATTATTCAGGGGGAATCCCGAAAAGAGAAATTTTTTCATTAGCAAAAGAATATCAGCAAATTCCAGTAACTGAAGTTGTAAAGTTACTAAAAGATGAAGATGAAAATCATAGACTTGGAGCAGTTTCAATTTTAGACTGGAAAGCACGAGATAAGAAAACTTCCGAAGAAGAAAGAAAAGAAATTTACAGAGCATATATTGACAATCATAAATGGATTGATAATTGGGGATTGGTAGATAGAAGCGCACCTTATGTTGTTGGAGGATATTTGTACGAAAAGGACAGAAAAACATTATACGATTTGGCAAAATCAGAAAATCCAATGGAGCGAAGAACAGCAATAGTAAGCACATATTACTTCATAAGAAAAAATGAAATAGAAGATACGTTTAAAATTGCAGAAATACTTGTAAACGACAATGATGAATATGTTCAAAAAGCTGTCGGAAGTTGGATAAGGGAAGCTGGAAAGAGAAATGAAGAAAAACTCAAAAATTTCCTTAATGAACACGCTACTGAAATGCCGAGAATAACACTTCGATATGCAATTGAAAAATTCGATAAGGAAACAAGAAAATATTACTTGAATTTGAATTAACAAATGAAAAAGCCAGCAGGTAACACCGTGTATAATTCATTGCTAGTTCAAGCTTACTTACGAAAGTCCTCGCGGAATTTCTATCTGTGATTTATTTGCTAACTTTAGTGCTGAAACACGCAACGAAATCATACACAAAACCGTTACCCAACATTTGAAAAAAGCATTCGTAATCATATTGACCTTAATCGAAATTGTAAGTTTTGGACAAGAAAATAAACTTGACCAAAATGAAAACGGAATGAACTCAATCGAACCGACTGAATTAGATAGTCTTTATGTTCGAGCTTTAAATAGTCGAATTGATTTGATTTTAGGAAGTGGTTGGAATTACGTGGAAATGAGTGGTTATGGAAAAAGGATTGCGGAATTAAATGTTTCTGACCGAATTAAATTTTTAACTAATGAGGAACTAATTGACTTATCTATTAAGAAGAAAAAAACGATTAACATAATTCGACTGAATCACAAAATAGTTGCAAAAGATACAATTGACATAATTTTTGGAGACGTTTCTGTAACTGCGAAAAGAGGAATATTTTTTCATCGTGGAATACGATTTAAAAAAGCGGAATTTTCAGTTGGTTGTCGTGGAACGAATGGCTATCAACCTGATATACGTTTTGTGCTTGACCGAAAAGATAATAAATGGAATTTAATATCGAACCGATTTATAACAACAGACGAATAAAAAACGTAGGGTAACACCGTGTATAATTCATTGCTAGTTAGAGCCTACTTACGAAAGTCCTCGCGGACTTTCTATCTGTGATTTATTTGCTAACTTTAGTGCTTAAACACGCAACGAAATCATACACAAAACCGTTGTACAACATTTAAAATGAGCATCGCAAAAAAAATAATATTCGGAATTTTAATCTTAATCGGACTATTTATAGGCTGGATTATTTTTGGATTATTTGCAGAAGATTATGAAGAAACAAAATTTTATAATATTGAAATTCCTGATAAATTAAACTTTGAAAAACCTATTGAATCTCTGACAAATCAACAAATAGATTCTCTGGAAAAAATAAAAGTTGACAATGAAAAAATTGTAATAATTGGGGATGGATATAGTGGTTATGACTTTTATATGTGGCATAAACCTACCGAAAAAGGAGAAATTTATATTAAAGCGTACGAATTGACTCAAAACATACAATTATCGGAATGGAAGTTAAGTACTCGGACAAAAAACACAATATCGGAATTAAGCGATAACTATAAATTGTACGAAGGAAATACTGTGATTGACGAAGGAACTTTTGAAAACTACTATCCAACTCGATTTGAATTATGGTTTAAATCCGAAAGTTCTGGAATTGAAAAAAAACTGACCGAAAAAAATTATGTGATTGATGGTTGGGATAGATAAAAAACGTTGTACAACACCGTATAAAAATAATTGCGGTTTAGTGCTTAATCAAAGGCAATTGCGTGTTTGCTTGCATCTGATTTTCCTTCGGAAAATCCTCGCATACAAACCCGCAACTATCCTTATACACAAAACGTTGTAAAACATTTGACCAAACTATATGAATATAAAGAAAATACTATCTGAATTTGGCAGTTGGATATTCGCAGGATTAACTTTTCTCGGATTTATAATAATTTATGCTGGAATTGGAGGGCGAGGAAAATATAACCCTACAGGAGATACTAATTGGTATTTTGTCGGAACTGGTATAATTCTGATTTTGCCATTTGTTATCTATATGATTAAAACAAAACTTATGCTAAAAAAGTCTTCCGACGAAAATGTTGAACGGATAAATGGCTTGATTAAAACTGGAGATAAACTAACTATTGATTTAGATGCGCTAGAAATTCAAACTAATAGCTACAAACAAGAAATAGAAGTTGGAAGCGGATATAATACTCGAAATGAATATGTCGATGTTAATCACAACGTAATTCTAATAGATGTTCCATATAAAAATGAATCAATTAAATATAAATTAAATATTGATATGGATTCTACTAAATTAAAAATGCATTTTGCGATTAAAGAGAAAACCGAATTATATGTTGACCCTGAAAATCCGAACAACAACTATTTGGATTTAAGTTTTTTAGAAAATTGAATAAAAAACGTTTTACAACACCGTATAAAAATAATTGCGGTTTAGTGCTTAATCAAAGGCAATTGCGTGTTTGCCTGCATCTGATTTTCCTTCGGAAAATCCTCGCATACAAACCCGCAACTATCCTTATACATAAACGTTGGGTGTAATTTACCAAAAAAATAAAAATAGCGAGATTATCGAATAATCTCGCTATTTTTATATATTTGTATTATGATTGAACAAGCACCAAAATATAACAAAGAGGATAAAAACACAATTCCATTAATGGTTGAACTTCAAACAAATGGAATGTTGAAAAATATTCAAGATGATTATCTTTATTGGGATAAAATAAAATACAAAACAAAAGAACATGATCCAAAAGAACTTTGGAATGCAATTAAACTTCATAGAATACTAAAAGCAAAACGAATTAATTTTGGAAATCACTCTTTTATGTTTGTTGTTACTGACTTTATGCAAAGAGCGTTGCATTTGTTTGACATGCATATTGGTGGGACCTTAGGTAGTAATATTGGTATAGCTGAAACCGATAAGACAAAATATATAATAAGTTCATTAATAGAAGAATCAATTTCTAGTAGTCAAATTGAAGGAGCAAATACAACTAGAAAAAGAGCTAAAGAAATGATTCAACTTGAGAAAAAACCTAAAAACAAGTCTGAATTAATGATAATGAACAATTTCATATCTATGAAGTATATAGTTCAAAACAAAGAAAAAGAATTAACAATTGAAAATATATTATATATACATAAACTAATTTCTAATGGTACTTTAGAATCAAGTGATGAAGAAGGCTGTTTTAGAGAAAGTGACGATGTACATGTTGTAGATTACACAAAAGGTGAAATAGTTCACACACCACCTTTAAAAAAAGATTTAGAAAAATTAATTGATGAGCTTTGCTTTTTTTTTAATAATGACACAAAAGACTTTATCCATCCCATTGTAAAAGGTTGTATAATTCATTTTATGATTGGTTGGATTCATCCTTTTACTGATGGAAATGGACGAACAGCAAGAGCATTATTTTATTGGTATATGTTAAAGAAAGGTTATTGGCTTACTGAATACTTATCAATTTCTAGAATAATTCAGGACACAAAAAATCAATATGAAAAAGCATATTTATACACTGAATCAGACGATAATGATTTAAGTTACTTTATTACCTATCATATTAAAACAATGGAAAAAGCTTATGAAGCTTTAAAAGAATATATCAACCGAAAACAAAAAGAAGTAGTCCAAGCTGCTAAATTCATGAAAATTCCTCAAATTAATGAAAGAACTGCTCAGATACTTAAATTATTAAATGATGATAGTGACAGAGTTTTAAATACTAAGGAAGTGGAAACAAGATTTAACATTTCAAGTTTCACTGCTAGATCTGATTTAAAATCTTTAGTAGAACTTGGTTTTCTAGATACAATACAGGTTAATAAGAAAAAAAGAAATTTCATTAAATCTGAAAACTTTGATAAAATCATTAAAAAATATAAATTATAAAAACTACACCCAACACCGTATAAAATTAATTGCTGTTTTTAGCCAGTTTACGAAAGTCCTCGCGGACTTTCTATCTGTGATTTATTTGCTAACTTTTGTGCTTAAAACACGCAACTAACCTTATACAACAACGTTGTACAACATTTGACCAAACCAATGACAAAAGAAGAATTAATTAAACAAGCACAAAGAATTTCTGAACGAGCAGATAGACAATATAGTGGAGCAATAACACAAGCTAGAGAATTCTTAAAGTCTTATGGAGGTGTGAATAATTCATTTTACAAAGCATTAAACGTAAGTGTTTCATTAACTAGAGATGGTCATAAAGAGAGATTGAAAGAAATTCTAATGTCATTTATTGACTATGTTGAAAATGACCTATTGAGGTCACTATCATTAGAGAGAGAAATTCAAATTGATACTGTCTCTGATTATCTTGAACAAGCAGAACGTTTATTAAATGACAAAAAGGTTCATCCAGCTGCACCAGCAGTAATAATTGGAGCTTCTCTTGAAGAGTTTTTACGTAATTGGTTGGAAGATATAGAATTTGATACAACAACTATAAAAAATAGCTTAGATGCATACTCAAGTGAATTAAGAAAACAAGGAAAAATATCAAAGCAAGATTTAAAAGATATTGTTTCTTGGGGAGGAACAAGGAATGATGCAGCACACGGACATTGGGAAAGTGTTGAAGACCGAAAAAGAATTAGGTTAATGCTAGAAGGCGTAAACTTATTTATGAGAAAATATTCTGAATCTTAAAAGATGGAGCAAAACATTTAAAACAAAATGATTGAAAATCAACCATCACCATCTGATTATCAAAATGTCGCATTTGAATGTCTTATTCAAGCCTATAAAAGCATCTGCAAAGTAGATAACGAAGAACTTGCCGAAGGTATATTACGTAGTGATATTTGGGATTATAATGAGATTGTATTAAAGACTTCTGTCATCTTGACTCATCAAGCATTGGAAGCTTTACTTAAATCAAAAATATCAGAAATAGACCCACTTTTACTTTTAGAACAAAAGCAAGAGAAAGACAAAACATCTAAAAAGCCTGTTAAATGTGATTTTACAGATTTATACACAATTTCAGGACAAGAGCTTTTAAAAATATTTTTTACAAATGTAGACTCTTCAGATTACGACAAAAAATTAGCCAATCATTTCGAAGAAGTTCGATTATTAAGAAATAAGCTAGTACACGGTATTGGAGCTGATAAACTAAATCCTGAACCTGTATTAATTTTAATCTTTAGAACATTTACTTTTCTCTGTGGTAAAGATTCATTTTGGGATGCCTTACAAGATAAATTCTATGAACATCCAGCACAACTTGAAGGAGAGCCAAAGTTTGTCTTTGAAAGAGCAGACCAATATGTTCATTTAGAATATTTAGAATCACTATTAGGAAGAGGAGAAATGAATAAACACTTCGAACACGACTTCAAAGCGAGGCGATATTTTTGTCCTGATTGTACTGGAGAAGAAGGTGTTTTAGTTACCGAAGATGGACAAGCAAGTCTCTACCCTAATTTCAAATATACATTTTTGAG
The DNA here is from genome assembly GCF_018860545.1 of Winogradskyella psychrotolerans. Taxonomy (GTDB): domain Bacteria; phylum Bacteroidota; class Bacteroidia; order Flavobacteriales; family Flavobacteriaceae; genus Winogradskyella; species Winogradskyella psychrotolerans_A. The sequence continues at coordinate 348 of NZ_JAHKPN010000032.1, read as the reverse complement.
TCCTAATGAAGCAGACTCAAATAATGTAAATTGTTTAGTTTGTAGTCAAGATTTTGAAGTAGAAAGAGTAGACTGTAATAAGAAAGACTGTAAAGGGAATGTAATTTTCATTGATAGAGATGACGAAGATATTGATGAAGAAACTGGAGAGGTTTATACCGAACCAACTAAAATTTGTTTGACTTGTAATGAAATACAATAAAAACGTTGTACAACACCGTGTATAATTCATTGCTGGTTATAGCCTACTTACGAAAGTCCTCGCGGACTTTCTATCTGTGATTTATTTGCTAACTTTAGTGCTTAAACACGCAACGAAATCATACACAAACACGTTAGCAAACATTT
>NZ_JAHKPN010000049.1 GCF_018860545.1 Winogradskyella psychrotolerans | reverse complement strand
AATATTCCGCAGGAATATTCGCAAGTAGTGAAGAAAACAGCAATTAATTATACACGGTGTTAGCAACAGGCTTTTCATTCATTTAATTTTTTCGAGAAATATATTCGTCGGTGTCCTTTTGGGAAATTTTTGATTTCTCCAATCGGTTCATATCCATTTTTTAAATAAAATTCCTCTGCTTGAAAGTCAAATGTATCTAACATTGAAATTTCAGCACCTTTTTCGATAGCGACTTTTTCAACGTGTTTTAACATTCGGGTTCCAATTCCTTTTTTTCTATGACTTTCTTTAACCCACAATATATTTATTTCGAGTCCATTCCAATATCCAAGTCCAGCTAAAATTCCGCCAATTTCAATTCCGTTTTTATCTTTAGCAACATATTCTAAACGTGTCCAAATGTCAGCAATTGCAGAAACTTTGCTTAAATTATATTCGTTAATTCCGTCAACGATTTTCTTTATGTTTTCCTTTTTGCAAGGTTCAATTGTAAATTCAGTTTTTATTTCCATCTGAGTGCGTTCAGCTTGTTGCTAACGGTCTCGTATATGATTTGTTGCGTGTTATAAGCGAGTAAGTTAGCAAATAAAAACTGAAATAGAAAAACCGTGAGGTTTTTCGACAGTAGGCACAAGCAGCTATAAATTATATACATTGTTAGCTAACGTTTTTTCTTTTTACGTGCTACTCCTTTGTGTATTTCCGGACGATTTGTTTTTCAGACGTTGTTTCATTTTTTACTTAAATATCAAAAATTCTCCGAATTATTATTTCGTTCATTTCCGCAAAGAGCATCAGTTTTGTTTTTATCTAATTTTTCGTGATATCAGAATCAATTGATTTAAACATCTAATTTCAATTTTTTTAAACTGCGAACAGTTCAGCCGTACGTTTTGCCAGTCCGCTTATCAGCTAAAAGTTGAGGATTGCTATAATATTGAATTAAAGAACTGAAGTTAGGTAAGCCGAAATTCGTGCGTAACGTTCCGCAAGAGTAAAAAATTCCAGCGTAATGTTTTTTTAAGATTCAGCTTTAAATTCCAACTTAGTTTTCTGAAGCAAATAAGTACAGAACTTGGTAAAAGCCTTGAAATTGTTGACACGCGCGAAATGTTTGCTAACGTGTTTGTGTANNAACTAAATTAGTAAACTTTTACGAACCCGTGAAAATTCCTGCGGAATTTTCGCAAGTAGGGAAGAACCTAGCAATTAATTATACACGGTGTTGTGCCCAGTTATTTTAAACGATAGATTGTTTTATTTTTTTCTCCTATTTTTTCAAATAAATTTAATTCAGCTCCTTTTTTTAAATCTCTACTCGCAGTTGCTGAAGAAATATCTTTAAAAATATCCATATAATCTTTTCTTGTGAAATCAGTTTTATTTAATGAAACATAATATTCTAATCTATCTTTTTCATTTAACGTTCGATTATTGAAATCTAATAGTTCACTTATTGAAATATCAATAACGTTTAGCATATATTCAATAAACTTTGTTGACTTTCCAGATTTATCACTTTCTGCTAAAGACTTGTAATATTTTTCCTGGTCTTTACTAATTAGAGTTTCAAAAGGCAAAAACTCAAAGATTGGATATTTTTCCATTAAAATTAAAGTTTGCCATAATCTTCCCATTCTACCATTTCCATCCAAAAATGGATGTATAAATTCTATTTCGTAATGGAAAACACAACTTTTAATTAATTCAATTTCATCAGACTTTTTCAAATATTCAAAAAGGTCTTTCATTAAGTATGGCACATTTCCAAAAGGTGGTGCTAAATGCTCAACTTTTGAGCCTTTTACAATTCCGACACTTTGATTTCTATATTTTCCAGAATTTTCAATTAAACCTTCCATTAAGTTTTGATGGGCTTTTAAAAAGGATTTTTCATTTGAAGGATTATAATCTTCTAAGTTTTCATAGATTTTAATTGCATTTAAAACTTCAAGAACATATTTTTTAGGACCAATAACTCTTTTGTTTTCAAGAAGTGCTGTTATTTGTTCTTCTGTAAGTGTGTTTCCTTCTATTTTTAAAGAAGAATGAATAGTTTTGATTCTATTCTGTTTTCTCAATTTAGGTGAAGGTCTGTTTAATAAATTAGCATTTACTTCTCCTATTTTTTCTGAAATAGAAGTTATTAATTTTAAAATAGAAGATGTTATTTCGTAAGGTGGTTTCATTTATGATACTATCATTTGATACTATCAAAGATACAATCATTTAATATGAATTATCTTATGAAACGTAATTTTTTAATTGGGCACAACGTGATTGTGTATGGTTAGTTGCGTGGTTAAGCAACTAATTTAGCAAATAAATCACAGATAGAATATTCCGCAGGAATGTTCGTAAGTCGACAGTGACCTAGCAATTAATTATACACGGTGTTAGGCACAGTATTTTAATATTTTTTCTTTTCCGATATTTTCAAATTCGTTAAGGAAATTAGATAATCGCAAGCATTATAAAAATTTCCTTTATTCGGTGACCAAACACTTACAACTCTGTATTCAGTTTGATTAACACCTTCCATAATCCATTCAGAACCATCATTTCCAATTGAACTACGACCTAAATTCATATTCCAAAAGTCCGCTTTTCCGATAAGTTGCGTAAATTCAGTCCATTCTTTTTCGGTTAGTATTTTCAGTCGCTCAATTTCTATTTCTCCAGGTTCATAACCACCAGCACCATTTAACACTTTCCAATAGAGAATAAACCTGTTATTTTTCTTTTCGAATCTAAAAGTCATTGGTTTGTTAAAAGTCCTCAACCAAGTAAATCTATAAATTTCTTTGTCAATTTTTCTATTAAACAACAAAGGTTCTTTCATTGCGTGAAGATGTTTTGAATACCAATCCACAACAAATTCGTCATAAGTTCCTTCTATAGTTTTTGTTTTAATTGTATAGCTTGAGTCATTTTCCTTAATCCAATCAGTACTAACTTCAGGAAACATTTCTTTCGGAAAGTAAGGTTGTTTTAAATCAGTCGGGACATTTAAACTATCAACTTTTATTGTCGAGTCGACAAATTTTTCAATCGACTGGCTAAATCCGATTTGGGTCAGAAATAATGTTAAAATTCCAATTGATAATATTTGTCTCAAAGTTTTGTTCATATTGTGCCTAACGTTGTTGTATAAGATTAGTTGCGTGTTTTAAGCACTAAATTTAGCAAATAAATCACAGATAGAAAGTCCGCGAGGACTTTCGTAAGTAGGCTAGAACTAGCAATTAATTTTATACGGTGTTGTACACTGGCTTTTTTATTAATTTAAACTCAAAAGGTACTTGTTCAATCTGATAGATTTCTAAACCTTTCTCTTTTCCTATTTTCACTATTTCATTTTTATGTTCGTCTGATATTTTTAATCCTAAAACAATTTCGGTCATAAAATCGGTTGGCACAGTCACAATTCTGTCAGAAGGTTTTGGTTCATTTGGGAAGAATAATTTTGTCAGTCGATATTCTTCCTCATATTTCCAATCTTTTGCTTTTGTATGTGTTTGTAAAAATGATTTTTCAGGTGTTCTATTGTCTCTTGGGTCAATTTTCGGAAATTCATCTTTATATCCAACTGGTCCACCTTTACCAAACAAATTTGACTCTCTTAATTTAGTTTCGTTAAATCCTACGCAAAAACCTTTATGAAAATCCGCATAATGCGACCACATTAAAATACTGTCAAATCTTGCGCTTAAAGAGAGAATACCAAAATGTTTGTCTTGCATTTTGAATGTGTTTTGGTCATCTCCGTTTTGCACAGCATTCATATTTGTTTTCAATTCGCTAATGATTCTTTTTTTTTCGTGATTTGGGTCAAGTCCCATTTTGATTACAGAATCCCAATGTCTGCGCGTGATAATTACAGCATATTCTTCTATTTTTTCATCTGAATCTAATAGAGTGTAATTATTTCCAATTCTACAGTCAATTGGGTCGTTAAAGTCACTTGGTGAAGCTAAATACAATTGATTTTCCGTTAAAATCTTTTGATGATATTCATTAGTCCAAGAACGATATTTATATAATTTTTCTGGGTATTCTGTCGGTTTCATTAGCTTGTGTACAACGGTTTAGCATATGGTT
>NZ_JAHKPN010000023.1 GCF_018860545.1 Winogradskyella psychrotolerans | reverse complement strand
TAGACTCGGTGTATGAACATACAAATTCTCTGCAAAACCCTAAGATGCGAAGTCAGTTTTCTAACCTATCTCTTTATATTGGTGCCTTATATTATGTGGCAGATTTTTATAAGGAATTCGAGGATTTAGAATTGTCTCTCAAGCTTATTAATAAAGCTATTTTACTTTCACATGTAGCCAACGAACCCGATAGGAATGTTACGGAATATTTAAGGTTTAAGGCTAATGTCTTAAATGAAATTGGAGATACGGAAAAGGCGCTTGTGCTTGCGGATAGTATTGAAAATAACTTTAAAAGCAATAGTTTTAATCTTAATGATATCTATGAATTTAAAGGAGATATCTATGCGCGGACAAAGCAGTTAGATTCTGCTTTGCACTATTATTCAAAAACCATGAGTCATATTCATGATGCTGAAGAAACGCTTCAAACCGATTTTAAAAACTTTGCGTCACGGCATCAATTTCCAAACGATTGTGAGCAAATAGACCGTATGAGCTACATGTTATTTAAGCATTTTAATCAAGATTCTGTAGCTATAAAGAAGGCCCGAATTTTAAATGATATCGCTTATTATGCATTTGTTGAAAACCATAAAGATTTGAATTTAAGTATTGGAAATAAACTGCTATACAATAGAATAATAGAATGCCGATTAGAACTCAATAAACACAATTTTAAACATAAAAAGGCATTTATTTCTAATCTTGAAAATATAAGTAATCGTTTGGCATGGCAAGAATTTAGCCAAAGTAGAGATGTGGTGAAATTATCGATTATTGATTCTTTAGAACACATAGAATTTCAAATTAGAAAACAAATCGTTCAGGCAAAGCAAGAGCGGAATCAAAAACAAGAAGATTCTTTAGAGCGCATCCTTCAGACTTATAAAGACCATGTTAACGCCAAATTTCCGACTATTTCAGATTTTACGCAGAATAATTTTGACATTGCCGCTTTTCAAAACTTTTTAGGTGATAATGACATCGTTTTAAAATATTTGTTTTTTTATGATCAGTTTGTCATTTTTCAAATTACGAAAGATGCCATTGAATGGGAATTAAAACCTTGGACAAAGGCTACAAAAGGTTTACTAAAATCCCATTTAGAGTATTTAAAAAACCCGAATAGCAGGTTTGTATTAAACCCAGAACTTACCAAGTTATTGCTTCCGGAAAAAGCCTTATCCTATACGTCTTTAACCATTATACCAGATACTCCTATTTACAGTTTACCTTTTGAAACCTTAAGCTATAAGTCTCATTATTTAATGCAGGAAAAGGCGGTTCATTATTCGTCGCACTTAAGGTTTGCTTTTTTTGAAGGAGATCGAGCCTCAGATAAGGAGGTGAAAGCCACGATTTTTGCACCAGCATATCCAAAAAGTAATAGGACTGGAGCGAATAGAAATAGTGCCACGTTTTTAGAAGGCGCTCAAAAGGAAGCTAAAGTTCTTGAAGCGCTTTTTCCATCAGAAGCGTTTATTGGCAGTAATGCAACAAAAGCGAATTTTATAACGCATAAATCTAAAGGCAATATCTTGCACCTGGCTATGCATGCCTCTTTAGATGACGATGAACCTGTGTTTAGTCATTTTAATTTTTCCAACGATGAAAAACTATTTTTAGAAGAACTGTATGGTTTAAATATCCCTATAGATTTAGCCGTTTTGAGCGCTTGTAACACAGCCGTAGGGAAAGAAGATGGCTCATTGAGTATGGTGTCTTTACATCGTGCTTTTAGTTTCTCTGGGACAAAAGCAGCAGTGGCCAGTTTGTGGGAAGTACCCGATGCCACTACGAGTCAAATTATGATTGCATTTTACCACCATTTAAAAGACGGTAAAACAAAATCTGTAGCGTTACAAATGGCAAAAAACGAATATTTAACTACCGTTGAAAACCCAAAATTAAGACATCCTTATTATTGGGCTGGTTTTATCTTGTATGGTTCTGATGCTCCATTAATTGATACCAATTATAATTGGGTTTGGGTAGCTTTAGGGCTTGTTTTTATGGTGCTATTACTGTATGTATTGTTTAATAAGTTCTGGCAACGCGATACAACGGAAACTGCTTGATAGAGTTCCATGACCTTAGCTATGGCTTCGCTAGTAAACAATTATATTAAGGCAGTTGGCATAGGGTTAATATAGCGCGTTGGTTAAAAGCAAATTGTAGTCAATTATTCTTTTTGAACATTGATTTATTTGGGATAGCGTTGGCATATTCTCGAGGCTAATCGGAATTACACTCGATTTAGATACGGAGGAGCTATGGGTGGGCCCTTGGTTTGATTTGTATTAAATGCACTGTTTTAGTGCTACAAGCTCTACGGAAGTCTAAGATATTTAATTTTTAGCTATACGTTCTCGTTGGGGGTTGTCCTCTTGAGGATTATTGAGATGAAAATATATTTTCATTGAAGATACCGAGCGTAGCTCATTAGGGGTGTTAAATAAAATTCCTATTTAAAACAGTTTTAATGATGTTGTTGCCTTTTAATCAGCGAAAACCAGAACATAAGGTGCGATTTAAGGGATAGAAATACAACTAGAAAAAGCACCGATAGTTCTAGGGTGTTTGCTTTATTCTAATTGAAGTTTTATAGTACTTGTTCTTGGCCTTTTAGCTTAGGATAGGGCGGTATATACCCGAGGATAACCCGCTTATGACCCGCTTAAGACCCGAAGTTACTACGGGTGAACCCTAGGTTTGATTTGTATTATATNNGAAAGTTCCTTAGCATGGATTGTCCGTTTGAGGATTATTGAGCTAAAAAGTCTGCTGTCGTATAAAGTTCTTAGTATAGCTTTTTAGGGGTGTAAAAGACGCGTCATAAAGTCTGTAAAATGAAAAACAACATCATTCCATACAACCCAGAATTAAAAGCACTGGCTAGACAACTCCGGAAGCATAGCACTTTGCCTGAAGTCTTGCTGTGGCAACATATAAAACAGCGTGCTTATGGTGTTCAGTTTCATAGGCAAGTACCAATGCTAAATTACATTGTAGATTTTTATTGCCATGAAATAGGTTTAGCTATTGAAATTGATGGTGATAGTCATGAGCATCGTTTTTTATATGATACCAAACGGCAAAGTGCACTAGAGGCTTATGATGTTACCTTCTTAAGGTTTTCTAATGAGGAGGTTAAAAAGAATATGTTTAGTGTGTTGTTGGTTATAGAGGAGAAGGTTAGGGAATTGTTAGGAAAACACCCCTAAAGTCCCCTCAAGGGGACAATCTAGACCAAGAAGCATACGTGTAAAAAATTAAATTTATTTTCGCAATACACAATCTAAAAATCCTATGAATATTCTTTTTTCCTTTATCAAATGTCCCCTTGAGGGGACTTTAGGGGTGTAAAAGAGAATTGGTATTTAAAACAGTTTTAATGAAGTGTTGCCTTTTAATCAGCGAAAACCAGAACATAAGGTGCGATTTAGGGGAAAGAAACAACATATGAAAAAGCGCCGATAGTTCTAGGGTGTTTGCTTTATTCTAATTGAAGTTTTATAGTATTTGTTATTGGCCTTTTAGTTTAGGATAGGGCGGTGTATACCCGAGGATAACCCGCTTATGATCCGCTTAAGACCCGAGGTTACTATGGGTGAACCCTTGGTTTGATTTGTATTATATTCAGTATTTTAGTGACATCATCCCTTTGGTAGTCTAGACGTTCTTTTTTACTGAAAGTTCCTTAGTATGGATTGTCCGTTTGAGGATTACTGAGCTGAAAAGTCTGCTGTCGTATAAATTTCTTAGTATAGCTTTTTAGGGGTGTAAAAGACGCGTCATAAGGTCTGTAAAATGAAAAACAACATCATTCCATACAACCCAGAACTAAAAGCACTGGCTAGACAACTCCGGAAACATAGCACTTTGCCTGAGGTCTTGCTGTGGCAACATATAAAACAGCGTGCTTATGGTGTTCAGTTTCATAGACAAGTACCAATGCTAAATTACATTGTAGATTTTTATTGCCATGAAATAGGTTTAGCTATTGAAATTGATGGTGATAGTCATGAGCATCGTTTTTTATATGATACCAAACGGCAAAGTGCACTAGAGGCTTATGATGTTACCTTTTTAAGGTTTTCTAATGAGGAGGTTAAAAAGAATATGTTTAGTGTTTTGTTGGTTATTGAGGAGAAGGTTAGGGAATTGTTAGAAAAACACCCCTAAAGTCCCCTCAAGGGGACAATCCTAACCAACAAGCAAAAGTTTTAAAAATTAAAATTGATTTTACCATTACCCAATCTGATATCCTATGAATATTCTATTTTCCTTAATCAAATGTCCCCTTGAGGGGACTTTAGGGGTGTCAAAGAGAATTGGTATTTAAAACAGTTTTAGTGATGTGTTGTCTTTTAATCAGCGAAAACTAGAACATAAGGTGCGATTTAAGGGAAAGAAACACAATATGAAAAAGCGTCGATAGTTCTAGGGTGTTTGCTTTATTCTAATTGAAGTTTTATAGTATTTGTTCTTGGTCTTTTAGCTTAGGATAGGGCGGTATATACCCGAGGATAACCCGCTTATGACCCGCTTAAGACCCGAGGTTACTATGGGTGAACCCTTGGTTTATATTGTCTCTTTGAGGGGACTTTAGGAGTGTAAAAGAGAATTGGTATTTGAAATATTTTTTTGAATGTGCATTACCCTTTAATTAGAGGATACGTGAGGATAAAGTTAGTTTTCTAATACTTGAACAAATTCTCCTATTATTCTCATTTCACTACTATTTTCTTCATTAATAATAATGCTATTGAAACTCGCATCATAAGAATTAGGCTTCAATACAATTGAATTATGTTGCCAACCTTCTTCTGTAATAGTTTTTTCACTTGAATAAGTTTTTACTGTAAAGGCTGAATTAAAATCTGGGTCGAAAGAATCGCTATTTTCTATTAATAAAATTTTACCACTACGAGAGCCAGTTACATTTTTTTTGAATATGCATATTGAATTGTTAGGAATAACCTTATTCATTGATTCTCCAATTACTTTACAAGCAAAATAATCATCTGTGGCATATCTTTCCTGTACAGGAATTAGATTGTATTCTTTCTTATCTTGCATTTCACTAAACCTACCTGCTGCTGCGAGAAAATTGTATATAGGAATTGTAAATTGTAGTGTTTTTTCTTCCTTTTTTATTAATTGTATTTCAGATTTAGAATTGTTTTTAGGTAGTTTTTCTCTGTTAACAGCAGTTATGTAGTTATATAAATCATCTTTTACAGGTTGCTCTAATTGAAATTTAAAATGAACAACTGGTTGTCCTGAATCAGGCATTTCTGCTTGCTGTATAGAATCTTTAATTATTGAAGCATCTCCCATAAAATAAAGGATCTTTCCTCCATAAAAACACCAATAAACAAACATTGCTGTAATACGATTTGTTTCCTTTAGGAATTAAGAATAAAACCTATCTGAAAGTGTTATTTTATGAATCTTATTTGGAGATTCAATTTTAATTTTTGCGTTCCATTTTCTTCATATATTTCTGCCATATGATAGCGATTCTTATCAGGAGTTTCTAATTTGGTGTTTTGATATAAGTAGTTTTCAAAATTTTTAACAAAATAGAAATGATAACATATAATTTCTCCATCTTCCCTTACTATTAGATAGCCTCCATCTGCTTGATAATCTCTTTTCCAAATTTGAGATGCTCGCATCCCCAATGCGTATTCTACTAAAAAACGCTTAACAATCATTTGGTAAATATCAGGATTGAGATTTAAATCATATTTAAATTCGTTCTTTATGGATAATCTATTAGTGAATTTTTCTATGGTATTTTCAGAGGTAATATCATTTGCGTAATACATTATTAAAATATCTGATAATAATTTAGAAAAATTATAATCTATAGTCTGAAGATTAATATTAAATTTTGGGTTATCTACTTGATCAAAAGTTAGTGAAACATTGTATTTGTCGAAGATTTTAAATTTGTCCGAAAACTTTCTTTGTTCGTTGATTTCGTTAATTTGGGATTTATTAAGTTTTTTTGATAAAGTATATGTAAAATTAGTGGCATTACTTGCATTTACCAATGTAGCAGGTTTACCCAATTGTGATTTTACACTAAAGCCTAATGTAGGAGTTATAAAAGTATTAGGGTCTTCAATTTGTATTGTTATATCATTTTTTTGAGTAGATTTAGATTTTACCTCACTAATATTTATTGAGTTTAGGAAATTCATCAACTCAGGTATGTTGAAAGATCCTTTTTTCGATTTAACACTATTGATTCTGTCTAACGTTAGTTTACTAATATCAATAAACTTCTTCACAGGTAACCTTATTGGCGTACTTCCATTTTTAATTAATATAATATCTCCATCAAAAGAAAATGTAGTGTTTTTAGTTTTTTCAAAATGTAAGATTTTAACAATACGATAAAATAAACCTTCTACTTTATTAAAATTCTCTCCTCCAATATAAAGTTTTTGGTCAGAAATTAATTTCAGTAAAAGATATGGTTCACTCCATTCTCCTTTGTTATATGCTTTCATTTTTATTGTAGCTTTTCGATAATCTTTTTTGCAGTCGCTTGAATAGCTGGAACGGCAACAGAATTTCCAAATTGTTTATAGGCTTGAGCATCTGAAACTACAATTTTGTAATCGTCTGGAAAGCCTTGTAATCTAGCCCATTCTCTAGGTGTCATTTTTCGAATTCCTTCTCTGTTGACTTCACCTTTTATGTGTGTTATAGGCGTGAAATCTTTTAGCCTGAAGTCATGGACTAAATTTCTTTCTCTTCCCATTCCTCCACAAACTACAGCGTTAGCTGTTCCGTTATTTGGAATTATTTCATAACCAAAACCATTACCTTTGCTTTCGTGTCGTGCTTTGTGATTTCTTAAAGTGTTTATATAGGTTTCAGATAAATAATATTTTACAGAAACCGTTTCAGATTCTAGAATATCCTCCAATGTTATTTTTCTATTAACAGGTTTTGGGTATTCGAATTCTGTAATTTTTAAATTTTTTCTAAACCCAACAATAAAAATTCGTTCCCTGTTTTGTGGAACTCCAAAATTCTTAGCATTCATTACTTGTGGCTCCGGTACAAAATATCCTAAATCTTCTCTTAAAACATTTAAGATTGTAGCCAAGGTTTTTCCTTTATCATGACTTCTTAATCCTTTTACATTTTCTAAAAAAATAGCCTTTGGTTTTTTCTTTTTAATTATTTCTGCAACATCAAAAAACAGCGTGCCCCTTGTATCTTCAAAACCTCCGCGCTTTCCTGCAATTGAAAATGCTTGGCAAGGAAACCCAGCACATAAAATATCAAATCCATCAGGAATGTATTCTTTAGTGGATTTTTTGGTAATATCTCCAAATGGAACTTCACCAAAATTGGCTTGATAAGTTTGTTTTGAATATTTATCCCATTCACTTGTAAAAACACATTTTCCTTTAAGATTTTGAAAGGCTAATCTAAATCCACCAATTCCAGCAAAAAGATCTATGAATTTAAAATCAGGTTTTTTTGGTGCAGGAAAAGGAATCTCTTCTTGTTGAAAAATTAAATATTGAAGGGCTTCTTCTGCTGCTTTATCAGATACTTCGACATCAGGAAATTTGTATTCAAATAAATTTTTGACATGTTCTAATGCGTCAGGTTTGTAGAATTTAGAAACCCCATTTCTGTAATTATGTAAATAATGTGTAAAGGCAGCTTCTGTATCTTTTTTAGATTCAACAAGTCTGATTTTGAATTTTTTATCTTCAAAATTTTCTATTGATATTTTTTCTTTTAAAGCCACTTATATTGTCTGTAAATTAAAAATGCAAGTTAAGGAAAAATTGTGATTGAAGTTATTCAATGAAATTGCATCGTAATATTAAAATTTTGTGTTGTTGATTCCTAATGCGCCTCCAACCAATTCAGCCCAGTATCCACCTCAACATCAAGCGGCACATCCAATTTAAAAGCACCTTCCATTTCCGTTTTAATCAATGTGGTGAGTTCTTCGAGTTCTGGTTTGTAGATGTCAAAGACTAATTCATCATGCACTTGTAAGAGCATCTTCGATTTATAGTGTCCTGCTTCTAGCTTGTTGAAAATATTAATCATTGCTATTTTAATGATATCGGCAGCGCTTCCTTGTATGGGTGCGTTTACGGCATTTCGTTCTGCAGCACCTCGCACCACAGCGTTACGCGAGTTGATGTCTTTTAAATACCGACGACGCCCCAAAACGGTAGAGACATAGCCATGATCTCTTGCGAAATCGACTTGCTTACTCATGTAGGCTTTTAGTTTTGGATAGGTTTCGTAATAGGTGTCAATGAGTTCTTTGGCTTCACCACGCGATAAATCGGTTTGGTTACTTAAGCCAAAGGCAGACACTCCATAGATGATTCCGAAATTAACGGTTTTGGCATTGCTACGTTGTTCTCTGGTGACTTCAGCCAATGGCATACCAAATACTTTGGATGCGGTTGAAGCATGAATATCTTCGCCATTCTTAAAGGCTTCAATCATGGTTTCTTCTTCACTTAAGGCGGCAATAATTCGTAATTCTATTTGTGAATAATCGGCAGCTAGTAAGGTGTACTCTTCGTTTCTTGGCACAAAGGCTTTACGTACTTGGCGACCACGTTCGGTACGGATGGGAATATTCTGTAAATTAGGATTGTTACTACTTAAACGCCCTGTTGCTGCAACGGTTTGCATATAATCGGTATGCACGCGACCTGTAGACGGTTCTACTTGTAAAGGCAAGGCATCTACATAGGTGCTCTTTAATTTTGAAAGGCCTCTAAAATCTAAAATCTTCTGAATAATCTCATGGTCTTTTGCTAAATAGGATAAGATATCTTCGCCTGTTTTATACTGTCCGGTTTTGGTTTTCTTTGGTTTATCTACCAATTTCATGTTTTCAAACAACACAATACCTAACTGTTTTGGGGAGGCAATGTTGAATTCCTCGCCTGCAGCGGCGTAAATTTCTTGTTCAAGCGTTGCGATGTCGTTATTTAAATCTTCGGAAAGGGAATCTAGAAATGCTTTATCGAGATTAATCCCTTCCAATTCCATAGCCGCTAACACCCGTAATAGTGGAATTTCAATCTCATCGAATAATTTTTGGGTATTGGCTTCGCCTAATTCGGTTGTGAAATGTTCTTTTAGTTGTAAGGTGATATCGGCATCTTCTACGGCGTATTCGGTGAGCTTTTCTAAGGGCACATCGCGCATAGACAACTGATTCTTTCCTTTTTTACCGATGAGGTCTGTGATAGCAATTGGTGTGTAGTTCAAATACGTTTCAGCAAGAACATCCATATTGTGACGCATGTCTGCATTAATTAAATAATGCGCTAACATGGTATCGAATAATTTGCCTTTTACCTCAACATTGTATTTGGCTAATACTTTGATATCGTATTTTAAATTCTGACCTATTTTTTCGATGGTTTCGCTTTCGAAAAACGGTCTAAACGTTTCTATGAGTTCTTGTGCTTCTGTTTTATCTTCTGGAAATGGGACATAAAAGCCTTTACCGACTTCCCAAGAAAAGGCGATGCCAACGAGTTCTGCGGTTAATGGATTTAGTCCTGTGGTTTCGGTATCAAAACACACTGAGGTTTGGCTCATTAGATTATTGACAAACAATTTGGTTGCCATACCAGATGCGACGCTTTGGTAAAAATGCGAATAGGTTGCGGCTGTTTTTCTGGTGTTTTCTGAAACGGCTTCGGTTGCTGAAGGTTCGCCACCTCCAAATAATGAGAATTGACCTGCTCCTGCTGATTTTTCTTCGGTTGGAGTGGTTTTCGGTGCTTCCTTTTTATCTGCTGTTGGAGTTGAAGTTCCGTCAGACTGCATGGCTTCAGCTGCAAATGTTTTATTAAAATTATCAATTAATCGTCTAAATTCTAATTCTTGAAAAATTTCAGTCACTTTTGGAATATCAGGTTCTGACATTTCAAAATCTTCGGCATTAAAATCCACAGGGACATCGAGCATAATGGTGGCTAATTTTTTAGATAATAGACCGAGTTCTTGATTGGCTTCAATCTTCTCTTTCATCTTGCCTTTTAGCTCATGTGAATTCGCAAATAGGTTTTCCATACTGCCATAAGCGGCCAAAAATTTCTTTGCTGTTTTTTCACCCACACCAGGTAATCCTGGAATATTATCAGAAGCATCTCCCATCATTCCTAAAAAGTCAATGACTTGTAAAGGATCGGTAACTTCAAATTTCTTCTGTACTTCAGGTATGCCCCAAGTTTCGTATCCGCCTCCAAAAACTGGTCGGTACATAAAAATGTTTTCAGAAACGAGCTGTGCAAAATCCTTATCTGGAGTCACCATAAAGGTTTTGTAGCCTTCTTTTTCAGCTTTTTTAGCTAAGGTACCAATGACATCATCTGCTTCAAAACCTTCTTTAACCATGATTGGAATGTGCATGGCTTTTAAGATTTCGTAGATGTAAGGGACTGCTGTTTTGATGCCTTCGGGAGTTTCATCTCTGTTGGCTTTGTAAGCTTCGAACATTTCTACACGGTCTGCACTACCTCCTTTATCAAAACAAACGGCTAAATGATCTGGTCGTTCTCGTTTAATCACATCTAAAAGGGAATTCATAAAGCCCATAATGGCTGAGGTATCTTCACCTTTAGAATTGATTCTTGGGTTTTTTATAAAAGCGTAGTAGCCACGGAAAATAAGGGCGTAGGCATCGACTAAGAAAAGGCGTTTTTGATCTGACATGTTATATCATATTTTATTTAAGTGAGCTTCAAAAAATACCCTTTTTTCATTTCTGCTTCAAAATAAAAATGAAACGTAGCTATGGCTATGTTTAATTTTTCTTCTTCGCATCATCTAAAAAAATCATCATTTTTTGTGTCAGCTAACCTAAACAAAAAATGATATTGAAATATAATTTGAAAATATAGTGTCACCTTGAGCGCAGTCAAAAGGTCCTATTAGTAACGAATTGTTGCAGATTTAGGTCTCGATTGCGCTCGAACGGACAATAGTTTCAAAATTACAAAACTTAAACCTTGATATGAAAGAATGATTTATTAAATAATAAACAAAAGAAAGCCGCTTTCTAAAGCGGCTTTCTTAATGAAAATTAAAGTGGTTGGTCAATGTTATGTTGCCTTATTCGATTACAATTCGTTTAGTGACTTGTCCTTCATTAGTTGAAACTTTAAGCATATATATTCCAGCGGCATACTTACTCACATCTACGTTTAATGCTTTTGTTGTTAATACTCTTTTTCCAAGCATGTTAAACAGTTCAATAGACGCTATGGATTGACTGTTTGCTATAGCAATATTGACTATTGTGTTTGCTGGATTTGGATATACCCTAATACTGTCTTCTAAGGTATTGAAGCCTGTACTTAATGTTTCTTCAGTTTGAATGGTAAAACTTTTGTACGCATCATTATCTACATTTACTAAAGTTCTAAATACACGAAGTTTATAGGTTGTTCCACTGGTTAAGCCTGTAATAGTGCCTTGGCTAGTAAAACAGTCTAATTGATTTCCGTTGCAAGCATCATAGAGTGCAAAATTATTCCAAGCTATGATTCCAGTAATGACCAAGTTGTCGTCTGTAGGCATGGTGAAACTGTACCAAACATCTGCGTAGTCTTCTGCTTCTGACTCTGAACAGCCCACTTCGTTATTGATAGTGGCACCTGCAATACCGAAGTTTACAGTTGTTGGTGTGTCTGAAATGGTGATGGTTTCGGCCGTATCACAATCGTCATTCGTTATGATTTCAAATGCTTGAATGGTGAACGTTCTATAAGTATCATTGTCTGCATTTGCTAAAGTTCTAAAAAGACGCAATTTGTAATTGGTTGTTGCGGTAAGATCTGTAAATAACTGATTGTCGGATCCGCATTGCAATGGTGTACCGACACAGGCGTCATATAAAGCAAAGTTGTTCCAACCAATAGTGCCATCGACGTAAAGATTTCCGTTAACAGGCATGGTAAAATCGTACCAGATATCAGCATAGTCGTTGGTGGTTTCAGCACAGCCTATTTCATTGTTAATTGAAGCTCCAGCAATATCAAAATTTACGATAGACTCCGATGTTGTCACTGCAATGTTTTCTGCGGAAGCACAATCGTCATTAGATACTGCTTCAAACGCTTGAATGGTGAAGGTTCTATAAGTAGCATTGTCTGTATTTGCTAAAGTTCTAAATAGACGTAATTTGTAATTTGTTGTTGCGGTTAGGTCTGTAAATAACTGATTGTCGGATCCGCATTGTAATTGTGTACCGCCACAGGCATCGTATAAGGCAAAGTTGTTCCAACCAATTGTGCCATCGACGTAAAGAT
>NZ_JAHKPN010000021.1 GCF_018860545.1 Winogradskyella psychrotolerans | reverse complement strand
GTTCGCTTTTGAACGTTGTTAACTTCCTTTGATTAATTAGAAGTCGCTCGGTTCATTTTTCTAATGTTTATTTAACTTTTGATATCTGCGCCATTAATTCAGCTTCAGCACATAATTTACCGTTGGCATAAGCATAACCTTGCATGTGACAAATTCCTCTTCGTATTGGAGTAATTAAAGAACACTTAAAAATTAAGGTATCTCCTGGCACTACTTTTTGTTTAAATTTTACTTTATCCATTTTCATGAAAAACGTTAAGTAGTTTTCAGGATCGGGAACTGTACTTAAAACTAAAATGCCACCTGTTTGTGCCATTGCTTCAACAATTAAAACTCCGGGCATAACTGGTGCACCTGGAAAATGACCTTTAAAGAACTCCTCGTTCATGGTCACGTTTTTCATTCCAATAACGTGATTGGGCGTTAATTCATAAACCTTGTCAATTAATAAAAACGGTTGTCTGTGAGGCAACATATCCATAATTTGATTCACATCCATTAAGGGCTCTGAATTCAAATCTACCTGAGGCACATTATTTCTTCTTTCGTTTTTAATAAGTTTAGACATCTTTTTTGCAAATTGTGTGTTTACAAAATGCCCTGGCTTATTGGCGATAACTTTACCTCTGATACGAGTTCCTATTAATGCTAAGTCACCTAACACATCTAATAACTTATGACGTGCAGCTTCATTTGGATGATGCAAAGTTAGATTGTCTAAAATACCATTAGGTTTAACGGCAATATTCTCTTTATTAAAAGCGATTCTCAATTTATCCATAGTCTCATCAGATAACTCTTTATCTACATAAACTATAGCATTGTTTAAATCTCCACCTTTAATTAAACCATGTTCTAAAAGCATTTCAATTTCATGCAAAAAACTAAAAGTTCTAGCATCTGCAATTTCAGTCTTAAAATCTGAAACTTTATTAAGCGTTGCGTTTTGAGTTCCTAAAACTTTGGTCCCAAAATCGACCATTGTAGTAATTTGGTAGGTACTTGCCGGCATTAAAATGATTTCGCTTCCAGATTCTTCATCTGTATAAGATACAACTTGAGTAATCTCATAGACTTCACGAAACGCGTCTTGCTCAACGATACCTGCTTTTTCAATGGCTTCCACAAAGAACTTAGACGATCCGTCCATTATTGGTGGTTCAGAAGAATCTAATTCAATAAGTGCATTGTCTATATCTAAACCAACTAAAGCGGCTAATACATGTTCACAAGTTTGAATCGTTACACCATTTTTTTCCATACAGGTACCACGTTGTGTACTTGTCACATAATTAGCATCTGCTTCAATCTTTGGAGAGCCTTCTAAATCTGTTCGTTGAAATACGAATCCTGTATTTTCTTCAGCAGGTTTAAATACCAATTTTACATCTGCACCAGTATGAAGCCCAACACCTGTAAGTGTTACTTCTTTTTCAATGGTTTTTTGCTTCGTTTCCGTTTTAATTATTGCCATCTACTTTTTTTTCTAATTCATTAATTGTTTTTGCAAGCTTCGGTAAGTTCTTAAAATATACATATGATTTATTCCAATCCGTATACCCGAAAGAAGGAGAACCTTGTAAGACTTCATTATCTTTTACGTTTCTACCTATTCCAGATTGCGCCTGAACTTTTACATTATTTCCTATAACTAAATGACCAGCAATACCTACTTGGCCACCAATTTGGCAGTGTTCCCCTATTTTAGTAGAACCAGCGACACCAGATTGTGCTGCAATTACCGTGTTTTTACCAATTTCAACATTGTGGGCAATCTGAATCTGATTATCAAGTTTTACCCCAAATCGTAAAATTGTTGACCCCATTGTCGCTCGATCTATCGTTGTACCGGCTCCAATATCTACTTCGTCTTCTAAAATAACATTTCCTATTTGAGGTATTTTAGAATAACTTCCATTTTTATTCGGTGCAAACCCAAAACCATCAGCTCCTACAATTACACCAGAGTTAATTACACACCGTTTTCCTATTATACAATCTGAATACACTTTACCGCCAGGATAAATTGTAGTATCATCTCCAATACTAACATTATCTCCCACATAAGCATTTGGATGAATTTTAACGTTTTCTCCAAGTGTAACATTATTACCAATATATGCAAATGCTCCTATATATGCAGAGTCTGGGACTTTTACCGTTTCGGCAATGAAACTTGGCTGCTCTATTCCTAATTTAAAGGATTTTATTCGATCGTAATACTCCATCAACTTTGAGAACCCTTCATAAGCGTCTTCAACTTTTATAAGTGTTGTAGAAATCGGTTTCTCTGGCTCAAAACTAGAATTCACAATAGTTATGGATGCCTCAGTGGTATATATATGATGTGTATATTTTAGATTAGATAGAAATGTTAATGAACCTTGAGTGCCTTCTTCTATTTTAGAAAGTTTAAACACTTCAATATTTGGGTCACCAACCACTGTTCCTTCTAAAATATCTGCGATTTTTTCTGCTGTAAATTTCAAAGACTAGATTTTAGTATTTCAGTTGCTCTCCGCAAAAATAGAAAAAAAGGATTACATTTTCTTTTTAGGATAGCACATATAATATTTAGTAATTGGTTTACTAAGTGCTTTTAGGTTTAATTGATCAGATGCTTTAACTATATCTTTAATTTTTCCTGACTTAAATAAAACGTTGATTTTTTGATGTTTATTCTGATATGCTTGATTAATTAATTCTCCTTGAAACACAAAATAATCTGCTTCATGTTGCGAGATTTTATGTCTTTTAATTAATGCTTTAGAATGACTTGTTAATTCAGCGGAATTAATAGGCTTATTTTTCAACTTTACTTTTAACAAGTTTCTCTCAAGAATCATTTGACATAGGTTACGTAATACAAAATCATCGTGATTTTGCCAATCTTTCATTGCTGCAACAATATCGTAATCATCTAATTTTGAAAAAACCGCTAAAGTTTCAGCATTAAAATTATCCGCATTAATTTCCGATAATAAGAAATACAATAAGCCATCGCTACAATTTAGTTTTACTCCTTGCTGCACTAATTCTTTCGCTCTTTTTAAAGTCCCCATTAATAATTGCTCAGCAACAACACCTGTCTTGTGCATATACACTTGCCAATACATAAAACGTCTCGCAATTAAAAATTTCTCAACGCTCAAAATACCTTTTTCCTCAACCACTAATTGGTCATTGACCACATTGAGCATAGTGATTAACCGCTCACTATTAATGTTACCTTCTGCAACTCCAGTATAAAAGCTATCGCGTTTTAAATAATCGGCTCTATCCATATCTAATTGACTAGAAATGAGCTCGCACATAAATTGGCGCGGGTATTCTTTCTTAAAAATAGAAATGGCTAACGTTAAACTTCCGTTAAACTCTATATTGAGCTCTTCCATAAAACGCAACGAAATTTCCTCGTGAGAAACATTATTTACAATGCTATGCTCCATGGCATGCGAGAAAGGACCGTGACCTATATCATGCAAAAGTATAGCAACTAACAATCCTATTTCCTCATCATCAGAGATCACAACTCCCTTAAAACGAAGTACATTGATAGATTTTTGCATTAAATGCATACATCCTAAAGCGTGATGAAAACGGGTGTGATGTGCTCCGGGGTAAACCAAATAAGATAATCCCATTTGACTAATACGTCGCAATCTCTGAAAATATTTATGTTGAATAATATCGAATATTAACGAATTCGGAATAGTAATAAATCCGTAAATTGGATCGTTAAATATTTTAAGCTTATTTTTTGTAGGCAAAATTTTAAATTTCAATAATTAAAAAACAAATATACCACAACATGATAAATATTCTTTGGGTTGACGATGAAATCGATTTACTAAAACCGCATATTATTTTTTTAGAACAAAAAGGATATCAGGTGGCAAAATGCCAAAGTGGCACGGAGGCCTTAGAAATTATAACGGACACAAATTTTGACATCGTCTTTTTAGATGAAAATATGCCAGGATTAACTGGGCTAGAAACCTTGAATGAAATTAAGGAGCGTCGTGCTAATTTGCCTGTTGTAATGATTACTAAAAGTGAAGAGGAATATATAATGGAGGAAGCCATTGGTAATAAAATTGCCGATTATTTAATAAAACCAGTCAATCCGCATCAGATTTTATTGAGTTTGAAAAAGAATTTGGATCATTCGCGATTAGTATCTGAAAAAACAACATCTAACTACCAACAAGAATTCAGAAAGATTGCTATGGATTTATCTATGGTAAACTCATATGAAGAATGGGTAGAATTATATCAGAAATTAATTTATTGGGAATTACAGCTTGAAAGTATTGAAGACGTTGGAATGACCGATATTTTAGAATCACAAAAAACAGAAGCCAATATGCAATTTGGCAAGTTTATAGAAAAAAACTACGAAGATTGGTTTCAACCAAAAGTAGATGCCCCTGTAATGTCGCATACCTTATTTAAAGATAAAGTGGTCCCAGAATTAAGCGACAAACAACCTACAGTGCTAGTCGTAATTGATAACTTACGATATGACCAATGGAAAGCCTTTGAACCTATTGTTAATAATTATTATAAAAAAGCTTCAGAATTAGCATTTTACAGTATACTACCTACGGCGACACAATATGCCCGTAATGCTATTTTCTCTGGATTAATGCCAGCAGATATGGAAAGTTTATTTCCTCAGTATTGGAAAAATGATACGGATGAAGGAGGCAAAAACATGCATGAAGGCGATTTTTTAAGAGAACAATTAAAACGTTTAGGATTAGGCCATCTAAAACATGAATATCATAAAATCACCAATTTAAAAGCGGGAAAAAAATTAGTTGAGAACTTTAGATCTTTAAAGAATAACGATCTCAATGTCATTGTTTACAATTTTGTAGATATGCTTTCGCACTCAAAAACAGAAATGGAAGTTGTTAAAGAATTAGCTTCTAACGATAAAGCATACCGATCACTTACCGTAAGTTGGTTTAAGAACTCTCCTTTATTAGAAATGATTCAACTATCACAACAACTTGGTTTCAAATTAATATTAACTACAGATCACGGTACTATAAATGTAAAGGCACCAACCAAAGTTATTGGAGATAGAGACACTAGTTTAAATCTACGTTATAAAACAGGCCGAAGTTTAACATACGAGGATAAAGACGTCTTAGCCATTAAGAATCCAAAGTCGATTCATTTACCTGCTTTAACAATGAGCAGCTCTTTTATCTTTGCGAAAGGTGATTTATTTTTAGCATATCCAAATAACTTTAATCATTACGTCAGTTATTATAGAAACACCTATCAACACGGAGGGGTATCTTTAGAAGAAATGATTATTCCATTTGTTGTATTGGATCCTAAAGCATAGCGTATTATCAGTTTTATAATATAATAGTGTAACGATGCTAGATGAACTTTAGCATCGTTTTTTATACTTTATTTTGAAAAATATGATTATGGCTTCTGACCTGTTCTACACAATAAAAACCTTTAAACTGCACAAAAAATCCGACGAAATGCATATTTATTTAGGTTATTTAAAAAAATATACCTACTATTGTAATCTTAAAATGTTTAATTTATTCAATGACAACAATTGAAATCACATACCATTTAAGAGATATAGATGCTACAGCATCTCGTGTTTTAAAACATTTAGATACAAAGACTGTACTCTTTAATGGCAAAATGGGAGCGGGTAAAACCACATTTATAAATGCGCTTTTAAAAGCAATGCAAAGTAATGATGTTGCTACTAGCCCAACTTTCTCAATTGTGAATGAATATAGCATACCAAATGATAAAGTCTACCATTTTGACTTTTATAGAATAGAATCTATAGAAGAAGCCTATAATTTTGGTATAGAAGATTATTTAAGCAGTAACCATTGGTTATTTATGGAATGGTCTGAACGCATAGAAGAACTTGTGCCAATTGATGTACAAACTCTTACCATTACTGACATACAAGACAATAAAAGATCCCTCAAACTAACAATAAACGAAAAAAAATCAACCCAAAAAACAGCTATGACAATACAGAAGTTTTAGATAAAACTATAATATTATTCCTACAAGATTATACTAGTGTTACGGAAAAACCGTAATTTCAAATTCATATTTCTTGGATTTTAACAGTTTTACATTTGTAAGTGCCTAACAACGAACTTACTTTTGAATAAATTAATTAATTAAATCCCTTAAATTATGAAAACCAAAAAAAATTTAGTACTAGCAATTGCTATCTTCGGAGGAATGTTATTTACTGCACAAGCTACTAACATTATTGACTTAGATGGACAGACTACAACAAAAATTGAAAAGAAGCTCAGAAAGCTCGTTAAAAACGGCTAATAAAAGATTAAGTAGAACTGCTATAGTTGGTACAATAATTGCCACTATAATAGTTTCAACTCCTCTTTTATATTCTTTACATGAGAGTGTCCCATCCGGTCGAGTTTGGGACACTTTTTTATTTACTTATGATAGTGGTTTTTGGGAAGAAGCTCAGTACGCCATGTGGGTTTACACGAGTAAACTAATTCCACTAATATTGTTAACTATTTGGTTCTTTACATGCCGTCACTGGTGGTATCATGCCCTTTTAGTACCTATTGTAATGTACGTGTTTCAATCCGTTAATAGTTGGAATTCAGAAGCCGGAAGACTCGACGAAGGTACATTTGTGGTTCTACTTCCTATTCTAGTTATTGTAGTACCTTCTATCTACTTAATTAGAGCAAAAATGTTCAATAAAATTAATACTGCAGATAAAACACTTGAAGAACTTGAAGAAGAATTTATGATTAAACCAAAAGGTTTATGGGGGAAAATCAAACAGTATTTTTAAAGGAATCAACTATTTCTAAAAATTATTCATAATTTAAGTTATTTTAATACTTTCTTTTGTTTAGTGTTATTCGTTATATTGCAATGACAATACTAAAGTAATTGATATAATGAGCATTTCTCTATCACCGTTTACCAAAGCCCAGCTACTCCCACAAGAAGAAACCTTAGAAATTCACAAGCAAAAAGGCGAACTCTTTATTGGAATTCCTAAAGAAACACATTTTCAAGAACGACGCGTATGTTTAACTCCAGATGCTGTTTCTGCATTAACAGCCAACGGTCACCGTGTATTATTTGAGTCTGGCGCAGGCGAGGGCGCTAATTTTAAAGATAAAACTTATAGTGAAGCTGGTGCAGAAGTGACTAAGGATACCGCGAAAGTGTACTCCTGCCCTATTATTCTTAAAGTAGAACCACCGTCTTTAGATGAAATAAAACTTATAAATCCACAAACCTTATTAATTTCCGCACTTCAGATAAAAACTCAAAATAAATCTTACTTTGAAGCTTTGGCAAAAAAACGAATTACAGCTTTAGCTTTTGAATACATAAAGGATGATGATGGTCAATATCCTGCAGTTAGCTCTTTAAGTGAGATTGCAGGCACAGCTTCTATTTTAATTGCATCAGAACTTCTCTCAAATGCAAATGGTGGCAATGGCTTAATGATGGGTAATATAAATGGTGTACCACCAACAGAAGTTGTTATCTTAGGTGCTGGCACTGTTGGTGAATTTGCAGCCCGCTCTGCAATTGGACTAGGTGCAAATATCAAAGTATTTGATAGTTCCATCACAAAACTACGTCGTCTTCAAAATAATTTAGGTCGCACCATTTATACATCCACGATGCAACCTAAAACCTTATTAAAAGCCTTAAAACGTTGTGACGTTGCCATTGGTGCCGTTAGAGGAACCAATCGCGCTCCTGTAATCGTTACTGAAAGTATGGTGTCTAACATGAAATCAGGCTCAGTAGTTATTGATGTTAGTATTGATATGGGAGGTTGTTTTGAGACAAGTGAAGTAACCACTCACGACCGTCCTACATTTGAGCATAATGGAGTAATTCATTATTGTGTACCTAATATTCCTGCACGTTACTCAAGAACTGCATCAGTCTCCATAAGCAATATCTTTACGCCTTACCTTTTAGAAATTGGTGAATATGGTGGTATAGAAAATGCGCTTCGTTTTGACCGCGGTTTAAAAAATGGGTTGTATTTTTACCACGGTATTTTAACTAATAAATCCGTTGCAGAATGGTTTCAATTAGAGTATAGTGATGCCAACTTATTAATTTTTTAATCTGTACAAATCGATTTATTGCTTTGACAGAAATTTTTCACGACTATGAAATTTATACATCGCTTTGCCTATTATTTAGGTGGTTTTGTAATTGGCTTATTGCTACTTATGTTTTTTTTAAATGGAAAAGATGCATCTTGTGATTATAGTCCAAACGCCAGAACAGTTAAAAATATTAGTTCAAAACCGTTTACATATTCTGACAAAGCTTCTGTTTTTATAATAAAACAATCTTTAGACTCCGTTATAGTTAATAATTTGGTCAAATATGGAAATGTGGATTTTTCTAAGAGCAACACAGAAATTGATTCTTGTAAAATCTATCTTATAGAAAACATATATAAAGACCGTAATTTAGAATTAATGATTAAAAATTGTGATTCACTAGCGACAGTCCTCGATATAAATTATACAAACAACTAATAAAATAAAATTGTTTCATATATAATTTAGAGGTTTCAATCTAAATTATAATATTTGAAGTATTATTTAATGAATTTATCTATAATATGAAAGTACTAGTAACAGGAGCAGCAGGTTTTATAGGATTTTACACTTCTAAAGTTCTCCTATCTAAAGGTCATCAAGTAGTTGGTCTAGACAACATAAATGACTATTACGATGTTAACTTAAAATATTCTAGACTAAAAGAATTAGGTATCTCTAAGACTGAAGCAGCTGAATATAATACCCTCTGCCAAAGTCATTCTGAAGATTTTACATTTGTAAGAATAAATCTTGAAGATAGAGAGGAACTTCCAAAATTATTCAAAAACGAAAAATTTGATATTGTATGTAATCTTGCTGCTCAAGCAGGAGTACGTTATAGTATTGAAAACCCTGAAACATATGTGGATTCTAATTTAGTTGGTTTTCTCAATATTTTAGAATGCTGCAGAAACAATGCTATTAAGCATTTTGTTTACGCGAGTAGCTCAAGTGTTTATGGAATGAATAAAAAAATACCATTTTCTACGGACGACAACGTAGATTATCCTATTAGTTTATACGCAGCCACTAAAAAGAGCAATGAACTGATGGCACATACTTATAGCCATCTGTTCAAAATCCCTACAACAGGCTTACGTTTCTTTACGGTTTATGGCCCATGGGGAAGACCAGATATGGCAATGTTTTTATTTACAGATGCTATTGTAAAAGACAAACCTATTAAAGTATTTAATCATGGTAAAATGGAGCGCGATTTTACTTATATCGATGATATTGTGGAAGGTGTGGTGAGAATTATTGAAAAGTCACCTTCAAATCGAATTGAGTCCCAAGAATATTACAAACTTTATAATATTGGTAACAATAACTCTGTTAAGCTATTAGATTTTATAAAAGAAATCGAAATTAATTTAGGTAAAGTAGCCACAAAAGATATGATGGAAATGCAGCCAGGAGATGTAGTACGCACATGGGCCGATGTAGATGAATTGATAAAAGATTACGATTATAGCCCCAATACGTCAATAAAAGATGGAGTAAAATCTTTCATCGATTGGTTTAAAGACTATTACAATTAAAAACTTAAATTTGTAGAAAATTACTTTTCTCATTATAATATTGTAATAAAAATTCGTAGACATAAAATATTAATTAAATATCTCAAATTTGAATACATTTTAAAATTTGACTCAAATCATTATAAACAAAAATAAAAAAAAATGAAAATCACAAAGATTTGTTGTATTGGAGCTGGTTACG
Source organism: Winogradskyella psychrotolerans (assembly GCF_018860545.1). Classification (GTDB taxonomy): domain Bacteria; phylum Bacteroidota; class Bacteroidia; order Flavobacteriales; family Flavobacteriaceae; genus Winogradskyella; species Winogradskyella psychrotolerans_A. The sequence goes on along the minus strand of NZ_JAHKPN010000021.1, from coordinate 9,728 downwards.
TTGGAGGACCAACGATGGCAGTAATAGCAAAAAAGAATCCAAACATAAAAGTTACAATTGTTGATATAAATGAAGAGCGTATCGCTGCTTGGAATGACAAAGATGTTTCAAAACTTCCTATTTATGAGCCAGGATTAGCTGAGATTGTTGAAGAAACAAGAGGAAAAAATCTATTCTTCTCTACTGATATAGATGAGACAATTAGAGAATCTGAAATGATTTTTATATCTGTAAATACACCTACCAAAACTTATGGTAAAGGAAAAGGTATGGCAGCAGATTTGAAGTACGTAGAATTATGTGCTAGAAATATTGCAGAAGTTGCCACTACCGATAAAATAGTTGTAGAGAAATCTACGTTACCTGTAAGAACGGCTCAAGCCATAAAAAGTATTCTGCATAATACAGGAAATGATGTAAAGTTTGAAATCTTATCTAATCCAGAGTTTTTAGCAGAAGGAACAGCGATTCAAGATTTATTAAACCCTGATCGTGTTCTAATTGGTGGAGAATCTGAAGATGCCATTGAGAGCCTTGCAAACGTTTATGGAAGTTGGGTTCCACAAGACAGAATATTAAGAACTAATGTATGGTCTTCTGAGTTATCAAAATTAACTGCTAATGCCTTTTTAGCTCAGCGTATCTCTTCAATTAATGCTATTTCAGAATTGTGTGAGCATACAGAAGCCAATGTAAACGAAGTAGCAAAAGCTATAGGAATGGACTCTAGAATTGGTCCAAAATTTTTAAATGCGTCTATTGGTTTTGGGGGGTCTTGTTTTCAAAAAGACATTTTAAATCTTGTGTACATTGCTAGAAGTTATGGCCTTAATGCTGTTGCAGACTATTGGGAACAAGTGATTATTTTAAATGATCATCAAAAGCGACGTTTTTCAGATCACTTAATCAGTACATTATATAACACTGTGTCTGGTAAGAAAATTGCTATGTTAGGTTGGGCATTTAAAAAAGACACCAATGATACACGTGAATCAGCTGCAATATACGTCGCAGATCATTTACTAAATGAACAAGCACATATAGCAGTATACGATCCGAAAGTAAATAGTAAAAAAGTACAAGGAGATCTAAATTATCTTAATACAAGATCTGCAGAAGAAAACAATGAATTAGTGACTTCTTTCGACGAACCTTATGAAACAGCTAAAGATGCACATGCTATAGCAATTATGACCGAGTGGGATGAATTTAAAACCTACGATTGGCAGAAAATATATGACAATATGAAAAAGCCTGCATTTATCTTTGATGGTCGAAATATTTTAAACAAAACCGAAATGGAAACTATAGGATTTGAATACTCTTCGATTGGTAAATAATAAAAGAAATTTAATTATTTGAAAATATATAATTCGTAAAAATAAAGTAGTAATGAAAAACAAGATTCTAAAATTGATCTTATTTATTACTACTTTATTTTTTGGAATTATTATCGGTATTTATCTAACAAACCACAAAGTAGGATGGACACTTATCAAGAACTCGTTCTTTGATACATATCAAAACGATGCGAAAGATAAATGGGGAAATGAATTTGATATCGTTAATATTGAATCTAGTGTTGATAAGACGATACAGAAATCATATAGCTATAAATCAAAGTCTCTAAAATCTCAACCCCTAATAGTAAGTTTACATACATGGAGTGGAGATTACGCTCAATATGATGCTTTAGCTCAACTATGCCTGAGAAAAGATATTAATTATATTCATCCAAATTTTCGCGGTCCAAATAATACACAATATGCATGTTCTAGTGAATTAGTCCTATCGGATATTGATGATGCCATATCATATGCTATTGAAAATTTTAATGTGGATACAAGCCAGATTTTTGTCATTGGTTTGAGTGGTGGTGGTTACGCAACGTTAAGCACTTTTATGAAGTCTAAACATAAAATTAGGAAGTTTTCGGCATGGGCTTCTATATCCGACTTGATTTCATGGCATAATGAGAGTGAGATCCGGAACACTATTTATGCACAAAATATACTAGATTGTACAGAATCTAAAAACAAATTAAATATTCAAATTGCAAAACGGAAATCTCCAATTTATTGGCATACACCAGTTGAAAAATTAAAAAATCAAGAATTGCATATCTTTGCTGGAGTGTATGATGGAATTAAAGGTTGTGTACCAATTACACATTCAATAAATTTTTATAATAAATTATTAACCGATCTTTATGTAGAAGACTCTACAAAATACGTTACCTTAAATGATAAGTTAAATTTACTAGAAAATAGAAAATCTTTAGGTGAATATGGAAGAATTGCCGATAGAGACATTTTTTTTAAAAAAGAATATCAGAATATTAGTTTAACTATTTTTGACGGAGACCACGAAATGTTGACGGAATTCGCGTTTAATCATTTACTTAATACGAGTAATGAAGACTAAAGCATTAATACACTCATTATCAATATAATCAATATGAAAATTTATTAATTTGAAACATGACGAATTTTTCACCCTATTAACTTAAAAATGAGCCATAATCGAATACTTTTTTACATATTTGAACCCTAAATATTTTTGCATTATTAATGAGTGTTACTACAGTTAAAAAAGAAAGATTATATCATTTAGACTTAATAAGATTTTTAGCAGCTCTATATGTTGTACTTTATCATTATTGTTTTAGAGGATATGCTAAAGACAACTATTCAATTTTAGAGTTTTCACCTTTAGAAGGGTTTTCTAAATATGGTTATTTGGGGGTTGAGTTATTTTTTATGATTAGTGGTTTTGTAATTTTAATGTCTGCTCAAAACTCTAACCTTATTAAATTTTGCATTTCCCGTTTTACAAGATTATATCCTGCATTTTGGTTTTGTGTTTTATTAACTGCTACAATCATATCCCTTTATGGAGGACCTTTATTTAATGTAACGCTAGACCAAGTTTTAATTAATCTAACAATGTTTAATGGTTTTATTGGCATAGAACACGTAGATGGTGTCTATTGGTCTTTAGTAATAGAATTAAAATTTTATATTCTAATTAGTTTATTGCTCCTATTTAGAATTATCAAATATATTAAAGTTTTTTCTTGGCTTTTATTACTCATTGCTATAACACAAATTATACTTCCTTTTTCAGAAGCCCCTACATTTATGAAAGTTATATACTTTATGTGTTTTGCAAGTAAAAGCCCCTACTTTGTAGCTGGTATGTTCTTTTTCTTAATAAAATCTGAAAAAAATATAATTAAAAATAGTTTACCAATTATTATTTCTTACATACTAGCAATATATTTTGCATTCGAGGATACTGCAAAACGTAACCTGAAATATGATAATGCTTACGATTTCACCATTGTTTGCATATTAATAACACTATTCTTTGTGATTTTGTTTTTACTCAGCACTAATAAATTATCGATGTTTAACAAAAAGGTGTTTTTATATTTAGGTATCTTAACTTATCCTTTATATCTCATTCATCAAAAAATAGGATATATAATATTTAATAATTTTGGTGGTTATGTGAATAAGTGGATGTTGTTGTTCATTGTAATAACGGGTATGTTATTAGTTTCATATTTAATAAATAAGTTTATTGAAAAACCTTTAGGAACTTATATGAGCCAAAAGCTTAAGAAAAATAAATTTTTGAATAAACTAAACACTAAATCAATCTAGGTTTTGGAGCGGATAAAAAAGAAAATAGCTTTCGTAATTGGAGGTTTAACACCAGGCGGGGCAGAACGCGTCATAACTAATTTAAGCAACAGCCTATCAGAAGATTTTGATGTGACAATAATTACTTTTATTGAGACTGCCCCCTTTTATAAATTAAATAATTCCGTTAAGGTAATTTCATGCTTTAAAGAATTGCCGCGACCAAAGTCTTTTATTGATTCATTAAAATTAAATTATAATATTCTCAAAAAGGTAAGCAAAATCGCAAAACTAGAGAAGATTGATTTACTAATTGGTTTTATTACACAAGCCAATATAAAAGCCGTTTTAGCTGCCAAATTGAATAGAATTCCTTGTTTGATAAGTGAACGGAATGACCCTTTAAAAAGTGATATACCGAGATTTTGGGTAATACTTAGAAAATTTATATACCCTAAAGCCAATTGTTTAATAGTACAAACTGAAAAAGTTAAGCAAGTGTATAACCAAATGTTAAAATCAAAGGAAATAGTGGTTTTACCTAATCCTATATCTACAGAATTATCTCAACTTAGGAGAGCATATAGTACTAACCGAGAGAACATCATTTTATCTGTCGGCACTTTTAATGATGACAAAAGACAAGAAAAAATTATTTACGCTTTTCATAATCTTAAATTGAGTGATTGGAAATTGGTATTAATTGGAGATGGCCCAAATAAATCTAAATTAATAACTTTGATAAAAGAATTGAATTTGGCTCATAAAGTTCAAATCGTATCTAAAGTTAAAAACGTACATGATTATTACAACATAGCTAAAATTTTTGCATTTGCTTCAAAGGCTGAAGGATTTCCAAATGTTTTGTTAGAAGCAATGCACTATGGATTACCATCATTATCTACGGATTGTAATTATGGGCCATCAGAGTTAATCATTGATGGTAAAAATGGCTTTTTAGTCCCTGTAGACAATCAAGCTATGTTTGTTGAAAAATTAGGTGAGTTGGTAAACAATGAAGATTTACAGATGTTATTTTCAATTAAATCTAAGGAAACTACCAAAAAATTTCTAGACTCTTATGTAAGTTCAAGTTGGAAAAATTTAATATTAAGACATTTAACTTAAATGAAAAAGTTCTTAAAACAGATTGTTTATGGTTTATTTTTATTTGCATTAATCAATTTGATTATACTCGCTTTTTATGAATACCCAGCATATAAAGCTATTAAAAATAAAACGCACAAAAACTACCTAAAATGGACTGATATTCATACAAATAAAAACAAATATGATTTAATTATACTTGGTTCAAGCAGGATGTATACCGCTTTTAATCCAGAAATAATAGATGAAGGTTTAAATCTAAACTCTTATAATATGGGTACGTCAGCACAAGATATTGCAGAGTCCTATTATTCTTTAAAAGAAATATTAGATTACCAAAGACCAAAATACGTAGTTTTAGAATTATACTTTGAGACATCGGATAATAGCCATGATTTTTATCAAATATTTTCAAATGCATCATTTTTTAATTCTACTAAAAATAAATATGATTTGGTAACGGACGGATATGGACAAAAAGGCATCGTCAATTACGTATTACCACTATTAAAATTCAATAATTATATCAAACAAGATCTTATATCTCTAGTTTCTAATACAAAAGAAAAAAAGAAATCAGAGATATGGATTAAAGGCTACCTATATGATACCACGACAGTAACAGTTAAGCAAATAAAGTCTTTTGAACCTATAGGCAATTTAGAAACTACAACCTTTAATGAATCAAGATTTAAAAAATACTTCTATAAAATTGAAAAATTAGCTAAAGCTAAGAACATTAAAATAATTTATATAAGAACCCCTTATCCTCCAACGCGTGTTGCAATAACTTCGAAAACTGATGAGAGAGACTACTATGATAAGTTTTCTAAACTCAAAAAAATAACCTACTACGACTTGGGGTATTACAAACAATATAACTACACGGATACCGATTTCACTGATTATCATCATCTAAACTATAAAGGAGCAGAAAAGGCTAGTAAACAACTTATTGAAACCATTAAAGAAAATTAAACCTTATGCTTTTCAATTCTATAGAATTTTTTCTTTTTTTGCCAATAATATTTACGCTGTATTGGCTTATTGGCGATAAAAGAATTAAAAGTCAGAATATTCTTCTTGCTATTTCTAGTTATGTTTTTTATGGTTGGTGGGATTGGCATTTTTTGTTTCTAATATTATTTAGCTCTGTGGTAGATTACACCATAGGTCTATTATTAAATTCTACTAAAGACCAGTCTAGACGTAAACTTTTACTATGGATTAGTATTTGTGTCAATCTTGGATTTTTAGGTTTCTTTAAATACTACAATTTCTTTATTAATAGCCTCATAGATTCTTTTACGTTTTTTGGTACTGAGCTCAGTGTTAATACGCTTAATATCATTTTACCTGTAGGAATTAGCTTTTACACCTTTCAAACATTAAGTTATACTATTGATGTATACCGTAAAAAATTAGAACCAACTAAAGACTTTATTGGCTTCATGGCTTTTGTTAGCTTTTTTCCTCAATTAGTAGCAGGACCAATAGAGAGAGCGACCAACTTGTTGCCACAATTTTATAAAGAACGACAATTTATTTACTGTAACGCTGTAGATGGGTTACGCCAAGTACTTTGGGGCCTATTTAAAAAAATAGTTATCGCCGATAACTGCGCAAAGTATGCTAATATCATCTTTAACAATCACGAAGACTACTCTGGTAGTACTTTATTGTTAGGTGCGTTTTTCTTTGCTTTCCAAATCTATGGTGATTTTTCAGGATACTCAGATATTGCTATTGGTATCTCTAGGTTATTTGGTTTTGATTTAAAACGAAATTTTGCCTTCCCATATTTTTCTAGAGATATAGCCGAGTTTTGGAGACGTTGGCATATTTCTTTATCTACATGGTTTAGAGATTACCTATATATTCCTTTAGGTGGTAGCAGAGGCGGTTTAAAAATGAAAATAAGAAATACCTTTATCATTTTTATTGTAAGTGGTTTTTGGCATGGTGCTAATTGGACCTTTGTCGTTTGGGGCACATTAAACGCCATCTATTTTCTACCCTTACTGCTACTTAATAAAAACAGAGTTAATACAGATATGGTGGCCCAAGGAAAATTCCTTCCAAGTATAATAGAACTTTATCAAATAGGCACTACTTTCTTCATAACGTTAATCGCATGGGTTTTTTTTAGAGCTGATAATGTTACTCATGCGTTCTCTTATTTAAAAAACATGTTTACAAGCTCTTTATTCTCTAAGCCTGAATTATTTCCAAGTTCCATATTAGCTATATTAGTATTCTTTATTTGTATTGAGTGGTTAGGTCGATCTGGTGAATACGCCATAAATAAAATAGATGTTATTTATAAACCGTTACGATGGTCGTTTTATTTTTTTATAATTATTTTAATCTTTAGTTTTAATGGAGAACAGCAAGAATTTATTTATTTTCAGTTTTAATATAATTTAAAACACGAACTAAATTGAAAATTTTAAGATATATAACCTTCGGATTAGTTATATTAAATATACCTTCAACAGCCTTATCTGCATATGGAAGCGCTGTAGGTGCCCTATTAAGCTACACCTCAATTGGATTGTTAGCATTATACTATTTTTTAGAGCAAAAAACTACACCTAATTGGTGGTTAATTATAATTTCTATTCTTTTTTTTATGATTGGTGGGTTACAATTTAAAGGACTTACTTTTCCATTCATTATGGAAATTATAAAATATTTTATTTATCTCATTTGCGCCTACGAATTGGCTAAACATATTAGCACATCAGAGTATAATATTTTCTTGTTATTAGGTTCAACATCTATTATTTTAGAAGCATTATTATTTACAAGTAAATTTGGCAGGTATAGCGGTTTCTATATGGCTCCTAACGAGGCAGGTTTTATCTGTATATTAGGTTACGCCACAACATATGGTCTAAAAAATAAAAACATCAAATTATTAGGACAATTTATATTTACGCTAGCAGGATTATTAACTTTCTCAAGGACATTTATCGTTATTTGGTTATTGCTCAATGTTATCTCTTTAAAAATAAGTATCAAAAATATCAGAATTTTTGGTCTTGGATTTCTTATAATAAGTACTCTTTTCTTTATTGATGAAGTCGTTGGCCTAAACAATCCGAGGTTTGAACAACTAAAAAGTATTGTTAATAATGATGGAGACGTTTCATCTGAGGAAATAAATGATGATTCAAGAGCAGATACTTGGGCTATGTTTTATGATGACATCTTAGACTCTCCATTAATTGGAAATGGATATGGTTCATTTACTGGAAAATTAGGAAGTTTAGGCGCTCACAACACCTTTTTGGCGGTACTTGGTGAGGCCGGCATCCTTCCATTTATATTATTTATGATATATATAGGCTATCTAATAGTTATGAGTATAATATATTTCAATAAAAAGCCAAATTTAATAATGCAAATGATTGGGTTGTCTTTATTTTTGATGGCTAATCATAATTTTTTTACATTTTATTATGTTTCATTTGCAGCCATTTGGATACAGTATCAGATATATCAACTAAGAAACGATGATAATGAAATTGAAGTTTTGAATAAGAAATTTTCGTAGCCATTATTAAGAATAGATTTTAATAAAAAAACCTATCCTAAGTACTTATAATCTAACGTGTATGAGCTTTGAATAAGAAAAAAGGACTTATCTCAAAGGAACAGCCCTCTTTTTGTTTGCTATAAGTTTAATTTATCAAAAGTTTTTTCGTAATAGCTCTATTTTTATCAATAAGCTTAACAAAATATACACCAGACTGAAGTGAACGAATTCCAATTTGAGTCGTAGTAGTATAACTGAAATTTTCATTGGTTATTTTTGAATGTTTCACTAGCTTTCCTGTTACATCATAGATATTTATATCTGAAACATTTAATGTACCTGTTATTTTCACATTAACAAAATCTGATGCTGGATTAGGATAAACATCAAAATTTAATTCTACTTCGTCTTCGTCAATCGGCTGTATTGAATCAATAGCACAATCTAGATCAACTTCTACTCTAACTGTAGCTTCGTCAAAGTCTAAGCTATTAAATACTGTAACTGTATAATCAGTTGTTTCTGTCGGAGAAACCGTGATTGTAGGTGTAGTCTCTCCTGTACTCCATACATAATCATCTCCTCCACTAGCAGTCAAAGTTGTATTATCATCTATACAAATCAATACGTCTTCCCCAGCATCTGCCACTACGGGTTGTAATACATTTACAGTAACTTGTTTATCATCATAACAATCGCCAATATATCCTTTCACCTCATAAGTTGTAGTGATAGACGGACTTACAGCAATGTTAGGTTGCGTAGCTCCGTTATCCCATTGATATGTATTAGCACCAGACGCAGACAAGGTAACGAAGTCGCCACTTAAAATATCGACACTATCGCCATTTGCTATAACTACATCTGGACTGGGGTCTACAAATACCATTACATCGTCTGTATCTGTTTGCTCACCAAGAGTAACCGTAACTGAGTAATTTGCAGTAGACAATGGACTAACCACAATACTTTGTGTGGTTTCACCTGTACTCCACAAGTAACTATCGCCTTCATTTGCGGTTAAAATCACTTCATAACTTTGATTATCGCAAACACGGGTATCAGAACCTGCGGATGCTCTAAACAATGGCGATACTGCAACGGTTACTTCCTTTAACTCACTAGTACATGAATTTGTAATTCCAATAACATTATAAGTTGTAGTTACAGTAGGACTTACAATAATAGTATTTGATGTCTCACCTGTATTCCATACATACGTTTCAGCTCCGTTCACTGATAAGCTTGTACTTTCCCCTTCAACAATTGTAATATTTTCACTTACAGATATTATTGGTAAATCATTAACGATGACTATCACACTATCAGTATCCGAGTTACCAAAACTATCTGTTACGGTCACCGTATACGTCGTTGTTTGAGTAGGATTAACCGTTATTGAAGCACTTGTTTCTCCTGTATTCCAAGTATAA
>NZ_JAHKPN010000004.1 GCF_018860545.1 Winogradskyella psychrotolerans | reverse complement strand
TTTACGAACCCGTGAATATTCCGCAGGAATATTCGCAAGTAGAGAAGAAAAAAGCAATTAATTATACACGGTGTTACCTGCCGTTTTTTTATTCGCTAAGTTGCAATATTCTTTTCCATTGTATGTAGGAAACCTAAATTCAGAATTAATTGGTTTACCATTTTTAAATAATACTGTTTTATAAAATTCAGTTTCCATTTTCTTATTTCTTGAAGGTAGAAACCCATAAAATTTTCCGTGAATTTTTCTTATAGTTCTATCCGAAATTACTACTATTAATTCAGTTTCTGGTTCGTGATTATTCCTAATAGATTTTATTATTTTGAATGAATATTTATCTTTTTCTAAACGCCTTATTTTAGCCGTAACAATATCGTCTTTTTCTTGTATTCTATTATCAGAAATTTTTTTAATCAAGTTCCCTTTTAAATCAAATGTGTAGTTATAAAATTCATAAGTTTCTATTTCAAACATATTTTTTTCAATGATATTGAAATCGAAACTCCATCTCATATGACTTACTGAATAAGAGACACTACACATATTATTCAATAATTCTCCTAAAGTCAATGTTTTGGTAAGTTCGTCTTTATCATAAAAATGGATTACTTCAAAATTGGGAATTGCAAAACCTCCGCTATAATCATCAACTATTATTATATTTTGTCCATTGTCAGATATAAGAGCTGTTTTAGTCTCAATGAATAGACTGTCATTTTTAATTTTATATAATAATTTGTTTGTCTTTAAATTATATAATCCCCAATAATAGCGGTCTGGGTAACTATATGATGAAATAAGATATTTTTTTGTATTCGGATTAAAAATCGAGTCTGTATAAATTTTATTATCTGAAAATATTGTGTCAGAAGGTTTCAATTCAAATTCTCCATTTGAACTTTTAAAAGAATATCTCAGTCTTGGTTGGTCAGCAAATACGCTTTGAACTAATAATAAAGCTAAAAATGTTAAAAGTATTCTCATTGTTTTTTCAAATGGCAGGTAACTAGTTATATAACAACTTCTATTACCGTTATCCCGTAAACCAATCAGGTTATAATATGGTGATGGTTGCTGTTATCCCGTAAATATAATTTTTTTTAGAGTAGTATCCTAAGTGAGGCTTATGGGCCATTAAACACCGTGCTTAGCGATGTAATGTATTAAAAGATTGTATTACGTTGCTCATATTCATTTTTCAAACTATCTTTGCACTCGCTTTAAAAAAAATCAAAATCGTATAGTTTGAGTTATTCAAAATCTTCGGTATCAACAGCTTCTGTGATAACAGATTTTAAGGAAATTACCAAAATGGGATTATCCTTAAGTGTGGTGTTTTCTTCTATTGCTGGTTATCTTCTTGGTGCAGAAACGATAAGTTTAACAACGCTCATACTATTGGCTTTTGGTGGCTATTTTATGGTTGGTGCATCTAATGCTTATAACCAAATCATTGAGCGCGACTTAGATGCGCTAATGGACAGAACAAAAAACAGACCAATTCCTGCAGCTCGCATGTCGGTGAATACTGCGTTTATTATTGCCACCACATTTACAATTTTAGGAATAATAACCTTGTATATTATTAACCCTAAAACGGCAATGTATGCAGCGATTTCCATTTTTCTATACACGAGTGTTTACACTCCTCTAAAGACTAAAACATCGTTATCTGTATTTGTGGGTGCGTTGCCAGGTGCTATACCGTTTATGCTGGGTTGGGTTGCAGCTCGAAATAGTTTTGGTATTGAGGCAGGAACATTATTTGCCATTCAGTTTTTTTGGCAATTTCCACACTTTTGGTCTATAGGTTGGTTTTTACACGAAGACTATAAAAAAGGAGGTTTTCATATGTTGCCCACCGGAAATCCAGATAAAGGAACTGCAGTGCAAATTATAATGTACAGTGTGTGGACCATTATTGTGTCTATAATTCCCGTATTCGGATTTACAGGAGAGTTAAAACTATCCATTGTAGGAGCAATTCTCGTTTTTATACTTGGCTTAGTCATGCTGGTTTATGCGGTTAGGTTATTTAAAGAACGTTCCATAAAAGCGGCCAAACAACTCATGCTATCTAGTGTGTTTTATATTACATTATTACAAATTATATATGTTGTAGATAAATTTTTAAAATAAATGGATTTAACACAAGGAACACAACAAGTTAAAAAAGCACGATCTAAAAAGATGATGCTTTGGTTTGGTATTGGGGGTTTAATTATGTCCTTTGCGGGTTTAATTAGTGCTTTTATTGTAAGTAGTAAACAACGCATGAATGTAGATTGGTTAGTGGATTTTCAATTACCAAGTGCTTTTTTTGTAAGTTTAGGCCTTATTTTATTAAGTAGTTTTACCTTTATACTTGGGAAGCGCGCCTTGCAACAAAATAAAATGAAGATGGTAACCATTTGGTTATTAGCGACTCTAGGTTTGGGTATTGGCTTTGTTTATAGTCAGTTTGTTGGTTTTGGTCAAATAATCGTAGACGGTTATAATTTTACAGGGCCAACGAGTAATATCACAATGTCGTACATTTATGTCATTGCAGTATTTCACATAGCGCACGTTATTGCTGGCTTGGTATGTTTGATTGTTGTAATTTATAATCATTTTAAACAAAAGTATAACTCCAACAATATGTTGGGTTTTGAACTTGCAGCCAATTTTTGGCATTTCGTAGATATGCTTTGGCTTGTGCTCTTTTTGTTTTTATATTTTTTTAGATATATAATTTGATTATTTTTGTCCAATCTTAAAAATTTAAATAAATTCTATGGATTCTACAGTAGCTAGTACTGGTACAGAAGAAAAAACTTGGGGTGGAGGTAATAATCCTCTTAGAGCAAGTTACGGAAAATTGATGATGTGGTTTTTCATTGTATCTGATGCATTAACATTTTCAGCTTTCTTGGCCGCATATGGTTTTTCAAGATTTAAGTTTGTAAACGAATGGCCCATAGCCGATGAAGTGTTTACACACGTACCATTTTTACATGGTCAGGAATTGCCAATGATTTACGTGGCTTTTATGACGTTTGTACTTATTATGTCGTCGGTAACAATGGTATTAGCAGTAGATGCTGGCCATCACATGAACAAGGCGAAGGTCACTATATATATGTTTTTAACCATTATTGGTGGAGCTATATTTGTGGGGTCTCAAGCTTGGGAATGGGCAACATTTATTCAAGGAGATTATGGTGCTGTTCAAACTAAAGGTGGAAACATTTTGCAGTTTGGTGAGTATGTCACAGTCGATGGTGTAGAGAAATTTAAACGCGTATCAATTGAAGATTTAGCTATAGCGAAAGAAAGTGATCGTGTTGATCATGAGCGTAAAAATGGACTTTGGTTTGAAGATGAAGGGACATTACCACTATTTTCAGTAGCTGAAATATATGCTGGTTTAGAGGCTAACGAAAATGTTCGTGTTAGAAATCAGATGTTAGATGAAAATGGTCATAAAACTGTATTGTCTAGAGCAGAATCTTTAAAGCAAATTAAAGAGAATGGTAAATTGGTTGTAAAAGGTGCTAACCTTGAAGTGAATGAATATGGTACAACATTATTTGCCGATTTCTTTTTCTTCATTACTGGTTTTCACGGTTTCCACGTTTTATCTGGAGTTGTAATTAATATTATTATCTTTTTCAATGTCGTTCTTGGTACTTATGAACGTCGAGGAAGTTATGAAATGGTAGAAAAAGTTGGTTTATATTGGCACTTTGTCGATTTAGTGTGGGTATTTGTATTCACCTTCTTCTATTTAGTATAAAAAGAAACGAGCATATATAAATTTTGTCGCTCAAGAAAATAGTTATTAGCGAACAGCATGTGTTCTATTTAAAGTAAAAAATAAATAGACATGAAATTAAGATTAAATTATGGCACACGAACATAAATTAGAAATATTTAGAGGACGTTGGAAGTTTAAATCCAATACACAAAAGATTTGGGGTGTTCTCGCATTTTTAACGTTTATCACAGTTATAGAAGTTGTTTTAGGTATCTACAAACCAGATATGTTTATGCATACTTTTATGGATCCGTTTGAAGGCGGAGGATTCTTTTCAACCTTAGGGAATGTCATATTATCACCAATAGTATACATGAAGCCTTTAAATCTGATCTTTATTGTATTAACAATTATTAAGGCTTACTATATTGCATGGGATTTTATGCACTTAAGAGATGAAACAGGTAGTATGAGAAAAATGGTGGTATGGACTGGTGTTTTTCTAATATGCTATTTAATGTTTATCTTACTTCAAGAAGGTGGCTATGTTTTTAATGTGTACAATGGAAAAGATGCTTTAATTAAGCATAATTTCTAAGTAAAATATATACTTTACACTTCGTTCAGTCAAAGTGTTAAATACAATTAAAAGGTGGTTTTTCTAAACCACCTTTTTTATTTTTGCAACCCAATTGTTTATGGCGTTACAACGTATATTAAACCCACTACATTTAGGTTTTATTCCTCAGAGATGAAAGCAGACAAGACAAAACGGTATATCGTTCTCGGTATTTTATTTTTTTTACCAGTTGCTTTTTTATTGATGCTATATCCCGCTCAGCACAATTATGAGCCATTAAACGTGGTGAATGAAAATGTATCTGATTTAGACTATTTTGTTTCAGAGCATACGGATTCTATTCTTTTAAAAGATCACATAACAGTTTTAGGGTTCTTAGGTAAATCACCTCTAAATAAAAATATTGAGGCACTAAACCTTAAAGAATTGGTGTATGATAAATTTAAGGGGTTTAAAAAGTTTCAAATTGTAATTGTTGTTCCTGAAGGTACGGAAGACGCTGTAAAATTACTTAAAAGAGAAATTAACACCTACGAAGATTTAAAGTATTGGCATTATGTATATGGCACGGAAGGCGAAATAAAATCGCTCTTTAGCACTCTTAAATCTAAGGAGAGTTTAGCTCAGGATCTATCTACAGATCATGTTTTTATAATAGATAAAGATCTAAGTCAACGTGGTAGGATAGATGGTAGAACGGAACGAGAAGTGGAAAACCAAAAGCCAACATTTAGTGTCTATTCTTATAATACGATTGAAGTCGATGAAATAAAGAATATGATGAGTGATGATGTTAGAATTCTATTCACAGAATACCGTCAAAAGCGCGAAGGTAAATTTGAGAATTCTGATGCCAGAAGAAATAGAGAATTAAAACAAGACAATGAGTAAAAAAACAAATTATTCGTATGTTGGAATTGCATTTATAATTCTAGTATTTGGAATTATATTCATTCCTAGAATTATTGATCGTGTTAGTGAAGGTGATGTCATTAGAGATGAAAGTAGAAGTGAAGATGTTTTGGCTCCTAACACTAATTTAAAAGGAACTAAACCATATAAAAGTGATTTGGTTTATTTAGAAATTAATGGGGAACCTAAAAAGGTGCCAGCATTTAGTTTTACGAATCAAAATGGTGAAACCATTTCTAATAAAGATTTTATAGGCAAAGTGTATGTGGTTGAATTTTTCTTTACCACATGCCCAACAATCTGTCCTATTATGAATAGGAATTTAGTTGAAGTTCAAAATCAATTCAACAATTTAGAAGATTTTGGGGTTGCCTCATTTACCATTTCGCCTGAGATTGACACACCAGAAGTTTTAAAGGCCTATGCGGATCAGTATGGGATTACCAACCCCAACTGGCATTTAATGACAGGAGATGAAACAGCCATCTACAAACTAGCAAATGAAGGGTTTAATTTATATACTGCTAAAGATGAAACTGTAGAAGGTGGTTTTGAACATTCGGGGAATTTTGCACTAATAGATAAAGAAGGCTTTATTAGATCTCGAACGGATAATTTTGGAAATCCAATGATCTTTTACAACGGATTAATCGCAGAAGCTGATGGTGTTGATGATGATGGCATGTCTCAAGAAATCACCATCTTAAAAGAAGATATTGCTAAATTACTAAAGGAATAACGATGAGTATAGTTGATCATGAAAAAGCAAAAAAGTATAACAAATGGGTTGTTGTATTATCTATTGTAATCCCTATAGCTGTCGCAGCGCTGTTTGGTGTTAACCTTCGTAGTTTAGGTTTTGATGTAGAACCTTTAACCATTTTGCCTCCAGTTTATGCCACAATTAACGGATTTACGGCGGTGCTTTTAATTGGTGCCGTAATGGCAATAAAAAACAAGAATGTGGTTTTACACGAGAATTTAATGACAACCGCAATTTATTGTTCGGTGGTGTTTTTAGTACTGTATGTGGCCTATCATATGACGAGCGATTCAACAAAATTTGGCGGTGAAGGAGTGATAGCTTATGTGTATTATTTTATCCTATTTACGCATATTGTATTATCCGTTATTATTATTCCTTTTGTATTAATTACCTACGTAAGGGCAATAACTAACGATATAGAACGTCATAAAAAAATTGCTAAAATTACGTTCCCTATGTGGTTGTATGTTGCAATAACTGGTGTAATAGTTTATATTATGATTTCTCCTTATTATGTTTAATATGAAACGCAAGATTCTTTTTTCTCTTCTCTTTTTTTTCTTTGTCTTAAAAACCAATGCACAATGCGCCATGTGTAGAGCTGTTTTAGAAAGTGGTGACGATCAATCTATGGCAGAAGGTATTAATGATGGTATCGTGTTTTTAATGGCAGTTCCTTATATTTTGATAGGTACTATTGGCTATATTATTTACCGAAAATTTAATAAATCAAATAAGATTGAAAAAATAGAGTAAAAGCTGTAACATTTTAGTCTTTTTAGAGTCTTATTTATAGTGTTCATTTAAGAACTGGTCCGCGCTAATAATTAGTGGTAGACAAGGTATTAACAATTCGTTGGGACGAAAACCTCACGAATTTTATTAAAATTGTATAAGCTAACTAACCACTACTATGATTGAGATAAAGGATTTGCACAAATCTTACCATATGGGAAGCAATTCTCTACACGTTTTAAAAGGCATAAACTTTAATGTGAAAGAAGGTGAACTTGTCTCAATAATGGGATCTTCCGGTTCTGGAAAATCTACTCTACTAAATATTTTAGGCATGTTAGATGAAGCTGATGAAGGTCAGTATATTCTCGATGGTGTTCCTATTAAAAATCTTAACGAAAAAATTGCGGCTAAATATAGAAATGAATTTCTTGGTTTTATTTTCCAATCGTTTAACTTAATCAATTATAAAAGTGCTCTAGATAATGTGTCTATGCCTTTATACTATAAAGGTGTTAAGCGAAAAGAGCGTACCGAAAAAGCTATGCATTATCTCGAAAAAGTAGGTTTGGCACAATGGTCACATCATTTACCTAGTGAACTTTCTGGTGGTCAAAAACAACGTGTAGCCATTGCGCGAGCCTTAGCAAGTGATCCAAAAGTACTGTTAGCAGATGAACCGACGGGAGCTTTAGATACTAAGACATCTTACGAAGTAATGGAATTGATTCAGGGGATTAATGATGAAGGTAAAACGATCTTAGTGGTTACTCACGAAGATGATATTGCACACATGACGAAGCGTATCGTAAATCTAAAAGACGGTTTAATTATAGATGATAGTCCAGTAGAACAAATTAGAGCATCAGCACATGTTTGATCTAGAGCGTTGGCAAGAGATCTTTGAAACGTTAAGTAAAAATAAACTACGAACGTTTTTAACAGGCTTATCCGTGGCATCAGGAATTTTTATTCTCGTGATACTTCTCGGTTTTAGTGAAGGCATTGCGAATGGAGTAAAATCGCAGTTTGAACAAGATGCAGCCAATAAAATTTCAGTCTGGACAGGAGTCACTACAAAAGGCTATAAAGGTTTAAATCCAGGGCGCTATATTCAACTTAAAAATTCAAGTTTCGACGCTGTTGAAAATGGGTACGATGATTATTTGGAATACCGGACAAAGGATTATATGATTTGGGGTGGAACGGTGAACTATAATAACGAAACCGGAAATTACCGTGTTAGAGGAACCATGCCAGATAATCAGTTTATTGAGAATGCCGATATGGGTTCCGGTCGCTTTATTAGTCAATCTGATATTAATGAAAGTAAAAAAGTAGCCGTCATTGGTAATAAAATAAAGACAGACCTATTTAAAGGTGAAGATCCTATAAATGAAAATATTCAAGTCTTTGGAATGAACTTTAAGGTGGTTGGAGTATTTTATGATCCAGGTGGAGACCGCGAAGAAGGTCAGGTATATATTCCATTGACTACTGCTCAAAAAGTATTTAATGCTGGAGAAAATATTAGAAACATGGCATTTACTGTGAAAATGGCAGATGATTTTGATGAAGCCGTTGCTGTCTCTAATGCCATTGCTTTAGGAGTAGAACAAAAAATTAAAGAAATTCATACCGTAGCACCAGATGATGTCAGTGCGGTTAGAGTACATAACACCCTTGAACAAGCACAAAAATTTTATTCTCTAATAGCGACTATAAGAGCTGTATTTTGGTTTGTGGGTATAGGAACTATCATTGCTGGTATTGTAGGTGTAGGAAATATTATGCTCATCATTGTAAAAGAGCGTACTAAAGAAATTGGCATCCGAAAAGCCTTAGGGGCCTTGCCGATGTCTATTGTAGGTATGATTTTACAAGAATCCGTTTTTGTAACCATGTTCTCAGGTTTATTTGGGCTAATTTTTGGACTTGGGTTATTAGAACTTGTGGGGCCGCTAATTGAAAGTGATTTTATTAAATACCCACAAGTAGATTTTAATATTGCATTATCTACAGTGTTTTTGTTAGTATTTGCAGGTGCTTTGGCAGGTTTTGTTCCAGCATATCGCGCCGCAATGATTAAACCAATAGATGCATTAAGAGACGAATAATATGTTTAGTAGAGACCGTTGGGATGAAATATTGGAAGCGCTAAATGCAAATAAATTTAGAACGTTTTTAACGGCGTTTGGGGTGTTTTGGGGCATCACAATATTAGTGCTATTATTAGCTTTAACAAATGGACTTAAAAATGGAGTGACAGCAGGTTTCGGAAATTTCGCAACCAACTCTATGTTTATGTGGACACAGGGCACATCAAAGCCTTATAAAGGTTTGCCAAAAGGGCGTTATTTTAGCTACAAAATAGATGATATTGCCGCTATTAAATCAGAAATTCCGAATTTAAAATATGTGTCTCCAAGAAACCAATTAGGTGGTTATAACGGTGCAAATAACGTGACGAGGGGGACAAAATCAGGTGCTTTTGAAATCTATGGCGATTATCCAGAATTTATAAATCAACAGCCTTTAGATATTCTTCAAGGACGGTTTATTAGTTATTCAGACATAAATGCCAAACGAAAAATATGTGTCATCGGTACAGGTGTTCAAAAAGGACTTTACGATAAAGATGAAGACGTTTTAGGAACCTATATTAAAGTAAACGGTGTCAACTTTTTGGTCGTCGGTACGTTTAAGATGAGTAATAGTCAAGGTGATGGTGAGCAAGATGCAAGCACCATTTATATGCCTTTTACAACGTTTGGTCAGGCCTTCAATAGAGGTGAAAATGTAGGTTGGATGGCAATCACTGCAGTTGATGATGTCAGTATCACAGCACTAAAACAACAAGTTTTCGATTTAATGAAATTTAGACACAAAGTGGATCCAACAGACGATCGTGCTATTGGTCACTTTGATTTGTCAGAACAATTTGGACGTATTAATGGCTTATTTTCAATTTTAAGTTTGGTGGGTTATTTTGTGGGCGCTTTAGTATTAATGTCTGGTATAATTGGTATCAGTAATATTATGCTTATTGTGGTTAAAGAGCGGACTAAAGAAATTGGAGTAAGACGCGCTTTAGGAGCCAGTCCATGGAGTATAAAATCGCAAATTTTACAAGAAAGTTTAATATTGACAATCTTATCTGGTATGGTTGGCATTTCATTTGCCGCCTTGGTAATTTGGGTGATGAATACTATTTTAGATAGTGTTGGACCAGTAGATAACTTTGCAAACCCAAGCGTAAGTATGGAAGTTGTATTTACCGCTTTAATTATATTAATAGTTTCTGGTGTTTTAGCTGGATTAATTCCTGCTAATAGTGCCACAAAGATGAAACCTGTAGACGCTTTAAGAATAGAATAAACTAGATATCAATCTCAATCATGAAACGAGCATGTTCAAAATGTAATCACTTCAACGAAATGATGAATCGCGAACAGCATGTGACCATTTAAAAAAATAAACCTAAACACATGAAAAGAACTAAAACCATAATTCTACTAATAGGCATTGTAGCTGTATTTGGAATATCGCTATATTATTTATGGCAAAAGAATCAAGAAGATCCCATAACTTATACTTCAGAATCACCTACGGAAGAAACCATAATGGTTAAAACGGTGGCCACAGGAAGTATTGTGCCTAAAGAAGAAATATTAATTAAGCCAAATATTTCAGGAGTTATCGAACAGATTTTTATTGAAGCTGGAGAATATGTTGAGCAAGGCGATCTTATAGCGCAAATTAAAGTGATACCAAATGCTTCATCTTTAACAAGTGCAAAGAATAATATAGCAACGAATCAAACCGCACTTCAGACGGCAAAAATAAATTTACAAACCCAACAGGCGAATTACGATAGGCAAAAAGCTTTGTTTGATAAAGGGGTGATTTCAGCCAATGATTTTGAAGTGATTAATAATACCTATTTACAAACCAAGCAAAGTGTAGAGCAAGCTAAGATTAATGTTAATTCTGCGAATCAGAACTATGATATTATTAAAACAGGAACGACATCGGGTTTGGGAAACATAGCACAGACACAAGTAAGAGCAACGGTTTCAGGAATGGTTTTAGATGTTCCTGTAAAAGCAGGGAACCAAGTTATTGAAGCTAATAATTTTAATGAGGGGACTTCAATTGCGTCTTTAGCGGATGTAAAACAAATGATCTTTGAAGGCAAAGTAGATGAAAGTGAAGTGGGTAAAATTAAAGAAGGCTTGCCATTAGAAATCACAGTTGGAGCTATTGAAGATAAAACTTTTGATGCTGTATTAGATTACATTGCGCCAAAAGGAGTTGCTGAAAATGGTGCTATTCAATTTGAAATAAAAGGATCTCTAAAGAAAATGGATTCAACATTTATTAGAGCAGGTTTAAGTGCTAATGCCTCTATTATTTTAGAAAAAGCAGAAAACGTATTAGCGATTAAAGAAGCTTTAGTGCAATACGATAAGGAAACCAAAAAACCTTATGTTGAGGTTGAGATTGGAGATCAGGAATTTGAAAGAAAAGATGTAGAATTAGGGATTAGTGATGGTATTTTTGTAGAAGTAAAAAATGGCATTTCAAAATCGGATAAAATAAAAGTTTGGAATCAAATTCAAGGCGTACCCCAATATGCTAAAGAATAAATTTCCAAATTAATGTAACACTTTAAGTTTTATTTAGACAAACAAGTATCATGAAACGAGCATGTTCAAAATTGAATCAATTTATAGAAATGATTAATAGCGAACAGCATGTGACAATGGTAAAAAATAGATTTTAACACATGAAAAAAACAATCATAGTAGCATTACTTCTTTTGGGAGTTTTAGTCCAAGGACAAAATAAAAAATGGACGCTAACAGAGTGTGTAGAATATGCTTTAGAAAATAATATTTCTGTTAAACAAAGTGAGTTAGATGTTCAAACGGCAGAACTTAACAAGAGAGATGCTGTTGGTAATTTTCTGCCAACATTAAATGCCTCTTCTAGTCTTAGTTGGAGCATAGGCTTAAATCAAGATCCAGTAACATTTAATGCTGTTAATTCAACAACGCGTACATTTAGTGGTGGTTTAAGTTCTTCAGTGGATATCTATGGAGGCTTGAATAATGTAAATCAATTAAGACGTTCTAATCTGCAAATATTATCGAGTCAATATCAGCTAGATAATATGAAAGATAATATTTCATTAAACGTAGCTAATGCTTTTGTTCAAATACTTTTTAATAAAGAACAGTTAAAAGTGGCGCTAGCACAGCAAGAGGTTACTAAACAAGATCTTAGTCGTACAAAAGAATTAGTGGATGCAGGATCACTTCCAAGAGGGGATGTATATGAAATTCAAGCATCTTTAGCTTCTCAAGAACAACAAGTAGTTAATGCAGAGAATGCTATATTATTGTCTAAAATAAGTTTGGCCCAATTACTTCTTTTAAAAGATTATGAGAATTTTGATATCGAAGAGTTTAATTATGATGTACCAATCGCAAATATTTTAAATGAAACACCAAATTCTATTTTTGAAAAAGCGAAAGAAGCACGTTACGATATTAAAATAGCGAAAAACAATAATGAAATTGCTGAATACAATTTAAAAATAGCAAAGGCGAGTTTGCAACCCACTTTAACTGGAGGTTATAGTTTTGGTTCAAATTATTTTACGTCAGAATTATTTGATACTCCTAATTTTGAGAATCAAATTTCTGATAATAAGAATCATAACTTCTTTTTGAGTTTAAATATTCCTATTTTTAATGGATTTTCTGTAAGAAATAATGTAAATCGTAGTAAGGTAAATTTAGAGCTTACAAAATTTCAATTAGAACAAACCCAATTAGATTTAGAAACTAACGTTTATCAATCTTTTAATGATGCTAAAGGGGCTTTAAAAGCTTATGAAGCAGCACAGAAAACATTTGTAGCAAGAGAAGAGGCGTTTAATTATTCTCAAGAACGTTATAACGTTGGCTTACTCAATGCGTTTGATTTTAATCAATCAAAAAATAATCTCGAAGCTGCACAAAGTGAAGTCGTTAGAACAAAGTATGATTATATATTTAAGCTAAAAGTATTGGAATTTTATTTTGGTATTCCTGTAACAGAATCAAAGTTATAATTATGAGTAAAACACTAAAAATTATTATCATACTTTTCATCGCTGCACTTATCTTAGTCGTTGCAGGATCTAAAATGGGATGGTTTGGTGAAAAAGGTGATTTTAAAGACGTTACTGTAAAAAAAGTCACCTTAAAAGATATTGTTGAAACCGTATCTGCAACAGGAAAAATTCAACCAGAAATTGAAGTAAAAATATCTTCAGAAGTTTCAGGTGAGATTTTGGAATTACCGTTCAAGGAAGGCGAAGAGGTTAAAAAAGGGGATTTGTTAGTTCGTGTAAACCCAGATTTAATTCAATCTGCGGTGAGTAGAAGTCAAGCATCGTATCAAAATGTGAGAGCAGGCTTAGAGCAAGCGGAAGCCAATCTAAAACAAGCAAAAGCCGATTACGATAGAAATCAAACGCTGTTTAATAAAGGCGTAATTTCTAAAGCAGATTGGGATCGTTCTATAGCAACGTATGAAACTGCGGTTGCAGGGAAAAGCTCGGCATATTACAGTGTGCAGAGTGCTGCAGCAACGGTAAACGAAGCAAAAGACAATTTGAGTAGAACAACGATTTATTCTCCAATGACAGGAACCATTTCTCTCTTAAGTGTAGAATTGGGTGAGCGTGTTGTTGGAACACAACAAATGGCTGGTACACCAATTTTGAGTGTGGCTAACCTAAAGAATATGGAGGTTGAGGTTGATGTTAATGAAAATGATATTGTAAAAGTTAATATTGGTGACTCTACCATCGTTGAAGTGGATGCTTATTTAAAAAAGCAATTTAAAGGAGTGGTTACGGAGATTGCAAATTCTGCGGCAGGAACGTTAGCAGCCGATCAGGTGACTAATTTTAAAGTTAAAGTTAGAATTATAGAAGATTCGTATAAAGAATTAACAGAAGGTAAACCCGATACGTATTCGCCGTTTAGACCAGGAATGACAGCAACCGTAGATGTGATTACAAAAACAAGAAAAGATGCGATTTCTGTTCCTATTAGTGCAATTGTGATTAAAACAGATACTAGTTCAACTAAGTCGTCTTACGAAAAGACAACCACGACTGACAGTGGGGATTTTAATACTGAAGAACAAAAATTTGAATGTGTATTTGTCAACGATAATGGTAAAGCAAAATTAAGAGTTGTTAAAACTGGAATTCAAGATGATACCAATATCGAGATAGTTTCAGGATTAAGTAAGGATGATGAAATTATCACAGGGCCATATATTATGGTTTCTAAAGATTTAAGTGCAGGAGATTTAATTGAGGTTACAAATAAGAATACTTCTGAGGCTTCAACTACCAATAACGCGGAATAAGAAATACCAATTATGGCTTTAGTGCTAAATATAGAAACAGCAACTACAAATTGTTCAGTCTCTCTATCTAAGGATGGAGAGATTTTAGTTTTAAAAGAAGATAATAGTTTAGGGTTTTCTCACGCCGAAACCTTGCACCTATTTATTGATGAGGTCTTTAATATTTCAAAATTAAAACCTTCGGAGATTGATGCCATTGCTGTGAGTAAAGGCCCTGGGTCTTATACAGGTTTACGAATAGGTGTATCCTCTGCAAAAGGTTTGTGTTTTGCTTTAGATAAACCTTTAATTGCAGTGTCTACATTAGAAAGTTTAGCACATCAGGTTACATTTAGAGATGGATTTATAATTCCGATGTTAGATGCTAGACGTATGGAAGTGTATTCGGCTATTTATAATTCTAAGTTAGAATTGCATAGAGAAATCCAAGCCGAAATCCTCACAGAAGAGAGTTACAGTGACCTTCTAAAAGACCATAAGATTTATTTTATAGGAAATGGTGTTGAAAAGACTAAAAGCTTAATTCAGCATCCTAATGCTGTTTTTATAGAAGGGAAACTACCTTCGGCAAATAACATGGCGCTTTTAGCAGAAAACAAGTACAAAAAAAGCGACACCGAAGATGTCGCTTATTTTGAACCTTATTATTTAAAGGATTTTGTAGCTTTAAAAAAGAAAGCTTAACCTTCTTTATGTATTTCTACTTGATGTGGATAAGGTATTTCAATACCAGCTACATCTAGTGCTTCTTTTACTTGTTCAGTGATATCAAAAAAGACTGTCCAGTAATCTTCAGTTTTACACCAAGGTCTAACCACAAAGTTAATTGAGCTGTCAGCTAGTTCAGACAATGCAATTGTTGGTGCAGGATCTTTTAATATTAAAGGATGTGCCGCCAATACTTTACTGAATACGTCTTTAGTTTGTTTAATGTCGGCATCGTAGCTAACACCAAATACTAAATCTACTCGTCGTGTGCCTTGAGTTGTATAGTTAACAATATTTCCGTTGGAAAGTGATCCATTTGGAATAATAATTTCTTTATTAGAAAGACCAATTAATTTAGTAGTGAAGATTTCAATTTCTTTCACCACTCCGATCTCTCCTTGAGCTTCTATTAAATCTCCGATTTTGATAGGTTTAAAAATCATGATTAAAACTCCACCTGCAAAATTACCAAGTGAGCCTTGTAATGCTAAGCCTATAGCTAAACCTGCAGCAGCAATAATCGCAGCAAAAGAGGTCGTTTCTACACCTACAGTGCCTAATACGACAATGATTAAAACGATTTTTAAAATCCAATTAAGAAGATTACCTAAGAATTTTTTAAGGCTCTCGTCATAGTTGCCTTTGTTCATTGCTTTTGTAATGCCTTTATTGAGCATTTTGATTACCCAGCTACCAATAATCCATATAAGAATAGCTCCTACTACCTTAGGGCCATACTCTATAATAAAATTGTAACCTGCGTCAATCCATTTTTGTGTTTCCATGTTGATTTATTATAATAATTAAATTTTAAAGAAAAACTCGGGTCATTTTTAGACCGAGTTACCTATTGTTAATACTAACGTTAATTGAAGTTATTTAACTTCAAAAGTCAATTTTAAATTCACTCTAAATTCTGTAACATCGTCACCATTAACGATAGCACTCTGTTCATTTATATAAACAGATTTTATGTTTTTTACAGTTTTGGAAGCTTCTTTAACGGCTTTCTTAGTGGCGTCTTCCCAACTTTTGTCCGAATTAGATAATACTTCAATTACTTTTAATACTGCCATAATATTTTATGTTTTTAGGGTTATACTATATAATAGACACTAAAAAAAACAAAATGTCACTAATAAACGCGCTAAATTTTAACCGTTTATAGCATTTACAGTTATGGTGTTGTCTTTCAGCATTTCTTTTAACATACTCTCAATACCATTTTTTAAAGTAAATGTGGATGAAGGACAACCGCTACAAGCTCCTTGTAGTAGCACTTCTACTTTTTTAGTGGTGTCATCATAAGATATAAATTCAATATTTCCACCATCACTTTCAACGGCTGGTTTTATATATTCTTCAAGAATATTGATAATATTTTTTGAAGTATCATCTAAGGCTTCAAATTTTTGCTCAATGGCGTCTTCAGTTTTCTCCAACTGTTTAGGCGCATCATCATTTAAAATTGTTTTTCCATCTTCAATATAAGATTTTAAAAACTCGCGTAATTGAAGTGTAATATCTTCCCATTCAACAATATCAAACTTAGTAATGGAAATAAAATTCTTTTCCATATAGATGTTTTTCACAAATGGAAATTGAAATAAAGCTGTCGCTAGAGGTGAAGGTTTAGCATCTTCAATAGATTTAAATTCAAATAAAGCAGGAACTAAAACTTTATTACAAACAAATTTTAAAACACCAGGATTAGGTGTGCTTTCTGCATAAACAGTAACCGCTGCCTTTGGTTTAATAGCGTCTTCACTCACTACAATGCCATCTTTAGATAAGTAATCTTCAATTTGTTGTGCAACTTCTTGTTCTACATCTTTCCATTCCACAATATTATAACGCTCAATAGCTATAAAATTTGAAGCGATATACACTTTTTTGACAAAAGGAAGGTAAAATAATTGTTGAGCCAAAGGAGAATCTTTAGCATCATCTATATTGTTAAATTCAAAGCTATTATGATTGGTTAAAAATCGATCTGCTTCAAACTTTTTTATCGTATCGTTAGAAGTATTGACTATGGATATTTTGGTCTGTGCCATTGTTTTTATTTGCAAAAATAGGGAATATCACCCTTAAAAAGTCAGACTTTTAACTAAGTTTTAATGTGTTGTTTAAGTATGATTTTTAAATTAAAATGAATTGAGTGAATCTTACTCTAAGGGCAATAGATTTAAGAACTGTTTAATTGATATTTTTAGTTATTTTGAATTTACCCTTAGCGACTTTTGTGATAATTAGTGTGATCTATAAAATTGTGTCTGTATTCTTTTATGGATAGATTTAATTTTTTATTAAATCCTGTAAAAGGTTCTGTTGGCAATAATAAATAAAGTCAAAGTGAAGTAATAGACAATAATTTATTGTCTTTTTGGATTTTACAATCTTAAAATTCTTGTCAAACAGGTGCTTTTTAAGCATAACAAATGAGTACAAAAAATCTGAGTTTTTAATGTTATTAAATCATCTTATTTTATGTGAAAATATTTTGTCATTTTGTAAAAAAATATTATAAAATTAATAATTAATTAAAACTTATTTTGAGATAATTAGTTAGAAAAATAAAATTATGATAGAAATATTGAGGTTAATATTGGCAAGGTGTTAACAAAATTTTTTGATTAAAATTGTTTAAATAATTGATTTGTTAGTTAATAAATATTAAATATAATATTTTTTTAACTAAAATTTTATGTTTTATGTAAAAATAGCTGTTGTGTTAAAGTTGTGTTTGTAAAAGTTATAATTTTAACTCAGCTGAAATTTCAGTAGGATATTACCAACTTTATTTACACAGACACGGTAGTAATTATTAACTAACAAAAACTATTTAAAATGAAAAAAAATTACCTTTTTACGCTCTTATTATTTTTAGCCCTTGTTACTGCTTTAAATGCACAAACAATTACAATAACCGGCAGCTGTATAGATGGATATGTAGATGGAACGTACGAACTAATAGATGGTGATGTTAATGGAAAACCATCCTATTCTTTAGTTTCAGGTACAAATACTTTTGTAATTGAATGGGTTACTGATGGTACTACTGGTCTATCAAGATGGGAACATTTATTTATACAAAGTAATGGTCAAATACAAATTCTTTCTTACAATGAATCAGATACACCATTACCACCAGCGAGTAGTTACTCTACTTGGATTGCTGGAATATGTGATCCTACAGGTGATTTTTCTGGTGACGGAACATATACTGAAGAAGTAAGTACTACAGAAGTTATAGTAACCGGCAGCTGTATAGATGGATATGTAGATGGAACTTACGAACTAATAGATGGTGATGTTAATGGAAAACCATCCTATTCTTTAGTTTCAGGTACAAATACCTTTGTAATTGAATGGGTTACTGATGGTACTACTGGTCTATCAAGATGGGAACATTTATTTATACAAAGTAATGGTCAAATACAAATTCTTTCTTACAATGAATCAGATACACCATTACCACCAGCGAGTAGTTACTCTGCTTGGATTGCTGGAATATGTGATCCTACAGGTGATTTTTCTGGAGATGGAACATATGTTGGTGAATTAAGTGTTGCAGATGTTGAATTGTTTAATAACGAAATTAAACTATTTCCTAACCCAACAACTGATTTTATTGGTGTATCTGGATTGATAAAAACTGAAAAATATAGTATTTCTAATATTTTAGGTTCTAAAATTATGAGCGGAACTATATCTAATAATGAAAAATTAGATATTCAAAACTTAAACAAAGGTTTGTACTTTATGACATTTGATAACGGAAGTTCTATCAAGTTTATAAAAAAATAAATAAAAATTTCAGCTAACGTGTTTGTGTTTAATAGTTGTCCTTCTAGATTGTATTTTTTATATCACATTTTTTCATCAAATTATTGATATGTTCGTAATGGCTTAATCAAACAGCTTTGTAATGTATTTATAGCCAAACTCAATCTCATTATTATAATAAACAAAATCACACCTGTGTAATCTGTAGATTGTGTGGGGTTTAATAATTTATAACAAGCAAATTCTAATGAAAAACATTACTTTATTCTTTATTGTGTTTGGGTTCTTTCTTACTGCTCAAGCTCAATATAACTTCAGTCCAATAACAGGTCCGACAAATGTAATAGCAGGAACACCTGTAATTATAAATTTAAATGACCTTGCAAATACTTCCAATGTACCAGTATCATCAACAGGTAGTTATAATTCTTTTTTAATCACCGTAAATTGGGTTCAACGTAATGGGAACCCTTGGTCAAATGATGCACAGCTAACAGTTTTAACAACTGCTGGGGCGATAGATTTTTTAGATCCTTCAAATGGTGGTGCCAATAATGGTGATGCAACAACATTAACGTATACCGGTGAATTAGCAGGTCTGTACAATCCAACAAACGATGGGTATTTAGATTTAGTTTTAAACCAAGAATATGCAGGGTCAGATGCTAATTGGTATAACATAGAAATTACTCTTTTTGAATCTCCAATATGTCCGGATCCTAGTAATATGAGTGCAACGAGTATTACCTTTGATTCTGTAGTTTTAGATTGGGCTGCTGGTAATGCTGAAACTGCGTGGAATATTGAATATAGTGCGGGTTCAAACTTTTTTCCTGGACTTGGCTTACAAGATGTAGCTATATCTCCAAATGGAACTCCGAATACAACACTCACAAGTCTTGCTTCTGCTACAAATTACTACTTATATTATCAAGCAGACTGTGGTTCAGGAGATTTAAGTTCTTGGGTTGGTCCTTATATGTTCTCAACTGAATGTAATGTGTTTACAGCACCCTACACTGAAGGATTTGAAAATGAAGGTATAATTCCTTTATGTTGGACTATGGATGGTGGTGAAGATTGGTTCTTTAGTGAAGTTACTGGTAACAATAATATTGGAAATGCTGGTGTTATTACAGGGAATACAGCTACAAATGGTTATTTTGCCTGGTGTGATGCAAGTGGAAATGATGGAGAAAGAACTTTAACAAGTCCGTTTGTGGATGTATCTGGTCTATCAACTCCGGCGCTTTATTTCTATGAGATTAGCCACAATCAAGGTGGTCAAAACGCTGTATTAGATGTTGAAGTTTGGGATGGTGCAGTTTGGAATAATATGGCAACTTATAATTCAAATACAGTTGGATGGGAGCATAAAATTATAGATATAAGTGGTTTAACAATTACTGGAAATGTACAGGCTAGATTTATATTTTCTGAAACTTCTGCAGGTGGTAATACTGACGATATCTCCATTGATGACGTAAGCTTTGATGAAGCACCTAGTTGTTTCCCCCCAACGGCTTTAACATCTGAAAATTTAAGTTTAACTTCTACTGAAATTGCTTGGCAAGATGATCCATCAGTTACAGAGTGGAATATTGAATATGGGGTTTCTGGATTCAATTCTGGAACTTCAGAAGGAACAATAGTTAATGTTACAACTAACCCATATATTTTAACAGATCTTATTCCAGATGCTTATTACGAATTTTATGTGCAATCAGTATGTGATACAGATGAGGAAAGCATATTTACAGGACCTTTCGAATTTTATACTGGCTATTGTGTTTCTATGCCATCTAGTATTACGCTTTCTGGTGTTAATTATGTGAATTTACAAAATGTAATGTTTCCTACTTTAGGAGATGTAACCTATGAAAACCATACGACACCTGTAGTAGACGTTTTTCAAGGTGTTAATACAAGTATCGAAATACAATTTGGTCATGCTTCAACTTATGATGCAAATGTTTGGATTGATTTTAATGATGATTTAGTTTTCGATGACACAGAATTATTATTTCAAGGAGAATCACCAGGGGGGGATCTTCAGGTTTTAGACGCTTCTTTTATGATGTCAGAGACAGCTACACTAGGAGAGCATAGAATGAGAATAGGAACTGCAAATTTTGGTCAAGTAGTACCTAGTCCATGTTATGTAGGGCCTTTTGGGGTTACGTTAGACTTTACTGTAAATGTTCAAGAGTTATTATGTACGTTACCTGAAGCGGGTTATACTATAATTCCAGATTGTGAAAACACTCAATTTTATATCGATGTAAATGTTACGAGTTTAGGAGATGCTACGTCACTTGAAATTTCTAATACTTTAGATACAAATACTGTTCAAGCATTGAATGCGGGTGATTTTCAGGTTGGTCCATTTTCTTTCGGAAGCACTGTTCAAGTATTTGTTATGAATGAACAAGATAATAACTGTATGATTAACAGCACTTCTTATACTGTATCCTCTTGTCCTCCTGTAAATGATAATTGCGAAAATGCAACCGTGGCTACTGTAAATACAGGTAATGATTGTTTAGAAGTGACATCTGGTACGATTTCTGAAGCAACTCCTTCTAATGTGCCTGTAGGTTCTTGTTCTGGTAATCCAAACGATGATGTGTGGTTTCAATTTGTTGCTACTGATGACACTCATTTAATAACACTAGAAAATATAGATGGAGCATTCGATAATTTAGACCATGGCTTGTACGAAGGAGCATGTGATAACTTTATTGAAATTTATTGTTCGGCTGATACGTCTATAGTAACACCTACCTTAGTTGTAGGAAATACATATTACATAAGGGTATTCTCTTCAGAGGCTAGTGGATTAAATACAACATTTGATTTGTGTATTAGACCAGGGATTGCTAACGTGATAGTAGATCAAACAACTTATACTGTTGAACAGTTAGTTGAAGATGTTTTAATAGGTGGTGAATGTGCGCAAATTTCAAATATTACCTATTCAACGGGAACTAATTTTGGTGATGAAAACGGTATCGGCTATTTTTCTTTTGATGGTGATGGTGTTAGCTTTCCATTTGAGGAAGGATTGGTGCTTACTACCGGTAATGCTGCTGCTTCCTCAGGGCCAAATACTGAAGCCTTAGCTGATGGGTCGCTTGCTTGGCCTGGAGACGAAGATTTAGAAAGCGCCATAGGAATTACCAATACATATAATGCTACAGTTCTTGAATTTGATTTTATTCCGTTTAAAGATCAAATAAGTTTCGATTTTTTAATGGCATCTGAAGAATATACAGGGGGTTCATTTGAGTGTAATTTTTCTGATGCATTTGCTTTTTTATTAACGGATGCTAACGGTATTACTAGTAATTTGGCAGTAATACCTAATACTACAACACCGATTTCGGTTACTAATATTCATCAAGAAAACTTTAGTTGTGAAGCTGTAAACGAAACTTATTTTGGTGAATATATTCCAACTAATTTACCTCCAATTGCCTTTGATGGTCGTACGACTGTTTTTACTGCTGAATCCTTAGTGAATATTGGAGAAACATATCATATTAAAATGGTTATTACTGATTATAATGATGCGGTATTTGATTCAGGTGTATATTTAAAGGCAGGTAGTTTTGATTTAGGAGAACTTGATTTAGGTGCAGATATTACTATCGATTCTGGTGATGCTACATGTTTAGGAGCGCCAGTTATATTAGATACTCAAGCGCCAACTCTAGAACATATATGGTTTAAAAACGGTATAGAGATTGAGGGAGAAACATCGTCTACTATAACAATTACAGAGCCAGATTTGTATACAGCACTAGTTGTTTTTTCTAATCAATGTATTTTAACAGATGATATATTAGTAGAATTTCTTCAACCTCCTTTGATTAATGGGTCTCCATCTAATTTAGAAGGTTGCTCATCTAATGGAGAAGCTCCTTTTACACTTACTGATAATGACTCTGTAATTTTAGATACTTTAGATCCATCTAACTATACTATTTCTTATCACCTTTCTGAAAATGATGCTGAAAATGATATTAATTCAATTACAGCTGATCCTTATATTAATATATCTAACCCTCAAACTATTTATGTTAGAGTTGAAGACAATACAACAAGTTGTAATATTATAACAACTTTTGATTTAATTGTTACAGCTCCTGCTCATACAGCTGATGTTATTGATTATGTTGAATGTGGTAATGGTGTTGAAGCCACTTTTAATCTAGCTGATTTTAGTGCAGAAGTCTTAAATGGCCAAGACGCGTCTCAGTTTGTTGTGTCTTATCACATATTAGAAAGTGAGGCTATCAGCGATACTAATCCTTTGCCTGACTCTTATACAACTTCCGGAGAAACGGTTTATGTACGTGTTGAATCTATTAATTATGAAGATTGTTATGTTATTAACAGTTTTGAGTTAATTGTGGGAACACAACCATTGGTGATTTTTGATCCTCAATATCAGTATGAAGTATGTCCTAGTGCGAATGAATCGATTGAGATTGGTTTGATAGCTAACAATTTTAGCGTTGACGACGTTATCATTACTTGGTATTATGAAGGAGTCTTAATTGATGGTGAAAATGAGCTCGTACTTGATAATGGTGTAGTTTATGCTGGTGAATATTTAGCGGAAGTTGAATTCATTGATACAGGTTGTGTTAATACTATTATGCAAGAGGTTATTGAATTGGGCTCTTGTATATTCCCAGAAGGTATTTCGCCAGGTGTTACACCAGGTCAGAACGATACCTTTGACTTAAGCAGTTTTAGTGTTACTAAGCTAGAGATATTTAATAGATATGGAGCCCTAGTGTATTCAAAAAATAATTATACCAATGAATGGCATGGACAAACCAATGATGGAGATGAGTTACCAGTAGGTACATATTTCTATACCGTTGTTTACGAAGGTGGTGCAAAGACAAAAAGTGCTTGGGTATATATTAACAAATAATCAACTAAAAAAATCAACTTTTTATAATGAAAAAACTATCTATTATAGCGGTTTTGCTTTTAGCATTTCAGTTGCAGATGCATGGGCAACAAGACCCACAGTACACGCAGTACATGTATAATATGAATATAGTTAACCCTGCCTATGCAGGCTCAAGAGAAAATCTTTCTTTTGGACTATTATACAGAAATCAATGGACAAAGATTGATGGCGGACCAGAGACAGGAACTTTCTTTGGTCATGCACCTATTGGTAGTAACCTTGGCTTAGGAGTCTCTCTTATTGCAGACCAAATTGGTCCGGTTAAAGAAACGAATGCTTATGTTGATCTTTCGTATACATTGCAATTGGGTGGAGAACACCGTTTGGCTTTTGGAGTAAAGGCAGGAGCTACCTTTCATGATATAGGATTAACAGGGATTGATGTTGTTGATCCAACGGATGAATTCTTCTCAAATGATATTAACGAGGTCACACCAAATATTGGTGCAGGATTCTTTTATTATACCGATAAATACTATGTATCCTTATCTGTACCAAATTTATTATCGTCTGTACATTTAGATGCTAATGGTTATAAAATAGGTTCTGAAACACAACACTACTTCTTAACTGGTGGTTATGTGTTTGACCTTTCGCCAAATACAGAATTAAAGCCTTCGTTTATGGTAAAATCTGCATTTGATGCACCAACATCATTTGATGTGAATGTCAATGCGAGATTCTACAAAAAATTCGAAATAGGAGCGTCATATCGCTTAGACGATTCATTTTCTGGTTTAGTGAATTTTGCCTTATCCCCATCTATAAGAGTTGGATATGCTTATGATGCTATTACATCAGATATTAAAGCGTATGCACCAGCATCTCACGAGGTCATGTTATTATTTGATATTAATTTTTCAAAACGTGTTTCTCGTTCACCTAGATACTTTTAATCAGTTAAGCTAAAATCAATTATGAAAAACTTTAATACACTATTATTAATTACGTTGATGAGTAGTTTTTGCCTAACTGCTCAAAATAAAGACACCAAAAAAGCGGATAAACAATTTTCACAATATCAGTTTGTTAAAGCTGCTGAAAGCTATAATAAACTCGTAGAAAATGGTAAAGCTGACGCTTACGTTTACGGGCAACTTGCCGAAAGTTATTATAACATTTTTAATACTGAAGCTGCTGAACGTTGGTATGCTAAAGCATTAGAAACCTCTGATAATCCAGAAATGATTTATAAGTACTCACAAATGCTAAAAGCAAATGGTAAGTACGAAGCTTCTAATGTGGAAATGGATAAGTTTGCGTCAATGCGTCCTTCTGATCACCGTGCTGCCGCTTATAGAAAAAACCCTGATTATCTTCCTAAAATATTAGAACAAGGTAAAAAGTTTAATGTTCAAAATGCCGATTTCAACTCTGAGCAATCAGATTTTGGTGGAACGTTGAGTGATGGTAAGTTATACATTACATCGGGTCGTAATGATAGCCGTAAAACTTATGGATGGAATGATCAACCGTTTTTAGATATTTATACTATTACTAAAAATTCAGATGATACTTACCAAGAAGCTGAGTTAGCAAATAGTTCTATCAATACGAGATTTCACGAAGGTTTGGTATCATTTACACCAGATGGTAAAACCATGTATTTTTCTAGAGAAAGTTATTATGAACAAGATTTTCAAAAGGATTCTCTAAGCAGTACAAAATTCAGTCAACTTTATTTATTTAAAGCTACCAAATTAGGTAATGATTGGGATACTGTTGAAGCTTTAGCTCTTAACAGCGAAAACTATTCTGTTAAAAACCCATCGGTAAGTGCAGATGGTAAAACATTATATTTCTCTTCAAATATGCCAGGTGGTTTTGGAGAATATGATATTTACAAAGCACCTATAAACGCTGATGGAACTTTAGGTGACGCTGAAAATTTAGGTCAAAAAGTAAATACAGAAGGACAAGAAATGTTCCCGTATATTAGTAGTAATAACACGCTATATTTTTCATCAAACGGTCATTTAGGTCTTGGTGGATTAGACGTCTTTTACACAAAAGAAATTGACGGAAAAATGGCTCCTGTACGTAATGTAGGTATTCCTATTAACAGTAATGCAGATGATTTCGCGTTTTCAATTGATGAAGAGAATGATGAAGGCTTTGTATCTTCTAACAGAACTGGCGGAAAAGGTAGTGATGATATCTACGCATTTAAAAAACTACAACCTCTTTGTGATGTTTTAGTTAGTGCAACTGTACTAGATGACACTACACGTGAACCTATTAGTGGTGCGACTGTATCTTTATACGATGCTGAAGGTAATAAGCTAGT
>NZ_JAHKPN010000009.1 GCF_018860545.1 Winogradskyella psychrotolerans | reverse complement strand
ACGCTGCTGCTCAGGCTAAGTTATTAGCAGAACAAAAAGATCAAGAAGACGCTGCAAAAGAAAATGCCATTTCCAATCCAACGGATGCACTCGCTGTATCAATGCAAACGATAACCAAATCGACAGAAGCGTCTAAAACCGTTCAGAATGAATTGTTAAAACAATTTGATGAGATCGTTGCGATTAAAGATCAAGATCTTAAGGATATGAAAGAGGAAAATGACTTAAGTGATCAAGGTATTACCGTTCAGCCAAAACCATTTAAAAGTGTAACTGCTGAAAACAATACATTGAAAGCAATTAAGGCGGATTTAGATAATGTGATTAAGACACGAAGTGAGAAAATTGAGGAATTAAATAAACTTTACGAAGAGCGTGCTGCTATAGGTACTTTAGCATTAGATGAAGTTACGTTGTTTTATAAAAAAGAAATAAAAAGATTAGAGTCAGAACAATTAAAAGCAAATGAGTTAAAATCTCAATTAGATGCAAAATTAGAAACGATTCAAATTGCTACTGAATTTGAGAAAAGAAGACGCATTAAACGTGCTGCATTCAACAATGAAGATGATAGATATAGTCAAGACAGAGCTAAATTAAAGCAATTAAGAGAAACTACTGAATTATCGGAAACTCCATTGAAAGTTGAAGATTTTGATTTTGGAGAAGCTCAAGGAAACAGTATTAAAATATTAAAGAATATCAACCATGTTGAAAGTGGTTTCTATATGATTATTGCAGTTCATGGAGATGTAAAAAGTAGAGATGAATTTTTAGCAAAAGTTATCGCGTCAGGTAGAACCAATGTAGATTTCTTTCATGATGTAACGACGAGTAAATATTACATTTATTATGAAAAGGTTGATAATATATCGAATGCCAATAAAGCTTTAGAAGCTAAAGGAAACAGACCGTATAATGGAAAAATG
Source organism: Winogradskyella psychrotolerans (assembly GCF_018860545.1). Taxonomy (GTDB): domain Bacteria; phylum Bacteroidota; class Bacteroidia; order Flavobacteriales; family Flavobacteriaceae; genus Winogradskyella; species Winogradskyella psychrotolerans_A. The sequence continues at coordinate 54,095 of NZ_JAHKPN010000009.1, read as the reverse complement.
TCAATAGTAAAAATAGAGAATCAATAATAGTTTAAGCCAACATTCACTTTCTTCTTTGCCCCAAGAAATAAAGTGATAAAATAAAATATAGTATCATGAAAAAACCTACTTTTTCTAGAATCTTAATAATTGCTTTAGCACTTATTTTAGGACAATTAACATTTGCTCAAAACCTCGTCCCATTTTCACCTCGGTATGACCAAGCCATAAAAGGTGATATTCTTCTAATAGGAAACAGTAATGTGGGATTACATGCTTCTACCCCATATAATGGAAACTCTACCAATGACGGAGTAAATGCTGCAGTATATGTAGATATAGATGGTGATCCTAGTACATTTAACTCTAGTAGTGCCGATCTAGATGTACCAAGTGATGACAGTTGTTATGTTATTGTTTATGCAGGATTATATTGGAGTGCTGTTGTTGATGGTGATGAACCAAAATCTGAGATAAAATTTAAAGTACCAGGAGGCTCTTATGAAGATATTACAGGAACGGAAATTTACTACCAAAATGCATCGAATAATAATCATTCTAATACCTATGCCTATTATCATGATGTTACAGATATGCTTACCGCACTACCAGATCCTGAAGGGACATATTCTGTAGCAAACATTTCAACTTTAGTGGGGCCGAAACCAAATTCTGAAGGACTTTCCGCTGGTTGGTCTTTATTTGTGGTTTATGAAGATCCGCTTTTACCTAGTAAGTATATTACTTCTTTTGATGGTTTTACAAAGATTACTAGTTCTATAAATGAGACTTTTCCGGTAAGTGGTTTTACCACGATACCAACAGGTCCTGTACGTGCAAAATTCGCATTTAGTACTATTGAAGGTGACCGAGGTTATTCTGGAGATTATTTAAGACTTAATGGAACTACAATTAGTGCAACCAACAATGCAGGTACTACTATTCGTCCTGGTAACAACTTCTTTAATAGTTCTGTTTCCGATATTAACCCACTTACAAATACCTCTGAATTGTTTACCAATAGAACTCCAAATAGTTCTAACACTTTAGGGTTTGATGCTGGTATTATTAATATACCAAATCCGGGGAATTCATTAATTGCCAATAATGCGACTACGGCAAATATTAGTTTAGGAAGTAATTTAGATATCTACTATTATTATTTTAGTGCTTTCGCCATTGAGATTATTGCTCCAAATATAGTATTAACAAAAATAGTTGAAGATGACTTAGGAAATGATATTGGAGGTCAGCTTGTAGGTTTAGGCTCCTCTTTAAACTATGTCATTGGTTTTCAAAATACAGGTAATGATGATGCTACAAACTTTAGTATTAGAGATATTTTACCTGTAAATATAATTTATAATCATCCAACAGATTTAATTCTGCCTACGGGTGTTACCGTTCAAAGTTATAATGCAGCAACAAGAGAGCTTATTTTAGATATTGATAATTCCCTTGTAGAAGAAAATGATCCTGTTTACGAAATTCGAATTGAGGTTCAAGTGGTTGATGATTGTGGTCAGTTAGAAAATGCATGTTCAAATATTGTGAATAATCAAGCTTATGCGACATATCAAGGTACTGAAAATCCTGATTTCACTATAACAGATGATCCAAGTTTAAGTAGTAATACGGGATGTTTAATTTCACCTCAAGCGACTAATTTTTTAGCGGATCTTAACTGTACTTTTGAATATGATGAAATTCTATGTGGAGATAGTGTAGAATTAACTGCAGCTGATGGTTACGATTCGTATGCATGGTCTACCAGTCCTACAGGAGTTCCTGTTATTGGAAATTCGCAGTCCATAACCGTTACTGAAACAGGGACGTACTATTCTTATAACACAGCAGTTGCCCCTTGTCAATCAATTGTACAGCAATTTAACGTACAACTTTTTGGTTCTAACACTACAAACCCTGTAATTCCATATGCAGATGAAGTTGTAACGTGTCCTAATGATGGAAAGTTATTACCTAATATATTTTTATGTGGTGCTGAGGATACAAGAATAATTCAAACTAATGTATCTGACTCTACTTCTATTATTTGGGAAGTACTTGATGAAACAAGTTGTGATGCCGTTTCAAATTCAGACTGTGCTAATGAAGACCCGTCTTGTACATGGAACGCTATACCTAGTGAATCAGGTTTTGTTGTTGATACAGCGGGGCAATATCGAATTACAATCAACTATCCTGGTGGCTGTAATGTTCAATTCTATTTTAATGTTTACCAAAATGAATTAAATCCTACGGTAAATTCTACAGATATTATTTGTGAAACTAACGGAAGTATTACCGTAAATAATGTTCCTTCAGGTTATGAATACAGTATTGATGGAACAAATTTTCAAGCCACTAATATATTTTCAATAGATACTGCTGGAACTTATACCATATACGTAAGACAAATAGGCGTTGCAACAAACCCTTGTGTATTTACAGTTCCTAGTGTTCAAATTAGAGACAGAGAGTTTACGGGTTCTACAACAATTACACAGCCACTTTGTCATGGGGACAAAGGAAGTATTCATATATCTGCAAATGATGCTGATCCACAATATGTGTTTACACTTGCTCAAGGAGCAACTATAGTGAATACTGTTGGTCCAGTCATAGATAATAATTACACATTTCAAAATTTAAACCCAGGAACCTATACAGCAACAATTGAATCTGAAAATGGCTGTATTTATTCAGAAGACATTACTATTATTGAACCACCGATATTAACAGCAACAGTAGCTTTAACGAGTCCTTTAAACTGTTCTGATGGTGAAATAACAGTGTATCCAGTAGGCGGAACTTCTCCTTATTATTACTTTGTAAATGGTGCTACAGAATTTCAATCTACACCTGAAATTGTAGTCACTTCAGCTGGTATATATAATATAACTGTTACTGATTCTAATAACTGTAGCACAGATGTTACTATAAATGTTGATGCTATTTCAGGGCCAGATTTTAATGTCGATACCACTGATATTGCCTGTGCAGGTTCTGATGGTACGGGAGCTTTAACAATTAATGTTACTAACGCTAATGGTAGTAGTATTGCGTATAGTATTGATGGAGGTGCTACATTTGTGAATTCAAATGTATTTACAGGATTATCTATCGGAAACTATGATGTTGTTGTAGAATATACTTCAGGTACAGATGTTTGTGAATCAAGTCCACAAACTGTGACAATTAATTCAGCAGATCCTATTACTGGTACTGTAGAAGTCTCTGCACCTTACACATGTCTTTCTAGTGGAACAATTACTGTTACAGGAGTTACAGGAGGTCAACCACCTTATAGCTATAGTATTGATGGTGTAACATTTCAGAATGTTGCTAGTTTTAGTGATTTAACGGCCGGAGATTATACTGTAATCGTAATGGACGCTACTGGTTGTGCATCTGCAATGGAGCAAATTACAATTGAAGAATTAAATCCACCAACGGCTTTAACGTTTGACAATACAGATGTGGCGTGCCCTTCTAATACGGCTACCATTTCTATTATTGGCACAACTGGCGGTGTGGGTACATTGCAATATCAAATTACGGCACCTGCTTCTGCAGTGACCGCTTATCAAACATCACCTGATTTTTCAGGTTTAGAACCTGGAACTTACACGTTTCAAGTTAAAGATGAAAATGATTGTGTTTATAGTGAATCACATACTATTGTACCTACTCCTTCACCAACATTATCTGTTGTTTTAACCAAGGATTTAGATTGTGAAGCATTACCAGATGCTATATTAACCGGAACAATTACTGGTGCAGCTCCTTATACTTATGCAGTATCTATTGACGGAGCTGCTTACACGGACTTAGGAGCAACAGGAACACCATTTACATATAGTGCGGCAACTGCGGGAACGTACCAACTTCAAATTACCGATGCTAACGGTTGTATAGCGGAATCGTCCTTAATTACAGTGACTCCATTATCATTACCAGCTCTAAGTCTAGTCGTACAAACACAAGAAATATTATGTAATAGTGATACAAACGGAGCAATTGACGTGACTATAGATACTTCAGTGGGCACGCCACCATTCACTATAAATGTGAATAATGATACCACAGCCACCGATTATGGTACTCAAACGACTAGTTTACCAGCAGGTACCTATACAGTTACAGTTACAGATTCAAAACTATGTACAGCAACTGAAACTGTAACAATAGATCAACCAGATCCTATTATTGTCGATTATGATGCTATTGATATTACATGTGGAGCAGGTGGAATCTCTCAAGGATCAGTAATTGTAAACTCAGTGACAGGTGGTACTCCTCCTTATAATTATTTTGTAACCGGAACAAATGGTTATGAAAATTCAGAACTTAATAACATTGGTTCAACATCTGTTAGTTTTGATGTTGTTGATTTTGGACTTTATCAAATAAATGTTGTTGATGCTAATGGATGTTCTGTTTTAGTTCAAGATGTTTTAGTGGCTTCACCTCCAACCGATTTAGATATTGATATTGAAACTAATGTTGATTGTTCTGTAGGTGGAGAAGCTGTGGTTAGCATAGGATCTACTCTTACTAGTGATGGACCATTTTTCTTCAGCATATATGAAGGTCCTGGCACTGTATATCCTGCTGGTACTTGGGTAAGCGAAGATGCACCTGATAGTGAATCTGCGACATTCACAGGTTTAATACCTGGTGCTTTATACACATTCATTGTATATGATGCCTCTACATTATGTAGTTATTACGAACCTGCAACAATTCCTATACCTACGAATTCTACATTAACGGCTACTGCTGTTAGTTCTAACAATATAACGTGTACAGGAAGTGCTGATGGTAATGTTTCATTTACTATAACTAGTACTTATGGAAGTCCGGTGTCTATAACTTATGAAATTTTCAACTCTTTAAGTTTAACATCAACAGGAATAAGTGATTCTGCGGCTTTACCAGCCAATGGCTCATTAACGATATCAGACTATGGACCATTACCATTTGGAAATTATTTTGTCTCTATTCGTGAGACATCTGGACCAAATGCTGGTTGCGGTATAATTACAGCTCCTTTTAATATTACAGAATCTGCTTTTCTATTAGAACTGTCAGCAACAATAGATCAAAATGTAAATTGTGAACCTAATTCAGGTGTTATCAGTGCTGTCGCTTCTAACGGAACACCTCCATATGAATATCAAATAACAACAACGGCTACTACTCCACTTGTAACGGATGCGTCTTGGGATGCTTCAAGTACTTTCAATATGGATGTTGGAAGTTATTATGTTCATGTTAAAGACGCTTATAATTGTATTGTTACAAGTCCTGTTCTGGTATTAGATATGGATCCTACTCCAAGTATTTCTGCAGTCTTAAATAATCAATGTACAGTTGAAGAAGGTGCATTTGAAATTGACGTGACATTAGATACTGTTGGTTTACCTCCTTATAGTGTAAGTATCAATGGTGGTGCGTTTCAAACACAAACATTCCCATTCACACTTTCAAATTTATATTCAGGAACCCATACTATCGAAATTCAAGATGTTAATGGTTGTGGAAATGAAGTGTCAGTAGATGTTGTAGCACCATTATTTATAATACCAGAAGTAACTGCGTCACCATCTTGTAACGATGATGATGGTGAAATTACAATGACTACTAATGGTGGATCTGGTTCTTATACGTATAGTATTTCTCCTAGTCCTGCTTCAATTAGTTTTGCTGGAGATGTATTTTCTGGAGTACCTTCAGGAAGTTATACAATTACCATAACTGATACCGTAACGTCATGTACTGAAGAGGTTTCAATTTCAGTTTCTCAAGCCGTGCTTCCAACGTTTACGTTAACTCCAAATACGATAACTTGTTTTGGTGATAATTCTGGCTCATTCGAGATTAATGTCGCAAGCTATACAGGTGCTTATACTTATGAAGTATTTGATGATTCAGGAGTTTCAGTCACTGGAATAGTTAGTGCAAATACATCAACAAATCCTGAGATAGTGTCAGGAATGGAAGCTGGAACATATGCTGTAGTGCTTACAGAAACTGATATTCCGTTTTGTTCTGCAACATCGAATGTAACACTTGTTTCTCCTGTAGAAGCAATGACCCTAAATGTATCAGAAACGTCTAATGTAACTTGTAATGATAACGAAGGTACAATTACGGCTATTGCAACTGGTGGTTGGGGAGATTATGAATACGAACTTACAGGTGCGGCCATTGTGGCTTATTCGAGTAATGGTTCGTTTACAAGTCTTTCTGCAGGTACTTATACCATTAATGTTAGAGATGCAGGTGGTTGTATCGTTTCTGAAACTATAACATTAGAGACTCCTACTCCAATTGCTGCAACATTTACTCCGAGCTCAACAGTTCTGTCATGTTTTGGAGATCAAGATGCCAGTATTACTATAACAAATGTAACTGGTGGTCAAGGTTCAAATTATACTTATACCTTAAACACTGTTTTACCAACACCAAGTGTTTCAGGTCCACAAACATCTAATACGTTTGAAAACTTAGGTCCTGGAACTTATTTTGTAAGAATTACTGATGGTTATGATTGTGAGTTTTCATCTGAAAATATTGTGATTTCAGAACCAGATTCAATTGAAGCTAGTTTAGTTAGAACAACGACACAAACGTGTTTAACAGAATCGACATTAACGTTAAGCGCAACTGGAGGAACAGGATTATATTCTTACAGTGACAATCCTTCATTTACGGCAATTATAGGAACGTTTACAACATCAACAACATTTAGTGTTTCAGATGGAACGTATTCTTATTATGTAAGAGACGCTAATGGATGTGAAACAAATGTATCTAATGAAATTTCAGTAGATCCTCTACTTAATTTAGAAGTGACATTAGAATCTACCAATCCTACAATTAATTGTGCTGGTGATAACAATGGAACAATTTTAGCAACCGCGATAGGTGGATTAGGAAATTACACCTATACATTACAAGATAATGCAGGAAATACGGTTACTGCTACTGAAAACACACCTGGATTTTTCACAGAACTCTTTGCTGGTGATTATGTTGTTTTGGTTGAAAGTGGTGATTGTGTTGCAACGTCTGCTCCAATTAGTATTACTGAGCCAGATGCTCCACTTGATGCTTCAATAGTAGTAAATAATGTCAGTTGTGCCGGAAACAATAATGGATCGGTTGAAATTACGGCTTCTGGAGGAACCGGAATTATAAAATATGCCATTTCGCCTCAACTTAATCAATTTTTTGAAACCAATACAATTGAGAATTTAGCACCAGGTGATTACAATATTATTGTACAAGATGAATTAGGCTGTTATTTAACGTTTGATTTCACCATAACTGAACCTACTCCTGTAATCTTAAGTATTGTGCCTGATTCGTTTTTTCCTGAGGTATGTTCTGGAGACGTTAATGGTGAATTTAGTATTGCTATTTCAGGAGGTACATTGCCTTATAGTGTGAGTTTAGATGATTACGACGGTGTATATACAACAGGAAGTGCAGCGCAAACTGAATTTGACTTTACAAGTTTAGAAGGAGGTGATCATATTGTATTTGTAAGAGATGCCGAAGGCTGTGAGTCAGAATGGAACATCACTTTCCCAGAATCTGTAAGTATTCTACCAGAAATTATAATTGAATCTGTTTGTGATAATAATACACAAGGGAATATTGTTACGGTGACCGTAGATGATTCAATTGAGGATTTAGATGAACTTGATTACTCATTAAATGGTGGACCGTACCAATCGGATAACAAATTTATAAATGTTCCTGTCGGAACAGATCATTTTATAGATGTTAGACATACAAATGGTTGTATTCAAACTACTGAATTCTTTGATATAGAGATGGCTGACCCAGTAACCTTAGACTTAACAGAAGGTGAATTAAACGAATATATAGCGAATGCTTCTGGTGGTACAGGTGATTATCAATATACCATAAACGATGAGGATTATGGTGATGAAAATTCATTTATCATTTACGAATCTGGATTATATACTATAACAGTAACTGATAGTAGTGGTTGTTATGCGACAATACAAGTAGAATTAGTGTTTCAAGATATCTGTATTCCTAATTGGTTTACACCAAATGGTGATGGAGAGTTTGATACATGGGCACCAGGTTGTACTTTAAATTACCCGGATTTAACCTTCGATATATTTGATCGTTATGGCCGAAGGGTTGCTAATTATCGTGTAGGTGAAGTTTGGGACGGTAAATATAAAGGTCGGGAATTACCAACTGGTGATTATTGGTTTGTTGTTAAAACCAATGACGCTATAAACGATAAAGAATTTGTTGGACACTTTACACTATACAGATAAAAGCCAGAACATTAGAAAGATAACATTATGAAAAAAATCACCCTATATATTCTTTTTTTGGTCTTTGCTCAGAGTTACGGCCAAGAATTAAATCTACCGGTATTTACACAGTATTTGGCAGATAACAACTTTGTTATTTCACCTACTTACGCAGGAATTGGAGATAATTTAAAAATTAGAGCTAACGGATTAACACAATGGGTTGGCATAAAAGATGCTCCAGATAATCAATCAGTGTACGCCGATTTTAGAATGGCCGATCGTTCAGGAATTGGAATATCTGCTTATAATGATAAGAATGGTAACACAAGGCAAAAAGGAGTTAAGTTTTCTTTTGCGCACCATTTAACTTTAGATTATAAAACTAAGCAGTTCCTATCCTTTGGTTTATCATATAACATTAATAGCTTTAGAATTGAAATAGAAAATTTTAATACTACTTATGACATACCTATTTTAGATCCAGCTATTACAGATGATAGAGGCGTGTCTAACAACAACTTTGATGCAGGTATTTTATACCGTTGGAAAGCCTTTTATTTAAGCTTTAATGCGAATAATTTCTTGAAAAAAGATATTGACCAATATTTAGGTGTTGAACCTAGTAAGTTATTGAACTATCAATTATATACTGGAGTGGTCATTAAAAATCGACATAATAAAGATGTAGAATTTGAGCCATCTGTATTTGTACAAATGTTTGATAGTGATAGACGATCTAGTACCGATATAAATTTTAAATACAGAAAATTTAATAGAAAAGGAGATTATTATTTTGTTGGAGGGTCGTACCGTTTTTTGAATGATCAATTCATGAAGCCTTTAAATCTTGGTCCAATGGCAGGTATTACATTCAACCAATTCTTTTTTGCGTATTCGTATCAAGTTACTATGAATGATTTGTCTCGTTTTAATTCTGGGACGCATATGATAACCATTGGATTAGACTTTTTACAAGGCGCAAGTAATTGTGCATGTACAAAAGGAACGAGTCAGAGTTATTATAGATAAGGTTTTCGGTATATACCACCTATTATTTATTAAAATTGTATGACGATAAAACGCAAAATCTATCTTGGATTTTGCGTTTTTTTGTTCATTTTATTTAAAAAGTTATAACACTTCAATAAAGAAGTCCATAAGATTTTCTTTTAACTCATAATGCATTTTTATGTACATCCGCATATCTTCCTTTAGTGTATGCTGTTCATTCTGAAGCCGACCATCTATAGATTCATTAAAATCTGAATTATTAATCGCGGCCATTTTATTTCTGCATCTATGCATTAATTTTTTAATGGCATCTTTTTCTATCATTATTCGATTTTGAAAAACTTCTAACTTCTTATAGCCAATGGCATCATCTATACGTGGTACTAATTCTTCTAATTTTTCTTGAAACGTATCCATTTCATTGAAGTGAAAGCGTAATTCGCGTTTCCAAGTTTCTATATTAAACTTCAAATCACTTAAATATAATATTTTACTTTGCATAACTTTAATGTTTTAAGTAGTTACTAATTCTTGTTTCGTTACTAATTGTTTTTGAATATGACTCGGCACTGCATTATAACCATCAAAACTTGAATTATATGTAGCTCTACCTTGTGTAATTGAGCGTAACTGACTAGAGAAATCTGTTAATTCAGAAGCAGGTATCGTACATTTTAATATTTGATAATTTGCTTCATTTTCAATACCTTGAATTATGGCACGTCTGCTTTGTAGTTCTGTCATTACATTACCAACCATGTCGCCTGGTACAGTCAACTTCATTTTTTCAATAGGTTCTAATAATTTAGGATTCGCATTTAAAAAAGCAGCTTTAAAAGCATAAGCTCCGGCAATTTTAAACGAGATATCATTAGAATCAACGGCATGCATTTTTCCATCATAAACCATAACTCTTATATCTCTCATATATGAGTCTGTTAAAGGTCCGGATTCCATCACTTCCAAAATTCCTTTCATTACGGAAGGTAAATAGCGTTGGTCTATGACTCCACCGACAATACAATTATAAAATACTAATTTTCCACCCCAAGGTAAGTCTACGACTTCTTTCCCTCTTAGAGAAAACCCTTCGGGTTCTGGCATGCCTTCATAATAAGGTTCAATTTTTAAATGTACCTGACCAAATTGTCCAGATCCTCCACTCTGCTTTTTATGTCTGTAATTAGCTGTAGCACTTCGTTGAATGGTTTCACGATATGAAATTTTGGGTGCTTCAAAATGTGCTTTTACATCATAAATATGTTCTAAGATCCAAACTATAGTTGCCAAATGTAGTTCCCCTTGCGTTCCAATTAAGGTTTGATGTGTCTCATCGTTATAACTTAAATTAATCGTTAAATCTTGACTATGCATTCGTCTCAAAGCATCGCTAAGTTTCTCTTCTTCGGTAGTGCTTTCTGCAAAAACAGCCTTTACTAATCTTGGTTGCGGGAAATTTATGGGTCTTATAGTTCCGGTTTCGGCATTGGTTGCTAGAGTATCGTTAGTTTCAGTAAATTTTAACTTGGTTGTGGCTCCAATGTCACCTACAGTTAGTTTCTGAACAGAATGCTTTTGCTTTCCATCCATAATATAAAGTTGATTTATCGTCTCTAACTCTCCAGTTCTCGTATTAAAAAGTTTATCGTTAATTTTTACTTCACCTGACATCACTTTAAAAAATGTAATCTGTCCTAAATTGGGTTGATGAATATTTTTAAATACAAAAAGGGAGGTATCAGCATCTAATTCAGGTTTTATAAGTTTACCTTCAATGGTTTGTTCGGGTTTTAAATCCCCTGCTGCTGGTGCAACATTATCTATAAAGCCCATTAAACGACCTGATCCCATATCTTTTAAAGCAGATACACAAAATATTGGAAAGATATCATGGTTTAACATGCCTAGCTTTATACCTTCTCTCAATTCGTTTTCATTAAGCGTGCCTTTATCAAAATAACGTTCCATAAGATCTTCATCATTTTCAGCAGCTTTTTCTACGAGCTCATTATGAAGTTGGTTGGCATACGCTTTTTGATCTTCAGGAATTACTAACTTTTCAGGCTTACCTCCTTCTGGTCCAAATTTGTAGCATTTCATTTTAAGCACATCAATAATACATTGTGCTCCATCAATTTTAATTGGATATTGCATTAAAACAGCATTATTACCGACTAAATCTTTTAAGCTATTGAGACTCAATTCAAAATTAGCCTTATCACTATCAATTTTATTGATTACAAACAGTGTGGGTTTGTGATATTTATCAACGTAATTCCAAATGATTTCTGTGCCTATATCAACACCATGCTTTGCATTGATCACTGTTACAATAGTATCAGCGACACGAATGGAAGACATTATTTCTCCTATAAAATCATCTAAACCTGGTGTATCAATAATATTAATTTTATAGTTTCTCCATTCTGTATGCAAAGGTGTTGCAAAAACAGAAGCACCGCGTTGGTGCTCAAATTCATGGTAATCCGATATGGTATTTTGCTGTTCTACGGTGCCTCGTCTGTTAATTAGACCTGCTTCAAATAACATGGTCTCAGACAATGTGGTTTTACCAGCACGATGCGTGCCAACAAACGCCACATTTTTAATGTGTTTATCATCAAATACTTTCATAAGTTATGTGATTTTTAGAGCGTTAGATATTGTTTAAATATATGATATCACTAAAGATACCTTTTGTTTGAAATAAAAAATATGACTTTCGTTAGGTTTTAGGATTTTATTCTAATAGTCTAAAACACTACTACTTAATACCATATGCTATTACGTTAAAATCGATTTGATATCAGTCAAGTAAACAGGTAAGATTAGAATAATTTTAACCTTAAATAAATAAATAAATAGAACTTATGGAAATAATATTTGAATACCACGATATAGAGACAAGTGATCGTTTAGAAGCCCATGCGAAGGAAAAATTAGAAACCGTATTTACACGTTACGATTTTGTAATTAGAACCGATGTATTTTTTAAAACAGAAAATACGACGCGTGATGATACCGGAAAAATTTGTAGCATTAGATTGAGTGCTCCTGGCCCACGTTTATTTGCAGAATCTTCGCATGAAAATTTTTATGATGCCATTTCTGAAACAGTAAATGATCTATTGCGTCAGTTGGAAAAAAGAAAAGATAAAATGAAAACATATTAAGCCATGGGAATGATAAGTAGAGATAACAATCAAATAAATTGTATTTATGCAAGCGATTCGGATTTTGGAAAACAACTAGAAGGCTATTTAAAGGCTTCTGGTAAGAAAATTTTAATGTCCAATATCAACGAGACCATGCCAACAGCTACGCAATGGCAAGATTTGGCCGCTGATCTTAATACTGAAATTGAAACCTTTTTAGATTTTTCAAACATTAAAGACGTCAGTAATAGCTCTAATTTTGATGCTAACGATTATGTCACTATTTTAATTAATAATCCAAAAGCATTTAAAGGTGCAATTATTTTAAATGGAGATAAAACCGAACATATTTCAACAGTTACAGACGTCTTAGATTATTTTGAAATTGATAGTGCAGATATCAAGCGTCCTTAAAATAGAGTGTCTTTAAATATGAGTAACAATTAAGTTTTAAGACAGTTTTCTTTTAATAAAATAGTTATACTTTTAATCCATAATGGATGAAAGCACTTTATTACGATTTAAGGGATACCTAAACACCCGTTCTTTATTTAAAACGAGTTGTTTACCTGATATAGGTTTAACGGAACTCAATTCTGAAGTACAATGGAAAGGTGATGATTTTAGATGTAAAAATCAACGTTTAGGTAAACTTGTAGAAGAATTTGTGTTTTATCAGTTACAGCAAAAAGACGCTGTCAAATGGCTAACAGAAAATTTACAAATTCAAAAGAATCGTCAAACCATAGGTGAGTTAGACGCGCTTTATATGTTGGATAATCAACCTATTCATCTTGAGGTAGTTTACAAATTCTATTTGTATGATACATTAGAATCTTATAACGAGCCTCTCTCCTATTGGATTGGACCTAATCGGAAGGATACGCTTTGTTATAAATTAGATAAACTTCGAGATAAACAATTTCCGCTTCTTTTTAATAATGAAACGATTAAACAACTTGCTGAGTATAACATCGATGTCAAGGCTGTTTCACAACAACTATGTTTTAAAGCCCAATTGTTTTTACCTTATCATGATTCTGAAGTAGATTTTAATCTAGTCAACGAGGACTGTGTTTCTGGTTTTTATATATCTTTTAATGCTATTTCGACTTTTGAAGCGTTAGAATTTTTTATACCTCAGAAATTAGATTGGTTAGTGACGCCTTATAACGATGTGAATTGGCAAGATTATGAAACTGCTATGGCCAGAATTCAAAAAGATATTGAAGCCCAACGCTCTCCTTTAGTATGGGTTAAGTATAATGAGACCAAACTCATAAAATGTTTTATAACCTTTTGGTAAGCATGAAAGATCACAGCTATTTTAAATTATACAAACCTTATGGCTATTTAAGCCAATTTGTAAATCACCAGACCAAGCGTAAATCTAAAAAGCTTTTAGGAGAACTTAATAATTTCCCCAAGGAAACTATGGCAGTTGGTCGGTTGGATGAAAAGTCTGAAGGCTTGTTACTCTTAACCACCGATGGAAAATTTAGCAATTACATCACCAGTTCGGCAATTGAAAAAGAATACCATGTGATGGTTGATGGGGTTATAACACCTGAAATTATTTCAGAATTAGAAAATGGAGTTGAAATTTCTGTGGAAGGTAAACTATACAAAACAAAACCGTGTCAGGCTAAAATCTTAAAAGATACATCGCATATCATTGAACGTTTTGTACGCGATGAACGCCATGGGGTTACGTCTTGGCTCTCCATTACGATCACCGAAGGAAAATTTAGACAAGTCCGAAAAATGACAGCCAAAGTAGGTTTGCCAACGTTGAGATTAGTAAGAGTAAGGATTGGTGATTATAATTTGGACGCTATGGAACCCGGTGAAGTTATACCTATTAATTACTAGACGTTTCTTCTGTGGTTGCACTCGCCGTTTTCTCGGTAATGATGACCTTTTCGTTATTAAAAACAATGGTTGCTTTTACACCAGTCAGAAGATTCCATTCTTTAGAAGAAATGACGCTACCTTTATCATCATAAACCACAAATTCGGCTGTATTAGGACCCGATTCTCCTTGGTTTAAAGCCACAATATCAATAGTATTCTTTCCTTCTGCTAAGTTAACTTCTACTCGTCTGTAACTACCTGTAAGTAAAAGGTTGTGTTTAACAATACTTCCATTTAATAAAATCTGAACACGGTCTCCGTCAGGATATTGATGATCTCTACACACAATGTTTACAAATTTAGTATCCACATTATGTTCTCCTAAAAATTGATCAGACATCGTTTGCACTATGCCTCCTTTTACGGCTTCTTTTTTCCAACGTTTTTCGAAAATTTCACTTGGACTTTTTAATCCGTCATTTTCAAACATAGAAAAAGGTTTCTCTGTTTCTCTAATCACAAATTTTTCATCATTGTTCTCTGAGTTCCCACTTGACTTTTCCGCTTCTGTTTTAGGGATTGGTGCCACCTTAACTTTAACTAATGCGGAATCTTTTTTCTTTTTAGATTCTTCTGCAGGTATACGTATGGATTTCGTCTCTTTATCTTTAATAACTTGGCCAAAAACGGTTGTGCCGCAAAACATGCAGAATATAAATGCTATGATATAACTCGTTTTCACTTTTATATTTTTGGGTTTAAGTATATGCCTTTAAGTTACAAAAATCGTACCTATTCCAAATTAAAGGCATAATTTCAGAATTCTTTACAAAAAAAAGTTAAAACTTTCCATTGAAACTAATTCTTAACTTTCTATTATACTCTTCAAATAGCCACTCTTTGTAGTTTTGAGTACTATTCATAATGCAGTAACAGTATTGTTTGATCCTAAAGGCAATTTCATCTTGAAGCGCTTTTGTCAATTCTCTAGCGTCATAGACATCTTCACTATTATCAATGCATATTTGAGAGTGTTGGGCAATAGACCGCTCTATAACTGTAAACGATTTTTTACCTTCATTCATAACCTTTTTATACTCTGCCTTAACATCAAAATTTAAAGTATATGATTTTTTGAATTTCACCTTTAGTGTATCGGGCATGGTGTAAACAAAATCGCGTTCTAATAAATCATCATCGATAATATTCTCTAAATAATAATCGGGATGTTTAAAAATATGTTGCCAATCCACGGGTTGATCCCAAGGTCCAAAACGCGCTTCGTTATTTCCCAAATCGATAACTTGAAACTTATCTCTGTCCTTATAAATTCGGCTACCACGACCAATCATTTGAAAATATAACGTCAGTGATCGTGTGGCCCTATTTAGAATTATAGATTCTACAGAAGGTTCATCAAACCCCGTGGTTAGAATACTTACAGAAGATAAAACGGCATCTGGCGTCTTTTTAAACCATTTTAAAATGTCTTTACGATCCTGCTTGTTTGCTGTATTATCTAAGTGTCTTACATTATAACCCGCTTTTTTAAAGGTGTGATAGACTTCTTTAGACGTATAAATTCCATTATTAAAAATAAGCGTTTTTTTGCCTTTTGCCATTTCCTCATAAGCCATTAATAGCTTAGATTGCATTAAGCTGTTGGTATATAAAGCTTCTGAAGATTTAACGGTATAATCACCATTAATACCAATTTTTAAAGAGGTTAACCCAACATCATAGTTAGAAACTTCGGCTTTGGCTAGGAATCCATTTTTTATTAAAGTTGAAATATCATCGCCAACAATTAACTTGTTGTAATTATCTTTCATGGGTAGTTTTATATTACTACTCAATGGTGTAGCAGTTACACCTAGAATGAAGCAATTTTCGAAAAACTTAAATAGCTTTCTGAATGAATTGTAATGTGCTTCATCAATAATAACTAAGCCAATATTTTTTAATTCGAAATCATTATCAGACAAACGGTTATTTAAGGTTTCAACCATGGCCACAAAACACTGATAGTCATCTTGGTCTGGAAGCGTTTTTACCTTACTATTAATGACCTTGTTCTTAACATTAAAACCAGATAGCACATTTGAAGTTTGCTTACAGAGCTCAATTCTATGCGTTAAAATAACTACTTTTTTCTGATGTTGTTCAGCGTAGCGTCTTACGATTTCAGAAAAAATAACCGTCTTACCTCCTCCTGTTGGTAATTGGTATAAGAGGTTGAAATCATCAGATTCATCTCGCATTACATCAAAAATGCGATTAAGGTCTTTGATCTGATAATCATAGAGACTTTTCTCAGTGGCATTTTGTTGAATGGTTTCAGTTTCTGATGACATAAATTGAATTTAGCACTTAATTAATTTCGCAAAAATAGCACATTGTAAAGGTTTACGGAATGAATTGTTAACAAGATTTAAAAAGATTGGTATTGTTATTGTGTTTAAGATTTCATTAACATTTAAATATATAATATTATGAAATCATTTAAAAGACACTCTGTATCGGTCAATGCAGGATCTATGGCAGACATTGCCTTTTTGTTACTTATTTTCTTTTTAGTAACTACCACTATTTCTGCGGACAAAGGTATTTTACGAAAATTACCACCTATTTGCGATTCACCTGATTGTACAGCAGATATTCCGGATCGGAATTTATTGGAGATTGCAATGAACGCTGATCAACAAATTATGATTGAAGCTAACATTGTAACATTAGAAGACGTTAAAGATAGTGTTGAAGCCTTTATTGATAATAATGGTAGTGCTACTTGTGATTTTTGTGAAGGTAAACAATCTAAAGATTCCTCTGATCATCCTAAGGTGGCTGTAATTTCTTTGCGGCATGATGCTTTAACTAAGTATGATTTATTTATTTCAGTACAAGATGAAATTACAAGAGCCTACTATGATTTAAGAATGCGGTATGCAAAACAGGTCTATGACAAAACTCCAGATGAATTAACAAAAGAAGAACTTATTGCCGTGCAGAAAGCGTATCCGTTTATTGTTTCTGAAATTATGGTAAAGCGCTAATGCGTTATTGAGTCTTTAGGTTGAATACAATATTCAATCACAACGTTCCTTTTGCCCCATGCTTTTGCTTTTTTAATATCATTGTCCATATAAATATCAATGCGTTTTCGGTAACGTTGATTCATTTTATCTTTTACAATGTATAAACTATCAAAACCTTGAATTTTAACTTTGGTATTATGTACTAAACCAGAATCCAATAGATCTCGTGAGATAGCAATGTAGCGTAAGCCAGGTTTTAAACTATCTCCAAAAGCCGTAATATTTGGATTAGAATTCGTTTGGTAGGCTAATGAGTTGTAGGCTGTCGCTGTTACTTGAAATGTTTTTTTTATACAAGTATCTTTAGTATGATTAGTGCAATTATTCAAGGAAATACAGCACAGCGCTATAACAAAGTGACCTATTTTCATATTTATAAAGGTACATCAAAATTGTTAAATTTTGTTAAAACTGTATTATGTTTAACATAGTACTGTAACAAAAGTAAAGTTTCGACGTCTATTAGGTATAACCAATTAAAAAACATAAAATTATGAGAACTTTAAACAGCAACCAATTATCAAGTACATCAACTGAAACAAAAAGTTTTAACTGGAACAAAAAAAGACGTTATAGATAATAGCGCATAATTTCATCAATCAATCAATCAATCAATCAATCAATCAGTTATGAGAGTATTATTAAAAATTGTCAACACATCTAATAGTTTAGATGATGACTTAAAAACCAGTAGATTTTAATTTGAATTAATTCAATTTAATGTGTCACAAAAAAGTCAGTTTCCTATGAAAGAAACTGACTTTTTTTATGACTTTTATTTTAAGGTTTTACTTTTTAATAAATTTTTGGGTCATAGTACTCGTATCAGTAGATAATTTTATAAAATAAATACCACTTTGATAATTTGATATATTTAGAGTATGAGTATCATTACTTCTTAAATCCCCATGGCTAATTTGTTTTCCTAAGGTGTCAAATATTTTAAAACTTACGTCTTCATTTAAATTATTTAAATCAATATTTAAGTTGTTATTAACTGGATTAGGATATAAGTTAATTAAACCGTCTAAACTAAATTCATTAACACTTAAAGGATCTTGTACATTGAATGTGACTGATTCAGAAGTCGTAAATTCACCACCAGAAATTATCTCATTGTCATTTTCATCTTTTAAGCTATATGAGCCCGAACCATAAAAACAACAAATACCATCATCTTCTTCGTCGTAAATTGTAAATGTATAACATTCGTTAAAACTCGGAATAGTAATAATTTCTTCGTATGATGTAGGACTATTTGAATCAAAATACATTCCACTATCTACGATGACCCCAGAACTATTAACTAGGTCCCATGTGGTTTCATAACCGTAATTATCAGTTAATAAATCTAAAGTAATAGTTGTTGTGGTATAAGATGGTGACACTTCAAAATTGAAACTATAGGTATCATTAGTCGTGTTTTCGTCTTGTGTGCCATTAGGGTTAGAAACAATTATCTCTAAAGAATGACTACCTGGTCCTAAATTAGAATATGTTGGTGTAGCAACCACTACACTTTCACCATTAAGTAAATTACCAGTCCAGCTTATAGGAGTATTCGACTCATCATCAATACTATACGATACATCTGCAGAAGTTAAAGTTAGAACTCCTGAGTTAACAAGTGTAATTTCCGGTGTAAAATCTTCACCACAAAGTTCTGCTGCATTACCTGAACCTGCGGTTACTCTGGCATCAATATCGTAGGTTTGAAGTGAAGGATATTGATCTAAAATTTCAACTCCAGAATCTGAAGGATCTAACCAATCTTTCAGACGTGTTGAAGCTGTTGTACCGTAATCCCATGCTACGCCAAAACGTCCATAAATATCGTAGCCGCCATTATCCACAGTGCCAGAACATGCTGCTGTACCTGCAGAAAGCATACCGATTAAATGACCTGTTTCGTTAAACAATCCTGACCCAGAAGAACCTCCTTCAGTTACACCTAATTCCCAATCATTAATTCTCCACATTTGTGTAGTCGCATTTCCGTTAAAGCTTGTGGTATATCTAAATGCTCCTTCATCATTTCGAGATACTTTTTGAATATCTCCACTAGGGTGATGAATACCAAAACTCATTGCTGGAGTTTGAGTCGTAGAATTATTCCAACCAGCCCAAATGACATCTGGATTATTTTCAAAGAAACTAGTATCTGTAATTTCTACTAATTCCATATCCGACTGTGAGCTCTGAGCTCTTACTACTGCTCCACTCACCGTTTGGTCGTATGTGCCGTTAGTACTATTTGTTGTTGTCCCACAAGATGGGTTAGGACTTCTCCAGTTAAATCGAAATGCCCAACTTCCTTCACCTCCACTACAGTGGTTAGCAGTTAGGAAGTAAGGTGTCTCATCATTATTAGTATTGTTTACTAATGTCCCAGAACAAAATCCACCACCAGAAACTAACATAGCTACTGCTTTTTTGACTTCTTCTTTTCGGGTATTTATGTCATAAGGATCTGAAGTTGGAGTAATATCACAATCGACATCTTGATTACAAGACCCAGAATCATTTAATGATTTTTGGTAGTTTTCAGCAGTACGATATCCATGTACTACAGAGCCTACAGTAATTTTAGCTTCACCAACAACGTTGGCAGGTTGGTAATATTCGATGTAAGCAGAATCACCTTCTACCAACCACGTTCCTAAAACTTCCTCAGCATTGTTATTATGATACGTGAAAGGTCTTAATAAGTCGGTCTTATCCTCATTATATACATAGAGTTTTGCACCTTCAGGAATTTTGAATACATCGAACATAAAATTCAATGAATAGGCACCTTCAGATGAATAAGACATTCTCCAGATTCGATCTCCGTTCTCTAAAGTTGTCCATTCACCAACCTCATTAAAGTTATGATCTACATAAATATCATGACCAAATCTCCAAGGAATTGACTTGTCTTGGTCATTAATAAGATCTTCATCTTGCAATGCTTTTAAATCGAAAGTTGGAAGTTTGAAAGGGATCACATCAGAGATGTAGGCTTTACTCCAACTGGGTGGTTTAATGTCCTCAGGTATTTGTTGTGCAAAAGAGAATGTGCAAGCTAAAACTAGCACTAATAGTAGTTTAATTTTCATATTTTATCTTTTAATGAATTAATTTTAACATCAATATATCATATCAAATAAAGCAATTAATAGATGGAGTTGAAAATTTATTATACTTAAACTTAATTTTCATCTACGTAACACTATTATCAATCTACCAAATTATGATTGATTAATAGGCTAACAGTTGCTTTAAAGCGGACTCAAAGCGTCCTTTCGCTAAATATTGTTCTTCTAACTGTCCAATGAATGGAATTGGGGTTTCCATACTTGCTACACGTTTTACAGGCGCATCTAAATATTCAAAACATTCTTCCATTAATAGTGCTGAAAGATCACTAGCAATACCTCCAAATAATGAATCCTCCTGTAGAATTATTGCGCGTCCTGTCTTTTTAACAGAATTAATTATAGCATCTTTATCTAACGGTTGCAATGTTCTTAAATCTATGACATCGGCTGAAATATCTGTGTTTTTTTCAAGAGTATCTAAAGCCCAATGCACTCCTGCTCCATAAGTAATAATTGATACCGCGTCTCCTTCTTTTAAAACGGCAGCTTTTCCAAATGGAATGGTAAAATAATCCGTTGGGACATCTTGACGAATACTTCTATACAATGCTTTATGTTCAAAGAACAACACAGGATTTGGATCATTAATAGCTGTAGCTAATAAGCCTTTAGCATCATAAGGATACGCTGGATATACTACTTTCAATCCTGGCGTTTTAGTAAACCATGCTTCATTGGTTTGTGAGTGAAATGGACCAGCAGCCACACCTCCACCACAAGGCATTCTGACCACAACATCAGCTTCCTGTTGCCATCTGTAGTGTGATTTTGCTAAATAGTTCACCACAGGATTAAAACCAGAAGTCACAAAATCTGCAAATTGCATTTCTACAACAGACTTTATACCTGAGATAGATAATCCCATTGCTGTTTCAACAATTGCCGATTCACATATAGGTGTATTTCTAACTCTATCTTTTCCAAATGCTTCTACAAATCCTTCAGTAATTTTAAAAACACCTCCATATTCTGCAATATCTTGTCCCATTATCACAAGATCTTTATGTTTTAGCATCGATTGTTTTAAGCCTTCTGAAATCGCATCAATGAAACGTAATTCTTTTGTGACTTTATTAGGTGTAAATGGTTTATATTCAAATACTTTGTAAACATCATTTAATTCTGCAGTTTCACTAGGGATGATGTCGGGTTCTCCATAAGCAGTGTCTAAAGCAGTATCTATTTCAGACTTAATTTCATCAATATAAGCTTCATCAATTTGTGCTGTAAGAATCTTTTTACTGAATAAAAAGCTTCTAAAATTTTCAATAGGATCTTTAGCTTCCCATTCTTCTATCAATTCCTTAGGTACATACTTTGTACCACTAGCTTCCTCATGACCTCTTCTCCTAAAAGTTTTAAATTCTATTAAAATTGGTCGTGGTCTTTTTCTAATACTTTCGGCTAATTTTTGAACTTTCGTATAGGTTTCAATAATATTATTGCCATCTAAAACAAAAGATTCTATACCATAACCTTTACCTCTATCTGCAATCTGCTTACAATTGTATTGTTCGTTTGTTGGTGTAGAAAGTCCGTAGCCATTATTCTCAACACAAAAAATTACGGGTAAACTCCATACTGAAGCAACGTTTAGGGCTTCGTGAAAATCACCTTCACTAGTTCCGCCTTCACCAGAAAAAACAGCTGTAAGATTTCCGTTCTTTTTTAAAAGATTTGCTAAGGCTATACCATCTGCAACTCCTAATTGAGGGCCTAAATGCGATATCATTCCTACAATATTGTATTCTTGAGTCCCAAAATGAAAAGAACGATCTCTTCCTTTTGTAAACCCACTAGCCTTTCCTTGCCATTGACAAAATAGACGATGCAAAGGAATTTTTCGTGTCGTAAAAACACCAAGATTTCTGTGCATAGGTAGAATATATTCACTCGGTTTTAAGGCCATAGTGACACCAACGGAAATGGCTTCTTGCCCAATTCCTGAAAACCATTTTGATACTTTTCCTTGACGTAAAAGAATGAGCATTTTTTCTTCAATTAGTCTAGGCTTTAGCATGTTATAATAAAGCTTTAATAACGTTTGGTCATTTAAACTTCGTTTGTCGTATGCTATGTTACTCTTTGTGATTGTTGGCATGTAATGTTGTTTCAATAATGTTATAAGTGTCCCTATTCTATGGTTTCAAAGGTCACATAAAACACCAATATTAATCACTATCTTTTGTCTCAAGGTTTAGATATGAATATTTCAAATGTAAATAAAATTGCTTCAATAATTCAAATTAGACTTCAAATTGTCAATAAATCCTATCTGATTTTTTAGTACTATTATTGTTACATTTGTATATTCACAAAATTTTAAACACAAATCCCATGGATAGAATACCTAGTGTAGATTTAAAGGATTTCATTTCTGAAGATCCTAAACGAAAACAAAAGTTTATAAACGATATAGGAAAAGCATACGAAGACATTGGTTTCGTGGCTTTAAAAGGACATTTTTTAGATGACGCTTTAGTCGATAATTTATATGGAGAGGTTAAGAACTTTTTCAATCTACCATTAGACGTAAAAGAGAATTATGAAATTCCTGGTATTGGTGGTCAACGCGGTTATGTTTCTTTTGGTAAAGAAAGCGCTAAAGGAAAAAAAGAAGGTGACTTAAAAGAGTTCTGGCATTTTGGTCAATATGTAGAAGATGATGAAGAGCGTAGAAAAGAGTACCCCGAAAATGTAGAAGTTAAAGAGTTAGATGATTTTAATAAAGTAGGAAAGCAAACCTACCAAATGCTTGAAAAAACAGCGAAGTACGTTTTACGTGCTCTGGCACTTTATTTGGATTTAGAAGAAACCTATTTTGATAATTATATTCATAATGGCAACTCTATTTTGCGACCAATTCATTATCCTCCAATCACATCAGAACCTAAAAATGCGGTAAGAGCGGCCGCTCACGGAGATATTAACCTTATTACCTTATTAATGGGTGCCCAAGGAAGAGGCTTGCAAGTGCAACGTAACGATGGTGAATGGATAGATGCTATTGCAGAACCAGACGAATTGATGATTAACGTTGGAGATATGTTATCTAGACATTCTAATAACAGATTAAAATCCACGATTCACCGCGTTATAAATCCACCTAGAGAGCTTTGGGGAACGTCGCGCTACTCTATGCCGTTTTTTATGCATCCTGTTAGCGAAATGAAATTAGATGTTTTAGAGAGTTGTATCGATGAAGAAAATCCAAAACAGTTTGAAGATATCACTGCTGGAGAATTTTTAAACGAACGTTTAATTGAGCTAGGATTAATTAAAAAATAGTCGTTAGTTGTTAGCCTTTAGTTGATAGCCCATATGAGTAGGTGAAAACTACCTGATACTGCCAACCGAATACTGAACACTGAAAACTAAAATCATGGATTTACAAGATCAATTAAAAAATCTCTTTCCAGACCATACTCCAGAACCTACAGATAGCACTGAAGACTCTAAGGATAATTTATGGTTACAAGACGATCCTATAATTTGCAAATACGAAAAACGAAAGGGCAAACCAATTACTATACTTGAAGGTTATACTGGAGCTTCAGAAGATTTTAAAAAATTAGCGAAAGAACTAAAAACGAAACTTAGTGTGGGTGGCAGTTTTAAGGATGATAAAATCATTATTCAAGGAGATTATAGAGATAAAATCATGGCAATGTTGAAGGAAAAAGGATTTAATGTAAAACGCGTAGGTGGTTAATTTATATGACTAAAAATTGTTTACACATAACTAACGGTAACAGTCTCACGGATTATTTAAGAGACCTAGATTTTAAAGAAGATATTTTAACATGGCAGGAAATGCTTTGCGAAGGGCCCACAATTCCAGCGATTAATTCGAGAGAATTTTTAAGACTTCGTGTTAATTTCCTTAAAGAGTATTACGATATTGAAGTTAATACTCGCGAAATTATATCTGAAGTATCAAAACTTGATGAAACTGATAAATACACAGAAATAAATCTTTGGTTTGAGTATGATTTATTTTGTCATATTAATCTTATAGGTGTTATTAATTTATTACATCAAAAAGAAATAAAGAAGCCCCTTTATCTTATTTGCAGTGGCCGCGTAAAAGGTGAAAAACGTTTAAAAGGATTGAGTGAACTTAATCCTGAACAATTAAAATCACATTATAAAGAGAAAATTTTACTCACAAGAGAGGATATTGATCTAGCCATTGCACTATGGCGGACCTATTGTGGTAAGGACCATAATATATTAAAACCTTATATTGTTAAAAAATCGAGTTTTAAATACATGAGTAATTGTTTGAGAGCTCATTTAGAACGTTTTCCCTATCAAAAAAGTGGTCTTAGTGTTTTAGAAACTAACATTCTTAATATTGTGAAGGATAATTTCATAAAATCAAAAGGTCATCTTTTAGGGTATTGCCTTAATTACCAGGGGTATTATGGATTTGGAGATTTACAATTATCACGTATCATAGACAAATTAGATTTATTTTTCACCGAAAATGATACGGGGATCATACTCAATAGAAAAGGCCATGAAGCCATCTTAGACCAGCATAATTTTGCAAAAGAAATAAACAATGATATGGTTTATGGGGGTGTTAATCGCTTAGGTTTTCAATTTAACATTAAACAGAATAAACTTATTAAAACCATATTTAATGGCAATTAAAGATTCAGAACTTATTTTAAATCCAGACGGTAGTGTTTACCATCTCAATTTAAAACCGGAGAATATTTCGGACACCATAATTTTTGTTGGTGACCAAGATCGTGTAGAAAAAATTACGAAGCATTTTGATAGCATAGAATTTAGTACGCAAAAACGAGAATTTAAAACACAAACGGGATATTATCAAGACAAACGATTAACCGTTATTTCAACAGGGATTGGTCCAGATAACATAGATATTGTATTGAATGAATTGGATGCTTTAGTCAATATTAATTTAGAAACTAGAGAAGTAAAACCAGAATTAACAAGTCTGAATATTATTAGAATTGGAACATCTGGATCCTTGCAAAATGACATTCCGGTGGATGAATTCTTAATAAGTACACATGCCTTAGATATTAATGGGATGTTACATTTTTATCAAATTGAAGGTATTAGTAATTCTGAAGTAGAAGATGAATTTATCAAGCATACGAATTGGGATGCTAATAAATCGAGGCCAATTGTTATAAAAAACAGTAAATATTTAGAAAAGTATTTTGAAGGAGATAAAACACATAAAGGAATGACAGCAACTGCTGGTGGTTTTTATGGTCCTCAAGGACGTGTTTTACGATTGCCTTTAAAAGACGCTGGTTTAAATAAAAAAATAGACAGTTTTAATTTTAAAGATATTAGAGTTACAAACTTAGAAATGGAAACTTCCGTTATTTATGGACTTTCAAAATTATTAGGTCATGAGGCTATATCTCTAAATGCTATTATTGCAAATAGAGCAAATGGCGATTTTAGTAAAGCTCCTAAAAAAGTGGTAGAGAAATTAATTTTATATGCTTTAGAGCGTATTGTTAATATTTAATTTAGTGTTGTATAGAGCACGTTTGAAGTGCTTCTTTAATATAAAATAATAAATCTTGTTTTGATATAATAGTTACGAAAACAAGTTCAGCTTAACATGAAAAAAGTAAATATTGGAGGTGTTCCAGAACACTTTAATTTAGCATGGTATCTCACGCTTAAAAATGGGGAATATAAAAATCAAAATATTAATTTAAGATGGCATGATTATTATGGTGGCACTGGTGCTATGACCAAAGCTTTGCGTTCAGGCGAGATTGATATGGCTGTGATACTAACGGAAGGGATTGTTAAAGATATTATTGAGGGAAGTCCGTCTAAAATTGTTCAAACTTTTGTAGAAACTCCGTTAATTTGGGGCATTCATGTTGCTGCCGATTCTAATTTTAATACTATTGAAGACATAAAAGGCACAAGAGCTGCAATAAGCAGATATGGTTCTGGTTCTCACCTTATGGCCTATATTAATGCTAAAAATAACAAATGGGACCTGGAGAATGACTTAAACTTTGAGGTCATTAAAAATTTAGATGGAGCTATAAAAGGATTAACCGAGGGGGAAGCCGATTATTTTATGTGGGAGAAATTTACGACTAAACCTATAGTGGATGAAGGAGTGTTTAAACGCATAGGGAATTGCCGATCTCCATGGCCATGTTTTGTAATTGCAGTACGTCAAGATTTTATTGATAATAATGAAGACGACTTAAAAACTATATTAGATATCATTAATGAGACGACGTCCGAATTTAAAGCGATACCAAGTATTGATAAAACTATTGCTAATCGTTACGAACAAGAATTAGAAGATGTACGTGAATGGCTGTCATTAACCGAATGGTCTCAAAGTATTATGGATAAGAACACTTTAGATAATGTACAGGCGCAACTACATGATTTAAAAATCATTGACAAAAAAGTAGATTATTCAAAATTAATTCATAAATTATAATCTCAATTCTTAATGACAAGCATCTAAAATTGGATTGTTAAGGATTGTGAATAGGAGAAGTAAGTTGCAATATGTTTATTTTTAAAGCATTACAAGGTTTTTATTTTCAATAAAAAAATCAAGTTTTTGTTAATTGTGAAAAATTTAACTACATTTGTTTCTCTAGGTTAAATGCTATTAATAACCCAAACAGACTTATATGATTGTTAACATTATTCTGATTTTATCCTGCTTAGTTGTGCTTAATTTTTTATTACTAATCTTTAGTTGCAACAAAACCACTAAAAAAGCAAAAGATAAAGTTCCCTCATTTACTAAAGTTGAAGACCAACCAACTATTGTAGTTTCCAGTCAATTACAGCCTCGCCAACTTGCTCCAACTGGGAGTTAGTTTCACTAAAATTTTTATTTCCAAACCAATAACCTCTATTCGCACTCAAAGGAGAGGGATGACCACTTTCTAAAACTATATGCTTAGAAGTATCTATTAATTTCTTTTTCTTTTTAGCAAACCCTCCCCAAAGGAGAAAAACAACATTTGTTTTTTCGGCACTAATTGTTTTAATGACAGCGTCTGTAAATTGTTCCCATCCTTTTTTCTGATGACTACCAGCTTCATGTGCTCTAACGGTTAAGGTCGCATTTAAAAGCAATACTCCTTGATCTGCCCATGGCATTAAATTTCCGCTTTTGGGATACGAAATTCCAAGATCAATTTCTAACTCTTTAAAAATATTGACTAAGGAAGGAGGGTGTTTGACACCATCATTCACAGAAAAACATAAACCATTGGCTTGCCCAACATCATGGTATGGGTCTTGCCCAATAATCACCGCCTTTACATCTTCAAAATGACAATGATTAAAAGCATTAAAGATCTCTGATTTAGGAGGAAAACATTCATGGTTTTGATATTCAGAAAGAACAAAATCCATTAATTCTTCAAAGTATGGTTTATCAAATTCTGGTTGAAGGTATTTTTTCCAGCTGTGATGTATATTTAAATTCATGTATCGGTCGATTTAAAATTCAAAAATAAAGAAACATCTATAATAATGTAAGTATTAAACAAAAGCACTTTACAGTATTAGGCATATAGCCACTTTTACCCTAAATTTGTATTGCTTTAAAAAAGAAAGAAAATTACATGATAAATATTCATGAAAAAACTTTAAACGACCTTGAGTTTTTTACGGTTTTAAATCAAGTTAGTACACATGCCATTACAGCTTTAGGTAAAGAAGCTATTATGAATATTCTTCCATTTAAAGCCGAAGAACAACTAAAGCGCGAGCTTATTTTCGTCAACGAATATTTATCTTCGTTTGAAAATGAAAATCGAATTCCGAATCATGGTTTTGAAACTATTGCTAAAGAATTAAAACTATTAAAGATTGAAAATACGTATTTAGAAGTTTCAAGTTTACAGAAATTAGTAGGCATGTCACTCACAGTAAATACTATTTTAAAGTTCTTAAAGAAGTTTGAAGAGTATTATCCGCAACTGTATCAATTCAGTAATTATATTGAAATAAGTACGCTTATTATTGAACAAGTCGATGCCGTCGTAGATCGTTTTGGTGATATTAAAGATAATGCTTCCCCCCTTCTTTCCAACTTACGAAAATCTATAAACATACTAAAAGGGAAAATAAACAGTAGTTTTTCTTCAGCCTTAAATACCTATCACAACTTAGATTATTTAGATGATATTAGAGAGTCTGTTGTAGAAAACAAGCGTGTTTTAGCTGTAAAAGCCATGTATCGTAGAAAAGTAAGAGGTGCGATAATGGGAGGCAGTAAAACAGGTAGTATTGTTTATATTGAACCAGAAACCACACTTCAGCACACTAGAGAACTCAATAATTTAGAGTACGAGGAAAAAGAAGAGGTTATTAAAATCTTGAAAGAATTAACAGATTATATTCGTGAATTCTTACCGCTACTTCATAAGTATCAAACATTTTTAACGCAAATTGATGTTATTTCTGCTAAAGCAAAATATGCACAAAGCATGAATGCTATTCTGCCAGAATTTTCAAAAGAACGCAGTATGTATTTGCGCGATGCTTATCACCCACTACTCTATTTAAATAATAAAGAAAAAGGTGAAAAAACATTTCCGCAAACCATTGGCTTAAAAAAAGACAGTCGAATAATTGTTATTTCTGGACCTAATGCTGGAGGAAAAAGTATTACTCTAAAAACCGTTGGTTTATTGCAAACCATGTTACAAAGTGGTATGCTGATACCTGTACATGAGCGCAGTTATGTCTGTTTGTTTGATAGAATTTTAAGTGATATTGGTGACAATCAATCCATCGAAAATCATCTAAGTACCTATAGCTACCGTCTTAAGCAGATGAATTATTTTCTAAAAAAGTGTAATCATAAAACCTTGTTTTTGATCGATGAATTTGGAACAGGAAGTGACCCGGAATTAGGAGGTGCTTTAGCGGAAACTTTTTTAGAAGTCTTTTATGAGCGTGAAGCTTTCGGAATTATTACGACCCATTATTCAAACTTAAAATTACTCGCTAACGAGCTTCCTCATATTGAAAATGCTAATATGCTTTTTAATGAGAAAACTTTAGAACCGATGTATAAGTTGGTGGTTGGGCAAGCCGGAAGTTCTTTCACCTTCGAAGTCGCACAAAAAAATGGAATTCCGTATAGTTTAATCAATAAATCTAAAAAGAAGATTGAACGTGGTAAAGTTCGGTTCGATGCTACTATTGCGAAGCTTCAAAAAGAACGAAGCAAATTAGAGCGTACCGAACGCTCACTCAAAGAAAATGAAAAGAAGAAAATCTCTGAAGCCGATAAACTTGAAGAAGTAAACGCTAAAGTTCAAAAGAAATTAGAGAGTTTTCAAGAATTATACGATTCAAATCAGCGTTTAATTTACTTGGGTCAGAAAGTGAATGATATCTCTGAAAAGTATTTTGAAGATAAAAAGAAACGCGAATTAATGGCGGAATTATTCCGTTTGGTTCAGATTGAAAATTCAAAACGAAAAAAACTATCAGCCAAACAAAAACGCGCCGAAAAACATAAAGAAAAACAGGTAAAACAAGAGGCTGAAAAGAAGGTTGAAGTTATCCGTAAGAAGAAAAAAGCGGCTAAGAAAAAAGAAGCTAAAGTCGAAAAGCCTAAACCAATAATACGTGTTGGTGACCGTGTTCGTATGCAGGATGGACGTGCTGTTGGTAGTATTGATTCTATTGAAAAAGGCAAAGCCAACGTTAATTATGGTATGTTTACTACTAACGTTAGCTTGGATCAATTGGAATTAGTTGAAGCTATGAAGAAATAATCAATTAGAAGTCTTCAATTATTTTGCTAGACATATTATTAGAGCTTTCAAAAGGAGTGGATTTAATCTCTTTTTTAAATGCCTTATAGCCATATAACTTATCTTTGTTATATTTTGTCATTTCTGCGTAGGCAGGAATCCACAAATTAGAATCACAGGCTTAAAATATATCTCTGCCTTCGCAAGAATGATAAATAATGATAGATATACCAAATAACAAACAACTAATACTCTTTGATGGGGTTTGCAACCTTTGTAACTCAAGCGTATTATACGTCATAAAACGCGATAAAAATGAAAATTTTTTGTTTGCTCCTTTACAAAGCGACATCGGTAAAACTATTATTAATAAATTCAATATTGATACTGAAGAAACAGATTCTATTTTACTCTACAATCCTAAGAAAGATAAATTAACTTATAAATCTACGGCTGCACTATTCGTGGCTAGTCAATTGAGATTTCCGACGAACCTATTATCCATCTTTTTAATTGTGCCAGGGTTTATTAGAAATTGGGTATACACTTATATTGCTAAACATCGCTATAAATGGTATGGAAAAAAAGAATCCTGTATGATTCCGACCCCTGAGTTAAAATCTAAATTTTTAACATAAAAAAAGCCTTTCCATAACCAATTGAAAAGGCTTCTATTAAATTAACAACTTACTTAAAACTAATTTAATTTAAACAAAAAAATAAGTTTCAATTTTTTATGATGAGGGATAATAAATAATTGATTAATAGCACATTATTTTGATACTGTAAATATATAATCATCTTAAAAACTTACATAAAAAACTCGATATAACCACCTGAAATATTGATTTGGGTTTAAAAAATGCAAATTATATCTACCAATGACGTTTTCGTAGTCATTGTCTTACTAAGTCATAAGATCCTTTCACTTCCTGTAAACACGACTTCACTCATTTAGGATTTTAATATAAACAGCATTGCCATAAGTTTGAGCAAACAATATTCTATCTTATGACCACCACATCAAAACTTCTAAAAACACTTCTAGTATTCTTCATAATATTAATAGCACAATTGAGCTATGCATTTCAGCAACCAAGTAAAATAAAAACGGTAACCGTATATTTAGATGGAGCAGAAATTAATAGAGAATCTTCGGTAAAACTCAATTCAGGAAAATCTGAAATCACATTTAGTAGTTTATCACCATACATTGAAGAAAGCAGCATTCAGATTTCAGGATTAAAAGATGCTTCCATTCTATCGATTAATTATGGCATCAATTATTTATCTAAACAAAAGCAAAACGATTCCATCACTCAGTTGCAAAAGGACTTGAAAAATTTAGATGCAAAGATTCAACAACAATATCATTTAATTGCTGGTTATAATGAAGAATTAAGTCTTATTCAAAACAATAAGAAATTAGGTAATGCATCTGAAGTTGTAAGTTTAGAAAAGCTTAAAACTTTTGCGACCTATTATAGAACGCGTATTACAGAATTAAAAATTGATATTAACAAATCGAATTCCGAAATTGAAAAGTATGAAGAATCCAAAGCTGACATTACTAAACAATTAGTAGAATTAAATGTTGATGAAAAAGTACAAACCGGTGAAATTACATTAAAATTGAATACTGATACCGCAACCGCATTACAATTGAAACTCAAATACAACATCAAAAATGCAGGTTGGTTTCCTATTTACGATTTAAAAGCAGATAAAATTAATAGCCCAATTAGTTTAGAATATAAAGCACATGTCTTTCAGAATTCTGGTTGCGACTGGACAGATGTTGACTTAGTTTTATCAACAAGTGATCCCAACACTAATAACGAAAAACCCGTTGTAAACCCTAAGTATTTGAACTTTATAAGTGCTTATAGTAATTACCAATCGCAACGTGCAACTAGAAGTTATAATTATAAGTACAATCCATTAGTGAAGCATGTTTCTGGTGTTGTGTCATCATCTTCTGATGGTTTACCATTACCAGGAGTGAGTGTTATTGAAAAAGGAACCTCTAACGGTATACAAACCGATTTTGATGGTCGCTATACGCTAAAAACGACATCTGGTAACACTATTGTTTATTCTTATGTTGGCATGAAAACGGAAGAATTGCCTATTCATTCTAGTATTATGAATGTGACTTTAGATGATGATGATACTTTAGATGAAGTTGTTGTGGTTGGGTATGGCACAGCAACTAAGAAGGCATATACAGGAGCTGTTTCCTCAGTTAAAACCGAAGAAATAACGCGTGCATTAGCTGGTGAAGTTGCTCGTGTCAATATAAGAGGTGTTGGTAGTATAAATTCTGCATCTACCCCTTTGTATATTGTTGATGGAGCTCCGTATTCAGGAGATGTAAGTCAGCTTCATCCAGATCATATTTCAGAAATTTCAGTTCTTAAAGATGCTGCCGCAACAAGTATGTATGGAAGTCGCGGAGCCAACGGTGTCATACTAATCACTTTGAAAGAGGAGTCTGATAGAAAAATTAACGATTTAGGAATTATTGTAGAAACAGGCATCACCAACACCAGATTCGAAATTAATAAAAAACACAATATTCCATCTGATGGAGATATTTCTGTCATTGAAATCGATAAATTCAGTGTGCCTGCAACCTACAATTATTTTGCAGCACCTGTTTTAAATGAGAATGTATTCTTAACTGCTAAAATTGGAAATTGGGAACAGTATAATTTATTACCTGCAGAAGCGAATGTGTATTTTGAAGGGAGTTATTCTGGTAAAACAAACATCAATCCGAGCGCAACAACAGATAGTTTAACAGTGTCGCTTGGAGTAGATCCTAATATTATTGTGAAGCGTAAGCAGCTTAATGATTTTAAAAAGACTACATTTATTGGAAATAACAAAGTGATTCAAAAAGCTTTTGAAATTGAAATTAAAAACAACAAACCATCTGATATTCAATTAACTGTTTTAGATCGCATTCCTAAAAGTCAGGCTAAAACCATAAAGATTGATGACATAGAAACTGGGAACTCTAGCTATGATGAAGATAAAGGTATTTTAAAATGGACATTAAATTTAAAGCCTAGTGCCACAGAAAATGTTAAACATTCCTATACCGTAAAATTTCCGAAGGGGAAACGCGTTAACTTATAACATATCATAGCCTCAAAACAAAATAGCTCAATTAAACCCTAACTTCTGTTAGTTAGGAATGAGTTTAATTCTCGCAGGAAGCTTGTCTAACTTTCTGTAAGTATCATTAATTTTGATAGTAAACCTATTTTCGTTTTGAGGCTTTTTTTTATAATGCTTTAAACAAGCGCGTCAATGATTTTAGCATGTTTTGCTCGGTAATATCAAAATCATCATCCATAAAAAATAACACTCTAATATCTTCTAACAGGAGGTCAATATCATCCTTATCGTAAAGATGCTGCTCTAAACTCGTTGTAATTTTCTTTAGACCTTGGTAGTCGTTATCTCTATTAAACTCTTCATGAATTTCTTGAAAGGTTTCCTTATCTACTTTAGAGATAATAAAATCACGCTCTTCTGGTGTTTCTTTTAAATCAGCATTAGCTGCAAATAGTAAAATGTAGGCGACGAGTTCGTCTTTTGTCCAATCTATTGTTTTCATTACTTATGTTAGGGTTAAACTTCCATATTCTGTCCATGAGCCATCATAGACTATTAATTCGGTATAATTACAAAGTGTGGCAGCCAACGCTAAAATACAAGCTGTAATACCAGAACCACAACTAAAAACTAAAGGTTTTTTATCTTCCACTAATCTATTAAAGATTATTGATAATTCGGTAATAGGTTTCAAAATATTTCCATTAAATAATTCAGTGTATGGTAAATTTATTGAATTTGGAATAGTTCCACGACGCAACCCAACTCTTGGCTCGTCTACCGAACAATTAAAGCGCGCTTCGGATCGTGCGTCTATGATTACTACATTTTCAGAGTTCGAAAATTCATTAATACCTTCAAAATCTGTCATTAATGTTGGATTGAAATGTGCAATAAAATTACCTTCAGCATAAGTATCGTCTGAATACGTTTCAATGTTATACTCGTGATTTTTCCATTTCGGAAGTCCTCCGTCTAATACAGCAACATTTTCAAATCCAAAAACTTTAAATAACCACCAAACTCTGGCGCTAGAATATATGCCTTTGTCATCATAAACGACAACCATAGAATCTTGGTTAATTCCTATGGCTCTCGCTTCATTTTGAAATTGTTCTTTTGAAGGTAACGTGCTCGGAAAAGGAGCAGACGTATCACTGAATCTTTGCTTTATATCTACAAATCTAGCGTTAGATATTCTCATAGAGTCTTCATCTATCACTTTGTTAATTGTAGCATCTAAAATGATTAGATTATTGGCATTATGGTTGTCCTTAAGCCACTCTACCGAAACTAAATTTGAACTCTGATCTATTTTCATGTTATAAATATATATTCATTGAGAACGTCTAGAATTAAAATCTAAGAATCCAGATCAAAAGTTTCTGTTGGATTTTCATGTTCTTTATAATCAAGCATATTTTCACCGTCCGCAATGATTGAACACACTGTTGCATCTCCGGTGACGTTAACCACGGTTCTAAACATATCTAAAATACGATCTACTGGAAAAATAATAGCAATCCAAGCGGGATTTAAACCTACAGAGCTCAACACAATAATGAGCATTACTAAACCAGCACTTGGAACCGCTGCCGATCCGATAGATGCCAACGTTGCGGTGAGAACAACAGTAACTTGTTGACCTAAGGTTAAATCTATCATATGCATTTGGGCCAAAAATATAACAGCTACGGCTTGATACATACTTGTACCATCCATATTCACTGTAGCTCCAATTGGCAGAACAAAACTGCTTATTTTTTTATTGACACCTAAATTCTCTTCAACACACTCCATAGTTACAGGAAGGGTTGCAGCACTACTCGATGTGGAAAATGCTAAGGTCTGTGCAGGACTCATGGATTTAAAAAATCCGGTGTAAGGAATTTGTTTTACAAAAAGTTTTAAGATCAACGGATATATAACAAAGATCATTAAAAGTAGACCTAATAACACCGTTAATGAATACCAGCTTAAGCCTTTAAAAATTTCAACAACTTTACCTATATCATCACCTGCCATTTTACTGACCACTCCTGCTAACAAAGCAAAAACAAAAAATGGTGCACCTTGCATTACAATATCAACCATTTTGAGAAACACGTCATTAATTCCATTTACTAGATTCAACACAGGTTGAGAAGAGTTTGATGGGATAAACAATAGACAAACACCAAAGAAAATGGCAAAAAATATAATTTGAAGCATTAATCCATTATTCGATAGTGAATGGAAAAAATTGCTAGGAACAATATCAACTAAGGGCTGCAAAGGAGTGGAATCTTTACGGTCTTTAACGGTTTCCATTTTATCGGCTACAGCAGCTTCTTTTAATTCGCTTTTAGATAATTCCGATATCTCTTGAGCACGTTCAAAAAATGCTGGATCTTGAAGATAATTTATACCATCTTTTATAACATGACCTTCACTAGCGGCCCATATTTCATAACTGATACGGTTATCTATTCGACTTTGTTCATCGATGAGCTCGCCTGGTTTAAATACATTGACTAACACTAAACCTAATGAAATCGCCATAATGGTCGTAATAAGGTATATGCCTAAAGTCTTACCTCCCATTCGACCTAAACTTTTTGGGTCACCGATATTGGCAACACCACTAATTATAGAAAACAGAACTAAAGGAACCGCAATAAGCTTTAATAAATTGATAAAAATGGTTCCAAAAGGATCAATCCAATTAATGGTAAATTGACTCCACCCCATTAAGCTTGAAACTAAAGCCCAAATGATTCCGAGAACCATTCCGATTATAATTTTCCAGTGTAATGCTAGTTTTTTCATAAGCTATAGTCTACTATCTATTTTTATTTAAAATAATTGCTAATTGATTTTCTAAAATTAATCACTAGAAAACCAATTACTACATATATTAATTCGAGGTAAAAACCGCGTTCATTGTAATCATATACGTCTGAAGCAAATGGTCCTGACATTTCACTCGATACGTTAAACTTAAAATATTGATAGCCTTCATAAAGTACCAATGGTATGCTATTTAAAAGCATAAACACACCCAATAGTGCACAAGAAATTTCAATCACATATTTTGATTCCACATTTGAAAAATTAAACTGGTCTGTGTCAAAACCTTTATCAAGCTTAAAAAAATTAATGATTTTATCTGGATGTTTAAGTATATAATTTGCAAAAAGGATAAAAAATACAACAATGCCAAGTAATGTCAAAATCGCATACATAGAAAAGTCATAACCTGTACTAAAAAACATATTAGCAATTGCAGGGACAATTCCATAAAAAATAATAATTAATGAAAAGAATTTAAGTGCAACTTTAAAAAAATCTCTAGGACTCATATTATAATCGACTTACTCTATCCAGCAACAAATAATCTGCAATAACCAAAGCAGCCATGGCCTCAACAATTGGTACGGCTCTTGGCACTACGCATGGATCGTGTCTGCCTTTACCTTGCATTTCTACAATTTCACCAGCACTATTTAAGGCATCTTGTTTTTGAATAACTGTTGCAACGGGTTTAAAAGCGACTCTAAAATAGATATCCATACCGTTAGAAATACCACCTTGTACTCCACCCGATAAATTGGTTTTAGTAGTGCCATCTTCATTGAACAAATCGTTATGTTCGCTACCTTTCATTTTTGCACCACAGAATCCGCTGCCGTATTCAAAACCTTTTACGGCATTAATGGATAACATGGCTTTTCCTAATTCGGCATGTAGTTTATCAAAAACAGGTTCGCCTAAACCCACAGGTACATTCTTAATGACGCAAGTGATAGTGCCACCAATAGTATCCCCTTGTTTTTTAATGGCTTCAACTTTAGCAATCATTTTTTCTGCTGTAGCTTCATCCGGACAACGAATAACATTAGATTCTGTTTTGCTAAAATCTAGATCTTGATATGGTTTGTCAATAAAAATATCACCTACCGAAGAGGTAAATGCATTGATTTTAATAGCGCTAATCATTTGTTTGGCTATCGCACCAGCAACCACTCGTGATGCTGTTTCGCGGGCAGAACTACGACCTCCTCCTCTATAATCTCTTACACCATATTTTTTGTCGTACGTATAATCCGCATGGCTAGGACGATACACGTCTTTAATATGTGAATAATCTTTAGATTTCTGATTCGTGTTATGAATAACAAATCCAATTGGAGTTCCTGTAGTATAACCTTCAAACACACCGGAATAAAATTCTACCGTATCTGGTTCTTTTCTTTGGGTCACTATTTTAGATTGTCCTGGTTTTCTACGATCAAGTTCGTGTTGAATAGCCTCTAAATCGAGCTTTATTCCTGACGGACAGCCATCTATAATGCCTCCAATTGCTTTACCGTGTGATTCACCGTAAGTTGTAAGTTTGAATAATTTTCCGAAGGTATTTCCTGCCATTGCAATTTATTTTACGCTAATGTAATTGTTATATTATAAAAACGAAAATGACTTACCGTATTTCCTGTGTTTACGATGATATATTGTTTTTTTTTAATCTCATAATATTTAGATAATATATTAATAACATTATACTTATAGTTAGTTAATTATAACGTAACGCGGTTTTAGAATATATTAAAGTTCTTTGTTTTATCGATTTTTAAACATTGTGAAAATAAGACGAAAAATAGAAATAGCGGTTATTTCAGATGTGCATCTTGGTACTTACGGTTGCCAAGCCAAACAA
Organism: Winogradskyella psychrotolerans; assembly: GCF_018860545.1. Lineage (GTDB taxonomy): Bacteria > Bacteroidota > Bacteroidia > Flavobacteriales > Flavobacteriaceae > Winogradskyella > Winogradskyella psychrotolerans_A. The sequence goes on along the minus strand of NZ_JAHKPN010000009.1, from coordinate 15,960 downwards.
TTATTAACGTATCTGAATAGTATAGACCCCAAAAAACTGATTCTTAATGGTGATATCGTTGATATTTGGCAGTTTAAAAAACGTTACTTTCCAAAATCTCACCTTAGTGTTATTAAGAAAATAATGGATTTTGCAGCTAACGGTACTGAGGTCATTTACATTACAGGAAATCACGATGAAATGTTACGGAAATTTACGGATACCGAAATAGGAAATGTTTCTATTGTAAATAAATTGGTTTTAGAGTTAGATGGTAAACGCGCATGGTTTTTTCATGGTGACGTTTTTGACATTTCAATTCAAAATGCAAAATGGCTGGCCAAGCTTGGTGGCTGGGGTTATGATTTTTTAATTCTTATTAATCAATTAACAAATTGGTTTTCCGATAAAATGGGTAAAGAGCGCTATTCGTTATCCAAAAAGATAAAAAACGGTGTAAAAGGTGCTGTAAAATATATCAGTGATTTTGAAACCGTAGCTACTGATTTAGCTATTGAAAACGGTTACGACTATGTGATTTGTGGGCATATTCATCAACCAAAAATGCTTATTAAAGAGAATAAGAAAGGCTCAACCATGTATCTTAATTCTGGGGATTGGGTCGAAAACTTCACCGCATTAGAATACCAGTTTAAACGTTGGAAAATCTATAATTATAACGAGGATAAATTGTCTGCGTTTTATGCTGATGAAGATATAAAAGACATGAACCTTCAAGATTTAATTGCTGCAATTACGATCGTAGAACAGCCAAAATCTGATAAGAAAAAAAAGAAGGGTAAAGATTAATTTAAAGTAAGGCTTCTTTAAGTATTGTAATAGGATGCTTGGCTACTCTACCTGTTCCATCTTTTATCTGATGTCTACAACTTGTCCCATTTGCTGAAATCACAGTGTCTGAAGCTGCTTTTCTAATCGAAGGAAATAATGTTTGCTCGCCAATCTTCATACTAACGTCGTAATGTTCTTTTTCATAACCAAAACTACCGGCCATACCACAACAGCCGCTTGGAATGATGGTGACGTTATAGTTTTCTGGTAAATTCAAAATATCAAAACTGAATTTCTGATTAGACAAGGCTTTTTGATGACAATGGCCATGAAACTTAATTGTTTTGGTTTCTTTCGTAAATTGTTCTGCAGTGATATGTCCTAATTCGATTTCTTGTTGAATAAATTCTTCAATTAAAAACGTATGATTTGCTATAGCTTTGGCTCCGTCTTTATCATTAACCAAACGAAGATATTCATCCTTAAAAGTTAAAATGGCAGATGGCTCAATACCAATTAAAGGTGTGTTTTCTGATATGATATTTTTAAATTTTGAAACATTGTCAGTGGCTACTTTTTTAGCAGCTTCTAGCAAGCCTTTAGAAAGCATTGCACGACCAGATTCTGAATGCGAAATGATAGTGACTTTATAATTTAATCGACTTAAAAGCGTAATGGCATCGTTACCCACATCACTATCAAGATGATTGGTAAATTCATCGTTAAACAAAATTACTTCTTTAGTGTAATTATTTGTAATTATTTTATTTTGTGGGTTTTGGAATATTTCAATTAAACTATTACTAGAGATTAAAGGTAGGCTTCTTTCTTTAGCAATACCACCAACAGATTTAATAATAGAACTCGTAAATCCATTAGAAAACATAAAATTGGTAAGCTTAGGAACACGACTTGCATAGTTATTCACCTTGTTGTTATAAGCGAATAATTTGGTACGTAAAGGCACTCCGTTTGCCTTCTGATATTGGTACTGAAATTCGGCTTTTAAACTCGCCACATCGACACTACTAGGACACTCACTTGAACATGCTTTACAACTCAGACATAAATCGAATACAGCTTTAAGGTCTTTATGATCAAATTTATTTTCTTTTTCAGAGGTCGTCAAAAATTCTCGAAGTGTATTGGCTCGTCCTCTAGTTGTATCTTTTTCATTTTTAGTCGCACGATAACTCGGACACATGGTACCACCAAATTCGGGTAATTTTCTACAATCACCTGAACCGTTACATTTCTCAGCTTCACGCAGAATACCTTCAGAACGTGAAAAATCGAATAGCGTTTCAATTTCAGGCTCTTTTCTCCCGACGTCGTAACGTAAATTTTTATCCATTGGATAGGCATCTACAATTTTACCAGGATTAAAAATGGTATAGGGATCAAAGGTCGACTTTATACGTTTTATAATTTGGTAATTCGCATCACCAATCATTAAAGGAATAAACTCCGCACGAACGATGCCATCTCCATGTTCACCGGACATTGAGCCATTATATTTCTTTACTAAATGTGCAACGTCTGTTGTTATTTTCCGGAATAACACCACATCTTCAGGTTGTTTTAAATCTAGTATCGGTCGTAAATGCAACTCACCTGCCCCGGCATGCGCATAATACACCGCATTTTGATTATAGGATGCCATTAGTGCTGTAAATTCAGAAATGTAATGATCTAAATCTTCTAAAGCCACTGCTGTATCTTCAATACATGCCACGGCTTTTTTATCTCCAATTATATTTCCAAGAAGTCCTAAGCCCGCTTTTCGCAACTCCACAGATTTCTCAATGTCACCACCTCTTAAAACGGGGTTAGCATAACTTAGGTTTAATGTGTTAATCGTTATTAATAAAGCGTCTATAGCTAATTGTAGTTCCTGAGGTGAATCCGCTTTAAGCTCACACATTAAAATGGCCATTGGCTGACCTACAATAAATGCTCTATTTTCTTGCTGTGTTTTATTGTGCTTCGTAAGGTTTAATATGGAGTCATCCATCATTTCACAGGTATGCAAATCATGCTTCATCACATGGGCAACGGACTTTAAACACCATTCAATACTTTCAAAATGAAGCGCAACCACGGCACTTTCAACAGGAGGTAAAACATCTAATTGCAACGTGATTTCTGTTGTAAACGCTAGCGTGCCTTCGCTTCCTGCTAACAATTGACACATGTTGAAGTTTGTACTTTTATGGCCTTCAGTAATGGAAGCCGAAAACATATCAGATTTAATTAATTCATCAATGGCGTAGCCTGTATTTCTACGATGGATTTCCGGTTTAGGAAAATTATTTCGAATTTGGGTCTGAACACGTTCTGGTTTTAATTCATTATATATGGTATTATAAATTTCTCCTTCAAGTGACTCTAATTTTAATTTTTGTTGAAATTCTTCTGACGTTACACTCGAAAACTCAACCTCACTGCCATCGCTTAATAGGGTTTTCAGGCTTAAAACTTTGTCTCGAGTTACTCCATACTGAATCGATGTGGTCCCTGAAGAATTATTACCCACCATGCCTCCAATCATACAGCGATTAGATGTGGACGTATTGGGACCAAAAAATAAACCGAATGGTTTTAGATAATTATTAAGTTCGTCTCGTACCACTCCAGGTTGAACAGTTACTGTTTTTTCAGATTCATTAATATTTAAAATACGCGTGAAATATTTTGAGACATCAACAACAATACCTTCTCCGACACATTGACCGGCTAATGATGTTCCTGCTGTCCTTGGAATCAACGAGGTTTGGTTGGTCTTGGCGAATTGAATTAATACCTTTAAATCCTTATTGTGTTTTGGTATTGCCACAGCTAAAGGTAGTTTTCGATATACCGAAGCATCTGTGGCGTAGAGCTTTCGCATAACATCATCATAATGAAACTCTCCTTCTAATTTAGATTTAAGAGTTTTGAGTTCTTCAACATTGATAATATGCATAAGCGTTAATAATGGATTGTAACGAGTTATAATTTTGTCTTAAAAATAAGCTTCATCATCCAATTTTGGTATAATTTTGGCGTTATGATGAAATGTAATTTAATTATTGCTAAAACTAAGAATTTAAACTCAATATTATTATGAAGAAATTATTTTTATTAGGTGTATTTGCCATAGGATTTGCAAGTTTGACTAACGCACAAGAGATCGCAGATAATGCTATTGGATTACGATTAGGCGATAGTGATGGCTTTGGAACAGAGGTTTCATACCAAAGAGCACTTGGTGATAACAACAGATTAGAAGTCGATTTGGGCTGGAGAAGCGGAAATAATTACGATGGTTTTAAATTAGCTGGTTTATACCAATGGGTTTGGAACTTAGATGGCGGATTTAATTGGTATGCAGGTGCTGGTGGCGGACTAGGTTCTTACAGCTATGATAATAATTCTGGTGATGATTACAGTGATACATTTGTATTTGTGGCTGGTGATGTTGGTATCGAATACGGATTTGACTTTCCGTTATTGCTATCATTAGACTTTAGACCAGAACTTGGTTTTGGAGATTACAATGATGATTTAGATTTTGATATTGCTTTAGGCATTAGATATCAATTTTAATTCTCACTAAATATATTTATAGACCACCTTTAACGAGGTGGTTTTTTTATTATTTTTAAACTATGAAGGAACTTGCAATAATTGGAATGGGACCTAGAGGACTCTATGCTTTAGAGTGCCTTCTTATAGCCTTGAGTAAGGACGATAAAGAAATTGGTATAACACTTTTTGATATTACCAAGTCCCCAGGAACTAGTACTGTTTGGAGTTTGCTTCAACCAGAATCTAACTGGATTAATATTACAGAACGCGCTCTATCTGGAATAGAAGGACGGCCTCAAATTACATATGGCGGTTGTACTATTGAAGCGTTTCCGTCCTATCACGAATGGTGTAATTTTTCACAAACTATAACTGAAGCCGATACTTTCCCTCCGCGACGTAAAGTTGGAGATTACCTTTACCAACGTTATAAATCTATAGAAGAGGCTTTGCAAGTTTTAACGTCTTTTAAGTTCTACCAGTCAACAATTACGGCTCTTAATTTAAAGAATGACTCTATAGAAATTATTAGTAAAGACAACCAATGGACCTGTGATGATGTGCTTCTTACTATAGGGCATCAGCCGACTGAGTCTTCGGAACAATTAAAAACATGGCAGTCACACGGGGCTTCAAATACGTCTATCTCACTTTTTAATACTGCCTACCCAATTGATCAACTCAAAGAAATAAAAAATCAACAAGCCATTAACATTGGAATTAGAGGATTTGGACTCGCTATGATTGACGTTATGCGGTATCTCACCATTACTGATTTTGGAAATTTTAAGGTCATCAACCCAGAAACTTTTGAAACCATTTATTATAAAGTAAAAGAACAACATTTAAAACTTGTTCCTTTTTCTTTAGATGGTTTACCGTTGGTTCCAAAGCCACTAAATGCCAGAATTGACCACTGGTACCAACCTACTTCCGAAGAATTAGAGTGGTTTAAATCTGAAATTGAAAATGGTGCTCAACACACTACAAAAACTGATTCTATTGATTTCTTAACGCATGCTATTGCGAGGATTGCATCACGCGTGTTTAAAGATTTAAAAACGAAAGCGGTTTCAAACGTTTTAAATAAAGATGAACTACATAAGGTTATTCTTAATTGGCTAGAGGATGAAAATTATACCCATGATTTAATTCAAGATCAAACAATTTCTACTTATAAGCTGATCAAAGATTATATTGAGATGGCTTTAGGCACCATTCCAGTGTCTTTAGATTTTTGCATAGGTCAAGTTTGGCGTCATTGCCAACCCACGTTATATAAAGCCTTTTCACACGCTAAAGTAGATGATGCTATCATTGAACAGGTTATAGCTTTAGACGAACGCAGTAAACGCTATTCTTATGGACCACCAATTGAAAGTATGCAGCAAGTTTTAGCCTTAGTTGATGCTGATGTTTTAACGTTAGACTTTGTTAATGATCCAGACATAGGATTAACCGATGAAGGTTGGAACTTCACAAATGCCAACAAAGAATCTATAACCTGTTCTACGATGATAAATAGTGTTTTAGATGCTCCAAAACTGCTTGAAGTTACATCACCACTTATTAAAAATCTACTTCAAAATGATTTAATACAACCTATTCATTCAAAACTTGGTATTGAGACCACTGCTGATGGTTATGTCATAACTCCAGACGATAAAATTGATGTGCCTATTGCTGTTCTGGGCCGTTTGGCTAAAGGCAGCGTAATTGGTGTAGATGCTATTTTAGAATGTTTTGGACCGCGGATTGAAGATTGGGCCAAGGCATACGTGGAGCGACTAAAAGTTAATTAGGTTGCTTCTCACTTAAATATTTCCAATAGCGTTTGGGAATATGTCTAATATGAAGTTTCATGTTTTTTCTTGATTCAATATTGGTCGCCTTAAAATAATCTTGCCATAATTTTTGAAATTCAAATTCTTGTGAAGCAAAAAACGCGTCGTCGGTTTTAGTAAAGTTGAAATTCTCAGGAAAATCCATATTTATAAGTTCTACTTTTTCTAAGTCATAAAATAATCCATAATTACGCTTTATATCATAAATCACCCACTTTTGATCGGCATAACGGTTTTTAAAATGCTTTTCAATTAAGGGTAAAACGTTAAAGTCAGGTTCAATATTCGCGAAATAGATGTCATCTTGAGTCAATTTGAAGCGCACAAAAGCTTCCATACGATGTTTTTCACGTCCTACATATTTTGCGATTTGGGCTATTTTTAAAATAGACGGATGCGAATAATCTTTATCTACTTTTTTGCTTTGCGAAAATACATATTGAATATAATCTAAAAGTAAATCCTCTACTCCTATTTGTTCACTTAAAAACGCATAATATAATTGATACCGACTTTGTGTAGAGCATTTAGATTTTATACCGTTCCAAACACGATTCGCTTTTGTTTCATCAACAGGAATGGTTTCGTTTACAGAAAACAACCCTTGCTGAACTGTAGATTCATTTTGAATGGTAACCGTTTTCAATTTGTGCTCAAACACATAAAAAACAACGGATAAGAATCCATCAAACGTACCGTCATATATCAAGTTTTTAGCAGTCATCTATCCAAATAAACTTAGTTGATTACTCAATGTTTTTTGATATTTGCTTGTTGAATTTTGCAGGATTAAGCCTTTGATTTTTTCGGGTGTTAAATCGCGTTTTTCAAATTGATTGCTTTCACAGACCATAAAATATTGCGCTCTATTTAAAGCGACCCCAATTTTTTTGAGATGCTCCCAATTCAACCGTCTAAAGCGTCTGGCATTAATAATTTTATAAACCGATTTCATGCCTAAACCCGGAATTCTAGAGAGCATACGTTGGTCTGCAGTATTTACATCTACAGGAAATTCATGCAAATTTCTAAGCGCCCAACCTAGTTTAGGGTCAATATCTAAGTCCAAATGTTGGTGCTGCTCGTTTAAAATCTCACTCACATCAAAACCGTAAAAACGCATTAGCCAATCCGTTTGATACAACCGGTTTTCACGCAGCATTGGCACTGCACTTCCTATTTGTGGCAAACGGTTATCATAACTTATAGGGACGTAACCCGAATAATACACGCGCTTTAAATTATAGCTTTTGTAAAAATGATTTGAGGTCTGCATAATTTGAAAATCATTCTCACCACTCGCCCCAATAATCATCTGTGTACTCTGACCTGCAGGTGCAAATTTGGGTGTGCTTTTGATAATTTTCTTTTCAGCTTTATATTGAATAATTTCATTTTTTACCTTAATCATAGGTTTTATAAAATCTTCTCGCTTTTTATCTGGAGCTAGTTTTTTAAGTCCGGCTTCCGTTGGAATTTCAATATTAACACTTAATCGATCTGCGTAGAGTCCGGCTTCACGCATCAATTCATCTGAAGCACCTGGAATGGATTTTAAATGAATATAGCCGTTAAAGTTTTCTTCCTTTCGTAATTTCTTAGCGACAGCGACTAAACGTTCCATGGTAAAATCGGCACTTTTAAAAATACCAGAACTCAGAAAAAGCCCTTCAATATAATTTCTGCGATAGAAATTAATGGTTAAATCCACCACTTCTTGTACTTTAAACGCGGCACGTTTGATATCATTACTTTTTCGGGTAACGCAATAAGCGCAATCAAAAATGCAATGATTGGTAAGTAGAATTTTGAGTAAAGACACACAGCGACCATCTTCAGTATACGAATGGCAAATGCCCATACCTGAAGCATCTCCAATGCCTTTATTAGTGTTAGCGCGTTGACTTCCGCTAGATGAACATGATACATCATACTTTGCGGCATCTGCCAATATTTTTAATTTTTCTTGGGTACGTTGAAAAGACAAATAGTTTCCTCCTTATATTTATGAAATGCAAAAATACTACATATCGTAGTTATTGATTGCTATCGTTTGTAGTTATATTTATAATAATAAAGCAAGGTGTAAATGAGTTAACAATTTTAGGAAACCCTCTAAGTGGTTTTAGGTGTAAAATGTAAATTTCAATATTATGAAAACATTCATAGGCTTAACCTTAATAATACTACATCTAAATATGAGTGCACAGCACATTATTCCTGAAGACATAAGAGAAAACGTTGAAACTGCTTTAGACTATTATCCGGAACTTAAGACTATTAATATCGAATTCCGGTTTAAGAAGAATATCAAAAAATCTACGATGCAAGCGCGTCCAACATTTGGAAGTTTTTTTAAAAGTAGAAAACATAGAAACTACGTTATTTTAATTAGCGAAAAATTTAAGATTGCTGACCAAGAATTTTTAACGCGACATATTCCTAATGATATTTTTATTGGTTGGATTGGTCATGAATTAGGGCATGTAATGGATTATCAAGACCGTAATAAGTTGAATTTAATATGGTTTGGATTAAAATATTTGTTGTCTCAAAACCATATTATAGAAGCTGAACGAGCAGCGGATTCTTTTGCTGTTACTCATGGCATGGAAGATTATATTTTAAAGACTAAAGATTTTATTTTAAATCATGCCGATATAACGCAAAGTTATAAAAACCGCATTAAAAAATATTATTTATCTCCAGAGGAAATAATGCATTTGGTTGAGGAACGGGATGCTAATTAGAGTTATGAGCTAAGAGTTGTGAGTTGTGAGTTGTGAGTTGTGAGAAAAACTAAAATTGAATTTAAAACATATATGCATACTCTGGTATATTTTACGCTATTAAAAAGCTTCTCTTGGTAGTTTTAAAATCAAAATACATTTTGTTTATATTCAAATTAATGGGAACAATGTTATTTCTATAATGGTATGAAAATACCCCTAAAGTTTCCTTAAGGGGATCATTCTATAGTGTAACCATTCAATTTCTTATAAATCAATTTACGATTCATTAATAAACGCTTCCCAATCTGCAAATTTGTCTTCACCCATGACGCGTTCCATTTTTACTTGGCCGCCTTTCTTTTTATTTCGTTCGTTCCAATCGTGAAAACGTTCTGGAGCAATCACTTTTACTTTTACACCTTTTAGAGCTTTACTTCGAGCCACTTTATAATTCTTGTTAGCGGTTTTTAGAGCTGTATCTAAAACTTCTGCTACTTTATCTTCATCGGCGTTTTCTAAGTCTGATCCTAAGTACCAATAATGATAAAATTCATCGTCATCTCCTCGTTTTGCGCAAATAGTATATTCAGGAATGGTGGTGTTAAATTGTGATTCCAATTCTCGTAAAGCCGTATCCATTTTATTAACGGACAATTGAGAGCCAACAGTATTTAAAAAGAATTTTGTTCGGCCTGTAATCTTAATTTCAGCACGCTCAATGTTTGTGAATTCTATAGTATCTCCAATTAGATAGCGCCAAGCCCCACTAACCGTACTAATTATTAAAACATAATCTTGCTCTAGTTCTACGTCATCTAAAGTTAACGCGAGAGCTTCATTTTTTAAAGAACCATCTTCATTAATATATTCAGGTTTAAAAGGCACAAATTCAAAATAAATGCCATTATCTGTATTCAATTGCATAGCATCAGTTTCAGGTCGCACTTGTGTAGCGATATAACCCTCGGACGCCAAATAAGTATCAATAACCGTGATTGGCTTTCCTAATAAAGCATTAAAACTTTTTTTATATGGTGCGAATGCCACACCTCCGGAGGTATAGACTTGTAAGTTTGGCCAAATGTCATGGATATTATTTAACTTATGATAATCTATCACTTTTTGAAGCATCAACTCTATCCAAGACGGAATACCGCTCAACGCTCCAATATCCCAATCTTTAGCACGTTCTGCAATCCTCTGCACACGTTCGTCCCAATCTTCAATTTGAGATATGTCTTCACCTGGCTTGTAATAGCCTCTAAACCACGACGGAATATTACTAGCACTTATACCACTTATTTCACCTTCTAGGTGATTATTATTTTCTTCCAGATCTGTAGAACTACCGAGCATCATAATTTCTTTTTCAAAAAAATCAGCAGGAAGGTCAAAATTCTTTAAGGCAAATACCTGTTTAATGCCGGCACTTTTTATAGCATCGAGCATATCATCAGTTACAGGAATGCGCTTACTCGTTTTACCTGTTGTTCCTGAGCTTAAGGCGAAATATGATGGTTTTCCTGGCCAAGTCACATCACTTTCTCCTCCATGATACTTATGCCACCATGTCTCATTAATTTGATTGTAATCAAAATACGGTACAGATTGAGCAAAGCTTTTCTGAGGATGAGACGTTTCAAGAATACCTTCAAAATCATAAAACTTCCCAAACTGCGTATTCTTTGCGGTCTCAAGTAATTCTTTTAAAACTTTTTCTTGTGCATCGTTATGAATGATTTCAGATGTAAACGTATCTTTTAATTCAATAACTCCTTTAATTATATTTCCTAGTATGGCCATTTTTTAATTTCAATTTTTGATTCTATTATTATGCAATTTTTCTACAAGCTTCAGCACATGCTCTGCACGATTTAGCACATTCTAAACAGTGTTCGTGGTTATGTTCTTCACAATGATCTGCACAATACTCACAAATTTCTGCACATAATAATGCATATTGCTTTACATAGGCACTATCTGACGTTATCATTTTAATGAGCGCTTCGCAGGCATCCGCACATTGAATACAACATTTTGGACAATCATTCTTGCTCTCTATTCCTGCCATCTTTATTAAACAAACTCTACAATCTATTATACATTGTTGATTGATTTTAATGAGGTCTTGACGTAAATTTTCCATGATACAAATTGATTTTGAATTAATATCTACTAAGATCTCGTTTTGTTTCAAGAGACATTATTGTTATTCCATAAAGAATTAACCCATTTGAAAACGCAGCTTTTTAATGTCATTCAAAAATTCAATTTTTCCTATGCATCAGACCTCTTAAATCAAAATTTCATTAGCATATATTTATGATGTTAATTGTAAAAATTATGTAATTTTACGCATCTAAAATTCAAAAAAATCACATTATAATGAAAGACACTGCATTATCCTCTACTCACGAAGCACTTGGTGCAAAAATGGTTCCTTTTGCTGGTTATAATATGCCAGTTCAATATGAAGGTGTAAACGCAGAACATGAAACGGTTAGAAATGCAGTTGGTGTTTTTGATGTGTCTCATATGGGAGAATTTTTAATAGAAGGTCCACATGCTTTTGAACTTATTCAAAAAGTATCGAGTAACGATGCTGCTAAACTTGACGTCGGAAAAGCACAGTACAGTTGTTTACCAAATGATGATGGCGGTGTTGTAGATGATTTAATTATTTACAAATTAAAAGAAGAAACGTATTTACTAGTGGTTAATGCTAGTAATATTGAAAAGGATTGGAACTGGATTTCGTCTAAAAACGATGTTGGTGCTGAAATGCGCGATTTAAGTGAAGCCTATTCTTTATTAGCCATTCAAGGACCAAAAGCTGTTGAAGCGATGCAATCATTAACAAGTCATGATTTATCCGAGATTAAATTCTACAATTTTGTGATTGGTGATTTTGCAGGTATTGAGAATGTTATTATTTCGGCTACAGGTTATACAGGAAGTGGTGGATTTGAGATTTACTGTAAAAATTCTGAAGTTAAACAAGTTTGGGATAAAGTGTTTGAAGCTGGAGCAGATTTTGGAATTAAGCCCATTGGTTTAGCGGCAAGAGATACGTTGCGTTTAGAAATGGGGTATTGTTTATACGGCAATGATATTGACGACACCACGTCTCCTATTGAAGCCGGATTGGGTTGGGTTTGTAAATTTAACAAAGACTTTACCAATAGTGACGCCTTAAAAGTAGAAAAGGAGCATACACCAGAACGCAAATTAGTCGCTTTTAAATTAGAAGAACGTGGTATTCCTCGTCACGGTTATGATATTGTAGACAGTAGCGGAAAAACGATTGGTAATGTGACTTCTGGCACTATGAGTCCGAGTTTAGGATATGGCATTGGTATGGGTTATGTGCCAAAAGTATTTTCTAAAGTGGATAGTAACATTTATATTCAGGTGCGAAAAAAAGCGATTCCTGCTACGGTTGTAAAACCTCCTTTCTATAAAGGGTAATTTTTTGAATGGGGATTGATTAATGAAGAAGATTGAGAACGTCGAATCGCAGAAACATCGCATTCTTATACTTGGAGCCAGTGGGTATATTGGTAATGCTATTTATAAGGAATTAGGACCATATTTTAGAACATTTGGAACCTATAGAACTCCACGAAAAGACTATGACAACAATCATCAATTTTTTCATTATAACGTAGAAGAAGATGATGTTTACGAGATCTTAGAGGCTTGCAAACCGACTATTATAATTTCCGCATTACGAGGCGATTTTAACGCGCAATTTATTGCACATCAACACATTTTGGAATATGTCGTAGCGACTAATTGTAAAATTATATTTCTATCGTCTGCCAATGTTTTTGATGCTTATAGCAAATTTCCGAGTTACGAGTTAGATAAAACCCTAAGCCATAGTGTGTATGGTCATTTTAAGATAAAAATTGAAAATTCACTTTTACGCCTGGCAAAAAAACAGGTTGCTATTATTAGACTTCCCATGGTTTTTGGCGCAAGTTCACCACGAATTTCTGAAATGAAAGCGTCCATTTTGGAAACTAATGCCGTTGAAGTTTTTCCCAATTTAATAATGAATGTCATGTTAGATAAAAAACTAACACAACAAATTCATTATATTATTAATAGAAATAAACACGGTGTTTTTCACTTAGGAAGTACGGATTTAGTGCATCATGATGAATTTATAAAAGATGTAGTAGCGTTAATTACGGACAAAAAAATAGTATTTAAACAAGTATTTACGACGAATGAAGATCGGTATTTGGCGGTACTTCCAAAGTTTAATAAACTCCCTAAACACCTTCAGATTACAAGTCAAGAAATTTTGGAGGAACTTGAAAAATAAACAAGGCTTCTTGCCATGCTTTAAATAAAATTAGTGCTAATTTTAAACAAAATAAAATCATATTATGAAACTAGACGATGCCACTATAGAAAAAAAGTTATTACAATTTCCAGATTGGGATTATTATGAGAATGCTATTCATTCTGAATTTGAATTCGATAATTTTAAAGATTGTTTTAGTGCTATGAGCCGAATTGCATTTGAGTGTGAAGCACAGAATCACCATCCCAATTGGAGTAACGTTTACAATGTGCTCAAAATAACGTTGTCTACGCATGATGCAGAAGGCGTAACACTTAAGGACTTTAAATTAGCAGAGGCTATTGAAGCTATTGTGGAAGTGGAAGAGTAAAAATAGTAAAGTGTGACCTAGAAAGTTTCAAGCTCTATTTAAGCCTTTTGAAATTCAAAAACTTTACTATTTCTCTATTCTATTATTGAGATTATATTATAATTTGCTTGAATCTTACTTCGGCAATTTCAATATTTTCTTAAATTTGCTTTTGCTTAATTATAGGCATTTTAAATACATACTAATTTATAACTTTTTTTACTATGGGAAGAGCTTTCGAATTTAGAAAAGCAAGGAAAATGAAACGTTGGTCAGCTATGAGCAAAGCCTTTACACGTATTGGTAAAGATATTGTAATGGCAGTAAAAGAAGGTGGTCCAGATCCTGATAGTAATTCGAGATTAAGAGCTGTTATTCAGAATGCGAAGGCTGTAAATATGCCTAAGGATAATGTAGAACGCGCCATAAAACGTGCTTCAGATAAGAGTCAAGGTGATTATAAAGAAGTTCTATTTGAAGGTTACGCGCAACACGGGATTGCGGTACTAATTGAAACGGCCACAGATAATAATACACGTACGGTTGCTAATGTACGTTCTTATTTTAATAAAACGGATGGAAGTTTAGGCACATCGGGTTCCGTTGTTTTTATGTTTGATCACACTTGTAATTTTAAAATAAAAGGTGATGATTTAGATTTAGAAGAATTAGAATTAGAACTCATTGATTCTGGTGTGGACGAGATTTTTGAAGACACCGATGAAGATGAAAACGGAGTTGAACATACGAGTGTTATGGTCTATGCACCGTTTGAAAGTTTTGGAAGTATTCAAGCCTATTTAGAAGAAAATAATATTGAGATTATTTCTTCTGGATTTGAACGCATTCCGCAAGTCACTAAAAAAGTAACACCAGAACAAGCCGAAGATGTTGAGAAGCTTTTAGAGAAATTAGAAGAAGATGATGATGTACAAAACGTGTATCATACTATGGAAGAAAGTGGCGAATAAACACTTGAATTTATAATTATAATTTAGAGGGCTTCTGCCCTCTTTTTTTATTTTAAATATAGCTACAATTTGTAGTTTCTTTTTATAACATCAAAATTTGTCGTGTTTTTAGCGTAATTTACATGCATAACTATCACCATGTAACCCATTTACGTTATGACGATTACACTAAGTAAGTTAAAGCACAAGGATGTTGAACAGATTGCTATAGGTTTTAATTATTTAGATTCTACCAAGACTTTAGTTAAGCAAATTGAAGGAGTACGTTGGTCGCAAACGCACAAAACGTTTTATAAGCGCTATTCTAAAACTGAGGTACATATTTTATTCAAATTTTTTAGAAGTCATGGTTATTTCGTAGACTATAGTGCATTTAAACAACCAAAACCACAACTTTATCAACCTTTAAAAAAAATAAAGCCAAAACTTAGTATGGCAGAAATGTATGCTGCCTTACCCTTAGATTTTAAGGAATCTTTAAAAGGTTATACTGGGTTTCTAAAAGGTAAGCGCTTAAGTGCTAGTACTATAAAAACGTATGGTT
Source organism: Winogradskyella psychrotolerans (assembly GCF_018860545.1). GTDB lineage: Bacteria > Bacteroidota > Bacteroidia > Flavobacteriales > Flavobacteriaceae > Winogradskyella > Winogradskyella psychrotolerans_A. The sequence continues at coordinate 864 of NZ_JAHKPN010000009.1, read as the reverse complement.
ACTTTGTATTACGCTTTTTGTACTACTATAAGCCAAAGGACATTTCAACTCTACAGAAAAAGGATATTGATCATTTTTTTGAAATTGTTTTAGCTGGTGAACATTTTAGTATCAGTAGTCATCGCCAATGTGTAAGTGCATTAAAATATTATATTTCTTATTGTGATTTACCCGAATTGGTTGCGGAAGATTTAAGTCGACCTAAGAAGAGCCAGAAGTTACCTGTAGTCTTGTCCAAGGGCGAGATTATTAATCTTATTCAAGTTACTAAAAACCTAAAGCACAGAGCGATTATTGGTTTGTTATATTCATGTGGGCTTAGAATTGGAGAGTTGTTACATTTAAAAATAAATGCTTTAGATTTTGAAAGAAATATGTTAAGTGTACATCAAGGTAAAGGTCGAAAAGATAGAAATGTAGTAATGAGTGCCGTTTTAAAACCGTTAATTTTAAATTATTTAAACACCTATAAACCCAAAGTATTTTTAATTGAAGGACGCAATGAAGGACCATATTCTGCAACGAGTGTGCGCCAGTTTTTAAAGAAAAGTTGTTATAGTGCTAATATAACAAAGCAAGTGACACCGCATGTTTTACGACACAGTTACGCGACACATTTAATGGAAAATGGTGTGGATTTAAGGCATATACAATTGTTATTGGGACATGCAAAGCCAGAGACAACAATGATCTATACACACGTTGCCCATAGAGATTTAATGCAGATTAGCAGTCCTTTAGATACTGCGATAAATGCAATAACAAAATCGACAAAAAGCAATACAGAAGTTTTGTTATCCCGAAATTATAATATATAATCGCCTATATTTGTTTTTATATAACCAGTTGTAAACAATTATGAAC
>NZ_JAHKPN010000040.1 GCF_018860545.1 Winogradskyella psychrotolerans | reverse complement strand
TCTTAAGTTTGATTTCTAATAAAATGATTAAATTTTCTTTTTAATCAGAAAGAATATGAGAGAGGATAAAGGTTATGATACATGTTGAGGATAAAACCTCGTCAACAAAGTTAACCCCCTCTCTCTTTCATCTATAGCACGTTCAGTTCTGTGAGGCCTAGACCTCGTTTTTAAGATGTTGTGACATTGATGATTATTCTTTCATAAATCATTAATTATGAATAAATATAAAGAAACTTTCGGAGTTGACATTAGTAAAGATGTGTTTGATGTTTATGGCAGCAAAAGCGGTCACAACCAATTTGAAAACACACCAAAAGGATTTAAAGCCTTTTTAAAGTTATTACCCTCTATGAGTTTATTGGTTATGGAGGCTACGGGTCACTATCATTTTAGACTCTCACAGTTTCTTTGCAAAAATGACGTGACTGTATCGGTTGTAAACCCACTTTCAGTTAAGCGTTTTATTGAGATGAAACTCGCTAGGGTGAAAACAGATAAGAGCGATGCTAAGTCTATCTGTGATTATGGGCTTCATAACGATGTCCCTTTGTACAATGCTATGAACAATATTCAGGTAGAATGCCGTCAGCTATTGAGCCTTAAAACCAATTATACTAAAAGAAAAACCAGCACCAAGAACAAGATCCATGGTGAGGAAGTTATGGGCAAGCCATCAAGTTTTGTGCTGAAATCGCTTAAAAAAGATCTCAAGCATATATCAAGAGAGCTAGAGAGTATTGAAAAGCAACTATTATTTTTGGTGAAAAAATCTTGGCAGAAAGAGCTTACATTGTTGAAGAGTATACCAGGTATAGGTGATAAAACAGCAGTTTTTTTAATTGTATTGACACATGGCTTTGAGAAATTTGAGAATGCCTCACAGGTTTGCAGTTATCTTGGTACAACACCTACAATAAAGCGCTCAGGCAGCAGTGTAAGAGGACGAAGCAAGATTAGTAAAATGGGAAATAGAAAACTCCGAAACTTAATGTTTATGTGTTCATTGAATGCATATAGGTACAATGAGCCCTGTAAAAGACTGCACGAGCGTATCGTAAATAAAGGTAAGAGTAGTAAACTAGCACTTATCGCAGTGAGCAACAAGCTAATTCACCAAGCTTTTGCGATTGTTAACTCAGGAGTACCGTATGACCCGAATTACGTTTCCGTCAAGAAATATTAATTTTTAAAAATGTGATAATGATTATATGTATTGCTTGTTAGATTGGAAACAAATCAACAAAGGAGATTTGTTCCACTTCAACAATGCAACGGAATATTTACACGCAAAATTTAAATCAAATTTAATTTGGATTTTATCTCAGTTCTTTGTT
>NZ_JAHKPN010000043.1 GCF_018860545.1 Winogradskyella psychrotolerans | reverse complement strand
TGAGAACGTCCACCAAAACCAAACCCGCTGTGATTTAAAGTTTCGAAACCTTTATAATAATCTAACATTAATCCACGTGCATATTTCGCCTTCTTTCCTGAAATTAGAGTTTCAGTTGTTTTTAAAAATTCCGTTAGTGATTTAAATTCTGGCACCTGTCCATTAAGCATTTGCATCCAAATTTCCATATCATTTACTGAAGACCCCATGCTTCCTGCTCCATAACTTAACTGATTACTTATAGAAAACCTAAATCCGTCCTTATGTTTTTGATAACCAACCGATTTGTTTTTAATCGGTTTTCCATGTGCAACTCTTACAAACGTTGAATTCATTTTTAAAGGATTCAAAATATTGAGTTTCAAATACTCGTCAAGGTTTTGCCCGGAAATACGCTCAATAATCATAGCCAATAAGTTATAATTGGTATTAGAATAGCTCACTTTTTCGCCAACTAAGTGGTTTAAATGTTTCTGTTTAATAGCCAGATCTAAAACCGTGTTGTTATCGTAATATTGCGTATCATAATCAAACCCTGCCAAATACATTAGTGTGTGATAATTTCTTATTCCACTCGTATGGTTTAATAGATGTTTAATTTTTATAACGTCTTCATAATCTGGAAATTCTGGCAAATACAGTCTAATATCGTCATCTAAACTGATTTTACCATCATCTGCCAAAGCCCAAATAGCCGAAGCAGTAAATTGTTTTGCAATGGATGCTAAACTAAAAACGGTAGAATCAGAATTCTTAATGTTATAATCTAAACTAGAAAGCCCGAAGCCTTTAGAATAGATAGATTGACCTTGATTAATCACCTTTACGCTCAATCCTGGCGCATCATTAGAAACATATGTTGCTAACAATTCATCAATTTTTTGATTTGCATTTGTTTGTGCTTTTGAACTTAAAAAAACAAACACACCAATCAATAAGCACGTGTTTCTTAAATTGAACATTGCTTATATTTTTGATAAAAATAAGTTGGAATCAGTCCAAAATTAAGGAACAGAAAGCCAATAAAAACAATGATTCCTCTATATGGCCACGTTAAAAACTCGAACATAGCACCAATTCCAAGAATAAAAAAAGTAATAAACCCAAGGATGTAAAATGATTTTTGCATGATAAATGATTTTAAGAATATTTGTGAATCGATTTTTTATAATGCGCATACATATGCGCAGGAAGTATAACAACTACCGAAACTAAAATTGCACCAAGTAAATATGCGTTAGCATAAGGCCACTGCATCATTTGAAAAACTAAGCTAATCACCAATAATACAATAACTAAAAAACCAGCAGAGAATTTTAACTTATTTACAGTAATGATTTCCTTCGCTAATTTTTGATGATTAGTTTCTAATTGTAGATTCTGAAAATTAGCATAACCACCAAATTTTTGTAAAGCCTGTTGATATAACATATTAAAATCATCAGAATCTTGGTTTTCAATATATGTACAGATATGATCCAACAAATCTTCTTTTAAATCTTTACTCTCAACACCATACAAGGATAAACTGTTATCTATAAACGTAATATGCTTTTCTGTTAACTCCATGATTATATCGGTTTTGGATTAAAAATTAAACTTAAGGTCTCAATAAAATCATTGATTTCTTCAGTAACAGTCTCTACCATTTTCTTCCCTTCCTTCGTTACTTTATAATATTTCCGAACACGCTTTCCTATAAACACCTTTTCAGTTTCTAAAACCTTTTTCGCTTCAAGCTTGTGTAAAATGGGATATAATGCACCTTCCGAAATATCTATTTTCCCTGAAGTCATCTTTTTTACTTCTTGTGTAATCTCGTAACCATACATTCTTCCCTTATTATTAATAAGCGTTAAAATGATGGGTTGTAAGGTTCCTTTTGTCAATTCTTTACTATACATATTACAAATATACATTTTATATAAATGTATCCTAATAAAATGTGTGTTATTTACTTTAATGCCTATCTATTAGTTTTTCTTTAAGAACATTGCGTTGTATCTTTGTCTTTAGCAATTAAGCCAATGTTAGACGTACAAAACATAAGAAAAGACTTTCCCATACTTCAACGTAAAGTCAACGGGAAACCACTCATCTATTTTGATAATGCTGCAACTTCACAAACACCACAACAGGTTATTGATGTTATTGTAGATTATTATACAAATTACAATGCCAATATCCACAGAGGTGTGCATAGTTTAAGTCAAGAAGCAACTGATGCCTACGAACAAGCACGTATTAAAATTCAGAAGCATTTTAACGCCAAACATCCTCACGAAATAATTTATACCGCTGGCACAACGCATAGTATTAACTTAGTAGCTAATGGTTTTTCGTCGTTATTACAAAAAGGCGATGAAATTATCGTATCAGCTTTAGAGCATCACAGTAATATTGTGCCTTGGCAAATGCTTTGCGAACGTACAGGAGCTATCTTGAAGGTTATTCCCATGAACGAAAATGGCGAATTAATCCTGTCTGATTTCGATGCGCTTTTAAATGACCATACAAAACTGGTGTTTGTTAATCATATTTCAAACGCCTTAGGAACTATAAACCCTATTGAATACATTATAGACGAAGCTCACAAGGTTGGTGCCGCTGTTTTAGTTGATGGAGCACAATCTTGTCCGCATATAAAACCAGATGTTCAAGCCTTAGATGTTGACTTTTATGTCTGTTCTGCTCATAAGTTATGTGGACCAACAGGTGTGGGTATGCTTTACGGAAAAGAAGATTGGCTCAACAAATTACCGCCTTACCAAGGAGGTGGAGAGATGATTGCAGAAGTATCTTTTGAAAAAACGACCTACGCAGCCTTACCTCATAAATTTGAAGCGGGTACACCAAACATTTGTGGTGGTATTGCCTTTGGCGCTGCCATTGATTACATGAATTCTATTGGTTTTGATAACATTGCCCAATACGAACATGAACTTTTAGAATACGGAACCGAACAATTACAAAAAATTGAAGGTTTAAAAATCTACGGAACGGCTAAAGAAAAAACCTCAGTCATTTCATTCAATGTAGGCACTATTCATCCTTATGATATCGGAACTATTTTAGATAAAATGGGCATTGCAGTACGTACAGGTCATCATTGTGCGCAGCCGATTATGGATTTCTATAAAATTCCTGGAACTGTAAGAGCGTCATTCATGTTTTATAATACCAAAGAAGAAATTGACACGTTTATTACGGCTCTTAAAAAAGCTGTAATGATGTTATCCTAAACTTTGGCATTAAAAATGTATCTTATTCGGTATAAAACTTTAAAAGATGAAATTTCTAATTAGCCTATTTACCCTTTTACTAACGATTAACTCATGTGACTCGTCTAAAAAAGTGGTAGAAAACAGTAAAAACATGCAAGACACACTTTCAGGAACCTATTATATCACGCAGCTTGAGGATACTGATGTTTCACTTTATAAACTCGTCATTTCTTTTGACGAGACCTCAAATAAAGTTACTGGATTTGCAGGTTGTAATAGTCTCTTTGGGAGTTATTCCTTAGAAAATAATAGTATAACACTTGAAAATATTGCGACTTCAAAAAAAATGTGTCAGAAAGATATCATAGTAATTGAGCGTCAATTCCTAAAAGCTTTAAACGCGATAGACTCGTTTTCAATAAACGATACAAATATTTCATTTTCAGAAAATGATACTATTCTTTTTAAAGCAACTAGCACTATAGCTGTCTCTAAAAAAAGTACTGCTTCAAGCGATAACGATACCTATAAAACGGCTGTTAAATATCAAACATTAACAAGAGGCGCATTTGACTTTATATTAATTTCAAACCAGGGTATTTCTATTTCAAAAGATCAAGGACTTCAACATATAGAAAAACATAGCATTGACGCTACTCAATGGGAAGAACTTAAAGGCCTAATAGAAACTGTTGACTTAAAATCACTTCAGGAATTAAAACCTCCTTCTAAAAAACACCAATACGACGGAGCTCCTCATGCTACATTAGCTATACAAATAGGAGATATGGAATATATGACTCCTACGTTTGATCATGGCAATCCTCCAAAGGATATTGAAGCTTTAGTTAATAAAGTGTTATCCATTAAAGAAAAAACTGTAAAACAGTAGCTATTTTGTAATTTTGTAGAAAAGATTGAGACTATGAGCATTGAAGACGTACAAAATGAAATTATTGAGGAGTTCGCCATGTTTGAAGATTGGGAAGAACGCTACCAATACATGATAGACTTAGGTAAGGACCTTCCTTTAATAGATGAAAAATATAAAACTGAAGATAATATAATCAAAGGTTGCCAGAGTAAAGTTTGGGTTCACGCCAATATGGTAGATGATAAAATAAACTTTACGGCAGATAGCGATGCTATTATCACCAAAGGTATTATAGCGATATTGATTAGAGCATTTTCTAATCAACATCCAGCAGCTATTATTGAAGCTAATACTGATTTCATTGACAAAATTGGTCTAAAAGAACATTTATCACCAACTAGAGCAAACGGCTTGGTAAGTATGATAAAACAATTAAAACTGTATGCCATTGCATACCAAACACAATTGAATTAAGTTGTTTATCTTTTAATGGTGGTTGGCTCGATTCAACGACACAACAACAACTTAAGAACTAAACAGATTCCCGTTTAAATGGGGATAGAAAATAAATTTTCAGATGAGCGACACAACTATAGATACAGCAGTATTAGGGGAGAAAATCCTTAGAGTTATTAAAACCATTTACGATCCAGAAATTCCTGTAGACATTTATGAACTAGGATTAATCTATGATGTTTTTATAAACGAAGATTACGAAGTCAAAATCTTAATGACTTTGACTACTCCTAACTGTCCTGTAGCAGAAACTTTACCATTAGAAGTTGAAGAAAAAATAAAATCCATTAATGAGGTTAAAGATGCCGAAGTAGAAATTACTTTCGATCCGCCTTGGTCTCAAGAATTAATGAGTGAAGAAGCCAAGTTAGAACTTGGAATGCTTTAAGTAAACCAAAAAAATGCCAAGACGTAATCCTACTTCATTAAAAGACGATAAGAAAAAAAGCCTTAAATCGTCATTTGATGCTTTGGTTTATATACCTCGATTTTTTAAAGAAATTTGGAGAGTTAACAAAAGGCTCTTCCTACTGTCTGCATTATGTAGACTAATTGGTGCATTGCTTCCTGTTATTATTTTATGGATAGGTAAACTCATTATAGATGAAATTATTTTACAAATTTCATTAGATAATCCAGACTATTATACGCTGTGGACGTATGTTGCTGCTGAGTTTGGACTTATTATACTTTCGGATTTAATAAGTAGAGCCATTTCTTTAACCGATGGTTTGCTTGGCGACGAATATAATATTGCTACATCAGTAACCATTATAAGAAAAACCAATCAAATTAACATTAGCTTATTAGAGGATTCTGAATTTTATGATAAGCTAGAACGTGCCAGAACACAAACCACGGGTCGTGTTGCTCTAATGTCTAATGTTTTAGGACAAGCACAAAGCGCCATATCGATTACTACGCTTATAGCTGGTTTAATTTATTTTGAACCGTATCTCATTATCCTATTAGTCCTTAGTATTATCCCTTCGTTTATCAATGAAGTACGCTTTAGTCAACAACAATATTCGTTAGCACGAAGCTGGACATCTGAACGACGTGAATTAGATTATCTACGATTTATAGGAGCAAACGATAAAACCGCCAAAGAAATCAAACTTTTTGGGTTAACCGATTTTGTAGTAGATCGATTTAAAAATCTATCCGAAGAGTATTTTCAGCTTAATAAAACTTTGGCTATTAAACGATCTGCCTTAGGGTTTTTGTTTAATGTATTAGGATCTTTGAGTTATTATGGGGCGTATGTCTTTATTATTTATCGTGTGCTTTCTGGAGCGATTACACTTGGTGAATTAACTTTTTTATCAGGATCATTCAATCGCCTAATGAAAAACCTTCAAGATTTCTTTTCTAAATTTACACGTATTTCTGAAAGCGCGTTGTACCTTAAAGATTATTTTGATTTTGTTGATATTTCAATCACTTCAAAAGCTAAAGAGGATATTCCCTTACCTAAACAGATTAAAAAAGGATTCGAATTTAAAGAGGTTCGTTTCTCATATCCAAATTCCGAAACTGAAATTTTAAAAGGTATCACTTTCAATCTTAAAGCCGGAGAAAAATTAGCTTTTGTTGGACAAAATGGAGCCGGAAAAACAACCTTAATTAAACTATTATTGCGTTTCTATGAGCCTACTTCTGGCGAAATATTATTAGACGGCATTAATATTAACCGTTTTAATATCGCGGAATATCAAGAATATTTTGGAGTCATTTTTCAAGATTTCTTTAGATATGAATTTACAGTAAAAGAAAATATCGCCATCGGAAATATAAACGAATTAGAGAACCAAGCAAAAATTGAAAATGCTGCAGAATTAAGTTTAGCAAACGAGGTGGTTTCAGAATTAAAAAATGGCTACAATCAGCAATTAGGAAAACGTTTTTCTAATGGACAAGAATTATCTGGTGGTCAATGGCAAAAAGTCGCCCTAGCTAGAGCGTATATGAAAAGTGCCGAAGTCATGGTTTTAGACGAACCAACATCTGCCCTAGATGCTAGAGCAGAAAGTGAAGTCTTCGGTCGTTTTATTGGCTTAACTGAAGGCAAAACAAGTATTATCATTTCGCACAGATTTAGTACAGTCCGCCAAGCAGATCGCATTTTAGTCTTAGAACATGGAAAAGCATTAGAAATTGGAACCCATGAGGAACTCATGAAGAACCAAGATTTGTATTCTGAATTGTTCACACTACAAGCTGAAGGCTATCAGTAAATCAATTATCTTTGTTGTATGGAAGGAGAAATCATTAATAGAGTTGCGAACAGCAAACTAAAAGTTATAGATTTAGAAGACTATTACCCAAAAGGTGAACGTGTTTTGTTTGATATAAAAGAGTGGTTGCTTGAAGGCTTGGTGCTACGCGAGAAAGATTTTAGAGCTTTTGTTGCTGAGCATGACTGGTCAAAATACCAAGACTGTTATGTGGCCTTACAGTGTTCCACAGACGCTATTGTACCCGATTGGGCTTATATGTTGATCTCTATAGAACTTCAAGCTTATGCTAAATTAGCTATCATTGGTTCTCTAAGCGATTTGGAATCTATTTTATATGCTGAAATTATATCTAACTTAGATGTTTCAGAATTCCAAGGTTTACCTGTAATTATAAAAGGCTGCTCTCATAAACCTGTGCCTTCTAATGCCTTAGTTTTACTGTCTCAAAAACTAAAACCCATTACTAGGTCCATAATGTTTGGTGAGGCCTGCTCTTCTGTCCCTTTGTACAAAAAACGTTAAATCTTAAAATTATATTAAATTCTATTTTTGGATTGGTTTTATAAACGAAAAGCAAATAATTTTACACCCTTAAACCGTAAAAGAAGCCTTTAATATTACTTTATGATGCAGATATAAATTGTGACCTCAATTAATTATCCGTGTCAAACCCTAGAGTAAGTTAATTAATGTAACCTAAAACAACAAAAAATTAAAATTTACCTTATTATGAATATTAACAAAAAATTATTTTTATCAGCATCTTTAGTGCTTGCCGTTAGTTTTGGTTTTTCTCAAACCAAAGAAGAATTACAAGCTCAGAAAGCTGAAAAACAAGCAGAAGCGAACAAATTTCAAGGAGAGGCTGATGCCATACAAAAACAAATTGATGCTTTACCAGGTTGGAGAGTAGGTGCTTTTGGTACTATTGGAGGTAGCTTATCTGAATTTAACGATTGGTATTCTCAGGGAACACCAAACAACAGTTCTGGTAACATTGGTGTTTCTTTTAATGCATTTGCTAATAAAATTGAAGCAAAATATTTCTGGAGAAATGCCTTAACTACAAACTTTGCATGGGTAAAGTTAGATGATAAAGATGACGCAACGGATAGTGATTCTTTTGAATCTACGACAGATGTTTTTAATATCTCTTCGCTTTATGGTTATAAACTAACTGAAAAAATTGCAATTTCTGCATTAGGCGAATACAGAACAACCGTATTAGACAACTTTAATGACCCAGGATACTTAGACGTTGGTGTTGGTGCTACTTGGACTCCAGTTGAAAATTTAATCGTGGTAGTCCACCCATTAAACTACAACTTCGTTTTTGCTGATGATGATACTATTTTTGAATCTTCGCTAGGTGCTAAAATTGTAGCAGATTATACAAGACAAATTGGCGCTATACATTTCAAAAGTAATTTATCAGCATTCCAAAGCTATGAATCCTCAGATTTATCTAATGTAACTTGGACAAACTCATTCAGTTACAAATTATGGAAAATGATTGGTGTTGGTTTTGACTTTGGTTTACGTAGCAACAAGCAAGAAGCTTTAGACTACTCTATTAATACCTTAGGCAATACTACTGAAACTTTTGATTCTGTAGATAACAAAATACAATCTTACTACACTGTTGGTTTAACTTACGCGTTCTAACACCAGTTTAATTACAATAGAAAACCTGTCTAGAATAAAATTTAGACAGGTTTTTTTATGCTTTAGTTTTCCTTAATTAAAGGTTTTCTTCTTGTCCTTTTTCTTAAATAGGCGTTTAATAAAACCATCACGCTTCGTAGGCTCACAATCCAAATCACTTAATACTTGTTCTGAAGGGGTTTCAAATTGTCCTTTTGTAATAGTATTAAAGTCACTGTCTTTATTTAATTTCTGGTAGAATTTAGCAAATATAGGTAAGGCTGAATTAGAACCTTGTCCCATACCTGTAGACTTAAATCCTATGGCATGATTGTCATTACCAACCCAAGTAATGGTGACTAAGTTTGGCGTTAACCCAACAAACCAACCATCTTTATTATCTTGCGTCGTTCCTGTTTTACTTGCAATGTCATTCGTTAATCCGTAGGTATGTCGTAGTCGAGTTGCTGTACCTTTATTAACGGTAGATTTCATCATTTCTAAAAGCACTTGCCTTGTATATGTACTATAGGCTTCTTCCTCAGAAACCTCGGGCTTAAAAGTCGCTATAACATTTCCAAATTTATCTTCTATTTTAGTGATATAATATGGCTTTACAGCTTTACCTTCATTAAGATAACTCGCATAAGCACCTGTTAAATCTTTCACGCTTATTTCTGCAACTCCCAAGGCTAGTGAGGGTTCATTGGGTAGGTTCTTTGAAATCCCTAGCTTTTCAACTTGCTCTAAAACTTTTGGAATGCCCACTTCTTCTAAAACTTTAACCGAAATGGTATTTACAGAATTACTTAAAGCATTTTCTAAAGTGTAATTGATATAAGGGTCTTCCTCATCACTACCGGCATTAGCAGGTGTCCAATCATCATAATCTGTATAAGTCACTTTATTTAATGAGAAATACGTACAAGGACTTAAACTATTATTTATAGCTGCAGTATACACAAAAGGTTTAAATGTAGATCCGACTTGGCGTTCGCTTTGAGAAATATGATCGTATTTAAAATACCTGTAATCAATACCTCCAACATAAGTTCTTACAGCTCCTGTTGTTGGCTCTACAGACAACATGCCTGTGTTTAAAAATTTGAGATAATGTTTTAAGCTATCTATGGTCGATATATTTCTAATCGTATCTCCTTTCCAGCTAAACAAGTCTGTAGGTTTAACAATACTTAGTGAATCTTTAATTTGATTTTCAGTTAGTCCTTGTTTTTTATATCTTTTTACTTGGTTTAATTTAGAAATCGCGCTTTTAAGCAATTTTGTATTCGTTTCCCATGGTGAATTTTTTCCATATGATGTTTCAAAATCAGCTTGAAGTCTACTCATATGCTCCTCCATAGCGTCTTCTGCTAACTGCTGCATTTTAAAATCTAAAGTTGTATGAACAATTAAACCATCCTTATATAGATCGTATTTATCTCCTTCAGGCGTTTTTAAGGTATCTAAAATAGATTCTAATTGCTTTTTTACCTCAGCTCTAAAATAAGGAGCTACACCTAAATCATGATTAAATGAACGATACTCTAATTCTAAAGGCTGCTTTGCATAATACGCTAAAGAATCTTTTGACAAATACGCATAGTTGACCATCTGGTTTAAAACCACATTCCTTCTATCTTCACTTCGTTGCAAATGTACTCTTGGATTGTAATAGGTATTTGCTTTTAATGTGCCAACTAAGGTTGCTGCTTCAATAATTGAAATATCATTTACCGATTTATTGAAGAATTTACGCGACGCACTTTCTATGCCGTACGTATTATCAGAAAACGGAACCGTATTAAGATATAAGGTTAAAATATCTTCTTTAGAATACACAGATTCAATACGCTTAGCAACAATAGCTTCTTTAAATTTATTAATAAGCATACCGAATAAGGCGTAATTTTTTCTGCCATATAGATTTTTAGCCAACTGTAATGTTATTGTACTTCCTCCTCCTGCAGATTTATCTCGAAGAATTAAACTCTTCACAAAAACACGCATTAAACTGATATTGTCTATACCATCGTGCTCATAAAAACGAGAATCTTCCGTAGCGATTAAAGCCTCAATAAGATGTTTAGGCAAATCCTCATACACCACTGGTTGTCGATCATAGATGTAATATTTACCAATTAATTTTTCATCTTTATCTAAAAGCTGTGTCGCTTGTTCTTGTTTTATAGAACTTATATCCTCTGTGGTTGGCACTTTTCCAAATAGTCCAAAGTATATACTTATATAAAGTCCTAAAAGGAATAGTAAAATAGCGGCTATTAAAATAAGTAACCATTTTATCCATTTGTTACTTAGTCCCTTTTTAATAAAAGTTTTAAAGCGCGATTGGGGAGAATTCATATAAAAGACCTTTTTTTATTCTATATCTTCAACGTCTGGATATAGGAAATGATTGTATGGAAAACGCGTAACATGGATTTCTCGGACTTCTTTATAGACACGTTTTCTAAATTCATCCATATTTTCCTTATTTAATGCTGAAATAAATAAAGCATTACCATCCATACGATTCATCCAAGTCTTTTGCCATTCTTCAATGCTATAATTCGCCTTCGTACGTTCATCTACCAAATTATCTTCATCAAAAGGCTCTGCTTCATAAGCATCAATCTTATTGAATACCATAATGGTAGGTTTATCCTTACTATCAATTTCATCTAAAATCTGATTAACAGAATCAATATGTTCTTCAAAATTAGTGTGCGAAATATCGACCACATGCAGTAATAAATCGGCTTCGCGAACTTCATCTAATGTACTTTTAAAAGATTCCACCAATTGTGTTGGCAGTTTTCTAATAAATCCAACCGTATCACTCATTAAAAAAGGCAAGTTACCAATAACAACTTTTCTAACCGTAGTATCTAAGGTCGCAAACAATTTATTTTCTGCAAAAACTTCACTTTTACTAATCACATTCATTAAGGTAGATTTCCCCACATTCGTATAGCCTACTAGTGCTACGCGTACCATTTTACCACGATTACCACGCTGAACGGCTTGTTGTTTATCTATAACTTTAATCTTAGCCTTTAGTAGAGCAATTTTATCACGAACAATACGTCTATCCGTTTCAATCTCTGTTTCACCAGGTCCGCGCATTCCAATTCCCCCTTTTTGACGTTCAAGGTGTGTCCACATCCCTTTTAATCTTGGGAGTAAATATTCGCATTGTGCTAATTCTACTTGTGTTCTCGCATAACTGGTTTGTGCGCGTTGTGCAAAAATATCTAAGATAAGATTCGTTCTATCAAGTATTTTACACTCTAAAATTTTGCTAATATTTCGTTCTTGAGCAGGAGATAATTCATCATCAAAAATAACCGTACCAATATCATTTGCTTCAACAAATTGCCTTACATCTTCCATTTTACCAGTCCCAATAAACGTTTTAGGATTAGGTATTGCCATTTTTTGGGTAAAACGTTTTACCACTTCACCACCAGCTGTAAAGGTTAGAAACTCTAATTCATCTAAATATTCTTTAGATTTTTCTTCATCTTGATTTTGAGTAACAACACCTATAAGTACTGCTTTTTCTAATTCTATATCTTTTTTCTCTATCATAATTAATTAAAGTACAAAGTTAAGCAAATGGTTTAGTCCTATTAATATTTTAAAAACCTATATTTAATCCTATGAATAATAATATTAACGCTTACACCATTGCTTTTTATAATATCGAAAATTTATTTGATATAAAAAAAGACCCAACAACAAATGATCAAGATTTTCTACCAACATCTCAAAAACGCTGGACATTAAAGCGCTATAATAATAAATTAATGAAATTGGGCACTGTAATTCCCAAAATAGGTAATGAAGATAATGAAATAGCACCAGTAATAATTGGTTTAGCAGAAATTGAAAATAAAAAAGCCCTTTCCGACTTAATTAACAGCTCACATCTTAAAGATGAAAATTACAGTTATATACATTATGACTCCCCAGATGAAAGAGGAATCGATGTGGCTTTACTATATAAGAGCGATATTTTTAAGGTTTACCACTCTGAAACTTTTTCAGTTTACTTAGAAAGAGAAAATGGAGAACAAGATTATACAAGAGATATCTTACTAGTAAAAGGTGAACTTAATAACGAACATATTCATGTTATTGTTAATCATTGGTCTTCACGAAGAGAAGGCATTAAAGAAACAGAGTTTAAGAGGTTAGAAGCTGCAAATGTCGTTAATACTATTATTAAATCATTAAGACAAGATGATCCTGATGCAAAAATTATTGTGATGGGAGACTTTAACGACAACCCAAATAGCAGAAGTATACAATTACTAGAAGACGAAAGTTTTCTTTTTAATCCATTTAAAACCGTTTGGTCTTATGATAACGGAAGCTCGAGTCATAATTTTCAATGGCAATTATTTGATCAAATTTTATTCTCTACTAACTTTTTTGACACTAGTAATTCTAAATTAACATTTAGTGATGCCAAAGTTTTTAATAGTAAATTTCTTACTCAATCAGATGGTAAATATAAAGGTCAACCTTTTAGGACCTTTGTAGGTAAAAAATATAAGGGAGGTTATAGCGATCATTTCCCTGTTTTTATTGAATTGAGGCCATCATAAAAAATACCTAACCCATTTATCGATTAATACGGTAGTTAATCTATTTTAGTATTGTTAACAACATGTTAATAGTCATTTTTTATATATTCGAGTTCGCAGAGGCTAAACGTCCAACCAACGGCAGCTACGCGAAAAACATCACAATTTTTCTTAGAAACCAACAAACCACTTTATAATCAACCAATTATAAAGCAAATAAATAATTTTTAACAAACCGATTAATAATGAAAAAAATTACTCTATTTTTAATCATGCTAGGTTTTTTCCTAACTGCTAGCGCTCAGTATGATTTTCCATCTATAGTGGGACCGATAAATGTTACCTCTGGAGGAAATGCAAGTATCAACATCAATGATACAGCCAATACAGCAGGCGTACCTGCATCCTCTTCTGGGTCATATTCATCGTTTTCGGTATCAGCTGACTGGTCCGAAGGTGAAGGGTTCCCTTATTCTCAAGAAGCCCAACTCACTATAACGACATCAGCGGGAGATGTATTTTTAGATATAGCAACTTCTGGCTGGAACTATAACGCTAACGATACAACGTTGATTTTTTCAGGTGAATTACCTGCTGGTTATGATCCTACAACAGACGGATATTTAGAAATTACACCTAACCAAGATTATGCTGGATCAGATGCCAATTGGTCTAATATTGTTATAACACTTTTTGAAAGTCCAACATGTCTTAACCCTTCAGGTATGATAACTAGCATGTTAACAACAACAGACGTTGATTTAACTTGGAGTGCAGGCTTTTCTGAAACGGCATGGAATGTTGAATATAATAGTGGAGACGATTTTACGCCAGGCGCTGGCGAAGAGGAAGCTTCTGCTGCTATTACAGGTACACCTGCAACATCATTTACAGGTTTAACTGAGAATACAAATTACTTTGTGTATTATCAAGCAGATTGTGGCACTGACGATGGCCTAAGCGAATGGGTAGGACCTTTTACGTTTTATACAGGTATTTGTGAATCAATACCAAGTTCAAATGATAATGATGGAATTCTTGAGGTGCAATTAGGAACAGAAACTTTTACTTCTGGAGGAGATATAACCTATGAGGATTTTACAGACACTACAGTTGATTTAGCCGCTGCCGTAAATGCTAACTTACAAATAACATTTGGCACAGGATATCCCTATGATACGAATGTGTGGATTGATATCAATAATGATTTAGTTTATGACAATGAAACAGAACTCTTTTTTCAAGGAGAATCATTAGCAGCCAATCCAACAGTGTTTAATGCTTCATTTTTAATGCCTAATGCTCCTTTAGGTGTTTATAATATGAGAATCGGAACTGCAGACTCTGGCCAAGCAACACCAAACCCTTGCTATAATGGTACTTACGGTGTAACAATGGATTTTACCATAAATATTACAGAAGCACCAAGTTGTATACCACCAAGTGCTTTAACAGCTACTGGAATTGGAGCAAATACCGCAGAACTTAGTTGGGATCAAGTAGGTAGTGTATCACAATGGAATATTGAAGTTGTAACTAACGGAACAGAACCAACTGGCACACCAACGGAAAGTGATATTTCAAACCCATATACTGCAACAGGCTTAGACGGTTTATCAAGTTACGATTATTACGTACAAGCTAATTGTGGAAGTGAACTTAGCGCATGGACAGGTCCTTTTACTTTTACGACATTATGTGATATCGTTGTTCCAGATTATATTGAAAATTTTGAAGATTTTACCTTTGCTATAGCACCTGAATGTTGGGATGAAGCTGATAGTGGTGACTTAACAACAGGACCAACAGATTTAGGAGCTAGTTCTTGGCTACCTGGTGATTTTCTAGGTTCACAAGCCTATAGAATTAATTTATATGGAAGTACATGGAGTGACCCAAAAAGTGATTGGATTATTTCTCCTTTATTTGATTTAACAGGTGGTCCTTTTCAAGTAGAGTTTGATTTTGGAATAATGGAATACCTTTCTACGGTGAATTCTGGAACTTTAGGATCTGACGATACCGTACAATTATTAATCACCACTGACAACGGAGTAACATGGGTTCCATTATTAACTTATGACAATACATCCGTAATTCCTCCTACAGGGACACATCCTGTCGTTGATTTAACTACCTATAGTGGTCAAATTGTTCAATTTGCAATTTTAGGATCGGAAGGAACAACCATTGATAGTGATGTAGACAATGATATTTTTGTAGATAATTTTAGAGTACGCGGAATTCCAACTTGTGCCGAACCATCAGATTTAACAGCAGTTAATTTAAGTTTAACCTCTACTGAAATAGGTTGGACTGAAACTGGAAGTTCTGAATCTTGGAATATACAATACTATGAATCAGATTTTGATTTAGGAACAGGAACTATCGTAAATGACTTAGCATCTACTACATATATATTATCTGATCTATTACCAGATACATATTATGAATTTTACGTGCAAGCTATTTGTGCGCCCGGAGAATTAAGTTCTTATTATGGACCGTTCGAATTCTTTACTGGATATTGTGTTTCTAGTCCTGGCCCTTTTACTGATGGTACAGGTGTAAATAATATAACAATAGGAACTACTGAATTCACAAGTTTAGGTGATGATATCTTTTATGAAAATCAAACTTCACCAGTAATAAACATTTTCCAAGGACTAGAAACGACCGTGTCACTAGAATATGGACATGCATACACTTACAATACTAATATATGGATTGATTTTAATGATGATTTAGTTTTTGATGAATCTGAATTAATCTTTACGGGCGAATCTGCTGGTGGAGATTGGGGAGATGATTCTCACATATATGACTTCTCATTCATAATTCCATTAACAGCAACCGCTGGTGAGCATAGAATGCGAATTGTAGGGACTGATTTTGAACAAGATCCTGCTGAACCATGTTTTAATGAAAACTATGGTGTTACTTTAGACTTTACAGTCAACTTACAAGAATTAAACTGTACGTTAGCAGAAGCAGAGTATTCAACAGTAATAGACTGTGATACCGATCAATTTTACATTGCAGTAGATATTTTAAATTTAGGTGATGCTACGTCATTAGAAATCTCAAATAGTTTTGATGAAAATACAGTACAAGCAACAACTACCGAAACATATCAAGCTGGGCCGTTTGATTTCGGAACGCCAGTTAGAATATTTGTTACTAATGAACAAGATAATAATTGTGTTATTAGTAGTAACACGTTTGAAGTTTTAGCTTGTCCACCAAGTAATGATGAATGTGCAGGAGCTATTACAGCAGTAGTCAATGAATTTGGCACTTGTGATTTAGTAACTTCAGGGACAATATTGGCTGCAACACCTTCTAATGTTCCAGACACTTCTTGTACAGGTGTAACCAATGATGATGTTTGGTTTGAATTTACAGCGTTAAGTGAAGTGCAACTGATTTCAATTATTAATATTGTTGGTGGTACTACTAACATAGACCATGCGGTTTATGAAGGAGATTGTGGAACTTTAACGGAATTATATTGTTCAGATGAAGATGCAAGTATCACACCAGAATTAACTATTGGTAATACTTATTTTATAAGAATATTTAGTGGTGGTAGTACATTAGAAACCTCTACGTTTGATCTTTGTATTAGACCTGCACCAACAAATACAATATGTGAAAATGCCGAAAATTTCTGTTCACAAGATGGAGCTTTAGAAGCGGCAAGTATATTTGGTATTCCATCTTCTGGCTCAATTGCATGTTTAACAACATCGCCAAATCCAACTTGGAATATTATTCAAATTGGTAATCCTGGATTGGTTGAAATTACTATATCTCAAGTTGATGATGATGGAAATGGTTTAGATGTTGATTATGCACTTTGGGGACCTTTTGCTTCTGTAGAAGATTCTTGTGATAATCTAGATTTAGGTTGTCCAACTCCAGGTGATTGTCCAGGTATTCCATATGCACCAGAATTTTATCCATATGGAAATATTGCAGATTGTAGTTGGTCGGCTGCTTCGATAGAAACTCTTACCATAGACAATGCCTTAGAGGGAGAAGTATATATATTACTCGTATCTAATTATGGAGATGAACCAGGTACAATTAGTATAGAACAAACAAACGCAGGTAATCCTGGTGATGGATCTCTTATAGCAGAAATATCAGCTGAGATTGTAAGTAACGAAGTTATTCTTTCAGAAACTGATGATCCTAACGTCGTTGAAGCTAGCGTCTGTGGTTTTGATTCCATAACGTTAGAGACAAGCTCACCATTTGCAGATGAATTTATTTGGTATGAAGATGGTTATGAAATGGAAGGTGAAACGTCTTCAATTCTTGTTGTTACAGAATCTAATAATTACCAAGTGAAAGCGATTGATAACCAGTGTGGTTCTGAAGCCTTTTCTCAGATAGCTATCATAAACTTGTATACTGATCCAGAGCCATTAGCTCCTCAAACAATTGAAATATGTGATGGGCCAGAAGCAGATGGCATAGAAACATTTGATTTAGACGCGTTTACCGCATCACTTGGTCTTGATGGATTTACATTAAGTTATTATTTAACAACGGATGATGCTAACCAAGCGATGAGCCCGGTAACTTCACCATATAACTCAAGTGGCGAAACACTAATCATTAGAATAGAAGATTCGGCTGCAGCAGAAAACGGATACTTAGGATGTAGAGAATTATCTCAAATAGAGTTGATAGTTAACCCAAGACCTATTATTAATCAGCCAGAAGATCTTGTCGTTTGTGATGATTTAGATGGTGTTGTTGATGGTGAAACTGAATTTGATTTAGTATCCTTAAATGATGAAGTTACAATTGAAGATGATATGATAATTTCTTACCATGCTTCTTTAGAAGCTGCTGAAGCTGGTACAGGAGCATTAACAAGTCCTTATACTAGTAGTGGAGAAACCGTATTTGTAAGAGCAGAGAATACTATTACTGGCTGTTACCAGACGACGTCATTCGCGTTAGAAGTTAACATTTCGCCATTAGCTGATTTTGATCTTCAATACGAATATATTGTATGTCCTAACGCAACTGTTCCAATTACAATTGGTATTGTACCTTCTAACTTCACGGATGCTGATGTTTCTGTAACTTGGTCATTAGACGGTACCCCAATCAGTGGAAGTGGAACAACTTTAAGTTCAGTACTTCTTGCTGGTGAGTATTCTGCTACTATAACATTTAATGATTCTGGTTGTTCTGATACCATAACGCAGACAGTTGAAGAAGCAGAGTCTTGTATATTCCCAGAAG